>SVKI01000020.1 GCA_015068555.1 Oscillospiraceae bacterium | reverse complement strand
GATGGAATCACAGTTGTAGAAACGTGGCACAAGAACCCGAAATTACTGACCTGGCAAACTTTTTAAATGCCATGGGAGCCAAAATTCGCGGTGCTGGCACTGCCCGCATAGAAATCGAAGGCGTTCGCAGCCTGCATGGCGCAGAGTACAGCATTATGCCGGACCGCATCGCCGCCATTACGTACCTTTGCGGTGCAGCAGCAACAGGCGGCAACATCACATTAACAAAGGTCGTGCCGGAGCATTTGGAAAGTGCTTTAACCGTACTGGCTAAATGCGGATGCAAAATAGAGGTAAGGGAAAGCTCTATTTCCTTAGAAGCGCCTCAGCGTCTAACCAGCCCCGGCTCTATTGTCACTACTCCCTACCCCGGCTTTCCCACGGATGCACAATCTTTATTTTTGGCCTTGTTTTGTATAGCCGACGGCACCTCGACGGTGCAGGAACGAATTTTCACCAGCCGGTTTAAGCCGGCTACGGAGCTTGCCAAAATGGGTGCTCATATAACGGTCGTCGATGATACTGCCACCGTAACCGGCGTGCCTCTTTTAAACGGAGCACATGTCACGGCTATGGACTTACGAGGTGGCGCCGCCTTAGTCATAGCGGCCCTGTCTGCCAATGGTATCTCCGTGATTGATAAGGTCTGCTACATTGACCGCGGCTATGAGAATTTAGAAAAAAACCTGCGTCTGCTTGGCGCAACAGTTAAACGGATAGATTGAAGGGAATTATACCCATGACAAAAACAAAAACACAAAAGAAAAAAGCTAAACAAAAAAAAGGAACAAGGCGTGTTCTTTTCTTGCTTTTGCTGATTGCCGCAATCATCAGCATTTGCTTGTTCACGCCTTTTTTTAATATCAAACATATAGAGGTAACCGGCAATCAAACCATCGCTACAGAGCGAATAACCGAAACAACGGCTATCACACCACAAACCAACATATTTAAAGTAAATAAAAGAAAGTTACGCCGGCAACTCTTAGCTATTCCCGAAATCGAGGATGCCAGAGTCCGTCGAAAACTCCCTGCAACAATCAAGGTGAACGTGATGGAAACGCCTGCCGTATTATACGCCCCGTATCTCACAGGTTATGTGTCTTTAAGTTACACAGGCCGCGCCATTTCCCTGTTTGATGACATATCCGACCAAAACTTGATAGAATTAACAGGTTTGGAAATTAAAAATGTTGATATTTGCAAAAAAATATCTGTACAAGACACGGTTAAGTTTGATATAATATTAGAGGCCATTGGTATTCTGCATGAAAAAAATCTGCTGGGCGAAATCCGCTCCTGCCATTTTGATAACCTGACCGATTTTCACATTTATCTGACAGACGGCACCAAAATCATGTTTGGCAAAACGGAAGACCTGGCATATAAAATTTCTGTTTTAGATACCATTTTACCCATGGTAAACCGCACCGAAGGTGTTTACATTGATGTAACCACGCCTTCCCGTGCGTTCTATGGCACGCTTCCTGCTCCCTCCACCGAACCGGAAGAAGAACAAACCGGAGAGGAAACAGCTGAATCCGGTGGAGAAGAGACAGAAGCACAGGAAGAAAACGCAGAAACAAATGATGAAGAGTAATAACATAATGAGGTAAAACCCATGATGAAAAACAATAAATCACAACTAACCATTGGAATCGTTGTTTTGATTCTTGCCTTTTTAATTACAATTCAAGGCAAAAGCGTAACCGTTAACAACGCACAAAAAAGTCAATATAATATGCGCGTTGAGGAGATTTTAGGCGAACTCAGCAAGTTGCAAGAGCTCAACAAAGACTTAGAAATGCAATTGGAAGCCTATCGCAATGATATCGCCCAATATCGCAAAGACGCCGAGGAAAGCAGCGATTACTCCAAATTTCTTTCCGAGCAGTTAAAACGCGCAGAGTTGATGGCCGGATTTGTGGATGTAGAAGGTCCCGGCATCACCATTACGTTAAACGACGCAAGCTCGGGTAAAATCGGCGATTCTCTTCTTTCTGCCAGCGACTCGTTAATTCACGATGAAGATTTAAGACGTATCATCAATGAATTATCTGCTGCCGGAGCAGAAGCTATTTGCGTAAACGGTAGCCGTATCATCAGCACCAGCGCGGTTCGTTGTGTGGGGCCCACTATTCTGGTAAATGACACAAAAATGACGCCACCCTATGTTATCAAGGCCATCGGTAAGCCTGAACAGTTAGCCGCGGCCATGAACTTAAACGGAGGCGTGATTGATAATATGAAGGTTTGGGGATTTGGTATCAATATTACCCAAAACAGTAAAATCACCATTCCGAAATACAGCGGCACCGTAAACTTTGCAAATGCAACCGCCGTGGAAAGCAAAGAGGAGGCGAAAAAACAGTGATTGTTATTGTTTGTGCCATAACAGGTATTGTGGCAGGCATATTGTTTCCATATAACATTCCCTCTGCCTATTCTTCTTATGTTGCCATTGTGATTTTAGCCTTGCTTGATTCGCTTTTCGGTGCAGCCTCTGCCGCAACGAAGAAAAGTTTTGATATGTATACCTTTATTTCAGGCTTTATTTGCAACGGACTGTTAGCCGCCTTAATTACGTTTATTGGTAAAAAATTAGATGTTGATTTATATTTAGTCGCTCTGATTGTTTTTGGAACGCGTCTTTTCAGCAATTTTTCGACGATGAGAAGGCATTATTTGACGTTAATTGTAACAAAATTTAAAAAAAAGTTCTGTAATTGAAAATTTATACTTGTGTAATCATATTGTAATATGTTATAATAGAAAATGATGACAATTATAGAATGAAAATTTTATGCTCGTAGCTTTTTAATCAAACCACATACATACATTCTATGAAAAAAATATTTGTTGGCCAAACCGGCCAAAGAGGAGGACATACAGGTGATAGGATTCGATAACGATTTAAGAAACGAACGTGTAGAACAGATTAAGGTCATCGGCGTAGGTGGCGGCGGTAACAACGCTGTTAACCGCATGATTGATTACGGTCTTAAGAATGTTGACTTTATTGCTGTTAACACAGATAAGCGTGCTCTGGCTATGTCACAGGCACCCTTAAAAATCCAAATTGGCGAAAAACTCACAAAAGGTCTGGGCGCAGGCGCAGATCCAGAGGTTGGTCAAAAAGCCGCTGAAGAAAGCCGCGAAGAAGTTGCACAGGCAATCGCCGGCAGCGATATGGTTTTCGTAACCGCAGGTATGGGCGGCGGTACCGGTACAGGTGCGGCTCCCTTAGTTGCTTCTATTGCAAGAGAAATGGGTATTTTAACCGTTGGTATTGTAACCAAGCCCTTTGCTTTCGAAGGCCGCCAGAGAATGGCTCGTGCTGAAGAAGGTATTTTAGAGCTTAAGAATGCAGTTGATGCACTCGTCACCATCCCTAACGACAGATTACTCCAGATTTCCAACCAGCATACCACATTAGTGGATGCCTTCAAAATGGCAGATGACGTGCTCCGTCAGGGTGTACAGGGTATTTCCGACCTGATTTCCGGTCCCGGCTACATAAACTTAGACTTTGCCGATGTGGTTAAAATCATGAAAAATACCGGTGTGGCTCACATGGGTGTTGGTCGTGCTTCCGGTGAAAAACGTGCTGAGGATGCTGTTCGTGCAGCTATCCAGAGTCCGCTGCTTGAAACCTCCATTGATGGTGCAAGAGGCATCTTAATCAACATCACCGGTGGTTCTGACCTTGGCCTGTTTGAAATCAACAGTGCCGCAGAACTGGTTACCGAGGCTGCAGATCCCAACGCAAACATCATCTTTGGTGCTGCACTTGATGAATCCCTGCAGGATGAGATTATCATCACGGTTATTGCAACCGGTTTTGAAGGTCCCAGAAACAGAGATGCCGGTTTCTTCACAGCCCCCGTATTCTCCGGTGGTGCAGCAGGTGGCGCCGGTGCAGCAGGCTTTATGCCCGCTAAGGCAAAGGAAGAAGCACCTGCCGACAAGGGTAACATCGACATTCCCCTTTGGATGAAGGAAAAGTTTTAATCTAAAAAATTGTAAGATAAAAAGCGGTTATGCAAATTGCATAACCGCTTTTTTAATCAACATATACAACAAAACAATCTGTTTTCTCTACAGCTGTCTCTGTTACAATGGGCTCATTGCAAACGAGTTGTAGGTTGTTAAGCCTCTCCCGCAAGGCACCCGTCAGCGACCAGTCTGCATCGAAAACGCTTTTGACATGATCTTTATATAAGGCGTTTTGCTGTGTCGTCACTTCTTTTTTCAAAACAACCTGAATGGGTTCCTCACCGGCTAAAGCCTTCTCTGAAAGCTGTTCTGCCACCTGATCAACGAGCCGTGTGTCCTGCTCACTCACCCGCCGATACACATCATATTCATTCACCGACGCAATCATGCAAACAAATAAACAGATGAAAATCAGCACTCTCCTGCCTGTTAAAGGCAAGTGTATAACAGCCGCATCCAGTAAGAAAAACAAACCAATCAAGGGGATAAACAAGCTTCGGTTTGTGAGCCATACTTCTTCAGACAACAAATTGGGAACAAGCGTTGCTCCAAATAAAAGAAAGCCGCCTATTAAAAAGCACAGTGATTTTTTCCCAGTATCCCGCTTTTCATCCTCACGCGTTACAGCCGCCAGACAGACAGAAACAACAAGCATGCAAAACAGTATGCAATACCCCCAAAACCCCGAGGTGCATAAAATCCGTAAACCACCAGTAAACCCATCGGTCAAAGACTTCCATGCAGGCACAACCATTTCCTGTAACTGAAGCACTAAATAGACTATCTGCCCGGGCAACCGTTCAAGTGAAAATCCGGCCGTAGCCCGGCTTCCCATAGCACCCAAATCTGCAAATAACTTATAATATGTAAACATGAGTCCCACATGAAAGATAGAAAATAACACGGCCGGCAGATTTCGTTTTGCAGGCCTGTATAAAAACAGCAGACAAGCCACACCTGCCGAGAAAACAGTCACAGATTCGTAAAACCCACAGGAGATTAACTGAAATAAACTAAAAAACCATAGATAGCGCAGTTTGTCCCCGCTGGCGTAGCGGCTGTAAAAATAGATGGATGTTGTCGCAAAAAACAGTCCCACAACCAGTCTTGTTGAGGCAGAAAGCCAATACCTTCCCTCCATGCCCAAGGGGAACAACAAGTATAAAGCTAAAAATAGCGGCGAAGGCTTTAATGAAAAGTTTTCCAAGGCTTTCCCAAGCAAAAATCCCGACGCGACATGCAGCAACACAATCAGGCACAAGGCTATGCCGGGAACTTCCCAAAAAAGACCCCAAAAAGCAGGGTCAAGCAGACCTGCAAGCGGCCTTATGCTGAGCGTTCCAATAGTCAGATACACATGGGACAGATTTTCATAGGCCGGATAACAGCCGTATTGAATAAAATCATCCAACACGGGAAAATAGGCAAATCCATACAGAAAGTATGGCAAAAAGGCCGCCAACAACCAAGGAATACATGAAGCAGTGGCTTTTTTTATTCCTCTTTCTTTCATTTCCCTCATCCCTTTTCCAATTCTTCTGAGAGTTTCTCCCACTCATCGTATAAGTTTAGCAACCTTTCATCCAGCTGTGCCGCTTCTTCTGTCAGCTTTTGCGCTTGCTCATAATCGGCACAAACTGCCTCATTAGAAAGTTCTTCAGCAATTTCTGTCTGACGCGCCTCACAGGCAGCAATTGCATCTTCCGTCTTTTTCAGGTCGGAGGCAAGCTTTCTCAGGCGGGCGGCCTCCTGCTTCTTCTGCATATAGTCCGCCTTGCCTTGACTTGGAGCCTCTTCCTTTTTCTTATCGGGCACAATTTCTTGCCTTTTAGAAAGAAAATAATCATAATCACCCTGATACACCTGCAGGCCATCCTGTTCCATGTAACAAACAGAATGCGCCAACCGATTGATAAAGTAACGGTCATGTGAAACAATCAGGCAGGTGCCGTCATAGTCTTCCAGAGCCCCTTCCAAGGCCTGTCTGGAGGCAATATCCAGATGGTTCGTCGGCTCGTCAAGCAGTAAGAAATTACTGTCTGAAAGCATCAGCTTAACCAATGAAACCCGGGCACGCTCCCCGCCCGAGAGCTCACTGATTGGCGAAAATACGCTATCTCCTCTGAATAAAAAAGCAGCCAGGCTATTGCGAATCTCCGTTTGCGTCATGTCAGGATAAGCATCTGCCACTTCTTGAAAAATCGTTTTTTCTGGGTGCAAATCCGATTGTGTTTGGTCATACCAACCGGTTTTTATATTGGCACCCAGCTTAATTTCTCCTTCTGTTTGCTTGAGATGCCCGGCTATCAGGCGAAATAGCGTGGTTTTACCGCATCCGTTGGGGCCGAGCAAAAACATACGGTTACCCTTTTTCACTTCTAAATTCAAATTATGAAACAGCTGTTTTGAATCAAAACACATGGAAACATTGCGTACACTCAGCACATCTTGCCCCCCGCCTGAACGGGCCGAAAGCGAAAAGCGCAACTGCGCTTGTTCCTGTTGTGGTGTCTCCAAGGTCTTTTCAAGCCTTGCAATGGCCTTTAATTTGCTTTCTGCCGTTTTGATGTTACGTTCTCTGTTCCATTGGCGTTGCTGTGCCACAATACCTTCTAAGCGCTTAATCTCACGCATGGTGTTTTCATAACGGCGTTCTGCCGCTTTTTCATCCTCTGCACGCAGCGCCATAGAACGCGTGTAGTTTCCTTCATAGACGGCCACGCGCCCGAAGGATAATGAAAATGTGCGATTCGTCACTCTGTCTAAAAAATAACGGTCATGAGAAATCAAGCAAAACGCACCTTTGTAATCACGCAGAAAGCCTTCTAACCATTCTACGGCCGCTAAATCCAAGTGGTTAGTCGGTTCGTCAAGCAGTAAAAGTGCCGCACCCGATAAAAGCAAACGGCATAAGGCCACACGGGTTTTTTGACCGCCCGATAAAACTGAAAAAGGGGCATTAAGCTCATCTTCTTTAAATCCAAGGCCTAAAAGCGCCGCACGGGTTCTGCTTTTATAGGTCAATCCATCGCGGGCTGCATAAGCTTCCAAAAGGCGTTGCTGCTTTTGCGTGAGCTGCGTTACATCGGCCGATTCTGCCTCCAGCTGCACCTCAATTTCCTTTAACTCGCGCTCCATTTGCAAAACATCTTCATACGCTGTTAGGGCCTCATCAAAAACTGTTTTATCCGAGGTTAAATTCGTGTGCTGAGCCAGATACCCCACACTTGCCTGACGGCTTCTGTGCACCTCGCCCGCTGTGGGTTCCACCTCTCCCAGCATGATTTTAAAAAGTGTTGTTTTTCCGGTTCCGTTGGCCCCAATCAGGCCAATTTTATCTGTATCCTCAATTGCAAAAGAGACATTGGAAAACAGGTTTCTGTCACCAAAATCCATCGCAACGTCAGAAAGGGTAAACAAATTCATCGTCATACTCCCGGTGAAATTTATTCGTTAAACTTATTTTTAATCTTGGTCATCATGCCGGTAAGTTTTTCGCTCAAACAAAAGTTTTTAATACCGGCAACATAGCCCAGCCAGCCGCCCATAAGAATCACAGCCGGCACAATCAGCAAGCGAAGTGCCTGCGTCTGTTCGCCCAAAAATCCTACTGCCATACCAAACCACAGGCGAACAAACGGCGTTACGTAATCAATCACGCGCACCTCTGTCATAACGCGGGGCGCATCATCGGGGAAGGAATACATGGTTTTTACAACCACATCTCGCAGGGGAATGATGTTTGCCTGCAGCAGCACAAAAAGACCAATGAATAAAAGGTTACAGATGGCAAGCGGCAGTGCCAGATAGATGCCTTCTGCATAAGGATTTCTTTCCAGTTTTCGCTTCACATCCCGGGTGGCTGCATTATGTACGCGCACATACACAAGGCCTGTTAAAAGCAGGCAGGCAGCGACGCTATAGGCCGGATATCCCCAACTGTATTTGAGCAGCCAGGAGAAAAACACTAAGCCTAAAATCTGCACCACCGCACAAATGATATAATCAACAAAGAGTAACAACATCGTTTTTTTTCTATTTGACATAAAAAGTCCTCCTTTATCTGTCCCGAACAAGACCCACACGTTCTAAAACAGATTCCTGCTTTTGAAACATTTCTGTTTCTTCTGCCTTGCCTGTTTCGTGGTCATATCCCAAAAGGTGCAGCATAGAATGAACAGCTAAAAAACCAAGCTCGCGTTCCTTAGAATGGCCGTAGGCTTCTGCCTGCGCCTCTGCCCGCTCCATTGATATGACAATATCTCCTAAAAAGACCGTATTTTCATCCACCATGTCTTCATCCTCAATCACCAAAACATCATCTTCTAAAGATAGCATAGGAAACGAAAGCACATCCGTCGGTTTTTCAATACCGCGCTGTTCTTTGTTGATTTCACAAATTTCAGCATCATCGGTAATCGAAAACGAAATTTCGGCATCGTAAGGGAATTCTTCTGACAAAAGCGTTTCTTCCATGCATGTCTTCAGCATGGACAATAGAGATGCCGGCAGAGCCTCTGCCTGCTCATTTAGAAGCAGATGAATCACGATTTCCACCCCGTTCCTGTTTCTGCCGTTTGGCATCATATTTTTCATAGGCCTGAATGATGCGTTGCACCAGAGGATGACGCACCACATCTTTATGAGAGAAGTAGCAAAATGCCAAATCTTCAACATCGGAAAGAATTTTGATGGCTTCTTTTAAACCGCTCCGTTTGCCGTCCGGCAGGTCAATCTGTGTGATATCGCCTGTGATAACCGCCTTAGAGCCAAAACCGATACGGGTTAAAAACATCTTCATTTGCTCGGGCGTTGTGTTTTGCGCCTCATCTAAAATGATGTATGAATTATCCAGTGTACGACCACGCATATAGGCAAGCGGCGCCACCTCTATCAAGCCTTTTTCCACATAGCTGTTATAGCTTTCGGTGCCAATCATTTCAAACAACGCATCATGTAACGGACGCAGATAAGGATCGACTTTATTTTGTAAATCGCCCGGCAAAAATCCTAACTTTTCACCGGCTTCAACAGCCGGTCGGGTAATAATGATACGGCTGACCTCTTTTTTTCTAAAAGCCGTAACCGCTTTTGCTACCGCCAGATATGTTTTACCGGTACCCGCCGGGCCAATGCCGAACACAACCGTGTTTTCGCTCATAGCACGGACATATTCTTTCTGCCCGAGGGTTTTACTTTTAATGGGCTTACCGCGAGAGGTAATGCAAACGCAATCCTTGCCCAAATCGCGCAGTCTTCCCTCTTCCCCTGATTTCGCCATCATAATCACATAGGAGATGCTTTGCTCCGAAAGTGCTTCGCCCCGCTCTACACTTTCAATCAGTGATGAAAGAACGCGTAAGGCCGTCTCTGTTTCTTCCTCACCGCCTAAAATTTTTAAAATAGAATCGCGGCAGGATACAGAGACCGAAAGCTCCTTCTCCACCTGTTTGATGTGACAGTCAAAATCTCCAAACAGGGCACCTAAATCAACTGCAGATACATCCATATTCTTTTCTGCCATTACACTCACACCTTTATTCGTATTGCCTTTAGTATGTACAAAAAAGGCAACTTCTTGCAATATAACAAAAAACGGCAAGCCAAAAGACCTGTCGCATTCAGTCCATGTATTATTATATCGTTATACCCTGAAAATTGCAAGATATTCCACCAATTTTGTTATATTTTTACCCTAAATACATTTCGCCCCGCAGGACATTTCAGGCATAAAAAAGCCCGGCATGTAAACATGCCGGGCTTTTCATTATCTTATGCAAGCAGTTTTTGTGTATCCAGCGCAATGGTAAGTTCTTCATTGGTAGGAATAACAAAACATTTAACAGCCGCGCCATCTTTGCTGATTTCTGCATCCTTGCCGCGAACATTGTTCTTCTCTGCATCACAAGTAACACCCATAAATTCCAAACCGCTCAAGATTCTGCCACGCAGGTCAATGCTGTTTTCACCAACTCCGGCGGTGAATACAACGGCATCAACACCGCCCATAGCTGCAGCGTAGAAACCAATGTAGCGTTTTACCTGGTATTCAAACATATCAAGTGCCAAAGCAGCGCGTTTGTTGCCTTCTTTTGCGGCAGCTTCCAGATCACGGAAGTCGCTGCTTACGCCGGAAATACCCTGTACACCGGATTTTTTGTTCAGCATGTTGTTTACTTCATCTACTGTCATGCCTTCTTTTTCAGCAATGAAGGGGATGATAGCCGGGTCGATAACACCGGAGCGTGTACCCATCAGCATACCCGCAAGCGGTGTAAAGCCCATGGAAGTATCTACTGATTTGCCGTTTTTAACAGCCGTGATAGAAGAGCCGTTACCCAAGTGACAGGTAATGATTTTTAACTCTTCAATGGGTTTATTCATAAGTGCAGCGCAACGGTTTGCAACATAGTAGTGAGAGGTACCGTGGAAGCCGTACTTTCTGATTTTGTGTTTTTCATACATTTCGTAGGGCAGGCCATACATAAATGCTTCTGCCGGCATGGTCTGATGGAAGGCCGTATCAAATACAGCAACCATAGGAACGCCGGGCATTGTCTTCTGGCAAGCTTCAATACCAATCAGGTTGGCAGGGTTATGAAGCGGTGCCAAAACATTACATTCTTCAATCTTCTTCTTAACATCGTCTGTGATGATAACAGAACCGTTAAAGAATTCGCCACCGTGAACCACACGATGACCCACTGCATCAATTTCCTTCATGTCTGCAATCACGCCGTGATTTGCATCAATCAGAGCATCGATAACCAATTTGATAGCATCGGAATGATCGGTCATGGGTTCTGTAATGGTAACGGCGTCCTTGCCGTTGGGGGTGTGTTTTAAGCAAGAACCTTCCAGGCCAATTCTTTCGCACAAGCCTTTTGCCAGAACGCCCTGTGTATCCATATCAATTAGCTGATATTTTAAAGAAGAACTTCCTGCATTAATAACGAGTACTTTCATGTGAATGCCTCCTTACTGATTCTGTGCCTGTACGCAAGTGATTGCTACAACACCAACGATATCGTCAGAGCTGCAACCGCGGGACAGGTCGTTAATCGGTTTTGCAATACCCTGTGTGATAGGACCGTAAGCTTCTGCTTTACCCAGTCTCTGTGCGAGCTTGTAACCAATGTTACCGGCATTTAAGTCGGGGAATACCAACACGTTTGCTTTACCTGCAACTGTGGATTCGGGTGCCTTGGATTTGCCAACCGATTCAACAATAGCAGCATCTAACTGTAATTCACCATCAAGGCTTAAGTCAGGTCTCTTTTCCTTAGCAAGCTTGGTTGCTTCAACCACTTTGTCAACCAGGGGATCCTTTGCACTGCCATAGGTTGAGAAAGAAAGCAGAGCCACATTGGGTTCAGCTTCAACCAGTGCCTTAAAGCTCTTAGCTGAAGAAATTGCGATTTCGGAAAGTTCTTCAGCATTGGGGTTCATAACAAGACCACTATCACCAAACACGAAGGTGCCGTTGTGACCATATTCGCAATCGGGAACGCAGATAACAAAGAATGCAGATACAAGCTTTGCATCGGGCGCTGTTTTAACCGTCTGCAGTGCGCTGCGAAGCACATTGGATGTGGAGTTTACAGCACCGGCAACCATGCCATCTGCATCGCCGTTTTTAACGAGCATGCAGCCAAAGTACAGGGTGTTTTTCATGGTTTCTAAAGCCTTGTCCATGGTCATACCCTTTGCTTTTCTCATTTCGCAGAACTGCTCTGCAAATGCCTGGTATTTATCGGAATTGATAGGATTGATGATGGTTGCGGCCGAAATATCAAGACCTGCTGCTTTTTCTGCAATCACCTTTTCATCACCCAGCAAGATAATGTTGGCAATGCCTTCTTCCAACACCTTTGCAGCGGCTTCAATGCTGCGGATTTCTTCACCTTCTGCCAATACGATGGTTTTCTTGTCCATCATGGCGCGTTCTTTAATTCTGTCTAAAAATTGACTCACCGATAGTTCCTCCTTTTATTTCATATGTCATAATTTTCCTTTACTCCAACGACTTATTATATCACTTATGGCCGTAGATGCGCAAGAAAAAACGAGGGAAAAATAAATGTTTTTTGCTTTTTTCTCCCCCGTTTTTTAATTTTCAGTAAATTTCAACAGCTTTTAAACATTTATCGAATCAAAGTGCCATCGGGCATATCCTTATCAGGCGTGAGAACAGCCAAGCCCTTTTTATCGGCTGCTGCTAAAATCATGCCCTCTGAAAGAACCCCGCGAAGCTTGACGGGCTTCAGATTCGTAATTACTGCCACCTTCTTGCCGACAAATTCCTCCGGCGCATAATCTTTTGCAATGCCCGAAACAATCTGTCTCACCTCGTCACCCACGCGAATTTTGGAAACAAGCAATTTATCGGCACCCTCAACGCGCGCAGATTCTAAAACAAGACCCACTTTAATTTCAACCTTGGCAAAATCATCAATGGAAATTTCGGGTACCTTAGGTTCTTCTTCCTTCTTCTTTTCCGGTGCGGGAGCCGGCTGCATGGCCGCTATTTCTTCCAGCATTTTCTTTTCGTCTAAGCGGGCAAATAACGGTGTTGCCTCGCCAACGCTGTCCCCCGCACGAAGCTTACCGAAGCTGTCAAGTGACTCAATGGATTGTTCCTTTGTTCCGATTTGCTCAAAAATGCTTGCAGCCGTCTGTGGCATAAATGGCGTAAGCAAAACGGCCAGGAAGCGAATGCCTTCTAATAAGTTATATAAAACGCCGCCCAGTCTTGCCTTCTGGCTTTCATCTTTAGCCAGCGCCCAGGGCATGGTTTCATCAATGTATTTATTCAAACGGCGTGCCAGATTCATAATTTCAGAAAGGGCGTCTGCCGTTTTGAATTCATCCATTTTCTTCTGACAGGCTGCTACCGTTCCCAAAGCACAGGCAATCACATCATCATCAAATTCGCCCTGTACCTGCGGCATAATCACACCGTCAAAATACTTTTTCTGCATGGAAACCGTGCGGTTTACCAAGTTCCCCAGCGTGTTAGCAAGGTCAGCATTAAAACGACCAATGATATTTTCATAAGAAATCGTGCCGTCCTGTGCATAGGGCATCTCGCATAAGAGATAGTAGCGCACAGCATCCACACCAAATAGCTTTACTAAATCATCTGCATAAATAGCATTGCCTCGAGATTTACTGATTTTATCCGTACCCGAAAGCAACCAGGGATGCCCAAAAATCTGCTTCGGCAGGGGTTCACCCAGGGCCATTAACATAATTGGCCAGTAAATGGTGTGGAAACGCAGAATATCTTTACCAATCACATGCACATCACAGGGCCAATATTTTTTATACAGTTCACCCTGCTCGTCGGGTGCATACCCTAAAGCGGTAATATAATTGGAAAGAGCATCAATCCAAACATAAATGACATGCTTATCATCAAAGGTCACCGGAATACCCCAGTCAAACGAGGTACGGGACACGCAAAGGTCCTGCAGACCGGGTTTTAAAAAGTTATTCACCATTTCCTTTTTACGGCTCTCCGGCTGAATAAAATCAGGATTTTCTTCAATATGCTTCATGAGTCTGTCCTGATATTTGCTCATTTTGAAGAAGTAGGCTTCTTCTTTTGTCTTCTTCACTTCCCTGCCGCAATCCGGGCATTTGCCGTCAACCAGCTGTGTTTCGGTAAAGAAGGATTCACAGGGAACACAGTACCAGCCTTCGTATTCATCCTTATAGATGTCTCCCTGGTCGTACAGCTTTTTAAAGATTTTTTGTACGCTTTTTACGTGGTAATCATCCGTTGTACGAATAAAGTGGTCGTAGCTTGCACCCATCAGATCCCAGATAGAACGGATCTCGCCTGCCACATTATCTACATACTGCTGCGGTGTGATACCGGCTTCTTTGGCTGCATCACCTATTTTTTGGCCGTGTTCATCGGTGCCTGTCAAGAAAAACACGTCATAGCCGCGCTGTCTTTTATAGCGGGCGATGGCATCTGTCAAGACAACCTCATAAGTGTTACCGATGTGCGGTTTGCGTGAGGTATAGGCGATCGCCGTTGTTATATAAAATTTTTCCTTCATTTCAATCTCCTCCCATTTTATATATCATATCACAAAACGTTCAAAAATGAAAGGTTTTTTTTAAACTCATAAAATTTTTATTATTCTTTCCATAATCATATATTGTATTCCCGCTATGTTTATATTCCCGCAGTGTAACCCAATCATGAAAAAATCCCTGCAAAAAGCAAAGCATTTTGCTTTTTGCAGGGATTTATTTACATTAAAAATAAAGTGTCTCTTGTTTTTTTGCCGATTCCAGTTCCTGCATCGCAAGCCAAACGGAATTACGGATTGATTCCGGCGAAGTCCTTAGGCAGGGCTTATCGTAGATAACATAATCCAAAAACGCCTCAATTTCATCTGTAAACCGTCTATCTTCCTGTGGCATTTCGGGGAGAATCACTTCATTATCCTTATAAATCTTAAGCACACCATCCATCAGAAAAATGGTCGCATCCTCAAACAAAATCTGGCATCGTTCCGTAAATGGGAAGGTTTTGGGAAGTGACCAGTCGGCATGTGCCATTACAAGGAGGTCGTTATAATAATACTGCGTGAAGATAGATTCAACCTTCAGTTTTCCTTCCGTCATGGCTGAATGCACACCCTTCGGCAGGCCAAACAGCCAGTTAATCAAATCCACATCGTGGATATGCAAATCAAGCAAACATCCACCGCTTTTTTCCGGGTCTAAAATCCAGTTATTCCAGGTCCAACTGGGTGTATGTGTGTAACGCGAAAAGGTCGCACGATAGGGCCTTCCAAAGGTTTCATGATCAATATACTCTTTAATTTTAACAAACACAGGGTCGAACCGCAGGCACTGACCAATCATCAGCTTCCGGTTGTTTTCCCTGGCGGCACGAATCATTCTGTCGCAACCTTCCACCGAGAGCGCCATCGGCTTTTCTGAAAAAACATGCACGCCGCGTTCCAAGGCATAAAGTGCAATTTCTTCATGTAAATAGGTCGGTACGGTTGATAAGATAAAGTCAGGTTTTTCCCGATCAATCAATTCGCGGTAATCCTCATAAAAATGGCAATCGGCAAAATCTTCTGTCAAAAGAGACACCTTACCGATGTTCAGCTTAACATTTTGTAAAAAGCTCTCTTTGTCGGCACCGCAAACCGCAACCAGACAAATGTCGCCCCGTTCTTTTCCCGTTTTCAGCAAATTATTTGCATGCAACTTCCCTAAACCACCAAAACCAATAATCGCATACCGATACATACTACACATCTCCTTTTACGCAAACTGCTTAATAAAGTCTATCGATTCCACCATAATGGGCAGCATATCACGACCGCTTAAAGGCTCAATGATGGCTGCATCCTGATAGCCGTTTTTCTGCAGCACTTCAAAAATCTCACACATAGGTATCATCCCCTGCCCCAGAGCAATGCTATCGGCTTTTCTTCCACTGACATCCAGTTCTCCATAAATCGGCTTGCCTAAATCCTTGGCATGCACATGCACCGTTTTATCTAAAAATGCTTGACACGCCTCCATAACATCAACACCCGCCAACCAGAAATTACCTGTATCCAGCACAAAGCGTGCATCAGGTACCTGACTGAAAATATATTGAAAGTCCGATATTTTAGAAAGTGGCGTGCGCAGACGTGAATAATCTTCCAGCACAACAGTGATCCCATATTCTTTCGCCGCTTCTGTCAGGTTTCCAATATAATCGGTTATGATTTTTAAACACTCTTCTCTGTCTGCCTCCGATTCATGTTCTTCGGCAATACAGGTGACCGGCATGTAAAAAGGGGAACCAATGGAGGCACAAACCGCAAGGTCTGCCTTGATGTTTTCATAAATCCGGCGCAGCTTCTTCGGTTCTTTGTGCAAAAAATCAATTAAATAATAGGCAGAAGAAACCGAAATACCACCTTGTTTGATAATCGAATTAATCTTTTCTGCGCCCAGTTCCCGAACTGTCTCTACATCAACATCTGTCACTTCTAAGCCGCGCTCTGTCAACTGTTCAATCACACCTTCAACCGGCGTATTTTCATTTCTTCCAATAGTCAATAAATGTGAAAAGAAACAACCCGCTTTTATGGTCATGCACTTCCTCTTGCAAAATGCAATTTGATATGATATATTAATCTTACAGGATATAAAAAAGAAAATCAATACAAAAAACGATATATTTTTTCCAATTTTAGATACCAAAAGGTGATCATATGAAAGGGTATGTTTACAAGATTTCAAAAATCGTACAGGTAGATTCCATCAAATCAGGCTTTGAAGATATTTTTGATAATAACTTCCGCTTTGACGGCGAACGACACGAAGCCTGGGAATTTCTATATGTGTTAGGCGGTTGCATTGGTGTTTCCGTTGAAGACTCTGTCTACGAACTGAATCCCGGGAGTCTCATTTTTTACGCGCCCGGCCAGTTCCACAGTATCTGGGCCGCTCATGGAACAAAAATCCACCTGATTATTATGTCCTTTTCCCTACACGGAGAGGATATCACAGACTTAGGCGGTAAGGTGTTTGAAGTCGGTACTAAAGAAGACGGTCTCATTCATTCTGCCTTAGAAGCACATATACAGGCGTACCACCAAAAAGATGCCTTTGCAAATCACATTGTTGCACTTAAAATTGAGGAACTGATTCTCACCATTTTAAGTCGGAAGTCTTCCGGTGTTCTCGGCATGGATACCAGCCAAACAAACAGTTATAAAACCATTATTCGCATCATGAACGATCATCTGTATGATAACCTGTCTGCATCAGAAATTGCATCTTATTGTAACCTGAGTCTCCCTAATATGAAAAAAATTTTTCGAAAGTTTACCCGCCGCGGCGTTATACAATATTACAGGGGCCTGCGCATGCTCAAAGCCAAGGAACTGATCAAACAGGGAAAATCTATGGCAGAAGTTAGTGATATCCTGCACTTTTCCAGCCAACATTACCTGACAGAGTCATTTAAAAGACAATATCATATGACGCCAAGCGAATACAAAAAAATTATTTTAAGTGATTAATTTGTTTTTTTTAATTTTACCTTCAAAATTCAACAAAAAATGTTGACAACACTTATAATACATGGTAGTATAATATATGTAGATAGAGGTGCGTTTTTCAAGAGTACCTGCAAAAGAGAATGCGGAAATTCTATGACCTTGCAGTAAAAGGGGAAAACGCCGAAGGGGATATGTACCGTGCATGTCTGCCTGGTAGCACAGTCAATAGCTGTGTTACTGTCATCCGCAGCCATGCGGATGGGGAGCTATCGCTTTTCAACATGATTGTATGCAAAAGCCAAACTCTCCCCAAACGAGGTTTGGTTTTTTTGCATGAGCGCGACTTATCTTGCCCACAAGATAAGCGAAAAAAATAATTCTTTGTGGGCAGAAAGGCTATGAAAATCTTATGAAAAAATACAATGTTGCAGTTGTCGGCGCAACCGGTATGGTCGGCAGAACCTTTTTAAAAGTTCTGGAAGAAATCAATCTTCCCGTTGAAAATTATTACCTGATGGCTTCTTCCCGCTCCGCCGGCCAGAAGCTGACCTTCATGGGCAAGGAATATGTCATTGAAGAGTTAAACGAAAATTCTTTTGATAAAGATATCGACATCGCTCTCTTTTCTGCCGGTGGCAGCACCAGCGAAAAGTTTGCCCCCATCGCCGCAGCACACGGTTGCGTCGTAATCGATAACTCCAGTGCTTGGCGCATGGACCCCAAAGTACCTCTGGTTGTACCTGAAGTAAACCCGGAGGACATCAAATGGCACAACGGCATTATTGCCAACCCCAACTGCTCCACCATTCAGGCTATGGTTGCTCTGCGTCCGCTACAGCTTAAGTACGGCATTAAGCGCATTGTTTACTCTACCTACCAGGCTGTTTCCGGCGCCGGCATGGGCGGTTATTCTGATTTGGAAAATGGTATCAAGGGTGAAGCACCCAAAAAGTTTAACCACCCCATCTTCAACAACTGTCTGCCGCAGATTGATGTGTTCTGTGACAACGGCTACACCAAAGAAGAAATGAAGATGGTAAACGAAACCAAAAAAATCCTGGGTGATGACAGCTTAAAAATCACAGCCACCACCGTCAGAGTGCCTGTTTTTGATTGCCATAGCGAATCCATCAACGTGGAACTCAAAACCGCTTTTGACCTGGATGAATTAAAAGCATGTCTGGCAGAAGCCCCCGGTCTTGTTTTAGAAGACGACCCGGCTAACGAAGTGTACCCCATGGCTATCAATGCTAAGGGCAAAAATGAAACCTTCGTCGGCAGAATCCGTCGCGACGAAAGCATTGATAACGGCGTAAACCTTTGGGTTGTTGCCGATAACATCAGAAAAGGTGCGGCAACCAACGCCGTTCAGATTGCAGAAAAACTGATTGAAATGTGGGAGACCGGTACCTTAAGCCGGTAATGTAAGGAGGATAACCATGAGTAAGGACTTGATTTTTACCGGTTCAGCCACTGCTTTAATCACGCCCTTTAACAAAGATGGCGTTGATTATGAAAAGCTCGGTGAACTGATTGAGTTCCAGATAGAAAACCAGACAGATGCGCTGGTTATTTGCGGCACAACAGGCGAAGCCTCGACCATGCCCGACGCCGAGCATCTTTCCGTGATTCGCTATGCCGCAGAAAAAGTGGCCGGCCGCATTCCTGTTATTGCAGGTGCCGGCAGTAACGATACAGCTCACGGTGTTGAGCTTTGTCGCGGTGCCGCTGAGGCCGGAGCTGATGCACTTTTACTTGTTACTCCCTATTATAACAAAGCAACGCAAAAGGGTCTGGTGCTTCATTACAACATGCTTGCAACTTCTACCGATTTGCCTGTTATTTTGTACAATGTACCCGGTCGAACAGGCGTAAACATTGGCGTTGAAACAGCAAAAGAGCTTTCTAAAACAAAACAAATCGTAGCCATTAAAGAAGCCAGCGGCAACATTGCCTACACGGCTGAAATCGCTGCTGCCTGCCCCGAGCTTGCTATTTATTCCGGTAACGACGATATGATTGTTCCGGCTATGAGTTTGGGCGGCAAAGGCGTTATTTCTGTTCTGTCTAACGTGGTGCCCAAAGAAACACATGATATGTGCCAGAAGTTCTTAGACGGCGATGTGGAAGGCGCCTGCAAGTTACAGCTTGAGTATTTAGACCTGGTAAAGGCTCTGTTCTGCGAAGTAAACCCCATCCCGGTAAAAACCGCCTTGAACTTAATGGGTATGGAAGTCGGCATGCTCCGTGCGCCGCTGTGCGACATGACAGAGGGCAATCTGGAAGTGTTAAAGCAATCCCTTGCTAAGCACAAGCTGATATAACCAACAAGCC
This sequence comes from Oscillospiraceae bacterium, assembly GCA_015068555.1. GTDB lineage: Bacteria > Bacillota > Clostridia > UBA1381 > UBA9506 > UMGS755. The sequence continues at coordinate 8,764 of SVKI01000020.1, read as the reverse complement.
GAAAGGAATAAAACAAATGATAAACATATTATTAAGCGGTGCAAACGGCAGAATGGGCAAGGCCATCACCCGTCTGGTAAAGGAATCCGACGCCGCTCAAGTTGTTTGCGGGGTTGATTTAAACACCGAAAGCACAGAGGGCTTTCCTGTTTATGATTCTTTTGCCGCCGTGCAGGAGACTCCCGATGTCATCATCGATTTTTCAAATCCTGCAAATTTTGAAAACTTAATGGCTTACGCAAAAGAAAAGAAGTTGCCCCTTGTGGTTGCCACGACCGGCCTATCAAAAGAGCAAACCGAAGCCATGAAGGCGGCTGCGGAAGAAATCCCTGTTTTCTTCTCTGCCAACTACTCTTTGGGTGTCAATTTGATTTGCGAATTAGCTAAAAAAGCAGCACGCTTTTTAGGTGACGGTTTTGATATTGAAATTATTGAGCGTCATCATAACCAAAAGCTTGATGCTCCCAGTGGCACAGCACTTGCCATTGCCGATTCCATTAATGAGGCGCTGGAAACTCCCGCTCATTACGTGTATGACAGGCACAGTGTTCGTAAAAAAAGAGAAAAAAGCGAAATCGGTATTCACGCCGTTCGTGGCGGTACCATTGTCGGTGACCATACGGTTATTTTCGCCGGCAATAATGAAGTGATTGAATTAAAGCACAGCGCCGCATCCCGCGAGATTTTCGCAACCGGTGCCGTAAAAGCCGGCATCTTTATGGCTGGAAAAGCACCCGGTTACTACAACATGAGTGATTTAATTGACGCGATGTAACTTAAAATCCCCTCCATATGGTGCGTACCGTTAAGGACAGTAATTTAAAAGGCTGAACGAAATTTATCGTTCAGCCTTTTATCGTAGGGTTTGACGATTTTTGACGAACCGCATTGTAGGGAACGACCTGCGTGTCGTTCCGCTTTATAAGGTCTTAGGATATCCTAAAAATTATTGGAAGATGCGATACATCTTCCCTGCTTGTTACAGTATCGGACAGTTATTGATAAAAGCCAGCATTTGCAAAGCCTATATGTAAATCGTCCCACACTGTTTCTCCCATTTCTATTCTTAACACATTACACCCAGCGACATTGATATCGATATCAATTGGAGCAGTTTGTTTTGACAATTGCGGTGATGTATATATTGTTCTTCCGTCTGCAATAATTTTGAATGTACACGTCTCTGAAGTTGTTTCTCCTGACAGGACATATAATGTTCCTTTTAATCTTGAATATTTCATATTAAGTAAGTACTCATAATTTATACAACCAAAAGTTTTATATACAGCCCTATCGTATGTGTTTCCATAGTTATCAATAAGAGCTTTTCCTCTTGCTATTTTATGGGGGTTGGATATGCTTTGCATATTTTCGAGTTCTACAGTTGGATAAACTAACTTCCCATCCATATCGCCTAAATAAACTGTATAATTAGGTCCATCCCAATACACTGCTTTTCCAAGCGCATTTGCAACTGCACGCACAGGTAAATATGTTGTTCCATTATAAATTATTGGTTCAACTTTGTTACCGTTTGCATCGGTTGGATTAAGTTTTTGACCATCAACAACAATTTTCACTCCGTTTGCGATAACATCATAAAGCGTTGTTGTGTTTGCAGCAATAGCTATCCCACTTGTAAATATTATTCCCATCAGCACGCCTATAACTAATCCTTGTAATCTCTTTTTCATTTTATTTTGCCTCCATAAACTTAATATAATTATTATTTAGGTAGTAATAATTATATTAAGTTTATCATATTTATATTTATTTGTCAATATAATAAAATTATGTTGGGTGATCTAAGTGAATATAGAATTTAAAGATAATTATATAAAAATTGGATTAAAAATATCTTATTACAGAAAATTAAAGTCCCTTACTCAAGAACAACTTGCTGAAATTTTAGATTGCGGAGTATCATTTATTGGTCAAATTGAGGCACCTAATATTTATAAAGCGATTTCTTTAGATACATTATTCAGAATAGCTAAAGCGCTGGAAATACCACCATATAAATTGCTATATTTTGAGGATTAAATAATGAATCTACCAAAACGAAAGTCAACAAGATTAAAAGGATATGATTATGGGGCGCCGGGAGCGTATTTTATTACGATTTGTACACATAACAGAAAATGTTTGTTTTCAAATATCGTAGGGGCAATTCACGAATTGCCCGAAAATAAATTAACACAATATGGAGAATATGTAAAGCAAATTATCGAAATATTATCCGACAGATTTAATGTGTCAATTCCAAAATATGTTATTATGCCAAATCATATTCATTTGATTATAGAAATTCACAATGATGATGAAAAACGGGCGATTCGTGAATCGCCCCTACAATACCATCGAACTGTTATTGACAAAATAGTGGGTTTTCTAAAAATGAATGTGTCAAAAAAGATACATAATACAGATAACAAAAAAATATGGCAAAGGTCATATCATGACCACATAATACGTGGTGAAAAGGATTATCAAAAAATATGGGAATACATAGACACAAACCCCTTAAAATGGGAATTAGATTGTTTTTACAATGACGAAAGGCCGTAGCAAAATCGCTACGACCTTTTACTGTCCTTATGGGTACATCTCATAATGAGGGGATTTTTTTACTTACTATCTGTTACCAAAATAAAAAAGCTCCTCAAACGGCGGTGCTTCTTAGGGAGAAGTCGGTTTTGGCTTGTTATTTTCCGCTAATAGTACGCAAAAAAATGCAGACATACGTCAGTATGCCTGCATTTTTTATGTCTTCTCTAAGACGAAAAATTCCTAACCCAAAACTGCTTTGCACCACAAAAATCTCGATTTTTAGTACAGAACAAGGAAAAAAGTTGAAGGAATCCTTGACGGATTTCAAAACTTTTAGACACAGTTATGTGCCCAAATCGTGGTTTTTGGGCGATTTCTCCCTAAGATGCACCGCCGAAGGGGAGCTTTTCTATTTTACAGATTGTAATACTTATCAAATTCAGCGGGATGCGGAATAGACGCAAGCTGACGGCATTCTTCACGCTTGGTAGCAATGAAGTTTGTGAGCAGTTCCTCGGGGAACACGCCACCTGCCGTTAAATAGTCGTGGTCTTTTTCCAAAGCATCCAGGGCTTCTTCAAGCGAAGTGGGCAGATGCTTCAGTTTCGCTTTTTCCTCATCACTCAGATGGAAGAGGTTCATATCATAGGGACCCCAGCCGTTTTCATGCGGGTCAATTTTATTTTTAATACCGTCTAAGCCGGCCATTAAAATTGCCGCATAACAGAAATAGGGATTGCAGGTCGCATCGGGGTTTCTCAGCTCAAATCTTCTCAGGCCGGGCTCTTTTGCATAGGCAGGAATACGGATAACGGCACTGCGGTTAGAGGTTGCATAACCAACTGTTACCGGAGCTTCAAAACCGGGCACCAAACGCTTGAAGGAGTTTGTGCTGGGATTGGTCAGCGCACACAAAGATGCAATATGCTTTAACAAACCACCCATAAAGTAGTGGGCCTCTTTACTGAGGTTAGAATAGCCATTATCATCAGAGAATACCGGCTGACCGTCTTTAAGCAGCAGGATATGCACATGCATACCGTTACCTGCCTCGCCCATAACCGGCTTGGGCATAAAGGTGGCCGACATGCCATATTTTTTCGCGGTGTTATGGATGATGTATTTAATCATCATGGTCGCATCTGCCATTTTAGACATCTGACCCAGCTCCGGCTCAATTTCAAACTGGCCGCCTGCACCAACTTCGGGATGATGATAGTTAAGCGCAATGCCCGCTTCATCAATCAGCATGCACATTTCACTTCTTGCTTCGTATGAAACGTCAAAGGGCTTTGCAATGTGATAGTTCTTCTGCTTCGGCACAATATTACCAAAGCCTTCTACAGCACTGTTCCAGTGTGCCTGAGAAGCATCTAACGACATACCGATGGATTCCGGCTTCACTTCCCAACCCACCTGGTCAAACAGATAAAACTCAAATTCAGGCAGAATCATCATGGTATCTGCAATGCCACTGTCTTTCATGTATTGTTCTGCTGCTAAAACAATGTTACGGGGATACTGTGCTAAGGGTCTGTTATCGGGGTTATCAATAATCATGGCATTACCCGTCATAGAGAGGGTCGGAATCTCGCAAAATGGATCAATCACAGCCGTGTCCGGATCTGGAATAAAGACCATATCGCTCTTTTCAACCACCGCATAACCGTAGTTTGAAGCATCAAAACCAATACCATTTTTCATGGTTTTTTCTGAGAAGTTTTTAGCGGGAATTGTCACATGGCGGAACTGACCGTTTATATCTACCATTTTAAAATCGACCATCTTGATATCATGCTCTTTAATCAAAGCCAAAATATCTTGTACCGTCTTTTTCATTATAACATCTCCTTCTTTTTTTTATTATTGTATCACATTGTGTCAACTCTTTCAATATTTTGTAAAAATTTTCATATCGAAATATTTTTGCCTTGTTGTACAGATATTGACAACTCCAATTGCCTGTGCTACAATATAATCATGAGGGAGTAGCTAGCGCTCACAGGCGTAACAAGTCAACATACTGACCCTTACGGTCTGGCTTGTTTTAAATGGCGAGACTCATGTCCTGCGCATGATGCATCGCCTCCCGGATTTTTGTTCACACTCGGATATGGCGTTACCATATCCGTTTTTTTATTGATTATGCATAAAGGAGCCGATAGCAAATGAACTTTCAGTTTTTCTTCACCAGTATTTTACTTGGCATCGGTCTTGCCATGGATGCTTTCTCTGTTTCACTGGCTAACGGACTCAACGAGCCTTGCATGAGACGCAAAAGGCTCCTGGGTATAGCCGGAATTTTTGCTTTTTTTCAGGCATTGATGCCTATGCTGGGTTGGATTTGCATTCACACCGTTGTTCAATACTTCAAAGCCTTTGAAACGCTGATTCCCTGGATTGCACTCATCCTGCTCTGTTTTATTGGCGGCAAGATGCTATTTGAAGGTATCAAAAGTGCAGATGAAGAGGTCTGTAGGCCCGGCGTTCATCTGGGCGCCTTGCTACTACAGGGTGTTGCCACCTCCATCGACGCACTCTCGGTAGGCTTCACCATTGCCTCTTATAATTACCTTCTGGCTCTTGTTTCTTCACTCATCATCGCCGTTGTGACCTTTTTCATCTGTGTAGGCGGATTGGTCATCGGCAAAAAGGCCGGCACAACCCTTGCCGGAAAAGCAGGTATCTTAGGCGGCGCTATTTTAATTTTTATTGGACTCGAAATCTTTATAACAGGTATTTTATAAATGAATGCCCGTCTTTGTTACGTTTTAACGAATATAAAAAATATTGCACGGAGCCTTCGTAAGTACATAAAGATAGCCTTCCCTTTGCGGAAGGCTATCTTTTTTTACAAAAGCTTATGGTAATAATACACGGCCAAAGCACTCCAGCCATGGCATAAACTGCCCGCCCCACCAAAGGCAAGTTGGCCACCTTGCCAATTGGGTCATGGAGTCGATCGCCCGAAGGAAGAGACAGTTAATAATCAGATCAGCCGACCCGATGCATAAGTCTACCCCTTCTCTTCCCTAACTGGCTTTTGGGGTTAAATGGTATCCCAGCATTCCTATAAAGTATTTTCAGCTCAGTGAATCATCCAAATAACTAAAAATCCTTCCGCTCACGCTATACAAAGGGAATAATATCAAGTACCTTTGTTGCTTTATATTATATAATCAGGTGACAGGAAAGATGCACCCTGTTTTTTAGCGATATACTCGCTAACGCTCGTGCGATATATTTTCACTCTGTTCAAATGCGATATAACTCCATTTCATTCCGTTGCGATATGATATAAATTCCTTAATCTCGTCCCGAAGGGACATATCGCACCGGCAGGTATATCGCATCCGGAAGGATATATCGCAAATTCCGTCAGGAATTTATATCGCTGAGTTTAATCGTTTCACGATTAAACTCATTATACCATAAATTTACCGTTTAAAATTAATTCAAGGAAATTTATGGTGCAATGAACGCAACCTATTAAATTTTGTTCGGTATGCGTTCATTATACCACATTAAAATTTAAAATTCAAAATTCAAGACAAAAATATAAACAGCACCTTTCAAAAGTGGTGTTTGAAATTCTTAAAATAATAATTATTTTGTTGAACCCGAGAGTGTGAGAAAAAGTCTGTAAAATTAATTCCTTCTATGATAGAATAAAAATATCATAGGAGGAATTTTTCATGGCAAAAAGAAGAAGAAGAGGAAAAATGGGTGAAGGGGAAAAGAATATCATAGCCGATTTAATTCAGGAATATGACATTAAAACAATGGACTATACCACTCCGTAACCGGGGTAAGGTATATGGAGAACTGTCAATTATGTATGACGGACGGCGCTGATAGCACAATTTTTCCACCATGTACAAGGATAAAATGCACGTTCTCTTATGAGACTGCCCTTGACATGGCGTAAAATTCGTGCTATATTACAGTTAAGGCAGGAAAGCCGGCGCCATGACCGCCATTATGAAGGCTATGGGTGGAGGTGGAAATGGTGTCTCCGCATTTATGGATGACTGCACCTACCATCTGGCAGAAAACGGTAAATACAGTCTGGGGCACAGATGCTATGAACGTGGTACATAATGCAGTGGTTTTGGAGGAAGTGGCATTCATGAACTGCATGCCATGTCCATCAATCCTGCCCTGAGATCAGTGCAGCAATCATTGCCTGACAAACACTATCTGCGAAAACATGAAAAAAATGCATACTATGTACAGGGTTGCTAAAACCCGGTTCTATGGCAAAGGAGAATGAATATGAATAAAATTTATCTTATTTTCCCAGAAAAAATCGGCACCATTTCTCCCCGGCTTTACGGCGCTTTCATTGAGCATTTGGGAAGCGTGGTCTACGACGGCATCTACTGCGGCGAAAGCAGCGGAGCCGAGCATGTCAATGGTTTCCGCAAGGATATTATTAACGCAGTCAAAAAGGCCGGCATTTCCGTCCTGCGCTGGCCTGGCGGCTGTTTTGCTGAGTCTTATGACTGGAAAGACGGCATTGGTCCCAAAAATGACCGACCTGTCCGGGTTGGCTGGTGGACAAAGTTTGACGGAATTTATGAAACAAACCAAGTAGGTACTGACGAATTTCTGAATTTTACGCAGTTGTGCGGTGCGGAGCCCTATATTGCCGCCAACATCACCAGCACTACACCCTTGAACATCCGTGATTGGGTGGACTATTGCAATTCCCCTGCCGGAACCACAACTATGGCAAAGTTGCGAGAAGCCAACGGCCATAAAGAGCCATATAACGTCAAGCTGTGGGGCGTGGGTAACGAAAACTTTGGCGGTGGCGGAAACATGACGCCCCAGTACTATGCCTGGGAATTCCGTCGTTTTTCTGAACTGATGTGCAATGTAACACCGGACATTGAAATGATTGCCTGCGGCTGTGGTGCACAGCGGGATGACTATATTTGGCATCGGGAAGTGCTGGATAATTTCGCTACCACCCGCTCACCACGCAAAACGGTAGCAGGCATGGCGTTGCACTATTATACCAATTCTTCCGACTGTCTGGAACCGGAAAACTTTGATCATAACGATTGGAGTAAGCTCATTAACACCGCTGCCGGCATGGATGAAGCCATTACCCGTCTGTGGGGCATGGCCCTGGGCAACAAGCAGGAGGAAATCGGTAAACTTGCCATCGATGAGTGGGGTTGCTGGTACAATCCTGGCGCTATGACCGCGCCCCTGTGGCAACAACAGAGCTATCAGTTGGATGCGGCTGTGGCCGGTTTGACACTGAATATTTTCAATAACCACTGTGATAAGATTCTGCTGGCAACCATCGCACAAATGGTCAACGGCTTGCAGTCGTTGTTTATTGCCCACGGAGCTCAGTGCTTCCGCACCCCCACCTACCATGTGTTTGAGATGTACAAGGCACACCAGAACGCGCAATGCATCCGCACGTTGGCAGAGGATGGCGATATTTCTGTATCCGCTTCCATTAAGGATAACACGCTTACGACAACCGTTGTCAACCTCTCCTGCGAGGCGGATACTGTTGTCCGGCTGGATCCACTGGGGAGACGCTTTACCGGCGATGCAACAATTCGAATTTTGGGCAATGGCGACCTACATGCCCACAACAGTTTTGAAAACCCAGACCATCTAATTCCGGTAGATACTGTCGTAGAGAATTTTGACGGAACACTTGAAATTCCGCGAGGAGCTGTTGCTACTGTTTCTGTTTCTATTTTATAGAAGATAAAAGCACAGAAAGCATACATTTTTCCAGCGTAATCAAATGATTGTAGAAATAATATTCCAAATCTAATATACTGATATAAGATCCAAAAATTAGTGATGAATTATCTCCTTTAAAGAACATTAACAAAGCAATTATTTCTTTTTCAAAAAATTTATATGAAATAAAAATAGAGCTAACTGTGTTTGATTTCAGTTAGCTCTTAATTTTTATTATTTAATGTTGCCAAATCGTTGCCATTTTCATTTCGAAACGCCCGAAAACGGCGTGGTTATGCGGTTTGCTTTCCGCAATTCGTCATTCCCACTCGGCAAAGTTTTTCTAACACTAAACAAATTTGTTTAGTGTTTAATTGGAATATTCAAGTTTTTTCTCTCAAATCTCCATATTCTTTTGCTTTGTTTAATTTTTTAGTATCAAAATAGTATCACGCCAAGTATCACATATATTTCCTCTTGACATTTATTATGATAC
>SVKI01000019.1 GCA_015068555.1 Oscillospiraceae bacterium | reverse complement strand
AAGTCGTATAATTCCGACTTATGCGATACTCGTATATTAGTACGCTTTTAGTACTCACAAGATTTTGAAAGCCCCGAAAAGCCCGATATTATGCGGTTTCTTCGGGGTTTATACTTTACTCCCACTCAATAGTTCCAACCGGCTTTGGTGTGAGGTCAAGCAGAACGCGGTTAATGCCTTCCACTTCCGCCGTGATACGATTGGTAATTTTATGCAAAACATTATAGGGGATTTCTTCAATGGTTGCTGTCATAGCGTCTTCGGTGTTGACCGCACGGATAATAGCCGGCCATCCCTCGTATCTTTTTCCATCTTTGACACCAACGCTCTTCATATCAGGAACAGCAATAAAATACTGCCATACGGTTTTAGAAAGGCCACAAATATCAAATTCTTCACGCAGGATAGCGTCGGCTTCACGCAGCGCCTCTAATCTGTCTCTCGTGATAGCACCTAAGCAACGAACGCCCAGACCGGGACCCGGGAAGGGCTGACGGTCAACCATGGAAGAAGGCAGACCCAATGCTTTACCAACCACTCTTACTTCATCTTTATACAAAAGCTTGATGGGCTCAACCAGTTCAAATTTCATATCCTCCGGCAGACCACCTACGTTGTGATGCGCCTTAACGCCGTCGCTTTCAATGATGTCAGGATAAATGGTGCCCTGTGCCAAAAAGTCAATATCATCCAGCTTGCGTGCTTCTTCATCAAACACGACAATAAATTCATTACCAATAATTTTGCGTTTCTTTTCAGGCTCTGCGACATCCTTCAATTTTCCTAAGAAGCGGTCAGTTGCGTCAATATAGATAAGGTTTGCATCCAGACCGTCACGGAAAATGCGGATAACCTCTTCACTTTCATCCTTACGCATTAACCCATGGTTTACATGAACGCAAACAAGCTGTTTGCCGATTGCCTTAATCAAAAGCGCTGCAACCACAGAGCTATCAACACCGCCGGACAGCGCCAACAGTACCTTTTTATCTCCTACCTGTGCGCGAACTTCCGCTACCTGCTCTGCTATAAATGCATCGGCAAGTTCTTTCGTTGTAATACGCGCCATTGACTCGGGACGAACATTGTTTTGCATGATGATTCCTCCTAATTGATCACAATTTGTATAAAACCATTTGACATTAAATTCCATTTACTATTATATATGATACAAAATTCAATGTCAATTGGCATTTTTGCTATTATAGCAAAAAAAACGGATATTGAATACATAACATTTTCACACAATCTGATTTCCTTTATAAAAAACGTGGCGAATGCTAAGGTCTTGATTCAGCACAAGCACATCGGCGTCCATTCCCGCCGCAAGGCTGCCCACGTCGGTAAGTCCAAGGGCCTTAGCTGGTGTGTAGGAGGCCATTTTGGCTACATCGCAAAGAGGGATGCCAAATCCTGTCACACGGCATAAAACGTCATATAAGGTCACCGTGCTGCCCGCAAGCGTACCATCTTTTAAGCGCGCTTCCCTATTTTGAACATAGGTTGTTAACCCGGCAAGTTTATATACCCCATCCTCATAGCCGGTAGCCGCAATGGCATCACTGATTAAAACCATACGCTCTGTTCCCACCTGCTTATACAGCATGCGCACAACAGAAGGATGCAAATGCAATCCGTCACCTATCACTTCGCAATATACATTCTCATTTTCAAAGGCCGCACCCAAGAGGCCGGGGTCACGATGCAAAAATGGCGGACAGCAGTTAAACGTATGGGTGATTTGCGTAGTACCTTTTTCTATGGCGCGTTTGCCGGTTTCGTAATCAGCCGCACTGTGACCGATTGCAACACGAATGCCCATAGCTGTGATTTTTTCGATCGTGTCTATATTATGCCCAACCTCCGGTGCAACTGTTACAATTTTGACTCTGTCTTTAACCTTTTCTAAGAAGTCAAGGTCAACCTCTCGCAACAAGCCCGCCTCGTGTGCGCCCTTTCTTTCTATAGAGAGGTAGGGACCTTCCATATTGATACCCACTGCCTTGTCCAACTTTGCAATGGAGGAATAGATTTTTTCCTGTGATCCGGTTGCCGTTGTCGGCAAAAAGGTGGTAACACCCTGCCTCAATAAAAAGGATTGCCATGTATCATAGTCTACTTCCTCTGAATTGGCTGTATAACCCAGTGCACCATGGGTATGTACATCAACGAGCCCCGGAAGCACATAACAACCGGTAACGTCAATTTCTTCCTGATCTGTCGATGCTCCGATGGTATTTGAAAAAAGAAGGTCTCCTTCTTCAAAATTAAACTTTTCATTTAATATGATTCCGTTTTTTAATTTCATGAATCAAACCTCACACTCTATCTGACACATAATCGTTATATATTTATTCTTATAAAATTACCACGTTCTTTTACTTTCAATAACGCGTCCAATCACCTGCAAGCGCGACAAATCCTCCTGCGAGAAGTTAACAACCGGATAATAAGGATTAAAGGCGAATAACTCCGTATTCTTTCTTTTTTGGTAACGCCTGATGAGTCCATCGTTGCCATCAAGTAAAAAAACACCAATATCCCCTTCCTGCAACCTTTTTTGTTTTTGAATGAGCAGACGATCGCCTTCACAAAGTTGCGGTGCCATTGAATCTCCGGAAAGCAGCAGGTAAAAATAATTCCCGTCCTGATAGCCGGATTCGGCAATCTCATAATACAAAACATTGTCCGGCTGCATCAGATTTTCATCACCGCAGATTTGTTTAACAACCGGCAAAAAACAGGCATCATCTGTGGAGCAAAACTGAACTTTGGAATAGTCCTCGTCCTCATATCCCATCAGATACTTCGGTGTGGTTTTCAAAATCTTTGCAAGTTTTTCAATCACCGGCAACTTAATCCGATTTGTTTCCCCGTTTTCCCAACGCATAACGCTGGATCGGTTAACCGCTAGCTTTTCTGCAATATCTTGTAACGACAAACCGCTTTCTTCCCGTTTTTTCTTAATTCTCTCGCCTGTTTTCGTTTTTTCCATATAAAACCTCCGGATTTTCTTTTAACAAATTTAATCTTACTGTAATCATATTATAACATATAAAATGCAAAATGCAACATTTTGATTAAAAAAATCGCAAAATTGTTGCAAATCGTGTCAAAAAATCTATTGACAAATGAGAATGGTTGTGGTAATATTGTTGAAGTTGCAAAACGCAACTGCAAAATAAAGGAGGTCATGCTATGATTAACACAAACAAGTTAAAGGGAAAAATCGTTGAACAAGGACTCACATTTGGGCGACTCGCCGAAAAGCTTGGTATGTCTCCCAGCACTTTGGGGCGTAAAATAAGAAACATCTCAGATATGAATCTGGAAGAGGTAGAACTCATTCGGGAAATTCTGCACATCCCCGCAACACAGATAATGGACTATTTTTTTGTCAATAACAAATGACAAATTATTTTATGTTTCATGTTTTTTTTATTAATCAGTTGCGTAACGCAACTTTTAGAGTAGGCGATTTAAATGAAAAATCCATGTAACGACCAAAATGCAGACGCCTTTTGGGGTGTTTATGAAAAATCTTATGAGAAAAAGAAAAAAATAAGCTGTATAAGGAGAGGAAACACTATGTCATTACAAAAAGAATGTTTTGCCTATAGAATCGGTCGCTGCGCCATCATGACGGAAACCATTTGTCGTTACGGAACCTGTTCCTTTTTTAAAACTAAGGAACAGGACCAGCTGGACCGTCAGCGATATGGAACAAACAAAGATCATGCATCCGGCAAAGGAAAAAGTATATGAGAAACTACATACGAAAAAAGGAAAACCCACATGTTTTGCCTCATGATATATACATGCAAATGCTATATTTAATTCGTGATTATTCGGACAATAGAATGCAAAATATGAAAGCCGTTGCACCCCATCGCAAGGTGCAGTGGGAGGCTGTTGAAAAGGCTCTGGCCGATATAAAAAAGCAGTATACTACCCAATATCCACATATTGTGCAGGTTGATTTTTTGCGGGCATTCATTGATTATGCCTATTTTTCCTGTTTCTATGCACAATGCCGTTGTAATGATGGAGCCAGCAAGCGTTCCTGGTCACTGTTTCGCAGCCGCTTGGCATATTCTGTAGCCGAAAATTTAGGTTTGACAGAATGCGGCAACTAATCTCTGCAAAAAAGGAGCTGTGATGCCACACAGCTCCTTTTTTAATACACTTTATAATCACCTCTGTCTGTCACCGTACAATAGCCGATGGCTGACAATCTTGCCTCTAATATAGCACGGGATTCTGCTGCCTCGGCCCCGTCAGAAAGCTTGTTGTTATATAAAGAATAATCGCCTCTGTTTTTGCTCGGCGAAAGATTGGGCATCACCACATTGGCACCGTGTAAAATAGCCTGTTCACGACCATTTTCAACCAAACTGCCAACCGCCGTAGTTGCCGGAATCAAGGCATCAGGATGCGCCAGTCTGAGAAGTGACACCAAGTATAAAGTGAGATTGATATCACCTGCCGGAAAACTTTTAAACGGCGTATCCTCATGCGGAATAAAGGGGCCGATGCCAATCATCTGCGGCCGCAATGTCTGCAGGAACAAAAGGTCAGAGCACAGATGTTCAATCGTCTGATAAGGAGAGCCAACCAAAAAACCGCTTCCCACCTGAAAGCCAATCTCCTTTAAATCATACAAACAGCGCTTACGCTCTGCAAGGTTCAGCTCGGCCGGGTGCAGTTTTGCATAATGTTCTTCATCTGCCGTTTCATGCCGCAATAAATATCTGTCTGCACCAGCATCATAAAACCTTTGATACACCTCGCGGCTTCTCTCACCAATTGAAAGCGTAACAGCACAATCCGGATAGCTTTTTTTAATCTTCGAAACCAACAAACAAATCCTGTCGTCTGAATAACCTCCATCTTCTCCGCCCTGGAGCACAAAGGTTCTGAATCCCAACGCATACCCCTGTTTGCAGCAATCTAAAATTTCCTCTTCTGTTAAGCGATACCTGTTGCAGGCGGTATTACTCCGGCGTAAGCCGCAATAATAACAATCATTTTTGCAAATGTTGCTGAATTCAATAAGGCCACGGATAAAAATTTTATTCCCAAACCGGGCTCTCGCCGTTTCCCGGGCCTTCTCTTCTGCGTAAGCATAAACACAGGCATCCCTCGTTTGCAATAGTTCTCTGTATTGTTCCCGGGATAACTGTCTTTCTTTTGCCAAGGTGTCAATCAGCTGTCTCATATTCTCTCCTCCGCTATCAAGCCACCGCCAACAACAACATCACCATCATAAAAAACCATTGCCTGTCCGGGTGTTGCCGCTCTTTGCTTGTCTGTAAATTCCGCTAACACGCCACCACCTTCTAAAGGATGAAGCACCGCTTCTGCTTCCTTTTGGCTATAGCGTGTTTTTGCCGTCACGCGTAAACTGCCTGAAGGCGCATCACAAGCAATCCAGTTCACCTTTTTGGCATACACTCTGTTAGTATATAATGCGCTCTCCTCCCCTAAAACAACACGATTATTCGGCGCATCCTTAGCCAGCACGAAAACCGGCTTGCCCAACGCGATGCCCAAGCCCTTACGCTGGCCTACCGTATAGCGAATCACACCCTGATGACGGCCTAAAACCTTGCCTTCCTCATCTACAAAATCGCCCGGCGGATACATAGCCTGTCTGTAGGATTCTAAAAAGCCGGCATAATCCCCATCCGGCACAAAGCAGATATCCTGACTGTCCGGACTGTCTGCACTGGCAAGACCCAACTCTGCCGCCAGTTCTCTGATTTCCTTTTTAGAATAGTCGCCCAGCGGGAATACCGTATGTGCCAGTTGCTTTTGCGAAAGCAGGCAGAGCATATAGGTTTGGTCTTTGGTGTTATCCTTTGCTTTTTTCAGCAAAAAGCGACCAGTTGCACCATCTTTTTCCACTTTGGCATAATGGCCTGTTGCCAAGGCGTCATGACCTGTCTCTATGGCCTTATCAAGCAGCAAACCGAATTTAACCAGTTTGTTGCATATAATACACGGATTCGGCGTTTCGCCGTGCTCGTAGCTCTCTTTAAATGCCTCAATCACCAATTGTCTAAAGGCTTCTCGTTCATCATATTCATAAAAAGGGAGCGAAAAAGCTTCTGCCGCCTCCCGCGCTCCCTGTCCTTGTTGTTCTGTTAAACACAGCGTGGCACCGGTCACCTCAAAGCCCTGTTTCTGCAAAAGGTGCACGGCCACAGAGCTGTCAACGCCACCACTCATGGCTGCCATAACCTTCATTCTGACGCCTCCTTCTTCAGCATATGCAGTAATTCCGGTAAGCATTGTTCAAAGTTTACACCATAGTGTATATTTTCCTCCAAATCCCGTGTGGCACGAATGGATAAAACCGTAAAATCAGCCGCTACAGTCGCGGCCGCCTCCAGCGTGAACCCGCCTAAAAGAGCCGCTGTCAGAGCACTTGCGTACACGTCGCCCGTACCATGATACATGCCGGAAAGCTTCTCTCTCATAACATAGTTGCACCGACCTGTTGCCGCTTCAAAGGTAGCAGCACCCAGGCTTTCTTCATCAAAACGTACACCGGTGAGAACAATCTGCTTCGGCCCAAGCTTTGAAAGTTTTAGCAGCATATCTTCAATTTCATTTTTTTGATACGGCCCTTCATGATAGGCTTGCCCTAACAACAGGCAGGCTTCTGTTATATTGGGAACAATTACATCGGCCCGACTGCACAGTTTTGCCATGGCCGGCGCAAAATCCGGCGTAAAGCCTGCATATAATCTGCCATTATCCCCCATCACCGGGTCAACAATCACAAGCGTGTTCTCCCCTGCAAGAGCGGACAAAACCTCCTCAACGATAGCTGTTTGACGCTCGGAACCCAAATACCCTGTATATACAGCGTCAAACCGTAAACCAAGCTTGCTCCAATGCTCAGCCACAGGCAACATATCCTCTGTTAAGTCACGATAGGTATAATCAGAAAAACCGCCTGTATGGGTCGATAGCACCGCTGTTGGAATACAGCAGGCCTCCATGCCGGCGGCAGACAAAATAGGCAGTGCCACAGTTAGTGAGCACTTCCCAAAACACGATATATCATGAATAGCGGCAATCCGCTTTTGCTTACGCATGAAAAACAACTCCTCCCGGGATAAATATCCCGCTCTTTATCATTATATCTGCTTGCATTGCGTTTGTCAATATGATATAATTATGATATAATTGTGTACATTATATGTCTTCGCTTGCGTGTATCGTAAAAATTCACATAGCGCAACGAAAAGATTACATATAGCGGAAGGAGCTAATCATGTTTGAAAAACTTTCGTTCATTGAAGAACGCTTTACCCAGCTCGCCGAAAAAATCAGCGACCCCGAAGTGATTGCCGATCAGGAAACCTGGCGTAAGCTGTGCAAGGAACATTCCGATATCACACCCATCGTTGAAAAATACCGTGCCTATAAAAAAGCGAAAGAATCAGTTGATGAAGCGCGCATGCTTCTGCCCGATACGCAGGATAAGGAATTTAAAAGCCTGCTTGAAGAAGAAATCAACGAAGGCCAAAAAGCTATTGCCACGCTAAGCGATGAACTCAAAATTTTATTACTGCCTAAAGACCCCAACGATGAAAAAAATGTCATTGTTGAAATCCGTGGCGGTGCCGGTGGCGATGAAGCGGCTCTGTTTGCCGGTGACCTGTTTCGTATGTACTCTATGTATGCCGAATCCCGCCGCTGGAAAAATGAAGTTTTAAATCAGAACGCAACCGACATGGGCGGCTATAAGGAAATTTCCTTCAGCATTCAGGGTGATGGTGCCTATTCCCGCCTTAAGTTTGAAAGCGGCGTTCACCGCGTGCAGCGTATCCCCACGACTGAATCCGGCGGTCGTATTCATACTTCTACTGTAACTGTAGCTGTTTTGCCCGAAGTGGAAGAAGTGGAGGTAGACATTAATCCCAACGATTTGCGTATTGATGTGTTCCGCGCCGGTGGTCCCGGCGGTCAGTGCGTTAACACGACTGACTCAGCCGTGCGAATCACCCATCTTCCAACGGGTCTTGTGGTCTCCTGTCAGGACGAAAAATCGCAACATAAAAACAAAGATAAAGCCATGAAGATTTTACGCTCCCGCCTGTACGATTTAATGCAAAGCCAGCAACAGGCACAAATCGCCGAAGAACGCAAAAGTCAGGTTGGAACCGGCGACCGGAGCGAGCGTATCAGAACCTATAACTATCCCCAGGGTCGCGTAACCGACCATCGCGTTGGCCTGACCCTGCACCGCCTGGACAGCATTTTAGACGGCGACTTAGACGAAATTATTGATACTTTAATAACCACACACCAAAGTGAATTGTTAAAGGGCAGTGAGGAATAAAACAATCAAAGAGAGTTGATTCCATGGCCACGATTAAAGATGTAGCTAAAGAGGCAGGTGTTTCCACTGCCACCGTCTCCAATTTTATTAATAAAACCAAACCCGTAAGGCGGGATAAGGCCGCGCGAATAACGGAAGCAATTGCAAAGCTTGGCTATGTCCCCAACCAGATGGCACGCAGCCTGCGTCGCCCGGGTGGCAAGGTTATCGGTGTGGTTTTGCCGAATATGCAGGACCAATATTATGTGCAAATTTTAGAGGGAATTGAACAGTATTTCACGGCACATAACTATTTTGTAAGCCTGGGCGTTTCAGGAGAATCCGCCGAACAGGAAAAAAAATACATCAGCCATTTTTTAGAAAATCAGGCAGCCGGTATCATTTGTGTCTCCTGCGCCACAACTGCCGGTGATTTTTACAATAATCACTTACAAAAATCCGGCGTTCCTCTCGTTTGTCTGGATAGACAAATAGAACAGGTACAGGCTCCCTTTTTACACTTTGATAATAAAAAAACCATGGCCGGATTGACGCGTTCCTGCCTATCTGACGGCCGGAAGAAAATTGTCTTGCTTTGCGGACCCTCTACCTATCGTTGCGAACGCGATGCAGAAGAAGGCTTTTGGGAGGCTTTGGCTGAAGCCGGTATTCCAAAAGATAACGGCACAGTTTTGCATACAGCCTTAAATAAAGAAGCCGCCTTTCGTGCTATGCTTTTACATGTCAAGCGCACGCGTCCCGATGCTGTTTTAGCCACCTCAAAGCCTGTTGCGGCAGGTATTATTGAGAGCCTTTCCGTCGTTGGATTATTCCCGGGTAACGATGTTATGGTTGGTACCTTTGGCGAAGATAACTGGAGCCGCCAACACGACCGCCCCGAAGTTTTATATTCGGCCCGTCAGGCCATCACCATGGGAAAAGAAGCCGGCAAAACCCTTCACGGTTTAATTCAGAATCCGCAAAAAGATTGTAAGGAATTAGTGCTCGAGGATGTCTGGACGCGCATTCCGCGCGATGAAGCACTCCCTATACCCTCTGTGTATAAAGGTACAACCCTCAAAGCCCTGATGGTTGATAACCAACAGGTCGAGCTTTTCTCCGGTCTCGTGCCACACTTTACCAACCACACCGGTATCAAAGTTGATATCCTGCGCCTGGAAGAGCACGAAATGCTTTCCCGCTTAAAAGAACCGGAGCAAAGCACCGATGTTGTGATGTTTGATATGCCCTGGCTGTATTCTCTGGCAAACTCCGGTACCTTAGCTGATATCACGCCCTTTATGCAGGATTTTGACGAAAGCATTTACTTAAATAATTGCCTCGACCATTACGGCAAGTTTCGTAACCGCTATTACGGCTTACCCTATACCTATGCACCGCAGATTTTGTTTTACAGAAGAGATTTATTTGCCAATCCTGTGTTGAAAAAGCAATATTTTTCCCTGTATAACGAAGAATTGCGCCCGCCTAAAACCTGGTCGGAATTTAACCGCGTGGCCGCTTTTTTTGATAAAAAACAAAACCCGGCCTCACCGGTTACCTACGGTACCCTGCTCCCTACGGCATATAAGGAATGCCTGTTGCCGGAGGTATATATGCGGATGCGTGCCTATGGCGGCGAAGTGTATAATAACCGCTTCCGGGTGATTTTTGGTAGCTCGCAAACCATTAAAGCGTTATCTGCTTTGGCCGCCCTTTCTGATCAAAGCTCTGCAACACAAAAAAAGGTGAATGACAAGCAGGCCGCAGAAGCATTTCTACGAGGCGAAACAGCCATGCAAATCACCTACCCTTCCTACCTGTCCGATACAGCAGACATCCGCAGAGGACCGGCAGTGGGCACCACAGGCTATACCCATATTCCCGGCAAAAGCCCGATTTTAGGCGGATGGAGCTTAGGCGTACATTCAAACAGCAACCATAAGGAGGCCGCGTTTACCTTTGTTAAATGGGCCTGCGGTGAATATATGGCCAACTACTCCGCCATTTTAGCCGGACAGTCTGCCATTCGTTCAAGTTTTGAAAATAATGAGTTGATTAGTTTATACCCCTGGTTGCCTTTATACCGTGACATCTATGGCAATGCAGAACCTATTTTGCCTCCTCATAAACCGGGTCGGGAGATCATTCCCCAGGAGGCCGTCGACGAAATCATCGCCAAAGGTGTGTATGAACTTCTCTTTGAAGATAAAACACCAATCGCAGCAACTGCTGACATTCACGAAGCTCTGCTGGATTTATTCCGGCAATACCGCTATTAAAAAGTAAGGAGTGACGATATGCGCTATCTGGAATCTGTTGTGTATCCCTTTATCAAAAGCATCCAACTGGCCGACATAATCGATGTGGTCATTGTTGCTTTTGTGCTTTACACGGTGATCAAATTTATTCGCCAAACCCGTGCTGTGCAGCTTTTAAAAGGCATTGCCATCTTGCTGGTCGTGATGTATGTCAGCGACTGGCTACAGCTGAATGTGATTAATTTCATCTTAGTTAACACCATGCAAGTGGGCGTAACTGCTCTCCTCATCATTTTCCAACCGGAACTCAGGCGCGCGCTCGAACACATGGGTCGCAATAAGTTGGGTAACATTTTGACCTTTGACGAGCCACGCACAGTTTCTGATGTGATCGACGAGGTTTGTATTGCGGCAGGTAACTGTGCCAAAACAAAAACCGGTGCCCTCATCGTTTTTGAGCGGCAAACCCGCTTAAACGATTTATTTACCGGCGGCACCATTATCAATGCTGATATCTCTTCTGAGGTCATTGAAAACATTTTTGTACCCAACACGCCCCTTCATGACGGCGCCGTTATCATTCGTGGCGAGAAGATTTACATGGCTTCTGCTGTTTTACCCTTATCGGCCAACAAACGTCTGAGCAAGGAATTCGGCACCAGACATCGCGCCGCCCTGGGCGTAACAGAGGCTGCCGACTGTGTCGCCCTGGTTGTGTCGGAGGAAACGGGTAAAATCTCTGTTATGTGGAATGGCGACATGATGCGCAATCTGTCTGCTGCTTCTTTAAGTCAACTTCTTTCGAAATTGTTAATTAACGAAAACGACGAAAAAAGTGTTCCGTCTAAACTATTTAAAGGGAGGGCAAAACAATGAAGAAACAGTTAAAAAGCGATTCTGCTTTAAAAGCTCTCTCTGTGGTGATTGCCATTGCACTTTGGTTTTATGTGGTGCAGGTAGAAAGTCCGGACATTAGTCGGACCGTTAAAGACGTGCCGGTCGTATTCACGCAGAAGAATGTTCTGCAAGACAGAAAACTGATTTTGCTAAACGACAATGAATACACCATTGATGTGGAAATCCGTGGACCGAGAAAGTATGTTATGGATGTAAACCGCGAAAACATAACGGTTTTGGCGGACGTAGGAAACATCGAGGCCACCGGTCAGCATGTGGTGATGCCTACAACGGTGCTGCCCTATGCCAATGTTGAGGTGATTGATAAAAGCCCCGCACACCTAGCTGTTGATGTTGACCATTTGGTATCTGCCGAAAAGACTATAGAGGTAGTAACAGAGGGCACGCCTAAGAATTCTTATGCTGTCGGCGAACTAACGGCCAACCCCAAAACCGTTTCCATTAAAGGACCTAAAAGTATCATTGACGGTATTCAATCAGTCGCGGCTATATTAGATGTCAACGATAAATCGGCCGATGTAGCAACCAGAGTCCCGCTTTCCGTTTTCGGAAGCAACGAAAAGGTGATTGTAACGCCTCTTCTATCTTTTAATGTCAACGAGGTCGAAGTACGCGCTGAAATTTTAAAAACAAAGATCTTACCAATCAAACCTCATTTTTATAGCGAATCTGCCCCGCACCAATTGGATGAAAGCAGTATCAAAGAAGTTCGCCTGGCCGGTGCTCAAGGCGTTTTAGATACTTTAACACATATCGAAACCATGCCCTTCTCTGAATATGACATCAATGAAAAAGGCGAAGTGTCCGTTAAACTTTCTCTGCCGCAGGGCGTCAAATCATTAGACGGAGATACCTTCACACTTCGTTTTTCGGTGAAAACAGAAGAAGACAAGCAAGCTAAGCAAAAGCAATAAGTCGAAAGGAAGGATTGCAATGAATATATCTGTTAAGCTGGGTACCTTGATTGACGAACAGGGGCTCGAGCTCATTTACGGACCGGAAAATCATCGTGATATTGCCATTACCGTGGCTGAGGTAAACCGTCCCAGTTTGCAAATTGCCGGTTTTTTTGATTACTTTGATCCCCGTCGTATTCAAATTTTGGGTAAAGTTGAATATACTTATTTAGAGCAAATGAACTCAAAAGACCGTTCTAATCGCTTTGACCAGCTCTTCTCCAAGCAAATTCCTGCACTGGTGGTCACCAGCGAACTGCCCATCTTTGATGAAATTTTAGAATCTGCCAAAAAACATAATATCACAGTATTGCGCACGCGTGAGGTCACTTCTCGCTTTATGAGCGACCTGATTCTGTCACTCTCTGTCTGGCTGGCACCCCTCACCACCATGCACGGCGTATTGGTGGAGGTTTATGGTGAAGGTGTTCTTTTGTTGGGTGAAAGCGGTGTTGGTAAAAGCGAGACCGCAATAGAACTTGTTAAACGCGGTCACCGTCTGGTAGCAGATGATGCAGTAGAAATCAAAAAAGTTTCTCGTAAAACCCTGGTCGGCAGTTCGCCCGAAATTATTCGCCACTTCATCGAGCTGCGCGGTATTGGCGTGATTGATGTGAAGCGTATTTTTGGTATGGGTGCTGTAAAAGATACTGAAAATATCAATTTGGTTATTAATCTGGAACCCTGGCAGGCCGGCAAGCACTACGACCGTTTAGGACTCGATGATTTTACAACCGACATCATGGGATTAAAGATTCCCTCACTAACCATTCCCGTAAAACCCGGCCGAAACCTTGCGATTATCATTGAGGTTGCTGCGATGAACCATCGTCAGCGCAAGATGGGATATAACGCGGCAGAGGAATTGAACAGGAGGCTTTTAGAGAAAATTGAAGAGCAAGATTAACACAGAAGTTCATACCCACACCTCAGTGAGTTCCCATGCCTACAGCACCGTTAACGAAATGGTGATGCAGGCGGAAAAGCTTGGCATTTCCCTTTTAGCCATTACCAACCACGGCCCTGCCACACCGGACGGTGCGCATCCCTGGCATTTTGCCAACCTATGTTGCGTTCCCCGTAAAATAGGTTCTGTTCATGTATTACGCGGCGCCGAAACGAATATTATTAACTATAACGGTGCTTTGGATATTCCCGAACATGTATTAAAGCGCCTTGACTGGGTCATTGCCAGCATACATGCGCCGAGCCTGGTCGCCGGAACAGAAAAAGACCATACCAACACCTATATAAAAGCTCTTGAAAATCCATTGGTTGACATGATTGGCCACAGCGGTTCTCCTACCTACAGCTACGATATTGATGCCGTTTTGCAAATGGCTAAGCAGTACGACAAGGTGATAGAAATTAACAATAACACCTTTAGAATCCGAAGAAAAAATGTAGAAAACTGTTTCCGGATTGCCCAGCGTTGCGCCGAACTTGATGTACGCGTTGCTATCACCACTGATGCCCATAGTTTGTACGAACTGGGCAATACTGAAAAAGCATGGGAACTGGCTATGGAAGCCGGCGTACGCGAAGAGCAAATTGTAAATTTAACCGCTGAACGGTTTTTAGAATATCTTTCTGCGCGCAAAGGAATCGACAGAGCAAAATTTGAAGACACGCAGCCGGGATTATAAACCAAAATTCCGCAAAACAGGAGGCTTTTATGCATACACAGTTACTTGCACAACTTAACAAACGAGCTGACATTACGGTCATCGAAAATGCCCCTATGGCCGCCTATACCACCTTCCAGATTGGTGGACCGGCCGATATCATGATTGTGCCGGAATCAGCCGAAGGCTTTGCCTATGCCTTGCAAACTCTGCACAAAAGCGATATACCTACAACAGTTATTGGTGCCGGTTCTAATCTTTTGGTTGCCGACGCAGGTATCCGTGGCGCTGTCGTTTGTCCGGCGAAAAAGCTTACCAAAATCAGCGTTTCTGACAATACCATCACCGCAGAAGCAGGCATATCTCTGGCACGGCTGGCTGCCACAGCGCTTTCTGCCGGCCTTTCCGGTCTTGAATTTGCAGGCGGCATACCCGGTTCACTGGGCGGTGCTGTGTTTATGAATGCCGGCGCATACGGCGGCGAAATGAAGCAGGTGGTTGTTTCTACAGAGTACTTAGAAACCGATGGTACCATCGGTACCGTTTCAGGAGACGACCATGCCTTTTCCTACCGAACAAGTATCTTTGCCAAAACCGGACGCATTGTGCTTCGTTCCCGTATGAATCTTGTGCCGAAGGATGCGAACGAAATCCGTAAAACCATGCAGGATTTTAACCAGCGTCGCAGGGATAAGCAACCGCTGCAATATCCCAGTGCCGGAAGCTTTTTCAAACGGCCTGAAGGTCACTTTGCCGGCGCTTTAATCGAACAAACCGGCCTGAAAGGCTTAACTGTCGGCGGTGCTCAGGTTTCCGAAAAGCACGCCGGCTTCGTCATCAATATTGGTGGCGCAACAGCCCGGGATGTTTGCAAGCTCATGGAGCTTGTCAAACAAAAAGTATATGAAAACACAGGCGTGATGTTAGAACCGGAAGTTCGTTTTCTGGGTGATTTTTCAAATTGATTGGTATAGAAAAAAAGAGAGGGTGTAAAAAAACTTGGTTTTTTTACACCCTCTTACTTTGGGATAGGAAAAAATGCTTCAGAACGGACAAACTGAGCTTACAAAGCCTGATATAGGCTTTGTAAGGTTACCCGAAGGCGTACATGGGTACGTCGAGAGGCGAGGTTTGTTCGTAGCAAAAAGGCTTAAAAACATAGAAAAATCGAATAAAATGAGATTTTTCAACATATTTAGAACCTTTTGAAATTTTTAAACTATCTACATTCCATATACTTTCACCTTTTTGCGTTCTGGACTTTTTTTACATCCCCCTTTTTTTAATTACAGCATCCTCTGTGTATATCAATGGGTGAATCAAATTTGCAATCATCCCGTTCCGGCGGAAAGAATTCATCAAAGGGGAACTCAATTTTTTCAAACAAATCACACGGACTGTCTTCACTTGAGGCCACACATTCTTTCTGCGGGATGCAAAAATCATATGCCGGAATCAGAAGCTGCACACTACGCTCAATTTTTACAATGGAGAAAAGACCCAGAGAAACAAACACGCGTTTTTTCTCCCCACCAAGTACCAAAGCATCTTCAAACACATTGCATACGCATTGCGGCACGGTGGAAAAATCAAGATCCTCACAGCAGGAACAAAGTCTATCCTGAATATCCACAACCTTTGCTGCCAGGCACAGAGGATCAACAACCTCAACGACCGCTTTCGGCATGTTCGTCTTCTGCCACAGCTGCTCATCAAAGCTGTCATGACGATAGTGTGATTCAAACACCTTGGCAGAGCCTTCCGAGCCAAAGAGAATTACCTTCTTATCGAAGCTTGCCAGACCTTCGACCTTACATGGCTTACCTACGCCGGTGAAAACATCCAGGGTAATTCTGAAGAAGAATTTTAAATCTACTGTAAAATATCCTCTGTTAAACGGCACCGGTTCCACGTCAGAGAACACCCAAATGATTTCTGATTTTCTACACTTCACATTGACAGCTTTATCAATCAGTTCCTGTCCCGCGGCTGTAAAATACACGCGCGCATCCTCAATACAATCCTTATCTTTGCAGGAATCATAAATTTTATCGGTATGTATACAAACTGCATCCTTCATATCCTCGCAAGACCCACCAAAAGGTCCGCCATGCATTTTGTCGTTCATATTATACCTCCTATTATGATACATGATAGTCAACTGTTTTCCCGCCTATCATATCTTATGCAAAAAAAGACATTTATGTGACCGTTTACTACCGTGTCGGGATTAAAATTTTTTGTCCTGCAGATAAATAATCATCGCATAGCCGGTTCAACGATTTAATTGATTCACCATCAATGTGATAGTATTTGGCAACATCCCATAATGTTTCACCGGCACGCGCAAAGTAGATAATAAGACCCTTTCCTTTTACTTCTTTTTTGTCCTCATGCACTTCACAGGCTGTTACATAGTCGATCTCCCTGCGCCTCATGATTCTGCTGTAGAATTCTAAAACGCAACGCAGTTCAATTTCTCCGGCAGCATTAATGCTGAAGCTAATGCCCGTATCGGTTATCATGCATTCGCTTAAATCTGATGTCTCTGCCTCATCTACGACAATGTGATGCATAAAATCAAGCTCATGTACCAGGCGATTGATCACTTTCTCTCCCTGGTGGCTACCGTATAAAATGGAGCAAGACAGCCTGCCTTTAACATGTAATCCATCCTGGCCTACCTGAACTTCCTTAATCAGTGGCTTGCACGCAACGGAATACACAACATCAACAGGCGGGTGCTCCGTCGCAACTGTCACAATATCTTTTATATTTTCGTAGCTGGTTCCCTCGCACAGCAGTTCATTAACTGCCATTTTTTCCCGTTTTACCGTTGTTGCATACTCTGTGCTATAACAATCATCAATCATGCAAATAGCGTCCGTTTTGCCGGCCACAATCCCAACTGATAACAAGGCCTCAAGAATCACCACCCGATGGTCACCATTTACATCCTGACCGATCGCATGCTGAACGCGTTTCACCTCATATCGAACATGGCATAAACATGAATCGTCTAATCCCGGTACATCCACAACATCCGTAAAAGGTAGCTCATGCTCCATGACTTCCATGCCGCCCTCTATATCATCTCCTGCATACAGCGTATTGACCAGCAAAGAGCCTTTCAGTAAAATCTTGCCCGACATAACCTTACATTCATCCCGAGCGGCACGGACTGCCACCTGAATCAGTTCTTCTATATCCGGTTTGGTTGAGGGCACCTCCAGGGTTTCGCTAATGGTAAGTTCACAAACCGTGTCCGCCACCGTTTTATAGGCATCATGCGAGCACCTTCGCACCTTTATACAGGATGCCTTCTCCACCTCCTGCAAGCAACTAACAGACCGATTGTTATAATGTTTTACCGTAATGTTGATGACAAGTTTCACATGCAGTTTTCTGGAATGAATCAAAGAAAAATCCACATGCTCTGCCTGTGCCGATACCTGTAACAGAGAGGCTTCAGCTGAGCCGATATCCAAGGCATCAGCAAAATCAAATTGTGCCTCCATACTCTTGGGATAGCTTCCCTCTTCCGGCATATACATAATGTGAACGGCCGCGATCCCACTCACTGTTAACCTGCTTCCGCTTAGTTCGCGGCTTTCCACAGTTGTTCCGGCATCGACAAATAAAACCTCGCCGATGTCAGGCTTTACATCCGGCACAATCACATCGCCTTCAACAAGCAATGTCACAGTCTGCGGATTCCGCATTTCGTTAATCTGCAACTGTTCTGTTTTAAAATCCACATTCATTCAACTTCCTCCTTACAGCAGTTTGCATTCTGCTCTCTTATTTCACCATATGCTCTATATAACACTTTTATGTTACACAAAAGAAGAAAATTGTCCAGAATGTGATGTGTCTTTTCTGTAGGAAAGCGCCTTATTGTACAAAAAAGGAGCTGTAGCAAAATGGAGTCCATTTTGCCACAGCTCCTTTAGCGTTCAAAATAATCAGCCCTTAATGAAAGGCTCCATCTCCGCGATGAAAGCATCCGCTTCTGTTGAATGAACCTCAACCTTAATCGGCTTAGAAAGATCCAAGCTGAAAATACCCATAATGGATTTTGCATCAACAACATAGCGACCGGATGTTAAATCCACATCGAAGCTGTACTTATTAACGATGTTAACAAAATTTTTAACATCATTAATGGAACTTAACATGATATCAAAAGTTTTCATTTTCATTTCTCCTTTACGTCAACATTTTCTCTATTATTATCATACACCTTAAAAACACATTCGTCAAGCGAAAACTGGATTTGTAACGATTTTTTAAAATTGTTTTTGCATTACTGATAAGTAGCAGTAAGCATTTTTGTTTATTTATACCAAATTTGTAAACTGCGCTCCGGCCAGCAGATGAAAATGCATGTGAAATACAGTTTGACCTGCCTTTTCCCCGCAGTTGTTGATGATGCGATAGCCATCTTCTGCAACACCCAATGTTTTGGCAAGTTTTTGTGCCGTAAGAAGAATGTGACCCAGTAGCTTTTCGTGTTTCTCTTCTGCCTCATTCATGCCGGATAAATGCTCCTTCGGTACAATTAAAACATGAACCGGTGCGGCCGGTGCGATATCATAAAACGCATACACCAGCTCATCCTCATACACCTTCTTCGAGGGGATTTCTCCCTTTACTATTTTACAAAAAATACAATCATTCATCTTGCTTCTTCCTTTCGTTTTGCTTACTGTTTGTCTGTAGATAGGGCCTTATAGCGACGAACAATTTCCCGGGCTGCCTCATCAATTTCGCAGTGATCAACATCAATCACGATGTCTGCCTTTTGATAAAAGGGTTCCCGCAAGGTAATCATTTCGTCAATCTCTTCCTTAGTCGCGCGGAATAATCCGGGGCGCTTTGTAGCAGAATTGCGTGTGTTTTTATAAATGGTCTCGCCTGAGGCTTTAAGCCAGACCAAGATACCGTTTTTTTGTAGTTCTTCCACATTAAACGCATCCATCACCGTATCTCCGCCGGTTGAAATTAAAACGCCTTCATTCTGCGCCAACGTAGAAACGGCAAAACGCTGTGACCCCTCGAAATACTTAGGTCCTTTTTTCTGCAAAAGTTCATGCACGGGCATCCTTTCGCATTTTTTAATGTACTCGTCCGTGTCATAAAAATCAATTTTGAGTTCTGCCGAAACGCGTCTGCCTATGGTTGTTTTACCCACTCCCATAAATCCGATTAAAATGATATTTTTCACTTTTTGCACCTCTATCTTATGAGCTAAAAAGAATTTTGCAGCACGGAAGCAATTTACTTCCGCGCTGTTACAAGGCCAATGCCTGCCTTCTCTTTTTTATTATATGGACGAAAGTGACCGGTTCATTCTTATTTTCAGCAGAAAAAGGTGCCGGGCACCTTTTATTCAAAAATAAAGGAATATAACTCGCTGTCCTTCATCTCAAACCGTAACCGAACGGCTTTGCCTGCAAGCAGTTTTACTTCCTTTTCAAAATCCACTTTTCTGTCAACGCTGTTACCAAAAACAAGGCCGCTGTCATAACCCGGAATGGGATTGCCTGCCTCATCACAAACGAGAACGCGAACATGACCCAAAGCCGAGGTTTCAAAGTTCATCGAAAGGCTGTTACCGCTAAAGGTAAAGGGTTTTGTCAGTACAGAGCCACCCGTGTAATCGGCATGCCAGGAGAAAAAACCATCCAACCGCACGGTATAGCGGGTAATTTCGAGCGGTCTTGTACGATATCCGTGGCCGGAATAGAGCGACATTTCATTGGCTTCACCCGGGAAATCCGATTCTGTTTCAAAGCAACCGTACGCAAAATAACAATCGCCGTAAATCCAGTTACTTCCGTTTTCGCAACCCGGCGTTACATAGGCCTCGTCGTGTCTGTTAAAATGAATTCCGTCTCGTGAGGTAATCAAAACAGCATCGTTCACAACAGATGCTTCGCGACCCAGCTTATCCAGGCTTTCATAGCGGTTCATTCTGGGAAGCGTTAAGTATTTGAAATTATCCCGATCAACAACACGATCGTTATAACGCACCGGCAGACCCCAAAACATGTTGGGGGAGCGGTAATATTGCGTGATACCATTTGTGTATAAAGAGATATCCTCTGCCTCAGCACCAAAGTCGATTCTGCCATGATCCTTCCATGTGATAAAATCCTTCGAGGTGGCAACATGAACATCACGAACATCGTGCACAATGTCAACCTCACGACGCGGTGTTGTTCTGCCATCTTGCTTGTGATAATTACGAGTGTAAAGGAAATACTGCTTGGTCTTTTCGTCCCAGAAGGTTACATTAAAGGTGTCGAATTTACCTTCTACCGGCAAAATGCGATCGAAGGTAAAGTCAATGCCGTCAGGGCTTTTATAATAGGCAAGGTGGTTTTCTTCAGGGCCTTCCGTGTAACGAAGGGCCTTAAACTTTTCATCTGCCGGGCAGTCCGGATTCTTATCACAGAAGATTGAGAAGTTATCAATATATTCTTCCGTGTCTCGGAATACAATGTTGGTCTCCTTCTCGCCGTAAGCCTCAAACTTACAAACATTAACGCGATTAAAGGTTTTACCGTCTTTACTTTCTGCCATGCAAATGGTGCTTTTGAGCGCATCGGAACAACCGGTAAAATCAGGGCCGTCCTGCTCTTTTTTCTCCTTCTCTTCTGCGCCGGCAAGCAATCCGTCACACGCACGATAGTACATGCGGAAGGTGTCACCCAATTTCATTAGGGATATGTAGCCGCAAGTGCTTCCCTCCCAAGGCTTGTCACAAGTGAGTACGATGTTTTTTCTAACAAGTTTATGCATGTTTAGGGATATACCTTCTGCTTCTTCGGCAAACTGCATATCCCAACATACTTCACGAACACTGCCCAAATCAAATACTTTTGTCTTCTCCATTGTCTTCTCAATCCTTTCTGTACTCTTGCATTAAATTTGCTATGTGAGCTTGACAAATATTATATTGCTAGTATAGAAGTTAATTCCTTCACCACAGAAATAGTTTGCCTAATTTCCTCTTCATCATTAAATACACCTAGGCTAAAGCGGATAGCACCATCAATTTCTTTTCTGTCACAACCCAACGCCAGCAGCGTCGGGCTGAGCTGCGGTTTGTTGGATGAGCATGCCGAGCCACTTGAAACATAGATTTCCCGTGCCTCTAAGGCGTGAAGCAGAGTCTCTGACTTAATCCCCGGGAAAAGTGCGCATACAACATGCGGCGCTGCAGCAGATGGCTCAATCACCCTGCAACTGGAAACGCCCGAAAGACCTTCTATCAGTTGTTTCTTAAGCGCATACATATGCTCTGCCGTAGCGCTTAGATGTTCCCTTGTTTCCTTTAGTGCCACACCAAAGCCTGCGATGGCAGGCAGGTTTTGCGTACCGCTGCGCAGACCGCCCTCCTGGCCACCACCATACAAAATCGGCTTTACATGCACACCTTGCCGGATGTATAAGCCGCCAACACCTTTAGGACCATTGATTTTGTGCGCACTGACAGATAACAAATCAACGCCGCTTTCTTTCACCTTAATCGGCACCTTGCCCAAAGCCTGCACCGCATCGGTATGAAACAAAACACGGGGACTCACGCTCTTGGCGAGCCGCGCAAGCTTTGGTATGTCTTGCAGGGCACCTATTTCATTGTTAACGGTCATAAAACTGACCAAAGCGGTCTCCTCGCAAAGTATCTGTCTGAACTCTTCCTCATCAATTTTACCCTGGCTGTCAACGCCTACAAAATGGCAGTCGGCACCTTGTTCTTTTAAATATTGAATCGGCTCCAGCACAGAAGGGTGCTCGATTTTACTGGTAATAATCTGCGGCCGACGCTTGACACGTGAAAGCATTGTGCCTAAAATAGCCATATTGTTGGCCTCTGTGCCACCGGCCGTAAACACAAAATTACCATCACGGGCGCCAATCGTTTCCAGTGCCTCTTTTCTTGCCGCGGTAAGCTCATGCTCCGCCAAAACACCCAAATGGTGCAAGGAGGAGGGATTTCCGAAACAGTTTTTTTCGGTTTCAGAAATCTTTTCAATCACACTATCAAAGGGGCGGGTGGTTGCACTGTTATCTAAGTAAATCATAACTTTCTCCAGACTTTGCGTATTCTTCCTGATAAGGCAAGGTTATAGTAAAGCGGCTGCCCGCCTCTTCCTCACTTTTCACCTCAATATGACCGTTGTGCAGTTTCACGGCATCCATAGCAATGGAAAGACCTAACCCCGTGCCACCTGTTTCTCTAGCACGCGCCTTATCTACACGATAGAATCGATCAAATATTTTTTGTATTTCTTCTTTAGGAATACCGATACCGGTATCGCTCACGGCAATATAGACATTGCCCAAATCACGGCTGACACTGATTGAAACGCTGCCGCCGCCTTCAGTATACTTAATGCTGTTATCGGCAATATTATAGACAGCCTCCGTCAAAGTATCCCGCTCAACCGGCAGAATCACTTCCTCCTCCGGCATATTGAGCGTAAGGACTATTTCCTTACTTCTTGCAAGCGGTACTAACTTTGTGTACACCTCATCCGCAATTTCGCGCACGTCCATATATGCAAATTGCATATTCTGCTGGCTGGAGTCCATCTGCGTCATATCCAAAAGTTTTTCAATAATACGAGTTAACCGCTCCACTTCCTTGCTCATATCGCTTAAGAATTCCTTGATAAATTCAGGGTCTGGATTCTCTGTTTGAATCAAAGAATCAGACAAAAGCTTAATGATGGAAAGCGGTGTCTTCAGTTCATGTGAGGCATTTGAAACGAAGGTACGCCTTTTTTCTTCAAGCTCGGCCATGCGGTCAATCAGGCTGTTAAATGCGATGGCAAGTTGCCCGATTTCGTCTCGCGTGCTAACCTGCACATGCTGCAGGCTATCCTTGGGCATGTTGTTAATAAACTTGGTAAAGCGCTCAATCGGCAGCGTTAATACGCTGGCAATCGAAGCACTGAAGATACCCACAAATACAAGTATCAAGGCCCCCAACAGAAAAAGCGCATTGCGAATATGAGAAATCACATCTTCGGTTGAGTCGCCTGACTGAATTAAGTACACAGCGCCAACGGTTTTGGCGTTTTTTATGACAGGAACGGCCGCATCAATAAACCAACTACCATTTTCCTTATAGGCACTTGCTGAGTTCTTTCCATCTTTCAAAAGAGCCGCGGTAAGCGCTTTATTGATAAATGTTTTACCTTTGATGCTCGTCTCTTTATAAGAATCGAAAAGAACCGAACAATCCGGGTCAACTACAATCGCGCGGGCGTTTTTCTCAAGGGGCATCTGTGGCAACTTCTCACCTATGTAGCTTTCAGAGAAGTTTTCAGACACAATGCTTGAAATGATATTGGCATTGGTTAAAACCTCAACCTTTTTCTGATCAAACAGATACGAATAGAGCGCGCTGATTAAAAAGGTGCTCAGCACCGCAAGTACCACTAAAATAATAATTAAATAGGTTAAACCTATCTTCCATCTGATGTTCAGCCGCATGTTTAAAATGCGGTCTTTAAGCTTCTTTAAAATAATAACCAACTCCCCATTTTGTGTGGATATAAGAAGGCTCAGCGGGATTGGGTTCAATCTTTTCACGCAATCTTCTTACATGCACATCCACCGTGCGCACATCACCCGGATAATCATACCCCCACACAATATCCAAAAGATTTTCTCGGGAATATACCTTGCCGGCGTTACATACAAATAGGTCAATCAGGTCAAATTCCTTGGCTGTTAAATCAATGGTCTTATCACCAATGGAAACGCGGCGCAGGTTATAGTCAAGCTTAACGCTGCCGATAGAAACGGTGCTCTCCTTTGCTTGCGTTCCGGCCGGCGTCATACGGCGCAAAACGGCCTTCACTCTTGCTTTTAGCTCTAAAATATTAAACGGCTTGGTGAGGTAATCATCAGCTCCGTATTCCAGACCTAAAATTTTATCCATGTCTTCATTTTTAGCCGTCAGCATCACAATGGGAACATTGGAAAATTCGCGTACCTTCTGGCAGACAGAAAGTCCGTCAACCTTAGGAAGCATCAAGTCCAGTATAATGAGGTCAATGCTTTTATCATACGCCATTTTAATGGCTTCTTCGCCATCATAAGCAGCTAAAACTGTATAGCCTTCCTGTTCAAAGTTATATTTAATCCCTTTGACCAGCAGTTTCTCATCATCTACAATTAAAATTTTCATGTGTAAGCTCCTTCTTTCGGATTTTACTCAGCACAAATCTCTGCAGCTTCCTTTTTTAACACATCTACCTTATCAAGCTTTTCCCAGGGCAAATCCAAGTCATTGCGGCCAAAGTGACCATAAGATGCGGTTTGCTTATAAATAGGACGGCGTAAATCCAGGGTCTTGATGATGCCGGCAGGACGCAGGTCGAAATGTTTATCAATCAACTGCTCGATCACGCAATCAGGTACGTGATTAGTGCCAAAAGTATCCACGCGGACAGACACAGGCTTTGCTACACCGATGGCATAGGCAAGCTGTACCTCACAACGATCGGCAAGACCGGCTGCTACAACATTCTTTGCTGCATAGCGCGCTGCATAAGCGGCACTTCTGTCAACCTTTGTGGGGTCCTTACCGGAGAAGGCGCCGCCTCCATGACGGGCTGCACCACCATAGGTATCCACAATCAGTTTACGGCCTGTATGACCGGAATCACCCTGGGGACCGCCCACGACAAATCGGCCTGTAGGATTGATATAATACTTCGTATCTTCGGTCAACAATTCTGCAGGAATCACTGGCATAATAACTTTTTCCATAATGTCTTTACGCAAATCTTCCTGCGTAACATCTTCGCTGTGCTGGGTTGAAACCACCACAGTGTCAACCGCAATGGGTTTGTCATTTTCATCATAGACAACAGTTACCTGCGATTTTCCATCCGGACGAATGTAGTCGATGGTGCCATTTTTGCGCACTTCAGAAAGCTTCAAGGTCAGCTTATGTGCCAGGCTGATGGAAAGCGGCATATATTCTTCCGTCTCATTACAGGCATAACCAAACATAATGCCCTGATCACCGGCACCAAGCTCCGACTCATCCTCAATGCCCTGCTTTGCCTCTAAGGCCTTATCGACACCCAGGGCGATATCAGCAGATTGTTCGTCAATCGCTGTCAGCACAGCACAGGTATCACAGTCAAAACCATATTTTGCGCGGTCATAACCCACCTCGCGGACAGTTTCGCGCACAACACGTGGAATATCGACATAGGTGCTGGTCGTAATTTCGCCCACCACCATAACAAGACCGGTCGTAACCGTAACCTCACAGGCAACACGGCCCATTGGGTCATGTGCCATGATTTCATCTAATATTGCATCGGAAATAATATCTGAAATTTTATCCGGATGTCCCTCTGTTACCGACTCAGATGTGAATAATTTTTTCGTTTCTACTTTCATTTGTATTTACCCCCATATATTGACTATCTTTTTCTTTATCAAACTTCCATAATAACAGGCATAATCATAGGCTTTCTCTTGGTTTGCGTGTAGATAAAATCGCCCATGTTATTCTTTAAACTGCTTTTAATGCCGGTCCAATCCGTCACGCGCTTTTTCGCACACTTTTCAAGGGAAGCCTTGGCAACGGCCTTTGCTTCCTCCATCAGGTCCTCCGATTCGCGCACGTACACAAATCCGCGTGAAAGTACATCGGGTCCCGCCAGCACTTCACCGGTTTTTTTATCCAAGGTCACCACAACAACAATGATGCCGTCTTCTGCTAAATGCTTGCGGTCACGAAGCACAATGTTACCCACATCGCCAACGCCCAGACCGTCCACTAAAACCACGCCCGATGGCACGGAGGCATTTTGCTTCACACTGTTGGGTCCCAGTTCAATCACTTTGCCGATGTCGGATATAATAATGTTTTTGGGATCCATGCCCATTTGCTCAGCAAGACCTGCGTGCAATTTCAGGTGTCGGTATTCGCCATGCACAGGAATGAAGAATTTTGGTTTCACCAACGAAAGCATCAGTTTCAATTCCTCCTGACAGGCGTGACCGGAAACATGGGTGTTTTCCAGGGATTTATAAATCACCTCTGCACCCTTTTTAAAAAGCTCATTAATCACATTGGAAATGGCTTTTTCATTGCCCGGAATGGGACTTGCCGAAACAATGACCAAATCACCTTTTGTGATTTCGACTTTTTTATGGTCGGAATAAGCCATTCTCCACAGGGCCGACATTGTTTCACCCTGGCTGCCGGTGGTGATGATGCACAACTGATTGGGGCGATATTTTTTCACGTCATCAATGTTAATTAAAACGCCCGAAGGCACATTCATGTACCCCAGCGTAATTGCTACCTCAGCCACATTTTCCATACTTCTGCCGGAAAAAGCCACTTTTCGGCCATACCGGTAGGCAGAATTGATTATCTGCTGAATGCGATGTACATTAGAAGCAAAGGTGGCAACCACGATACGCTTTTCACAGCCGCGGAACAGTTCGTCGAAGGTATTGCCGACGGTTGACTCAGACATGGAATAGCCTGAACGCTCCACATTCGTACTGTCAGACAATAGCGCTAAAACACCCTTTTTGCCTAGCTCACCAAATCGTGCCACATCAATCATGCCACCGTCAATCGGCGTACAGTCGATTTTAAAATCGCCGGAATGCACCACAGTACCAACCGGCGTATGCAAGGCAATCGCCACCGCATCAGCAATGGAGTGATTGGTGTGAATAAACTCTACTTTAAATGCACCGAGTTTTACCACATCCCCCGCTTTAACACGCATAAGTTTAGTCTTCGAAAGCAGATTATGCTCCTTGAGTTTACATTCTACCAAACCCAAGGTTAGCCGCGTTCCGTAAATTGGAACATTGATTTTTTTAAGAAAATAGGGAATGCCGCCAATGTGGTCCTCATGACCATGGGTCAGCACAATGCCCTTGATTTTCTCCCTGTTTTTTTCAAGGTAACTGATGTCCGGAATGACAATATCAATACCGGGCATGTCATCATCCGGGAAGGCCATACCGCAATCTAGCACAATAATTTCACCGCCGAACTCAAAAACCGTCAGGTTCTTGCCAATCTCATTGAGCCCTCCCAGCGGGATGATTTTTAATTTTTGATTTTTTGACACAAATGTAACCTCCATATAAAATTTATCTATAACAGGCGCCGTGTATCGGCCGACCTTAATATCCTTTGTCTCTGCTGTAAGTGTCATCTTCTCTGCGTAAAAAACTCGAATAAATTTATCTAATTTTCCACTTTCTATTATACCAAATTTTTCTTGAATAATAAAGGGATTTTTTAAAAATTAATAAAAATTTTTTAGTCTTTTCTTTCCTCTCTCCATATTGACAAATTCTGCGGCATATGATAAGATATTGCTCGCATGTAAGTACGAAGAAAGGTGATATAAATGGCACAGTTTATAGGCATAATTGCCTTTTGTTTAGCCGTTTGGTCGTTCCAGCAAAATGAACATAAAAAAATTGTTTTGCTACAGCTTGTGGCTAACCTATGTTTCGCCCTGCATTTTTATCTGATCGGGGCATATACGGGTGCTCTGCTTAACTTAATCGGGGCCGTACGCAGTGTTGTCTTTGTTTGCAAGGATAAGAAATGGGCCTCTTCAAACTGGTGGCTTGTCTTTTTCTCATTCATATGCATCGCTGCAGGCATTTATACTTGGAAAAACGCAGCTTCTGTGTTGCCTATCATCGCCATGGTGTTAACCACGGTAGCCTTTGGCATTCCCAATCCCAAGCTCACCCGTCTGGTCGCCTTCCCCTCTTCCCCGCTATGGCTGATTTACAACGTGCTCAGCCAGTCCTGGGGCGGCGTCGCAACCGAGGTATTCAATATGCTTTCCATCCTGATTGGCATGCTGCGTTTTGACAGAAGGAAGAAGGTTACAAAATAAATATAAAGGCAAAAGAAAAGCCACCCATAGCGGGTGGCTTTTCTGCTTTATATCTTGCTAAGGACTTACGCTCATCGAATCTATAGGTATATAATAATACAATTAAAACAATTTGGATTTCTCAAAAATCTTAACAAGAATCATCCCGATGATAAGACCCGCCATTCCCTGCACACCATTTGCCGGAATGTTGATAGCAGACGGTGCAAAACCGTACATAAAGCCTTCGAACACAAAATAGCCAAGAATCATTTCAATTTCGGCAAGTGCACCGCCGATTATTCTTGACGAAGTGTAACTAAGCTTATGATGCAGGCCCTTAAAACAAAAATGTGCAATGATTGCCATAACGCCCTTGATCATAAACGTTGCAGGCGCATAGACCACATACCCCGAGAACAGGTCGGCAAGTGCCGAACCGATGCCGGCGGCCGTAAATCCGTATGCAGGCGGCAAAAACCAACCGGAAAGAAGTACCATACAATCACCGAGGTTCACGTATCCATGCAGTGGAGACGGTATTTTAATAACCATAGTCGCCACACAACAAAGCCCTGCAAGCATAGAAGCTGTTACAATGCTCCGTATTTTCACTTTCATGTTTAAAACCCCTTTACAAAAGTTTAGTTGTATTATATAATAAAACTGAACATATCACAATTACCAATTAAGGAGATTTTAATATAACCAGATGAGATATTCAATAGACCCAAAGTCCACTAAAAAAGCGTATATGCAATTATATGAACAGCTTAGATGCGACATAACAAATGACTTATATAAACATGGAGAGAAGCTCCCTTCCAAGCGTATTCTTGCAGAAGAAACCCTGACGAGCGTTATCACCGTCGAACACGCCTATGAAATCTTGTGCGACGAAGGATATGTAAAGGCCAAAGAACGAAGCGGATACTTTGTCGCATATCGCAAAGCTGATTTTGTTCCCATTGCCGAAAACGAGGAAAAGGACATATCCCCTGATCATCGTCACGATCATACAAGCGAATTTCCCTTCTCTGTGCTTGCAAAAACAATGCGCAATGTCATATCAAAATACGGAGAGAGCATTTTAATAAAATCTCCAAATGCAGGCTGCTACAAACTTAGAAAAGCCATATCCGATTACCTTGCCAGAAGCAAAGGCATTCGCATTTCCTATAACCAGATTATAATCGGCTCCGGTGCGGAATATCTCTACGGTCTCATCGTTCAGTTCTTAGGACGGGATAAGGTATATGCCCTTGAGAATCCATCTTATGAAAAGATTCGTTCTGTTTACAAAGCAAATGGAGCAGAATGCGATTTGCTCAGATTGGGTAAGGACGGAATCCTGACATCACAACTTACCAAAACCAAGGCCTCCGTCCTTCATATCACCCCATTCAGAAGCTTCCCAAGCGGCGTTACCGCAAGCGCCTCAAAGCGAAATGAATATATTAAATGGGCTACAGACCGAAACGGAATCATTATTGAAGATGACTTTGATTCAGAGTTTACAATTTCAACCAAGAACGAAGATACCTTGTTCTCGCTCGAACCAACGCATAGTGTGATATATGTAAACACCTTTACGAAAACTGTTGCTCCGTCAATGCGTATTGGATATATGGTTTTGCCGGAAAAACTTGTTGATTCATTTTTTCATAAGATGGGTTTTTATTCTTGTACTGTGCCTACATTTGAGCAATATGTACTTGCCGAATTTATAAACAACGGTGATTTTGAAAGACATATAAACAGGACCAGAAGAAAACGCCGTCAAGCATTAAGGGATAAATAGGGGATGTAAAAAAGTCCAGAACGCAAAAAGGTGAAAGTATATGGAATGTAGATAGTTTAAAGATTTCAAAAGGTTCTAAATATGTTGAAAAATCTCATTTTATTCGATTTTTCTATGTTTTTAAGCCTTTTTGCTACGAACAAACCTCGCCTCTCGACGTACCCATGTACGCCTTCGG
>SVKI01000018.1 GCA_015068555.1 Oscillospiraceae bacterium | reverse complement strand
TCAGTCCCTTGCTCTACCGACTGAGCTACAGAGGCAAATGGCGACCCGAAAGGGGCTCGAACCCTCGACCTCCAGCGTGACAGGCTGGCATTCTAACCAACTGAACTATCGGGCCATTCACATGAGATGATAAGTGGTGGGCGCTACAGGGCTCGAACCTGTGACCCTCTGCTTGTAAGGCAGATGCTCTCCCAGCTGAGCTAAGCGCCCACATCATCCATCGTTTAGCGACAAATAGTATTATACACGAATCATTTCCATATGTCAAGAGAAATTTTTAATTTTTTTTATTTTTTTTAAAATCCCATAAAAACCGCATAAAACAGGCCTTTTGCTGGTTATTTTTGTCTGTCTGACAAAAATAAAACATAAATATTTTTAAATAAATTATTAAATTGTTATTAACATTATATAATTTGCTTGACAAATTATATTTTAAGGATTAAAATGTAAACACCGGTACAAAATAACAGGAAGGCACCGGCTCTCTTTTCTACTAATAAATCCCCGGGAAAGGAAATGATATTTTGAAAAAAAGTGTTTACAGTCTTGTACTGACCGATGCCGTGGTGGAAGCCGCCGACCGTCTTTCCTATATAAAAGGCATGAGCCGCTCGGCACTCATTGACGAGCTTTTAGCACGCGCCTTATCCTGCATGACGCCAGAAATGCGTCTACGTGATATTTTCGTCACCTTTGAGGAACAAATGCGGGATGACACGGTTTTTCGCATGCAAAACCGCGCTTCTGACAGCATGCTTTCTTTGTTCAGCGCCATACAATATAAATATAAACCCACCATTCGATATAGTGTGGAGCTGTTTAAACAACCGCAAGGCGGTGCCTTTGGCGCACTCAGAATTCAATCGCGCACGCACAGCGCACAGCTTCTTTGTGAACTGGAGGATTTTTACCGTCTCTTTATCGCCACCGAGCGCAGACTCTCCGGCAACCGCGGCTTAAAGGCCGCCCACGAAGAAGGAAGACTGATGCGCCTGCTTGCCTTTCCACCCGGAAAGGAAGATAGCTCTGAAAGCGAGCTGGGCGAAGCACTTGTGGCCTACATCAAATTGTTTGACCGGGCTATGAAGCAATATTTTGCGCTTTTGCACGACAGAGCTGCCGCGCAGGAGCAAATCGCCCTTTTATACGCCACCTATCTCAACACGCAACCCCTGATTATTTTTTAAATATCATTTGTGTCAAAGGAGGTATGCATAATGAATGCACAGAAATTTACACAAAAATCACTCAGCGCCATTCAGGAGGCGCAAAACCTTGCTACCGAATATAAGAATCCGCAGATTGAAATTCTACATCTGTTCTACGCACTTGTAGCTGATGAGGCAGGACTCATCCCCCAGCTTTTGCAGAAAATCGGCTTACAGCCTGCACAGGCGCTTTCTGAA
The DNA here is from genome assembly GCA_015068555.1 of Oscillospiraceae bacterium. Taxonomy (GTDB): domain Bacteria; phylum Bacillota; class Clostridia; order UBA1381; family UBA9506; genus UMGS755. The sequence goes on along the minus strand of SVKI01000018.1, from coordinate 29,190 downwards.
ACCAAATCAGAACTAAATCGCTTGCCTAAATTTTCCGGCAGCAGAGAAGTGGGCAAAATCTATGTTTCCGCAGAGGTAGATGCCATTTTAACCGATGCCGAACGCAAGGCCGACCACATGAAGGATGATTTTGTTTCCGTTGAACACATCATGCTTTCTATATTAGATAAGCCGGGTAATCTGAAGCCTCTTATAAGTAAGCTGGGCATTAAAAAAAATGAATTCATGACCGCCCTGCAAGGCGTGCGGGGTAACACGCGAGTGACTTCTGATAGCCCCGAAGCCACCTACGACGTTTTAAAAAAATACGGAACAGACTTAGTTGAACTGGCGAAAAACAATAAATTAGACCCCGTGATTGGCCGTGACCAGGAGATACGCAATGTAATCCGCATTTTGTCACGCAAAACGAAAAATAATCCCGTGTTAATCGGTGAGCCGGGCGTTGGCAAAACCGCCATCGCAGAGGGCCTTGCCCTCCGCATTGTGCGCGGAGATGTGCCGGATGGCTTAAAAGAGCGCACCATTTTCAGCCTGGATATGGGCGCCTTAATCGCCGGTGCTAAGTTTCGCGGCGAATTTGAAGAACGCCTTAAGGCGGTTTTAGAAGAAATCAAAAAAAGCGAAGGACGAATCATTTTGTTCATCGACGAGCTCCACACCATCGTTGGCGCCGGCAAAACGGACGGTGCTATGGATGCCGGCAACCTGTTAAAGCCCCTTTTAGCACGCGGCGAGCTGCACTGCATCGGCGCCACAACACTTAACGAATACAGGCAGTATGTAGAAAAAGATGCCGCCCTTGAAAGACGCTTTCAGCCTGTTTTAGTAGAGGAACCCGGTGTAGAGGATACCATCACTATTTTGCGCGGCTTAAAAGAGCGCTACGAGGTATTTCACGGTGTTACCATTCACGACAACGCCTTAATTTCAGCCGCAGTTTTATCTAATCGCTACATTGCAGACCGCTTTCTGCCGGATAAGGCCATTGACCTGGTAGATGAAGCCTGTGCCATGGTGCGCACGGAGATTGATTCCATGCCGGCCGAGCTTGATGACATCGCCCGCAAAATTATGCAGCAGGAAATCGAAGAGGCGGCGCTCAAAAAAGAAACCGATGCCCTCTCTAAAGACCGCTTAGAAGCCGTTCGCAAGAGCTTAGCCGAGCAACGCACGCAGTTTAACGAGATGAAAGCAAAGCTTGAAAATGAAAAAGAAGCCATCGTAAAGGTGCAAAACCTGCGCAGCGAAATTGAGCGCATAAACGGCGAGGTTGAAAAAGCCGAAAGACAATACGATTTAAATAAGGCCGCCGAGCTTAAATATGGCACCCTGCCCGGTCTTAAACAGGCGCTTTCAGAAGCAGAAGCCGAAAATGAAAAAAAGCAGGGTAATCGGCAGTTGCTACGCGACTGCGTAACGGAAGAGGAAATCGCACGCATCATTGCCCGTTGGACAGGGATTCCCGTAGCGCGGCTGGTAGAAGGCGAGCGGGAAAAGCTTTTGAAGCTCGACGAAACCCTGCATAAGCGCGTGATCGGGCAAGACGAAGCGGTACAGCTTGTATCGGATGCCATTTTGCGTTCCCGCGCCGGTATTCAGGACCCGAACCGCCCCATCGGCTCCTTTTTGTTCTTAGGTCCTACCGGCGTCGGTAAAACAGAGCTTGCCAAAAGCCTGGCAGAGGCGCTGTTTGACGATGAACACAATCTGATTCGCATTGATATGACCGAATATATGGAGAAATACTCCGTTTCCCGCTTAATCGGCGCACCGCCGGGATATGTGGGTTATGAAGAAGGTGGCCAGCTCACCGAAGCTGTGCGGCGCAAGCCCTATTCTGTGGTGCTTTTTGACGAGGTGGAAAAAGCCCATCCCGATGTGTTTAACATCCTTCTGCAGGTGCTCGATGACGGACGGATTACCGATTCTCAGGGCCGCACGGTCGATTTTAAAAACACCATCATCATCCTCACCTCAAACCTCGGCTCCGATTTCATTTTAGAGGGCATTGATGAGGCAGGCAACCTGCGTGACGAGGTTCGCGAAAACATCAATAACCTGTTAAAACGCAGTTTCCGTCCCGAATTTTTGAATCGTCTGGATGAAATCGTATTTTACAAGCCTTTAACCAAGGCAGAAATTACGAGTATTGTAGCGCTGATGGTAGCCGACCTGCAAAAACGCTTAGACGATAAGCAACTATCATTAACCGTGACAGAAAAGGCCATGGCCCACATCATAGAAACCGGCTATGACCCCATTTACGGCGCAAGACCTCTACGCCGCCTGCTGCAAAGCAAGGTCGAAACCCTGCTTGCGCGCACCATTTTAGCCTCTGACCCCGCACCGGGCACAAACTTTACGGTTGACTATGAAAATGGTGCTTTGTGTATTCACTCATGATTGATTCATTTTTCCGCATACCAAAAACGGGCAACGACAATGTCGTTGCCCGTTTAACTTTTTTTGTGAACACAATAAGGTTCCCGGGTACCCAACAGCAATCTTTGATTGCGTTGTTGGGTGGGGTTCTTATTTTGTGCCAAATATTCTGTCACCCGCATCGCCAAGACCGGGTACGATATAGCCATTTTCATTCAGGCAGCTATCCACATTGGCGCAATAGATTTCCACGTCAGGATGTGCCTCCGACAGGGCTTTAATGCCCTCCGGCGCTGCAATCAAGCAAAGGAACTTGATGTGCTTACCGCCATAGGATTTAATCTGCGAGATGGCATCAATGGCAGAACCGCCTGTTGCCAGCATCGGATCAACAACCACAATCAGTCGTTCCTGAATGTCATCCGGCAACTTGCAGTAATATTCATGGGGCTGTAGGGTCTCTTCATCACGGTACATGCCGATGTGACCAACTTTTGCCGCCGGTACCAGATTTAAAAGACCGTTCACCATACCAAGACCGGCACGCAAAATCGGCACAACAGCCAGCTTTTTGCCCTTTAATTGTTTTTGCACGGTTTTGGTAATCGGTGTTTCAATTTCAACATCCTCTAACGGAAGGTCACGCAGTGCTTCATAACACATCAGCATGGTGATTTCTTCAACGGATTCACGAAAATCTTTGTTCGTGGTATTTTTTTGCCGCAGAATCGTTGTTTTATGCTGAATTAAAGGATGGTCAAGTATAGTAATTTTGCTCATGGTTTTCTCCTTACTCTGTTTCTTTTGCCTTAGACACAACAAGATTTACAATGATGCCCAAAATCAGCGCACATGCAATAGTTGTGATTTTAATAGCACCAATCTGTAATGCCATGCCGCCAACACCGGTAATCAGGATAACCGAAACAACAAACAGGTTTTTGTTCTCGGAAAGGTTAATGCCCTGCAGCATCTTCAAGCCGGAAACCGCAATGAAGCCATACAGTGTGATACAAACGCCTCCCATAACGCAAGCGGGAATCGTTGATAAAAAGGTTACAAACGGAGCCACAAACGATGCCACAACAGCTAAGATTGCCGTCGTTAAAATGGTGATGATGGAAGCATTTTTTGTAATCGCTACGCAGCCAACCGATTCACCATAGGTGGTGTTGGGGCAACCGCCAAACAGAGCGCCCGCAATGGAACCGATACCGTCACCCAGCAGGGTTCTGTGGAGGCCGGGATCTTCTAAGAGTTCCTGATCGATAATAGTAGACAGGTTTTTGTGGTCTGCGATGTGTTCAGCAAATACAACAAAAGCAACCGGAATATAGGCAACAGCGATGGTGCCGACATAAGCCGGTGTAATTTCACCAAAGCCCTTGATTGCAGAAATGAAGGTAAACTCAGGAACGGAAATAAAAGAGCTAAATGTAACACCATCTGCAAACAGAGCCAGGAAGGGTTCAAAGTTTAACACCTTAAGTGCCTCTACATTGGCAAAATGACCAATTAACGTGAAAACAGCTGCTGTCGCATAACCGCCTAAAATACCAATGATGAACGGAATAAGGCGAACACCTTTTTTACCGTAAACCGAGCAAAGAATAACCACAAAAATGGTAACCAGTGCGCAAACAAATCCTGCCCAGCCGGCACCATTCATAGCATATACCGAATTGGCCACATCATAAGTGGCAAATTTCAGTACATCGCCAACAGCATTACCCGACAGAGAAAGACCGATGATTGCAACGGTGGGACCAATAACAACAGGAGGCATTAATTTGTTAATCCAGTTAACACCTGCAAATTTTACAACCAGTGCAATAATCACATAAACAAGACCGGCAAATGCCGCACCCATAATTAAACCGGAAAAGCCTAACGCTGTCGATACACCGCCGGCAAACGCTGCAAACATCGAGCCGATAAAAGCAAAGGATGAACCCAGAAACACAGGGCTGCGGAACTTTGTAAATAATAAGTAGATAAGCGTACCTGCACCGGCACCAAACAGCGCCGCCGATTGTGCCATACCGTTGCCAATGATAGCCGGTACCGCGATTGTTGCCGCCAAAATAGCCAATAGCTGTTGGAATGCAAACACAATAACCTGACCGAATTTGGGTTTGTCATTAACCCCGTAGATTAATTTCATTTTACATAATCCTCCTCGCCGGGCTTAGCCCGTTATTGAAACTCATACAGTAAAAAATATACTAAATTTGTAGAGATTTGTCAATAGATTTGTGAATTATTTCTTAATTTTCAGGTGTTTGTTCTGAAACCGGAGCCGGTTCAATGGTCATGCCGGCAGCAGGGCTAATGATGTTAATAGCCGTTTTGCCCGGGTTAATCAAAAGCTCGGTACCGTCTGTCTTGGTATACACGGTGTTACCGCTCCGGGAGGATTTTGACCAGGTAATTTCTTCATACGCACCGTTCGTAATGTAATACCCCTTTCCGCTGCCTGTTGTGTCAATATCACGGCGGTCACTTCCATCGCCTAACGCCGTATCATAAATCAGCTGAATAATGATATTTTTAAAAGCAGGCACCGTACCGTTTTGCATGGTATGGGGCTGGTCGTTGATGGTCTTTTCGTAGAGGCCTGTTTGGGTATTGTAAACATAGCCTGTCCGATAAAAGCCGGAATAGGGCAGCGTCACAGCTGTTGCCGGGTTTTCTCTTGACAGGGTCAGATAGTTTTCTGCGTAACAGATGCCGCTTGTTTTATCTGTCGTCAGTGAAAAGCCTTTTTTCTCTGCCATTTCTTTAATATTTTTCATGCTGGTATAAGCGCTGTGCCAATCACCACGGAATTTTTCTTCCCGCCAGAAGATATTGCCGTCTCCGCCTAAAACTCCGTTAATCTTTTCGATACCAAAGGCCGAAATGTCCTGAATGGCTTTAGGGCTCCAGCCAAAATGGGTGTAAATCGCATCGTGCTCCATCACATAATCCAAAAAATAGTGCCGCGACGAGCGAACAGGGCCAATTTTTTCGGTCTGCACACCGCGATATAGCGCCATGAATCTGGTGGCGCCGCCTTCTACCGGCATTTCATACATGATGTACGCGTCCTCTAAGCCCACTTGCGGACGGGCGTTTTTATCATCATTGTCAATCATCACAGCAACGGGGCGTTCATCGCCATTTACATATTGCTCAAAAAAGGCCTCGATTTCTATCTCGGCAGGATCCTTCGTCGGTTCCGGCGTGGTGGTTGGTGCAATGCCGGTTTTCTGCGTGCCGCACCCTGAAACACTTAAAACAACCAAAATTCCTAACAATAGTGCCACAACTCTTTTTTTCATAGCCTTCTCTCCTTTTGTATAAACCTTGCGCGGCCACAAGGAGCCGCCTGTTATTTGAAATTTTTTGCAAAATTTCGTATATGCCCATTATACCACAGCCGACGAACATGCACAAGTAGGCTTATGAGAGATTTTCACTACGGTATCTTTCCGGTGTTTTGCCGGTGCACGAAAGAAACGATTTATAAAAGCCGTCATCAAAGGAACTATAAACTCGCAGGTTGTCAAGTTCAAAACTGATGCGGCATTTTGGTTCGTTTTTTAATGGTGTTTTCTATCTCTCTTACAAATCGGTTACTTCGAAGAATTCTCCCTTTGCTTTCGTTGACAAAAAAGAAAAAATATGTTACACTAAAAAAGTATATAAGTTATTCTGTCTATGGGTACAATAGATTCTGATGACAACATCAGTAAATAACGGAGGATATTTATGGAAAGAACATACGTCTCTGATGTAAAAAATGTATTGGGCGAACGCATCAAGGTGCAGGGCTTTGTCGAAAACTTCCGCAACAGCCGTGCCATGGCGTTTATCGTGCTGAAGGATATTACAGGTAAACTGCAGATTACCGTTGAAAAAGAAAAAAGCCCCGAGCTTTGTGAAGTTTTAGACCAGATTACCGGTGATTCTGTAATCACCGCTATTGGTCAGGTGGTCGAAAATGAATATGTCAAAATGGGCGGTATGGAGTTAATCCCCGATGAGCTCCGCATTGAGAGCATCGCCGATGCCATCCCCATCACCAGAAAAGAAATTCCCGCCACCAAGAAGAAACAGGCTGTGGAGCGTTCCAGCATCGACCAGAGAATCGACTATCGCTGGATTGATTTGCGAACCGACGAAAACCAGCTTATGTTTAAGGCACAGACCACCTTCGTACAGGCTATGCGCGAATTTCTTTTAAATAAAAACTTTATGGAAATTCACACGCCGAAGCTCATCGGCGCACAAAGTGAAAGCGGTGCCGGCGTGTTTGAAGTGAAATACTTTGACCGCAACGCATACCTTGCACAAAGTCCGCAGTTCTACAAGCAGATGGCCATGGCCAGCGGTTTTGAACGTATTTTTGAGGTTGGACCTGTGTTCCGTGCCGAAAAATCATACACCAGCAAGCACACCACAGAATTTACCGGCTTTGACTTAGAATTCAGCTACATTGACTCCTTCCGCGATGTCATGAAGATGGAAGAAGAGCTGTTAACTGCCGCTTTGGCCGCTGTTAAAGAAAAACACGGCGAGCAGATAAAGGAATTATTCGGCGTAGAGGTTGTCGTGCCCGAAACGCCGTTCCCGGTTGTGGCTTTAGCCGATTTATATAAGGCTTTGGAAGAAGAGTTTGGCTTTGTGGTAGATGACTCCGAAAAAGGCGACTTAACCACAGAGGCTGAGCGCTTAAGCTATGAATGGGTGAAGAAGCATTACAATCACGAATTTTTATTCGTAACCGATTTTGATGCTGAAAAACGCGCCTTCTATCACATGAGAGATGAAAACGGCGTGCCTCAGGGTTACGACCTGATCTGGCGCGGCGTCGAAATTACAACCGGCGCACAGAGAGAGCACCGCTATGAACAGTTGCGCGCACAGGCGCAGGAGAAGGGATTGGAGGAGGATGTTAAGTTCTACCTCGAATTCTTCAGATACGGATGCCCGCCCCATGGTGGCTTCGGCATCGGCGTGGACCGCATGACTATGCTGCTGACGGGTCTGCACATCAAGGAAGCCATGTTTATCTTCCGCGGCCCGAACAGATTAAATCCGTGATTAAGAATAACAAACAAAACCACCCGCACATAAGATATGAACGGGTGGTTTTTTGCAAAAAGAAGCTGTGAAAAATCACAGCTTCTTTTTTGTTGGAAACGATAGCAAAACAGCATATTTTGCTACAGACCTTTTATTTTACGATTTCCTGAATCTTTTCTTCAACCTTCTTCGCACAATCGGCTTCCAAGATACCGGCAACCAGGCTAAAGCTGATAGAGGAGCGCGGTGCAACATATTTCATCTGTCCGGTTGCCTCGGCGTGAGAGCGGCCGTGATGCTCTGCTGTTGCGGGCAGCGCCATGCCCATGGATTCTTCATCCTTTGTGCGGGAAATCCAACGCACACCAACAGGCAGCGCCTCGGTAGGATGGCTCACATAGAAGGCTTTGCCATCGGGCAACTTCTGCAGGGTGTGTGCCATGCCGTTTTCATCGGCTAAATAGCGCACGATGAAGCAAATTTCAGGATCGTAGCACTGGCCGGGTTCGCCCACCTTATGATGCAGGGAAGGATTCTCCTGTACCGCGTCCATATAGTCATACCATGCTTTTTGCTCTGCCGTGGGATTTTCGGCATAAGGAGGCTTGCAAACCGTGATGTGCTCTTTATCATATTTTGTGGAATAAATGAGCTCTCCGCCGTCAATGGGACGGAAGTTGATGTGGCAGAGATACATGTAGGGCATTTCATAGCCGCGCAGGTTTTCAAGCGTTACCTTAACATGCAAGACCGTGCCGTCAGCATACAGGCGGCATTCCGGTGTAAAGCGGTAGTTCAGCGTAAAGCCGATGTTGCACTGACGATGGCCGGAAACGGCAATGTAAGCGCCCTTTTCATCCTCGCCCGATACGATAAATGCCGTTTGATACGGCGCGTTGGGCAGTTCGCCATGATGGGGATAGCCCGGTTCGGGATTGCCCATGCTTTTAACGCCGCAGTGGAGCAAAAATCCGCCATAGGTGCTTAAGTAATCCAGCGTGGGAACAGGTTCTTCAAAAGCCGTACGCATTACGAGCGGCTGACCTAAAAATTCTGCACGCCAAACCTGCTGACCCTGATAGGGCAGGATAATAAAATAACCTTTTTCGTTCTCTACGCGAATGGCCTTAACGCCTGTTGAATATTGAAACGCATAGGCCTTCATGCTGCCGTTTTCTAATAATAATGTTTCTCTGTCAGTAAACAGGGCAGGATTTAAATAAAATGTACTTTCCATAACACAACCACCTTTCTCTATTCCTTTATTGTAACACACGAGCAAAAAATATGCAATATTTGGACAAAAGAAAATCAAATATACGCAAGCTTTTTTGTATATTTAAATTCCGTTTTTAATACACTAATTAAAAAAAGGAGTTGATGACATGCCGGAGCGCAAAATTCCCGTTGGTCCTGCTGAAAAAAACGATTCTGATTTTGATTTGACCCACGCCGGCTCTTACACAGAATGCACAGGCCTCATTCCCACGCCGCCGACGGATGATGAAGAAGCTGATTCCTACCTGGATATTTTTAATTACAGGCCGCCTTCAACCGAGAAAGCCGCCAAACAAAACGTGCCGGATGCCAAAACCAAATAAGGCCGAAAAAGGCAAAGAGGTCACGACCATCCCGTGACTTCTTTGCCTTTTTTAACCCCCTTTTTCCAATCTGCATACGCTCCCTATAACAAACGAAAAAAGTAAAGAAAATCGCTCTGTTCTCTTGCAGAATTTGCTAAAATATGTTATGATAATAATATATATGTATAAAAATGGGGTAACCTGCCGATGGCAGAGCCGATTCGGCAAGTAAAAGACCGGCAAAAGCCGGCTCTAAACGGATAAATATGGCGCTTGCGCCTGATCCGCAAAAGCGTTATAGATTGGAGTGTAACATGAATACTGTCAGAAGAATTTATGTAGAAAAGAAAAAGGGCTTTGACGTTGAGGCCCGGCACCTGTTCGGCGATTTAAAAGATAATTTAAATTTAGCCGCTCTTACCGGCGTGCGTATCGTTCAGCGTTACGATGTGCAGGGTGTTTCGGATGAAACCTATGCCGCTGCACGCACCTCTATTTTCAGCGAACCCCCGGTAGACGAGGTGTATGATGAGAATTTCCCTCTGCCCGAAGGCGCAAAGTATTTTATCACCGCCTTCCTGCCCGGTCAGTATGACCAGCGTGCCGATTCTGCCGCTGAATGCGTGCAACTGTTAACCCAGCAGGACAGGCCCAAGGTGTTGGCTGCCCGCCTGATTATTTTAGAGGGCGACCTTTCCGATGCTGACCTTAATGCCGTTAAAAAATATTATATCAACCCTGTAGAAGCACACGAAGTTTCGGCTGAAAAGCCCGAAAGCTTAGAGGTGCATGCCGATGTGCCCGAAAACGTGGCCATCGTAACCGGTTTTTCACAGATGGACGAAGCCGGCCTTACAGATTTATTAAAGCAATACGGCTTTGCTATGGATGTGGATGATTTGGTTTTCTGCCGCAACTACTTCCGTGATGATGAAAAACGCGATCCCTCTTTAACAGAGCTTCGCATGATTGATACCTATTGGTCTGACCATTGCCGCCACACCACCTTCTTAACCGAAATTACCGAGATTGATACAGAGGGCGCACCGGAGCGTATGCTTGAAGCGCTGGCTGATTATAAAGATGCCCGCAAGGTGCTTTACCAGGGCAAAAACAAAACTCTTTGCCTCATGGATTTAGGCACCATCGCTGCTAAAAAGTTAAAGCAGGAAGGGTATCTTGATAAGCTGGATAAATCCGAAGAAATCAACGCCTGCAGTATCGAAGTGGAAGTAGATGTTGACGGCAAAAAAGAGCCTTGGCTCATCATGTTTAAAAACGAAACCCACAACCACCCGACGGAAATTGAGCCCTTTGGCGGTGCTGCTACCTGCTTGGGCGGTGCTATCCGCGATCCCCTGTCGGGCCGTTCTTATGTATACCAGGCTATGCGTGTAACCGGTTCCGGTGACCCACGCAAAACTATGGCAGAAACCCTGCCCGGTAAGCTGATGCAAAGAAAGATCACCACAGGTGCCGCTGCGGGTTACAGCTCCTACGGCAACCAGATTGGTCTTGCCACCGGTCAGGTAACAGAAATTTATGATGAAGGCTATGTGGCAAAGCGTATGGAAATCGGTGCCGTTATGGCGGCCGCTCCCAAAAAGAACGTCGTGCGCCTGCGTCCTGAGCCTGATGATGTCATCATCCTGCTCGGCGGCCGTACCGGCCGTGATGGTTGCGGCGGTGCAACCGGTTCTTCTAAAGCGCACGATGACCATTCGCTGGAATCCTGCGGCGCAGAAGTGCAAAAGGGTAATGCGCCTGTTGAGCGTAAGCTGCAGCGCCTGTTCCGCAAGGAAGAAGCCGCAAAACTCATCAAACGTTGTAACGACTTTGGTGCCGGCGGTGTTTCCGTTGCCGTTGGCGAATTGGCCGATGGCCTGTTCATCGACCTTGATAAAGTTCCCAAAAAATATGAAGGCTTAGACGGCACAGAGCTTGCCATCAGCGAATCACAGGAGCGTATGGCTGTTGTGATTGCACCGGCTGACGAAGCACGCTTTATGGAACTGGCTCACGAAGAAAACTTAGAGGCCACCCGTGTGGCCGTTGTCACAGAAGAACCCCGCCTGAAGATGCAATGGCGCGGCGAACTGATTTGTGATATTTCCCGTGAATTTTTAAATACAAACGGTGCCACCAAACGCACCACGGTTGCAGTTTCTGCTCCCGAAAAACCCGCCTTCTTTGATGTGAAGACGCCTGAAAATGTGTATGATGCTTGGCTTTCCATGCTGTCTGACTTAAATGTTTGCTCGCAGAAGGGCTTAATTGAACGCTTTGACGCTTCCATCGGCCACAGCACGGTACTCATGCCCTTTGGCGGTCTGTATCAGCTGACGCCGGAGGATTGCATGGCAGCTAAGGTGCCCGTGCCCGGTGAAACCGATACGGCAACGCTCATGTCCTTTGGCTATCAGCCCCGCCTGTTCCGCGAAAGCCCCTTTGACGGCGCTGTTTATGCCGTAACAGAATCTTTGGCAAAAATCGTTGCTGCCGGCGGTGACCGCAAGGATGTGTACTTAACCTTCCAGGAATACTTTGCCCGTCCCGGTAGCGATCCAAAGCGTTGGGGCATGCCTTTTGCCGCACTTTTAGGTGCTTATCGCGCACAAACAGCCCTGGGCATTGCTGCCATCGGCGGTAAAGACTCTATGTCCGGCTCCTTTAACGATTTAGACGTGCCGCCCACCCTGGTTTCCTTTGCCGTTGCTCCGGCAAGTGCTAAGGCGGTTGTTTCCGGTGCTATTAAAAACATCGGAGATGCGCTGTGGCTCATCGTTCCAGGTCGCGGCGCCGACGGACTGCCCGATTTTGAAGACATGAAGAAAAAATATGACTATATCCACGAGCTGATTGCCGCCGGCAAGGTTCACGCTTCTTACACCGTTCGCGAGAGTGGTATTGCAGCAGCCCTTTCTAAGATGAGTTTTGGTAACAAAATCGGTATTTCTCTGGATGATGAGGTGATCAATCGCTTATTCGTTCCCGAACTGGGCGGCATCATCATCGAAACTGCTGAAAACGAAGCCATCGATGGCATCCGCCTCGGTCACACCGTGGAAGAGCCTGTTATCAAGGCGGGTAGCGCTCTGCTCACCATTGATGAAATGCTTGCTGCATGGCAGGCGCCTTTAGAAGGCATCTTCCCCACAAAAACCAAGGCAGAAGCTAAAGAAGTGCCTGCATTTACAGGCAAAGCTGCTCCCGTTTTGGTGGCAAAATCCAAGATTGCAAAGCCGAAGGTGTTCATCCCTGTATTCCCCGGCACCAACTGCGAATACGATTCTGCAAAGGCCTTTAACGATGCCGGCGCTGAAAGTGACATCTTCGTTTTAAAGAACTTAACACCTCAGGATATTACAGAATCTGCTGCCGAAATGGTAAAACGCATTAAAAACAGTCAGATTATTATGATTCCCGGCGGCTTCTCTGCCGGTGACGAGCCGGAAGGCTCGGGCAAATTCATTGCCACCGTATTCCGTAACCCGGCCATCCGTGAAGCCGTAACCGAATTGCTTGAACAGCGTGACGGCTTAATGCTGGGTATTTGTAACGGCTTCCAGGCGCTGATTAAATTAGGTCTTTTGCCTTACGGCAAAATTTGCGACTTAGAGCCCGATTCTCCCACCCTGACCTACAACGAAATTGGCCGCCACGTTTCGCAGATGGTATACACCCGTGTGGCTTCCCGTCTGTCGCCCTGGCTGTCTGAATGTGAAATCGGTGATATTCACACCATTCCTGTTTCTCACGGTGAAGGTCGCTTTGTTGCCAGCGAGGAATGGGTAAAACGCCTGGCTGAAAACGGCCAGATTGCCACCCAATATGTTGACCTTTCCGGCACGCCTGTTACCGAAACACCCTTTAATCCCAACGGCTCTGTATGTGCCATTGAAGGCATTACCAGTCCCGACGGTCGTATTCTGGGTAAGATGGCACACTCCGAGCGTAAGGGCAACCAGGTTGCTAAAAATATCATCGGTAACCAGGAACAAAAACTGTTTGTATCCGGCGTGAAATATTTTGCATAATAAAGGGAGGCTCCCTATGTTGCAAAAACTACACGAAGCGGCCGACTTCATTCACAGTCGTATAGCCGTTACGCCTGAGATAGCCTTGATTTTAGGCACAGGTCTCGGAGACCTTGCGTCATTGATTAAAGATGCTGTTTGTATTCCGTATCAGGATATTCCGCATTTTCCCGTCAGCACTGCCCCCTATCACAAGGGGCAGCTGCTGATTGGCACATTTTGCGGCAGGCCGGTTTTAGTGATGCAGGGGCGCTTTCATTATTATGAAGGCTATTCCATGGAACAGGCCGCCTTCCCTGTGCGCGTATTTCGCCTGTTAGGCGTGCATACGCTTGTGGTGACTAACGCGGCCGGTGCCATCAACAAAGGGTATGGCGTTGGAGATTTAGTGATGATTGAAGACCACATTAAATTTTTTAACGATTCTCCCTTGCGCGGTCAGAACCTTGAGGAATTCGGTCCGCGCTTTAACGATATGAGCGATGCTTACACAAAATCGCTGCGAACGCTGGCAAAAAACATTGCCCAAGAGCAAAACATTCCCCTGCACGAAGGGGTTTATGCCTATATGCCCGGCCCCAGCTATGAAACGCCGGCCGAAATTCGCATGCTGCGTACCTTAGGCGCTGATGTGGTGGGCATGTCTACCGTGCCCGAAGTGTTAACAGCCTCCCATGCCGGCATGCAGGTGTTTGGTCTTTCCTTTTGCACCAACATGGCCGCCGGCATAGAAAAAGAAATTAAACATCTCGATTTTTCCAAAGTCGGCATCGACCATTTTAACAGGCTGATTTCTGAAATGGTGAAGCAGATGCCGTAGACTATTGTTACACTATATCATTTCCATCGGAGGATTTATGGTCAATCAAAAAAACATTAGAAACTTTTCCATCATTGCACATATCGACCACGGCAAATCAACGCTTGCCGACCGCCTGCTTGAAAAAACAGGTCTTTTAACCGAGCGCGAAATGGAATCGCAGATTCTTGACAATATGGACCTTGAAAAAGAACGTGGTATCACCATTAAGGCCCGCGCCGTCCGGCTTTTATATAAAGCCGAGGACGGGGAAGAATATGTATTGAACCTGATTGACACGCCGGGTCATGTGGACTTTAACTATGAGGTTTCGCGTAGCCTGGCTGCCTGTGAGGGTGCTCTTTTGGTGGTGGATGCGGCGCAGGGCATTGAGGCTCAAACTCTGGCCAATACCTACCTTGCCCTTGATCATGACCTGGAAATTCTTCCGGTTATCAACAAAATCGACCTGCCTGCTGCGCAGCCGGAGGTTGTTATTGGTGAGATTGAAAACATCATTGGCATTCCCGCCGAGGATGCACCGAAAATCTCGGCGAAAAACGGTATTAACATTGAAGCTGTATTAGAGCAGATTGTACAAGGCGTTCCGGCACCAAAGGGAGACCCCGATGCGCCACTTTCTGCCCTGATTTTCGATAGTTTTTATGACCCGTATAAGGGTGTTATCATCTACTTCCGCGTGATGGATGGCACCTTAAAAACAGGTGATATCATTCACCTGATGGCAACCAAAAAAGAATTTGAGGTGGTCGAGCTTGGTTATCTGCATCCCAACGGCTTTTTAAAGAGCCATTCGCTTTCTGCCGGTGAGGTTGGGTATCTGACGGCTTCCATTAAAAATGTATCCGACACTCGCGTGGGTGATACCATCACGCTGGCAAACCGACCGGCCAGTGTGCCGCTCGCCGGCTACAAGCAGGTTAACCCCATGGTGTATTGCGGTATTTATCCTGCAGATGGCGCCCGCTATGATGATTTGCGTGATGCCTTGGCCAAACTCCAGCTTAATGATGCCTCATTATCCTATGAACCGGAAACCTCTGTTGCCTTAGGCTTTGGCTTCCGTTGCGGATTTTTGGGACTTTTGCACATGGAGATTATGCAGGAGCGGTTAGAGCGTGAATATAACCTGGATCTGGTGACTACGGCGCCCAGCGTTGTGTATAAGGTGAAGAAAACAAACGGTGAGGAATTGTGGATTTCAAACCCCACCAACATGCCCTCAGGCAGTGAAATTTTGTATATGGAAGAGCCCATGGTGAAGGCCGATATCATGACCCCGACCGAATTCGTGGGCAGCGTTATGGAACTTTGCCAAGACAGACGCGGCATTTACCACAACATGACCTATCTCGACAGCGACCGCGCCCAGCTGCATTATGACCTGCCGTTGAATGAAATTATTTATGACTTTTTCGATGCATTAAAATCGCGCACACGCGGTTATGCTTCGTTTGACTATGAAATGATTGGCTATGCCAAATCCGATCTTGTGAAGCTGGATATTCTGCTAAACGGCGATTTGGTGGATGCACTTTCCTTTATCGTGCATTCGACCAAGTCTTATGCCCGCGGCAGAAAGATTGCCGAAAAATTAAAGGCATCCATTCCCCGTCAGCTGTTTGAAATTCCCATTCAGGCGGCTATCGGCAACAAAATCATAGCCAGAGAAACGGTAAAAGCCATGCGTAAAGACGTTTTGGCAAAATGTTACGGCGGTGACATTACCCGTAAGAAAAAACTGCTTGAAAAACAAAAAGAAGGTAAAAAGAGAATGCGTCAGGTGGGCAGCGTAGAGGTTCCTCAGGAGGCCTTTATGTCGGTGCTTAAGCTGGACGAATAAATATCACCCGCGAAAGAGGCAAGCATAATGACAGGCATTTACATTCATTTTCCTTTTTGCATTCAAAAATGCGCCTATTGTGATTTTGTTTCTTATGAAAATATGTTGCATGAAGGAGAGCGCTATGTAGCAGCTCTCCTTTTAGAAATGGAAGAATATCGCGGCGAAACAGTGGATACCGTGTATTTAGGCGGCGGCACACCGACGGCATTACCTGCTGCGTTGTTAGATAAAGTGTTAAACGGCGTTTACCGCTGTTTTAAGGTTGAGCAGGAGGCCGAAATAACGATTGAAGCTAATCCCGGCACCTGTACGATGGAAGGATTTAAAACACTAAAAGGCGCCGGTGTGAACCGGATTAGCTTAGGCGTGCAATCCTTTAACGACGAAGAACTCGCCACCATCGGCCGCATTCACTCGCCGGAAGAAGCTGTGCGCGCGGTATATTTTGTACGCGAAGCCGGCATAGAAAATATAAGTCTTGATTTTATGTTTTCCCTGCCCGGGCAAACAGAAAAATCACTGACCGAAACGCTCCAAAAAGCTGTTTCGCTTAAGCCGGATCACCTTTCCTGCTATAGCCTGACCCTTTGCGAAGGCACGCCGCTTAAAAATTTAGTGGACTGCGGTGAGCTCTCCCTGCCGGATGAGGATGCAGATCGCGCATTATATCATTTTGCAACCGATTTTTTAGAAAAAAACGGCTACGAACGCTATGAAATTTCTAACTTTTCAAAACCGGGAAGGGAAGCTCGGCACAACACAAAATACTGGAATCGCGAAGCCTATATTGGTCTTGGTGCGGCGGCACATTCTTTTTATCAGAATTATCGCTACGAAAACCCGCCCTCTTTAGCCGCTTATTATGACCGTGTATCGCAAAAATTAAGACCTGAAGGCGTTTTCATAACAAATGACGAAGCTATGGCGGAATTTGTCTTTTTGGGATTACGACAGACAAAAAAAGGCATATGCCGCAGCGAATTTAACACGATTTTTCACACCGATTTTAACGAACACTATCATAAAGCGGTGGAAAAACTAACTCATTTAGGTCTTTTAACGGATGATGGTGAGAGAATCATTCTCACCCCACAGGGCATTGACGTTTCCAACGCCGTTTTTTGTGAATTTCTCTGATAAGGGAGGTCGGAGCCTTTATGCGAAAAAAATGGTTTCGCCTGGTATTTCGCCAGCGCGTTTTTGTGGTTTTACTATTACTTTTGCAGATTGCGCTGATGGGTTTTGCCATTTATAGCTCCAGCCAGGCCTATACGCTCATTTACTACACTTTGAACCTGCTAAGCGCCTTTGTTGTGCTGCATGTGTTATCAACCGATAAACGGTCTTCCTATAAATTAATTTGGGCAATTACTATCTTGGTGGTGCCCTTATTTGGAGGCCTTTTATACCTATTTGTAACGCTGCAAAACTTCTCTGTCGGCTTTAGAAAACCCTATTTAGAAACGGAAAAGCGCAACTTTAAAGCCGTCACACAAGCGCCTGAGGTGATTGAACAAATCAAAGAAACGGCGCCATCTTATGCACGACAAGCCAAATTTTTATCCGCTCACTGCGGCTTTTGCGGCTATCCGCATACCGATGTGCGTTATCTTTCTCCGGGTGAAGTAAAGCTTGATGCTATGATTGAAATTTTAGAAAAAGCCGAATCCTTCATTTTTATGGAGTATTTTATTATTACAGAAGGTAAAATGTGGAGCCGCATTTTTGATGTTTTAAAGAAAAAATCGGCCGCCGGTGTCGATGTGAGAATCATATACGACGATTTGGGTTGCTTTATGAAGCTGCCCCTTGACTTTCATAAAAAATTAAAGCAATATGGCATTAAATGCCGTGTGTTTAATAAATTCCGTCCCGCACTTACGACATTGCAAAACAATCGTGACCACAGGAAAATCCTGGTGGTTGACGGAAAATGGGCGATTACGGGCGGCGTTAACATCGGCGATGAATATATCAATGCCGATCAGAAATTAGGTCACTGGAAGGACGCTTCCGTTCTGCTCACCGGCGAAGCCGTAAGTGGCTTTACCCTTATGTTTATAACGATGTGGGAAACTTTAACCAAGAAGAAGGAAAACATAGAAGATTTTTTAAAACCACCTGTTCAAAACAAAAAAACGGAGGGTTTTGTGTTCCCCTATTGTGATAACCCCATTGATTCAGAATGTGTTGGTGAAGAAGTGTATCTGAACATGATTACCGGCGCAAAGGACTACATCTATATACAAACACCCTATCTGATTGTGGATGATAACATGGTGCAGGCTTTATGCCTTGCGGCCAAAAGTGGCGTAGATGTGCGCATTATCACTCCGCACACACCGGATAAATGGTACGTGCACATGACTTCTCGCTCCTATTATCGGGATTTAATCCGCAACAATGTAAAAATTTATGAATACACACCGGGCTTTATTCATTCCAAGGTCACTGTGTCTGACGATGTGGTTGCCTCGGTCGGCAGCGTGAATTACGATTTTCGGAGTTTGTATCTTCACTTTGAGTGTGGCTGTTTTATGCTTGGAGTCCCCGTGATTCATGATATAAAAAATGATTTTTTAACTACGCTTCGCTGCTGCACGCAGATCCATGAAGCTGACTGTCGAATGGGATTTTTTAAAAAGGTCGTGCAGAACATTTTCCGTCTGCTCGCCCCCTTGATGTGATGCTATGAAAACAATAACCATTAATCAAAACGATGCCGGCCAGCGGCTGGACAAATTTTTAATCAAGTTTTTACCGGCCATGCCGAAAAGCATGGTCTATAAAATGTTGCGCAAAAAACGCGTAAAGCTGGGCAAAAAGGCGCTTTCCGCACAGGATGTTCTACAGGCAGGGGATGTGCTTTGTCTGTATATTAACGATGAATTTTTTAAACCGGAAGAGGCAAAAATTCCGATTATGACAAATCCCCCCACTGTCATATACGAAGATGAAAACATCCTGATTTGCGATAAACCCGCGGGGCAACCTGCTCACGGGGAAGGAGATTCGCTACTTTCTTCCGTGATCAGCTATCTATATCAAAAAGGAGAATATGACCCGGCAAAAGAACAAAGCTTCCGTCCGGCTCTTTCCAATCGGTTAGACAGAAACACACGCGGACTTGTGATGGCAACCAAAAATGCCGAAGCCCTTCGCGCATTAAATCAGGCCGTTAAGGAGGGCAAGATTCAAAAGTCTTATGTTGCCGTCACAATAGGCATCTGGAAGAAGAAAAAGGGAAGGTTAGAGGGCTATTTGCTCTCTGATGATTCTCAAAATCTTGTACGCATCGCAACAAAAGAGACTCCCGGCGCAAAGCTTTCCATTACAGAATACGAAGTTATACAGGAAAAAGACAACCTTTCTCTGCTTCGTATTACGCTTTTAACAGGCCGTAAGCATCAAATTCGCGTACAGTGCTCAGCTGCCGGCCATCCTCTTTTAGGTGACACGAAGTATGGCGCGCCCAAAGATGCCCGCTTTTCGTATCAGGCGCTTTGTGCTTATCAGCTTTCCTTTACCATGAATGATTCTACCGGCCCTTTAGCTAAAGTTGCCGGAAAAACCATCTCTTTACCCGAAGAAGACTTTTTTTCTTCTCTATTTTGATTATAAACAGCAAAAACCCCCACATGGTGGGGGTTTTATTATGTATATGTTTTATTTAATAATATCCGTTCCCATAAACGGAATCAGGGCTTCCGGCACGCGAACAGAGCCATCTGCGTTCTGATAATTTTCCAAAATGGCTGCAACTGTTCTGCCAACTGCCACACCGGAGCCATTTAAGGTGTGAACAAACTGCGGCTTATCAGCTGCGGATTTTTTATACTTGATACCGGCGCGTCTGGCCTGGAAATCTTCAAAGTTGCTGCAGGAAGAGATTTCTACATAACGGCCATAGCTGGGCATCCAAACTTCCAGGTCGTACTTCATTGCTGCGGTAAAGCCTAAATCTCCTACGCATATTTTAACTACGCGGTATGGCAGGCCTAAGCCCTTTAATACGGCTTCTGCATCCTGCACCAGGCTTTCCAGCTCTGCATAAGAATTTTCCGGTTCTACAAATTTAACAAGCTCAACCTTGTTAAACTGATGCTGACGAATCAGGCCGCGTGTATCTCTGCCGGCAGAACCTGCCTCGGCACGGAAGCATGCAGAATAAGCTACATGGCGAATGGGCAGGTCATCAGCTGATAAAATCTGATCACGATACAGGTTCGTTACGGGTACCTCTGCCGTCGGAATCAGGAAGTAATCGGTATCGACCACTTTAAACGCATCCTCTTCAAATTTAGGAAGCTGACCGGTACCAATCATGGAATTACGATGTACCATATAGGGCGGGAAAATTTCTGTATATCCATGGTTTTCTGTATGCATATTTAAAAAATAGTTGATTACCGCACGCTCTAAACGGGCACCAACACCGCGGTAAACCGTAAAGCGGGCACCGGTAATTTTTGCTGCACTTGCAAAATCTAAAATGCCTAAGCTTTCGCCTAAATCCCAGTGTGCCTGCGGTTCGAAATCAAACTTTGTGGGCTCAGAAAACTTTCTGATTTCCACATTATCATCATCTGTATCGCCGTCGGGCACGGTTTCATTAGGAATGTTAGGAATACGAAGCATACGCTGTTCAATATTTTCCTCAATTTCACGCACTTCTGCATCTAATTTCTTGATGTTTTCCGAAAGTGTTTTCATCTCAGCAAAAATTGCGGTGGTATCGCCACCTTCCTTTTTAATCTGAGGAATCTGCTTGCTCACGGCATTTTGCTTGCTTTTTAACTGTTCCACTTCATAAAGCGCATCACGACGGCGTTTATCAAGCTCTAAAATTTCATCTATTTTATCTTCCTCTTTACGGCGGGCAAGTGCTGCTTTCACCTTTTCGGGTTCCTGTCTGATCAGTTTAATGTCTAACATGTGTTTGTACTTCCTTTCCTTCTTGCTTTTCACTATTCATTAATAATTCTTGTATAATTTTCCCGCGCTTTTAAAATGGCCTCTTGTTCTTCTTCAGAAAGTTCAAAAGCGGAATGTCCATTTTTAATAGGTTTTAAATAAGTCGCTGTTTGCTGACTGGTATACACGCCATTTAACACAAAGCCTGTGTCTTCTTCATCTAAAACAGCAACGGCATAACTTAGGTTACCATTATTGCCGCCAAAGGCATTGTATCTGAGTGCGCCAATTTTTTTTGCAGCAGCTTTAGAATTTTTTTCCAGTTTTTGTAATCTTTCTTCCGCTGCCTGATAATTTTCCATCAGCGCCGCACATTTTTCATAATACGAACTGATTGACCGGGAAATATCATATCCTTCATTACAGCGCAGAATTTTTTTTGAACGACGCCCCGCTTTTGCTGCGATGATAAGTGCAATCAGCCCAAACAAAAAGGCTAAAAAGCATAATCCAACTTCTGCAATAACAATGTACATCTCCGGAATATAAAAACCATAAAAATCCATGAATTTCTCCTTTTCTAATTATCCATACCTTAATTTGCTTTAAAAATACACATTTTAGAGAAATTTGTTTTGATAAATATAATTTTTCATTAATTCTCTATTTCTTTATAAAAAATGTATTTTTAAGCTTCCATATTTTTCCTTTTTATTGAATTATTTTCATAATTCTTTCAAAATCTTCATTGCTGTAATATTCAATTTCAATTTTTCCTCTATTTTTTTTACTTTTAATTGTAACCTTTGTACCTAAGGAATCAGACAATTTTTTTTCCAAGGTTAATAAATAGCGTTTCACTTCTTCATCAATGGGGTTTGATTTTTTTGTTTTTTTATCTTGCAACAATAATTTTATGTATGCCTCTGTTTGTCTGACTGTAAAGCCTTCTTCCACAATTTTTTTTGCGGCGGTAAGCTGAACGGCTTCATTATCCGTTGCAAGTAAAGCTCGCACATGACCCACTGTTAATTCCTTATCTAAAACCATTTTTTTTATTTCATCACACAGAGATAGTAAACGAAGGCTGTTTGCGACAGCAGAACGACTTTTTCCGACCTTTTGCGCCACTTCTTCCTGTGTTAATGAGAAAATATCCATTAATTCGCGGTAACCGCGTGCTTCTTCAAACGGGTTAAGATCTTCACGCTGCAGGTTTTCAACAAGGGCAATTTCCATGGTTTCTTTATCATCATAATCTTTTATGATAACAGGAACCTTTTTAAGTCCGGCAAGCTTTGCAGCGCGCCATCTTCTTTCACCGGCTATAATCTTATAAAACCCATTTTCCTGTTTTTTTACAACAATGGGTTGCAAAATGCCATATTGAGTAATAGATTCTGCAAGAGCTTGTAATTTTTCAGCATCAAATTCTGTTCTGGGCTGACTTTTATTCGGCTCAATTTGGGATAATTTAAGCTCTGACTGTGCTTCCAGCGCAACATCAATTGCTTCATCTGTGTTAAGCAGGGCACCAAGACCTTTTCCTAACCCTTTTTTCATGCTTTTTTATTCTCCTTTTTTTCATTGTTTTTCACAACTTCCTTAGCAAGCTTTAAATAGCTTCTTGCACCCTTTGAATATTTATCATAGCTGATAATAGGCTCACCATATCCGGGTGCTTCTGAAAGTCTAACATTGCGCGGAATGACCGTTTTGAAAACGCAATCGGGAAAATATTTGTTCACTTCTTCAACAACCTGATTGGAAAGGTTTGTGCGAGAATCATACATGGTGAGTAAAACACCTTCAAAGGTTAAAGCAGGATTTAAATCCTTTTTCATCGTCATCACACTTTTTGTGAGCATACTGAGTCCTTCTAAGGCGTAATATTCACATTGTATAGGCACTAAAAGACTGTCTGACGCAGAAAATGCGTTGAGTGTTAATAAACCTAATGAAGGAGGACAATCTAAAATGATATAATCAAAGCTATCTTTTACGCTTTTTAAGGCGTTTTTCAGCAAATTAGTACGATTCTCCATGGAAACAAGCTCTACTTCTGCACCAGCCAGATTAATATCGGCCGGACAAACCCATAAATTTTTTGTTTTTGTTTCCACAATGGCGTCCTTCATAGGATAATCATTAATCAAAACATCATAAACAGAAGCTTCTAATGATTCCTTATCAATACCTGTTCCGCTTGTTGCATTTCCCTGCGGATCAAAATCAATCAATAACACTTTTTTCTTCAAGGTTCCAATACAAGCAGAAAGATTCACTGCAGTTGTTGTTTTACCAACCCCGCCTTTCTGATTTACAATTGCTATAACTTTTGCCACTTTTTTCATCCCTTTCTGCAATTGGAGTACATATATCTATTATATCACGCTCTTTTTCATTTTTCAATATATTTGTTTCACATGAAACAAAAAAAATATAAAAAAAACTCTGCCAAAAAGCAGAGTTTTTGTTTCACGTGAAACATGAATTATTTACTTATTTCCAAAATCTTAATTTCATATTCACCATTAGGAGAAGAAACTGTTACAACATCATTCACTTTAGCTCCTAAAATGGCTTTACCAACCGGTGATTCATCCGAAATCTTATTTTCCATAGGATCTGCTTCTTCGGATCCAACAAGCGTATAAACCTCTTCTTCTTCCATTTCTATATCTAATATTTTAACTTTTATACCAACAGATACAATATCGGTTGAAATCTCTTCTTCATCTATAATTTTTGCATTTTTAAGCATTTTTTCTAATTTTACAATTTTTAGTTCCACTTCTGCTTGTTCATTCTTTGCTTCATCATATTCTGCATTTTCCGATAAATCACCAAAACCAAGAGCAACCTTTATTTTTTCAGAAATTTCTTTTCTTTTTTCTGTTTTTAAATATTCCAGCTCTCTTTCTCTTTCCTTCAAGCCTTCATATGTCAAAAAAACTGTTTTTTCAGACATCTTGACATCCCTTTCAATTCGTACATTTTTACTTCTCTATGTATTATAAACAAAAATTCATTGTTTGTCAATCATTATTTTCTATTTTAGCTATTCTCACTTTATACTCTTTCATAAATCCGCATATTTGCTCACTATTCACCATTAAATTTTTTTTATATATTAAAAATTCTATCAGTGCCTGGTCTATCTCTTTATAATTCTTTATTGTATTTTCTCCTTTTTTCATTTTAAACAATACTTTTTGTTTATTTTCTTTGCTATTAAAATAAAAATCTGCTTTCTTATTGCTGTTACTACCATAAGATATAACGATTTCTTCTTTATCTTTTACATTTGATTCCACATCTATATATAATCCATATTCTCGCATAAAATATTCTGTTAATTCTGTAAATTTTTCTTTATTTTCTGTTTCTATCTTAATTTTTTTTACATATCGATACATTTGCAAGATAAAGTTTTGCAAGTTATAATTATCATTAGTTCTGATTACAACCGTACTTTTTTCTATCTCTGATTCTTTTTTCTCAACACATTTTTTTAGTATATCATAAACTTTATTTTCTATAACCTTATTTCCATCTATTATTGAAAAATGAAGGCTTAAAAAATTTTTTACCCGTCTATCTGTCCCGTCACTTAACAGAACCGATTGTATATTTTCTTCTTTTAGGTATTGTTTAATCAATTCAGCATGTTTTGAATAAAATTTATTCTTGTATACAGGTATACCGTAAGAATCAAATTCTATATCACATATTTTTTCTTTTTTCTTGCAATTTTTTAACAATCTTTTATATAATATGTAATTAAATAATGAAGTTTCTTCATATGTATACACGAATGCTGTATGCATAAAAAAATTCCTCCTATTGTATTATGATACAATATATGGAGGAATTTTTAAAATAATTCTAAAAACTTTTCTTTGGAATATAAAATATTGACTATATCTAATAACATATTGGCAGAAATGCGTTCCGGTACACCTATTAAATTTGCCAAATTTTTCCTTTTTTCTCTGCTATTCTTACTGCCCGTCAACCCTAACAGATAAAAATCAGATTTTGTTATTTTTTCTTTTTGATTAACCTTCTCACTTTTTTCAGCTATTGACAATGCATGTAAAAGAGCTTCATCCCGCATACCTTCGACGCCTAATAACCCTTCTTTGCCGGCTTTTTCTTTTCTCTTTTCCTTCCCTGATACTGAAGGAATAAAAGCATGTTTCACTTTTTTTCCTTCTAACCTATTTTTTATATAATTTCTGATTTTAAAACCGGCCGCATCTGCATCTGTTAATATAATCACGCCACATTCATCTGCCAAAACGGATAAAAGATGAATCATTTCTTCATTTTTAAAAATCATAAATCCGTCTGTACAGATAATATTTGCATCTACCAGGGAAGAGAGCCTGATTTTATCATATTTACCTTCAACAATAATGGCTTCTTTTATATGTATCAATGTAATCTCACCGGCAATACAATATATCTGAAGCTGTCACCTTCAGCCGGCTGAATAATAACAGGATTTAAAGCGGTTGAAAAACTCAGCTTTATCTCTTTACAATCAGCATTTTTAAAGGCTTCTAACAAAT
Organism: Oscillospiraceae bacterium; assembly: GCA_015068555.1. Lineage (GTDB taxonomy): Bacteria > Bacillota > Clostridia > UBA1381 > UBA9506 > UMGS755. The sequence continues at coordinate 3,958 of SVKI01000018.1, read as the reverse complement.
AACGAGGATTAAATGCAATTTCTATAGGATCTCCCTGCATATTTACTTCAAATTTATCTTTTACCTGCCCTAAAACAGTTTCACAGTTAATGTTTACCTGACCATCTTCAATTTTAAGCAATACATGGGCTTTAACCGCTTCATTTGCAATGAGGGCAGCACGGTCAACAGAATCGGCAATTTCCTTTGTTTCTGTTACTATATACAGTGTATTTTCGTGTTTTGCAACACCTTCATAATTTAAATATTCACCATCTACCAAACGGGTGGTAACAGTACAATTTTTTAAGGTAAGTTGTGCCTGCTTTTCATTGATTTTAATATTTACTTCCAAATCAGTTTCACCTAACAGAGAAAGTAATTCTCTTGCTGTTTTGCCCTGCATAATAAATTTTAAAGAAGAAGCATGTTCTAATGCTTCTTTCCTGATAGCCAAGCGATAGCCGTCACAACCAACAACAGAAAGCTCTCCATTTTTAACATCAAACAAAATACCGGTTAAATAAGGTTTTGTATCATTTTGTGCAATTGCATAAACCGTTTGTCTGATCATATTTTTTAAAATATATTCTTTAATGGAAATTTCATCAATTGCATTGATTTCTTGCGGACGAGGAAATTCATCGGCGCTTGTTGTTGAAAAATTAAATTTTGCGTTACCGCAAGAAATAAATATCACATTACTTTCATTTACTTCAATAAATACCTCATCAATATGAGAAGGTAATTTTTTAACAGCGTCAGAAAAAATATTTGCCTTTACAACACAGCTTCCTTTTGATTCAATCTTTGCCGGAATACTGCAATCAATACAAAGCTCTAAATTATTACCTAAAAAACGAACCTCATTGTCTTTTGCTTCAATAAAAAGACCTTCCAAAATAACCATTGTACTTTTTGATGCAACTGCACGTTCAGAAATATTAACAGCATCTAAAAGGTCTGTTCTTCTGCATGAAAATTTCATGTTTTTCACTCCGTTCTTAATATATAAATATAATATTTATAATAGTTATAGTAGTAAGGGCTGTTAGTTTTGTTGAAAAGTGAATTTTGATTGATAATAAAGGCATTTAAGGTTATTGATAACTATGTTGATAAATTGTTATAAAAAATAATAAATTAACAGGCAAATATACAACATTTACCATTTTTTTACAATTAAAAATCTATTCACAATTTTTTATACACAAACTAACAGGATTTTAACAACCCCCTGTTACAATCAAAAAAGCTGATAATAAAGCCATTTTTAAAATTTTAAAAACCATAGATTGCAGTAAAATAGGGATTTTTGATTATTAACAGGGTTGTTGACACAAAATAATATTAAATACATTATTTATTATTATATTTTATCATATTATAAGAAAAAAAGAAAGATTATTTTAAGTTAATTTTACATTTTGTCAATACCTATTGATGTTAAATTTTGTTTTTGATACAATATATATATTATATATAAAGGAAGTCATTATGAATGTTTTTTGTATAATAATTGCTGTTTTAATTTGTATATATGCCTTTACTCAGAAGAATAAAGAAAAATTTGCAAAAACTTCTTTTATCATTGAAAAATATGAAAAACAAATTGTTTTCATTTTGCTATTACTTGGCATTCTGGTTCGTATTATGTTATTCTGGAAGTATCCGGCCGGTTTAAATCAGGATGAAGCCTCGGTCGGCTATGATGCTTTTGCCGATTTAGTTTATGGAATAGATAGAAACGGGTATCATAATCCTGTTTATTCAGTTGCATGGGGAAGCGGGCATTGCGGACTTTTTATTGCTCTTTTAAAACCATTTATAAAGCTTTTTGGTTTATGTACTTTCTCTGTGCGAATAGTGAATGTTTTATTTGGATGTTTGGCGCTTTTCGCTTTTTATGGAACGGTTAAAGAGTTAAGAGGAAGAACTTTAGCTGTCATTGCTCTGTTTTTACTGGTTATCAATCCGTGGCATATTATGATGTGCAGATGGGGACTTGACTGTAATCTGTTTCCCAATATTTTTTTCGTTGGTTTATATGCCCTGGTAAAAGGCAGAGAAAAAAATTTTTTTTATTATATCTCGGCTTTTATTTTTGGTTTATGTATATACAGTTATGGCACCTCATATATGTTCATGCCTGTTTTTTTGTTAACGGTTACTTTTTATTTAGTCAAAAGAAAAGAGCTTACGGTAAAAAATGCAGGTATTTGTGCAGGTATCTTTTTAGTAACGGTGGTTCCGATTGTTGTTTTTATGACAATCAATGTATTTAATTTACAAGCAATTCAACTAAAGCATATCAGCTTTCCAAAGTTAGTAGATGGCCGGTATAATACAACAGTCACAGTATTGAGCGGAGAATTTTTTTATACGGTTATCAATAATTTGAAAACCTTTTTATATGTACTTATTAAAGGATATGACGGACTTATCTGGAACAGCATTCCTTTTTTTGGAACTCTGTATCATCTTTCCTGGCCATTTATTATAACAGGCTTAATATGCTTGTTTAAAAAAGAAGGTAAAGAAGGCAGAAAAATTATAGTTCCTATGCTTTTGGGTGTATTTGTTTTGGCCTGTCTGACGAGTTTAAATATTAACAGAGGCAATATAGCCTTTATTATTTTAATCTATCTTTGTGCAGAGGGAATATACTTTGTATTTAAACAAACAAAATATATTGTATATGGAATTATTTTAACATATTTTGTATTTTTTCTCAGTTTTACAAGTGTTTATTTTACAAAGTATCAGGCATGGATAGGAGACGCCTTTTTTGAAGGATTTGGACAAGCCGTTCTGCAGGCAACAAAAGAAACGGAGGATACTGTTTATCTGACAGAAAAAGTGAATGGTCCTTATGTATATGCCCTGTTTTATGACCAAACAAATCCTGCAGAGTTTATGGATACGGTGCAATATTTAAATCCCGATTCGTCAGTCAGATATGTAAAAAGTTTTGGAAGATTTGTAACCGGTATTCCGGAAGAACTTAGCGGAGATGAAATATGCATTGTATCAGAACAGGAAGCTGAGAAGTTTGATGAACAACATTATAGAAAAGAAAAGTTTAAGAAATTTTATATGATTTCTTTGGAAAAAAACTTGTATGAATAAAAGGAGAAAAAAATGCATATAAAAGGAATTATTTTTGATTTAGACGGCACGTTGCTTGATTCTTCTCACGTGTGGAGTGCCGCCGGACCTAATTATATTAAAATGAAGGGATTAGAGCCGGTTGCCGATTTTCAGGAAAAAGTATATGGAAAAAGCTTATTGCAGGCAGCGGAATATTTAAAGTCATACTATAAGCTTTCTGACTCCCTGCAAATGATTATGGATGATATTAATACCATTGTGGAAGCCGAATATTTATATAATATAAAAGAAAAAGAAGGAGTTCGTGAGCTATTAGGAGAACTTTCAAAGCGAAATATTCCGGTTTGTGTGGCAACGCTGACAGATAAATATTTAGTGGAGGCTGTTTTTAAAAGGCTGGGCATTCTGCATTATTTTAAAGATATCATTACGGCTACAGAGGTTGGCAGCGGAAAAGACAGACCGGATATTTATTATAAGGCAGCAGAGTGTTTAGGAACAAAGGCAGAAGAAACCCTGGTGGCAGAAGATATGGTCTATACCGTAGAAACAGCTAAAAAAGGCGGATTTATTGTTGCGGCTGTGTATGATAAAGAAGCAGAAAACGTACAGGACAGATTAAAGAGTATGGCAGATATATACGTACGGTCGTGGAAAGAGTTTGATTATAATTTAGTAGGATAAAAAAAGAGCAGTCAATCTGCTCTTTTTTTATGTCTATTAAAACATATAGCTTTTAAAAAAGACATATATATAAATAAAAAAATAGTTCGGGAGGTATTATGAGAATATTTTTAATTAAAAGAAAAACACTCTTTCTTTTTATGATTATGATGTTATGCGCAGGATTTTTATTTATGGCCGGTGT
>SVKI01000017.1 GCA_015068555.1 Oscillospiraceae bacterium | reverse complement strand
TTTACTTTCACAATTACAACCCCTCCGGCTCGGCTAGCGCCGACCCACCTCCCCTTACACAGGGGCGGCTTTGCATAACAAAAAAAATGTTGCCAAAATTCTCATTTTATTATTCTATTAAATTTTGGTTTGTTTCTTTTTGATTTATTTTTGTTTATCGGTTAACCTTTTTTGAACCACGCAGACTTAGCGTGGTATTCGTTATACAACAAAAGGTGAAACGGATATCCGTTTCACCTTTTTATTTGTCCTTTAACAAAGCGTAAATTCTCCTAATTTTGCCGACACAATATAATCCCCGTTAAGCTTCATAACCTCAGCCATATGAGGCGTTGTCATATGCTGTTCCTGATCTGATTTACTCTCCCACATTTCTATCAGCAATAATGTATTCTTATCTTTTTCTGAAAAGTAAAAGTCATAGCGCTTGCAACCCTCTTCATTTCTGATTGCATCGAGATATCCACCCTCGTGCAGCTTTTGAACATACGCTTCTCTCTTGCCCGGATGACAGGTAAAGGTTACATAAATAGTATACATCATTATCTTCCTTTCTCTTCTGTTTCCTATAAATAAAAAGGAAGAAATCTGCCGAAAGCAAATCTCTTCCTTTAATGTTACAACCAAAGCATTATGCTATCCGGTCACCTACATTATTTGCTGTTAATAGCAGCCTGTGCAGCAGCCAGTCTGGCAATGGGCACGCGGAAGGGTGAGCAGGATACATAGTCAAGGCCAATAGAATGACAGAACTCAACGCTGGAGGGGTCACCGCCGTGCTCGCCGCAGATACCAACATGCAGCTTGTTGTTCACGGGTTTACCCAGCTTGATAGCCATTTCCATCAGCTTACCAACGCCGGTCTGATCCAGTTTTGCAAAGGGATCGTTTTCAAAAATCTTAGCGTCGTAGTAAGCATCTAAGAACTTACCGGCGTCATCACGGGAGAAGCCGTAAGCCATCTGTGTTAAGTCGTTGGTACCGAAGCAGAAGAAGTCAGCTTCTTTTGCGATTTCATCAGCTGTCAGCGCAGCTCTGGGGATTTCAATCATGGTACCAACTTCATAGGTCAGGTTGCTGCCTGCTGCAGCAATTTCTGCATCAGCGGTTTCAACAACTGCCTTTTTAACATATTTAAGTTCCTTAATATCGCCAACTAAGGGAATCATGATTTCAGGTGCTACCTTCCAATCGGGATGAGCCTTCTGAACATTGATTGCAGCACGGATAACAGCCTTTGTCTGCATCACAGCGATTTCTGGGTATGTAACAGCCAGACGGCAGCCACGGTGACCCATCATGGGGTTAAATTCGTGCAGAGATTCGATGATAGCCTTAATTTTCTCTACAGATTTACCCTGTGCATCAGCCAGCTTTTTGATGTCTTCCTCTGTGGTGGGAACAAATTCATGCAGCGGCGGATCCAGGAAGCGAATGGTAACGGGATTACCTTCCAATGCTTCATATAATTTTTCAAAGTCACCCTGCTGAACGGGGAGAATCTTTTCAAGAGCGGCTTCTCTTTCTTCAACGGTATCAGAGCAGATCATTTCGCGGAAAGCGTCAATTCTGTCGCCTTCAAAGAACATATGCTCAGTACGGCAAAGACCGATACCCTCAGCACCCAGTTCGCGAGCTTTTTTAGCATCAGCAGGTGTATCTGCATTGGTTCTTACCTTCAGCGTTCTGTATTTATCAGCCCAGGCCATGATTCTGCCGAATTCACCGGAGATAGAAGCATCAACAGTGGGAATTAAGCCATCATAGATGCAACCGGTAGAACCGTCTAACGAAATGCAATCGCCTTCATGATATTCCTTGCCGGCCAGAACGAACTTCTTATTTTCTTCATCCATGGAAATTTCGGAGCAACCGGATACACAGCAGGTACCCATACCACGAGCTACAACGGCTGCGTGAGAAGTCATACCACCGCGAACGGTCAGGATACCCTGAGCGGCCTTCATGCCTTCGATATCCTCGGGAGAGGTTTCCAGACGAACCAGAACAACCTTTTCACCCTTAGCATTCCAAGCTTTTGCGTCTTCAGCGGTAAACACGATTTTACCGCAAGCAGCACCCGGAGATGCAGCCAGAGCACGGCCGATGGGAGCAGCTGCCTTTAATGCAGCAGCATCAAACTGGGGATGCAGCAGCGTGTCTAAGTTTCTGGGATCAATCATAGCCACAGCCTTTTCCTCAGAAATCATACCTTCATCAACCAGGTCGCAGGCAATCTTAAGAGCAGCCTTAGCGGTTCTCTTACCATTACGGGTCTGCAGCATGTAAAGTTTTTTATCTTCAATGGTGAATTCCATATCCTGCATATCGCGATAATGGTTTTCCAGCTTGTTGCAGATAGCGATGAACTGTTCATACACTTCCGGCATAACTTCCTTCAGCTGGTCAATCTTCTGCGGTGTACGAACACCGGCAACAACGTCTTCACCCTGAGCGTTCATTAAGAACTCACCCATCAGGTGCTTTTCACCTGTAGCCGGGTCACGGGTAAAGGCAACGCCTGTACCGGAGGTTTCGCCCATGTTACCGAATGCCATCATCTGTACGTTAACGGCTGTACCCCAAGAATAAGGAATGTCGTTGTCACGACGGTATACGTTAGCACGCGGATTATCCCAGGAACGGAATACGGCTTTAACAGCTTCCATCAACTGTTCCTTCGGATCGGTCGGGAAATCAGTGCCGATTTTTGCTTTATATTCAGCTTTAAACTGGTTAGCCAGTTCTTTTAAATCATCAGCTGTCAGGTCAACGTCCTGCGTTACACCTTTGGCTTCTTTCATTTTGTCAATCAGTTCTTCAAAATACTTCTTGCCGACTTCCATAACAACGTCGGAGAACATCTGAATGAAACGTCTGTAGCAGTCCCAAGCCCAACGGGGATTGCCGGATTTTTCAGCTAAAACGTTAACAACTTCTTCATTCAAGCCGAGATTTAAGATGGTGTCCATCATACCGGGCATAGAAGCTCTTGCACCGGAACGAACGGAAACCAGAAGCGGATTTTCCTTATCACCAAACTTTTTGCCGGTGATTTCTTCCATTTTGGTGATTGCAACCATGATTTCTTCCATGATGCCATCATTGATTTTTCTACCATCTTCATAGTACTGTGTACAAGCTTCGGTAGAAATGGTAAAGCCCTGAGGAACCGGCAGACCGAGCTTGGTCATTTCGGCCAGGTTTGCACCTTTACCACCCAGCAGGTTACGCATGCTTGCGTCGCCTTCGCTGAATAAGTATACATACTTTTTACTCATTTGTTTCCCTCCTGTTAGTTTCGTGTCAAGCTTTTTGTTTGACGACAGAATCAATGTATAACTTTTTATTATTTAACTTACTTAGTATAACATAAAATTCCATTATTGTAAATGGATTTTTTAAATTTTTATAATTTCCCGAAAAAAGGCTGAAAAAAACAACATACTTCATATAATTTTTCTGCGAGAAGCAAAAACAAACTGTGCCATGCAATCACATGGCACAGTTTGACAGATTGTTATTTGGCTAATCTTGCTTTTTCATCTTCGGCCAGTTGTGCCTTAAGTTCATCTAAATCGCCAAACGTCTTCTGGTCTCTAATCTTATACAAAAACTCTACTTCTAAAGTTTCATTATATACATCTTTATCAAAACCCAGAATATGCGTCTCTACACGCACTTCTCCGTCACCGACTGTGGGACTTACGCCCACATTGGTAATGGATTTATAAGCCTCTCCGTCCACATAGGTAGTGGTGGCGTATACAGCATACTGCGGTAATAAATAGGAGGTATCGGGAATCATGTTAGCCGTGGGATAACCCATCGTTCTGCCCAGCATTTTATCCTGAACAACAGGCTTTTTAATGCGGAACGGACGACCTAAAAGTGTCGCCGCCGTTTCTACATCACCATTTGCTATCAGTTCTCTGATTTTTGTGCTGGAGCACAAAACTTCATCCTCTAAGTATAAGGGCTTAATCATATGTACCAAAAATCCATACTTCTGACCTAATTCGCGAAGCATTTTAACATCACCGGCAGAATCCTTGCCGTAATGATTATGAAGACCCACAACAGCAATCTTCACGTTCAGCTTGCCCACCAAAATATCGCGAACAAATTCTTCGGGAGAAAGATAACGGATGTCTGCAAACTTCTCGAAAAACAGCGTGTCTATACCGCAAGAAGAAAGCAGTTCTTCCTTATATTCGTTGTCTGCAATGAGCTGCAATGTTCCGGCACCCTTTATCACATTGACAGGATGCTCGTCAAAGGTATACGCAACCGCATTTAAGCCGTTGTCCTGTGCTAAATCTGTCAGCATGGACAATAACTTCATGTGCCCCTTATGCAGACCGTCAAAGTTTCCCAAAGCAATTGCCGTTCCGTTTTTGGATTCTACCTTGCTGTAATCATACCAAACTGTGTTCATTTGAATTACCTCCCTTATTTTATATAGCAAGCCCTAAGCGCTCAGCCTAAAGCTAACCGACAACAATATATGTTTAAAAGAATGTTTTATCGATGGCAAGCACCTTACCTTCTGCACTTTCAATCACTTTGAGCAGTGCAATAAGTTCCTCTTTTTCATAGATTCTATACACCTCTCCAAGTGGCGCATCAAAGAGTTTTAGTTGCTCGCAGCTCAGGCGCAGGCCGTTTTTTATTTTAACAGCTGTGGGTTCATCAACTGTAAGCGCACGGTACTGCTGCAAAACAAACTCCGGCGGCAGTATAAACCTTTCTGCTTCTCCTTTTTCCACTGCTTCGGCAAATTGCTCGGGCGTACAAGCTTCTGTCAACAAAAAAGGTCCGCTTTGGGTACGGATGAGTCCTGTCATCACCGCACAACTGCCCAGCTTTTTGCCTAAGTCATGACACAGGGAGCGGATGTAGGTTCCCTTGGAACAGGTGACCTCCATTTTAAACTGCTGCCCGTCAAAATCGTAACAACGCAGACTGTAAATATGCACATTACGTGGCTCTCTTTCTACCGTGATACCCCGGCGTGCCAGATCATAGAGTTTTTGCCCGCCCATTTTAATGGCAGAATACATAGGAGGAAGTTGTTGAATCTCTCCTAAAAAGCTTTGTGCCGCTGTGTGAACTTCCTGTTCTGTAAAAACCTTGTCACTTCGGCTTAGCACTGTTCCCGTTGCATCATAGGTATCAGTCTCTACACCCAGTTCCACCGATGCAATATAGGTTTTTGTCTTCTCTGTCAAGAGGTCAGACAACGAGGTGGCCTTCCCCACTAAAATCGGCAGGACCCCTTCGGCACACGGATCCAGAGTTCCGGCGTGGCCCACGCGCTTCATATGCAACTGTCTGCGAACAAAACCCACCATGTCATGTGAGGTTTTTCCGACAGGTTTATGTAAATTAATGATTCCGAGCAAAACACCACATCCATTATTTTTTCAGGCTTTTATATGCCGTTACCTTATTGATAAAAAGATTGCTCTTGTATATAGTATATCATACATTTCATATGAAATAAAGTATATTTTACGCAGAAACCTATTTTTATTTATTATCAAATAGAGTTCCCCTCTTTTTTTATGAAAAACCGACAAATCCGCTTAAATCCTCTCTATAAAATAAAAAAACTATAGACTTTTATGGTAAAATGTGATATAATTACTTAGGTTTAAAAGTGATATATTGTTATATTTTTAACAAAGACACCAAATGAACCTAAATATTCCGTAAAATTGCGATGCAAATCGCAGAAATAAGAACAAGGGGGTATATTCGTTGAAACAACAAACACTCGCGTTCAGCGGGACCAAGGAACAGGAAGAAAAGCTGATTGAAGTTATCAATCACTACAAGGGAACCGAAGGCGCCCTGATTCCCGTGTTACACGAAGCACAGGAAATTTACGGCTATCTTCCCATCGAAGTGCAAACCATTATCTCTAAAAATCTTGGTGTGTCCATGGCAGAGATTTATGGCGTTGTCACTTTCTACACACAATTTACCACACAGCCGAAAGGTAAGTACAAAATCGGCGTTTGCCTGGGTACTGCCTGCTATGTTAAGGGCTCCGGCACTCTGCTTGACAAATTAAAAGAAAAGTTGGGCATTAGCGAAGGCGAATGCACACCTGACGGCAAATTCTCCATTGATGCAACCCGTTGTATCGGCGCTTGCGGTCTGGCTCCTGTTATTACCGTTAACGATGATGTTTACGGCAAGCTGACAGTTGACGAAATCGACGGCATCTTAGCTAAATACAACTAATTGGTGCGCCTATGCTTGAATTATCACTTCATATTTTAGACATTATGAATAACTCCGTTAAGGCCAAGGCCGATTTAATCACTGTTACGGTGGATGAAAATCTTGCCGCTAACCGGCTGACCGTTACCATCGAAGATAACGGTTCCGGTATGGATGAAGATTTTGTTAAATCGGTTACCGACCCCTTCCGCACAACGCGTACAACCCGCAAAGTTGGCATGGGTTTATCGCTTTTCAAAGCTGCGGCAGAGGCTACGGGCGGTTCTTTAACGATCTCATCCTGCGTGGGAAAAGGCACAGTTGTCACAACCGTGTTCACCCACGATCACATTGACCGACAACCGTTGGGTGATATGGCAGAAACCATCACCACCGTTTTATCCGGCAATCCATCCATTGATGTGCGTTACCGGCATCTGGTGAATGACAAGGAATTTTTGCTTGACACGCGCGAAGTGCGGCAGATTTTGGGTGATGTTGACATTTCAAGCCCTGAGGTTATGATGTGGCTGACGGATTACATTAAAGAAGGTCTTACCGACATGGTATCAGCATAGGAAACACTTGTAAAACGAAAAAATTATGATCGCGGTTACCCCGCGAGACAGGAGTGTATTTGTATGAAAAGCTTAGCAGAACTCGAAGCCATTAAAAATAAGGTTAAAAACCAGATTAACATGCGCAAGGATGAAGAAGACAGCACTCGCATCGTCGTTGGTATGGCTACCTGCGGCATTGCTGCCGGCGCTCGTCCTGTTTTAAACGCTATGGTTGAAGAAGTGAGCAAACGAGCACTTGAAAATGTAATCGTTACGCAAACCGGTTGCATCGGCATGTGCCGCTTAGAACCCATCGTTGAAGTAACAGTTCCCGGCCAGGAAAAAGTAACCTATGTGAAAATGACCGCTGAAAAAGCTGCAAAGGTTATTAACGATCATATCGTTAACGGCCGGGTATGTAAAGAATTCACCATTGGTGCTGCACAAGAATAAAGGAGGATAACAGAACATGGAATTTGCTAGATCGACTGTTTTGGTCTGCGGCGGTACAGGCTGTACCTCTTCCGGCAGCCAAAAGGTTTTAAAAGAATTTAATGAACAGATACAGGCAAAGGGTCTCGAAAAAGAAGTCAAAGTTGTACAAACCGGTTGCTTTGGACTTTGTGCCTTGGGCCCCGTTGTTATCGTGTATCCCGAAGGCTCTTTCTACAGCATGGTAAAACCCGAAGATGTTGAAGAAATTGTAACCGAACACCTGTTAAAGGGTCGTATTGTAAAACGCCTTTTATACGAAGAAACAGTAGAAGAAGATACAATTAAATCGTTAAATGAGGTTGATTTCTACAAAAAGCAACAGCGTATTGCACTGCGCAACTGTGGTGTTATCAACCCCGAAAACATTGAAGAATACATAGCTTTAGACGGTTATCGTGCACTGGGCAAAGTGTTAACCGAAATGACACCGGAAGATGTTATTGAAGAAATTAAGAAATCCGGTCTGCGCGGCCGTGGTGGCGGTGGCTTCCCCACCGGCATCAAATGGATGCTGGCTGCTAACTCCCCGAATGTAGAAGGCAAATTCGTTTGCTGTAACGCTGACGAAGGTGACCCCGGTGCATTTATGGACAGAAGCGTGTTAGAGGGCGACCCCCACGCTGTTATTGAAGCTATGGCTATTGCCGCTTATGCAATCAACGCTGAACAGGGTTACATCTACATCCGTGCAGAATACCCCATCGCCGTACAGCGTTTACAGATTGCCATCAACCAGGCTAAAGAGTACGGCCTCTTGGGCGAAAACATCTTCGACAGTGGCTTTAACTTTGATTTGGAAATTCGTCTTGGTGCCGGCGCCTTCGTTTGTGGTGAAGAAACTGCACTGATGACCTCCATTGAAGGCAAGCGTGGCGAACCCAGACCTCGTCCGCCGTTCCCGGCTGTTAAGGGGCTGTTCCAAAAGCCTACCTTATTAAATAATGTAGAAACCTATGCAAACATTCCCCAAATTATCTTAAACGGTGCTGATTGGTTCTCTTCCATCGGTACTGAAAAGAGCAAGGGTACCAAGGTGTTTGCATTGGGTGGTAAAATCAACAACACCGGTTTGGTGGAAATCCCCATGGGTACTACCCTGCGTGAAATCGTAGAAGAAATCGGCGGCGGTATCCCCGGCGGCAAAAAGTTCAAAGCAGCTCAGACAGGCGGTCCTTCCGGTGGTTGTATCCCTGCTTCTTTGATGGATGTTCCCATCGACTATGACTCTCTCATTCAGATTGGTTCTATGATGGGCTCTGGTGGTTTAATCGTTATGGATGAAGATAACTGCATGGTTGACATTGCTAAATTCTTCTTAGAATTCACCGTGGATGAATCCTGCGGTAAATGTACGCCTTGCCGTATCGGTACCAAGCGCATGCTGGAAATTCTGACTAAGATTACCAAGGGTCAGGGCACCATGGAGGATTTAGACAAGCTGGAAGCTTTGGCATATGACATCAAAGAATCTGCTCTTTGCGGTCTGGGTCAGACGGCTCCCAACCCGGTTCTTTCTACTCTTCGTTACTTCAAGGACGAATACATTGCCCACGTTGTGGATAAGCGCTGTCCTGCCGGCGTCTGCAAGGCTCTCCTGAGCTACGTAATCGAAGCCGACAAATGTAAAGGCTGTAGCCTGTGTGCTAAGCAGTGCCCCGTTGGTGCTATCAGTGGTGAAATCAAAAATCCGTTTACGATTGATCCTGCTAAATGTATCAAGTGTGGTGCTTGTATCGAAAAATGTCGCTTCAACGCAATTGTTGTAAAGTAATGAGAGGAGGAAGAAAATAATGGAAATGGTGACACTTACAATCAATGGCCAAAGCGTTTCGGTGCCCAAAGATTACACCGTTTTGCAAGCCGCCCGTCAGGCCGGTATCGACATCCCGACGCTTTGCTATTTGAAAGATATTAATGAAATTGGTGCATGTAGAATGTGCCTGGTAGAAATTAAGGGGGCAAGGGCACTGGCAACCGCCTGTGTATACCCCGTTAGCGAAGGTATGGAAGTATTCACCTCCACGCCGCGCGTCAGAAAAGCAAGAAAAACCGTGCTGGAGTTAATGCTTTCCAACCACGAAAAGAAATGCTTGACCTGCGTTAGAAACCGCAACTGTGAACTGCAGAAGCTGGCTGAGGAATTAAATGTAACTGATATCGCTTACGAAGGTGAAATGTCTGATCATACCGTGGATGATTTTTCTCCCTCTATTGTGCGTGACAACAACAAATGTATCCTCTGCCGTCGCTGCGTAGCGGTTTGTAAGCATGTACAAACCGTTGGCGTTATCGACGCTTTGGAGAGAGGCTTTAATACCAAAATCGGTTGTTCTTTTGAAAAATCCCTGAACGAGACCGATTGCGCTATGTGCGGTCAATGTATTGTACACTGTCCGGTTGGCGCACTGCGTGAAAAGGATAGCATTGCACCCGTTTGGAAGGCTCTTGCCAACCCCGAAAAGCATGTTGTTGTTCAAACCGCTCCGGCTGTAAGAGCAGCGCTTGGCGAAGAATTCGGCCTGCCTATCGGTACACCTGTAACCGGCAAGATGGCCGCTGCATTAAAGCTTTTAGGCTTTGCTAAAGTATTGGATACTGACTTTGCAGCAGACCTGACGATTATGGAAGAAGGAACCGAGTTATTAAACCGTATTAAAAACGGCGGCAAGCTCCCCCTCATCACTTCTTGCAGTCCCGGTTGGGTTAAGTTCTGCGAACACAACTTCCCCGACTTTTTAGATAATTTATCCACCGCTAAATCTCCTCACGAGATGTACGGTGCTATCATAAAGTCATACTATGCTGAAAAAGCAGGCATTGAGCCTAAGGATATCTTCGTTGTATCTGTAATGCCCTGTACAGCTAAAAAGTTTGAAGCCCAGCGTGACGAGCTTGCCGGCACAGGCTATCAGGACGTAGATGCCGTTCTCACAACCAGAGAACTGGCTAAAATGATTAAAGAAGCCGGCATTGACTTTAACAAATTAGAAGACGCCGTATTTGACGCTCCCTTCGGTGACGAAGCAACCGGCGCAGGCGTTATCTTTGGTGCAACCGGTGGCGTTATGGAAGCAGCTCTTCGTACCGTTGCCGACATTTTAACCGGCGAATCCTTGACCGATATTGAATACACCGCTGTACGTGGTACTGAAGGCATTAAAGAAGCAACTGTTTCCGTGGCCGGTATGGATATTAAAGTAGCTGTTGCCAACGGTCTGGGTAATGCGAGAAAACTGCTTGAGGACATCAGAAGCGGTAAGTCTACCTATCACTTTGTTGAAATCATGGCTTGCCCCGGCGGTTGCGTAACCGGTGGCGGTCAGCCGATTCAGTCTGCTAAGCTTATGTCTGAAATTGACTTAAAGGCAGAACGCGCTAAGGCTCTTTATTCTGAAGATAAGAATCTTAAACTCCGCAAATCTCACGAAAATCCCTATATTCAGAAACTCTATGAAGAATATCTGGGTGAGCCTTGTGGACACAAGTCGCATAAGCTCTTGCATACACATTATAACGAAAGACCTAAGTATTAAAAAGCAAAAAAGGAGCTGTGACAACATCACAGCTCCTTTTTTAAAACAAATTTAAGATATGGAGAATACAAGATGAATCGATCTAAAACAGCAAGAGAACTGCACCGATCCGGCTACAACTGCGCTCAATCCGTTTTTATGGCCTTTTGTGAGTCCTACGGCGTAAGTCTTGAAAAAGCAGCTGAAATCTCACTTTCATTTGGCGGTGGAATGGGCGGCATGCGCGAAACCTGTGGCGCTCTGACGGGCGCATTTATGGTATTGGGCTTAGCCTTCCCTACACAAACACCTCCTACGCCGGCAGAAAAAAAAGCACATTACGATATGGTATGTAATTTTTCAGAACGTTTCCGTTCAGAAAATGGAACGCTTCTTTGCCGTGAACTTTTAGCCAATGGCAAAAAGCCTTGCGGTGAACTGGTCGAAAACACAGCCGAACTATTGGAAGTGTTTTTAGCAGAAGTAAAAAACTAATCTGTTTTAACTGAGTTTTTATATTCCTTTGGTGTCATGCCCGTCACATGCTTAAAGGTTCGTGAAAAATACTGCGGACTGTCATAGCACAGACGGGCAGCAATTTGCGCAAAATTAAAATTTTTCTCACGAATTAAGCGCTTTGCCTCCGATATTTTAAGCGATGTATAATACTCCAAAAGCGATCGACCTGTTACATTTTTAAATAATTTAGATAGGTATGTTTTGCTGTAATTAAAATGCCTACACAATTCGCTGACTGAAACCGTCTGATACACATGGTTTTCCAAAAACAAGATAATCTCCTGCACTAACCTGTCATCTACACTTTCCATCATGGCAGGAACTTTACTTCCCTGGCCCTCTGTATTGCTTCTTAGCAGCAAAATTAGAAATTGTTCTAAGGTCAGTTTAATCATTTGTTGGCCGCCAATGGGCGGACAACTGTTTTCCATCAGCTTTTTCAGATGCGGGTCAAAGGAAGGAAGCAAATAACTTTTTTGCGCCTCCTCTATTATTATTGCAATCAAATCTCTGAGTTTGGGCGAAATTTGCATGACCTTTTCCCTGAAAAACTTCATTTCTCTCGATTTACATACAAAAGTGATAACGAAAATATTCGGTGCGATCACATGATTGGCAGCGATCTTATGAAATTCATTAGGCTTATGAAAGGCTGCCTGCCCCTGATGCAACACAAATTCTCTTTCATCCGCTATGACAACTATCTCACCTTTATCTACATAAACCATTTCCCAAAAATCGTGTGACTCACCCGGATAGTAAAAACTCTTGGATAGCTCAAAATAATGAATGGTAACAATGCTTTGAATTTGTAAAATCTGTTTAATAGGTGTTATCTTATACAAGGTAGCCTCTCCTTTTTTCTTTTGAGAATTTACAATTGTGCACGTTTAGGACACAATTTTATATTGATTTGTATGTCTATCTGGTATATCATAATATCGTAAAAACGATACTTGTGCCCAATATACATATCGTTTGTAGCTTCATTGGGTATTGTATCATAAAATTATAAAAAAGTAAATAGGAGGTTTCTCTTATGAAAAAAGGTATTAGTATTTGGTCCATCCCCAATAAAACTCTTCCCGAAGCATTCAAACTGGCTAAAGAGCTTGGCTATGATGGTGTCGAGGTTGGCTTCAACGTGGACGATGGTGAACTTTGCATGAACACAACTGAAGAAGAAGCACTGAAAATCAAAGCCGCAGCAGAAGAGGCCGGTATTGAGTTATATAGTCTCAGCTCCGGTGCCGGTTGGGGCGTGCCCGCAACCTCTGACGACCCTGAAGTTCGCGAAAAGGCAAAAGCTATCATCCGCAAACAGCTTGAAGTGGCTTCTTGGCTGGGCTGCGACACCATTTTAGTTGTGCCCGGCTACTGCGGTGTTTCCTGGCGTCCGACAAATCCCGTTGTACCTTACGATGTAGCATATGACAGAGCTTTTGAAGCAATCAAGGAATTGGCTCCCTACGCTGAAGAGAAAAAGGTTGCCATCGGTGTTGAAAATGTTTGGAACAAAATGTTTTTATCCCCCCTCGAAATGCGTGACTTTATTGATAAAATCGGTTCCCCCTATGTGGGCGTTTATTTGGACGTGGGCAACATGGTGCAGTTTGGCTATCCCGAACATTGGATTAACATTTTAGGCAGCCGCATCAAGAAGGTGCATTTTAAAGACTTTAAAATTGCTACCAACTCCTTTGTTGACCTGTTAGAAGGTGACATCGACTTCCCCGCTGTTATGGAAGCATTTAAAAATGTTGGTTATGACGGCTGGTGCACAGCAGAAATGGGTGTATACAAAAATTATCCCCACACTCTGCTGAAAGTAACCTCATTGGCAATGGATGAAATCTTTGCATAAGAGCTTGTTTAAATTTGGAGAAAAGTAACTATGAATACAAAAAATTACGGAATCGCCCTGATAGGTTGCGGTGCTATGGGTGCTGCACATTTAGATGATATCTATTACAAAGAGAATGTTTCTATTCAGTATGTTTGTGATTATGATGCTGATCGCGCTCGTGCCTTTGCTCGCAAATACGGCGCCAAAAAAACCGAAAGCGATTACCAAAAGGTTGTGGCTGACCCTACGGTTGATATTGTGATTATTGCTACATACCCACAATCGCATTTAGAGATTTTAGAAGCCTGCATACAGCATGGTAAGCATGTTATTTGTGAAAAACCTATCGCCACAAGCCTTGCCGAGGGTGAAAAAATTGTTCAACTGATTAAAAGCAATCCGCAATGTAAAGTATTGATCGGTTACATTCTGCGCCATAATCAAACCTATCAAAAGATTGCTCAAATGATTCAAAACGATGCCATTGGTAAGCCGATTGTTATGCGCATGACGCAAAACCATCACACCATGAATTGGCAGAAGTATTTAAGCCTCATTAAGGATACCTCTCCCATTGTTGACTGTGGTGTTCATTATATTGATGTTATGCACTGGGTGACGGGTGCTGAGGTGACCGAGGTTTCCGGCATTGGCCTTAAAACCGAAAAAGATGTGCCGGACGGAAATTATAACTACGGTTTAATGACAGCAAAGCTTTCAGACGGTTCCATCGCCTATTATGAAGCCGGTTGGAGCAATACCATTGCCGCCAGCAACGTCAAGGAATTTATGGGTCCTAAAGGACGCATACGTATCACATTGCAAATGAATCGCTTTGAGCATCAGGAAGAGGGCGACCTCATCGAATATTATACATATCCCGAGCAGGAATATAAAATCATCAATGTTAACTGCAAGCGTAAGCCAACCGGTGCTCAGCTTGATAAATTGATTGAAATGATAGAAAAAGATGTTCCTGCCACGCCGACCATTGACGAAGTTTGGAACAGTTTTAAATGGGCCGTAAAGGCCGACGAGATAATTAAAGGAGGACTTTCATAATGAATGTATTAGCAATTGGTTGCCATCCCGATGATATTGAAATCAACTGTGCGGGTACTTTGGCAAAATGTGTAAAGCGTGGTGACAATGTAACGGTTTGTCATGTGTGCAACGGAAACCTGGGCCACGTTATTATTCAGCCCGACGAATTAGCTGAAATCCGCAAGCAGGAAGCCATCAAGGCCGGTTCTCTTGCCGGAATTAAGGTTGTAACCTGTGACATCGGCGATTTAATGGCCTATGAATCCAGCAAGGAACAGCGCGACAAGGTGGTTGACATCATTCGTGAGGCACAGCCCGATTTCATCATCACCCACGCTCCTAACGACTACATGCCCGACCATGTTGCCGTTAGCCGTCTGGTTTTTGATGCATCTTTTGCTGCCAGCGTTCCCCACTATGAATCCAGATTAACCACTCCTTCTGAAGTAACACCTATCTTCTATATGGACAATTTAGGTGGAAACGAATTCCTGCCCACAGAATATGTCGACATCACAGAAGAAATCGACTTAAAACTTGAAATGCTCGAATGCCATGAAAGCCAGCTCAAATGGATGCGTGAGCATGACAATATTGATTTTGCTGATATGGTAAAAACCATTTCTAAGTACCGTGGTTATCAGTGTGGCGCTACTTATGCCGAAGCATTTTCTCAGTGCATGGTATATCCCAAGCCGACCACCAAAAGGATGTTGCCATAATTGGTTTTTTGTGGTACAATAGATATATACAATAAAATTTCAGGAGGCATTACGCTATGAATTTTGCAAGTACAGTAAAAGGCTCCCTGTTAGACGGTTTTTACCCCGCCGGCTGGGACATGGAAAAGATTGACGCATGTTGCTCAAATCCCCCAGAGTCTATTTTAGAACCCCAGAGCTTCTGGAACAAAGATTTTAAACCCATTTCCTGCGACAATGTAACAGAATTCGATATGCTGATGGGTCACGAAATTGCCAACACCATCAAAAAGGCACGTGAAAACGGAGAAAAGCTGATCATGATTCTGCCTGTTGGCCCCATGGGTATGTATAAATGGGCTGTGTTCTTCTTAAAAGAATGGAACATCAAATGCGATCATCTGCATTGCTTTAATATGGATGAATGGTCTGATGCTGAAGGTAACACCCTGGCTTCCAACGACCCCGCTGCATTTACCAATGCAATGGAACAGGCTTTCTACAATCCCCTGGGCGAACTCACCGTTCCTAAAGAACAGAGAAACTTCGCAACCAAAGAAAACCTGCCTCAGTATCCCGAAAAAATTGCTAAATTAAAGGCTGAAGGCGCTAAAATGGTGCTGATTTTTGGTATCGGCAGAATGTGCCACATTGCATTCTGGGAACCCCAGTTTGCCGCTGAATTTGACAGCGAAGCTGAATGGATTAAACAGCCTTATCGTCTGGGCGCAAAGCTGCATCCCTTAACCATTGAGCAGAATGCTATCACCAGCTTTAAATCCAGAACCACTTTGGTTCCCTGCCGTGCTAACACCATCGGCCCCGGCATCTTCATGCAGGCTGATTACATCATCGGCGGTTGTGACGGTGCTCTGTCCCGTGGTATGCAGTGGCAAGGCATGAGCCTGTGGATGACCCTGCGCTACGGTCCCACACCCTGGATCACTTCCAGCTACATTCCCACTCTGCCCGGTAAGCTCTTCTTCTTAAACGAGCTGGCTGGTCCGTTAGTGGCTGAATGCAACTAATACATATAAAAAAAGAACCTGCATATGCGGAGTGTCTTTAAGGACAGAGATATAGCCTTCCCTGTGTAAGGGAAGGTGGCAAAACCACAGGTTTTGACGGAAGGGTTGTCAACTACAATCCCTCAGTCAAATCAAAGATTTGACAGCTCCCTCGCGTGCCCCGAAGGGGTATTACACAAGGGAGCCTGAAAAACCCCTTGATTTCTATGAAATCAAGGGGTTTTGCGTCCTTAAGAATATTCCGCTTAGTAGGCTCTTTTTTTTATGCTCCAAAGTTCAAAGCAAATTGACTCAACGCTAAAACAGCACACCGAATAGCCTCTTCATCTGCTATAAATGCACTATGATGCAACGGATGCACAGCGTCAATTGCATCATTGCCTCCGCCGTAATTGACATAAACAGACGGAACATATTTGGCAAAATAGGCAAAATCTTCACCTGCCATAGAAGGCTCCTTACCCTCAATGACATGTTCATCCCCTAAAATATCGCGTGCGCTTTTGATAAATTCATTAACCATATAATCATTATTTAAAAGCGGCGGATAGCGGAAGTTATATGTAAAATCACAACTTGCTCCAAAAGAAGCGCAAATACCTTCTGCAACGCGTTTCATCTCATTTGCCAACTGCTTTCGCACTGCTTCACTGTACATTCTGACGGTTCCACTCACATAGGCGTCATCCGGAATGACATTGCAACTCGTTCCGGCGTGCACCATGTTGACTGAAATCAAATGCTTCTCCATCGGTGAAACGAATCGGCCGGAAAGTGTGTTCCAGGCCGCCAAAATCTGCATGGTAATTGCGATGGGGTCAATACACTCATGCGGATAGGCTCCATGGCCGCCACGCCCATGCACCGTCATTTCAAAATCATCCGGTGAGGCCATCACTTCACCGCGCTTTACAAGTATGTTACTAACTTCTACATTCGTCATGATATGACCACTGACTGCCGCATCGACATGCGGATTTTCCAAAACACCCGCTTCAATCATCGGCAAGGCGCCACCCGTCGTCTCCTCTGCCGGCTGAAAAACCAACTTGATATTCGCTTTAAGCCGATGCTTTAAGCGAGCTAAAACCATAGCCGTTCCTAATACTATAGCCACATGTACATCATGTCCACAGGCATGAGAAACACCCTCGCGCTTGGAGGCAAACGGCAACCCGGTCTCCTCCTGCACAGGAAGAGCATCCATATCTGCACGCAAAAGCAAAGTCTGTTTCGCTTCATCTGCCTCAATGAGACCTACTACGCCGGTTCCTGCTACTCCACTTTGATACGGAATATTCAGCCGTTCCAGATAGGAACAAACAAGCGCTGCCGTTTCATATTCCTCAAACGAAAGCTCCGGGTTTTGATGAATTAATCGGCGAATGGCGACCGCCTCATCAAAAATTTCGTCGACCAATTGCTTTATTTCATTCATACAAACTCTCCTTTATTAATACATCCGAAAAACGCCGGAAACCACGCCCAAAATACGAACATCTCTCACCAAGATTGGAGATAAGGCGTCATTTTCCGGTTGCAAACGGACATAGCCGCTTTCCTGATAAAAGGTTTTGACCGTAGCAGAATCATCCAAAAGTGCTACAACCATTTCGCCGTTGCGGGCTGTTTCCTGCTGGGTTACAATCACATAGTCACCATCCAATATACCGGCATTGATCATGCTTTCGCCCTTGACCTTAAGCATGAAAACATTTTTATTCTTGGCAAAGACCATAGGAAGCGGAAAGGTTGCTGTCACATTCTCTTCCGCTAAAATCGGCGTTCCTGCCGCAACTGTTCCCACAACCGGCACAGAAAGATATTCTGCTATAGGTTCTGCCATGCACTCGGCTTCCGTAGCAATCGGGCGCAGCGCACGCGTTTTAGAGCCATCCTTCTGCAATAAACCCTTCGTTTCCAGCTTTTTAAGGTAGGTGTGAACAGTTGACGGCGAATTAAGCCCAACTGCCGCGCCAATCTCACGGATTGATGGCGGATAACCCTTATCCTGTATCTGTTCGTTTATAAAATTTAAAATTTCCTGCTCGCGGTTAATTCGTTTAGCCATAATATTTCCTTTCGTAAAAGGTTTTTTCTTTATTGTAGCACAAAAACAAACAAAAATCAAACATTTGTTCTCATTTTTTTATATTTCAAGCGGTTTATCAACAGTAAACAGATATAAATAGGTATGCTTCACCGGCTTGTGATACATCAATTCAGCTGCCTTACGATAACAGTCAAGCTGCACTCTGTATCGCTCTATGATAGCTGCTTCATCATGTACCTTATCCGTTTTATAATCGATGACCGTTATACCGTCTTCCTCTATAAGCAAGCAGTCTATAATACCCTGCACCATAACCTGACCGGAAATCTGATAAATCTTCTCCCCATCCTCACGATAAGCAAACGATACTTCTCGCTTCACGCATTTTGCCTGCCGCAATGCCTTTCCTATTGCCGAGTTCATGAACGCATACACGGAATCGATACTGATGGCATCTGCCTCCTCATTCGTCAGAATACCACACAGCACCAGTTCATCTCTTTGCTGTATCAAATTCTCACGACTGTCTGCACGGGCAAAATCAAGATGCTCCATAAAGGTATGCATCGCTGTTCCAATTTCTGCCGCCTGCATCTCCCCCGGGCGTGCCTTAACAAATTCCGGTTTATGATATAAATAGACAGCATCTTCTTCTCCGTTGAACTTTCTCTTGAGCTCCGTAACACTGATTTTAATCGGCAGATTTGTCTCTTTTTCATAGGGATACCTAAGCTCCAACAACGAGAGCAAAGCACTATCTGCCCTATCTGACCGCTCCGTCCATAGCTCTTCCTCCTCTTTTTCGGCAACCAGTGCAGAAACATCTATATTTTCAATTGCAAAACGACCATAAGAGCTTTTATCCTCCGCAACAGAAAAATCTGCCTGTTTACGCAAAAACGACGCATCAGGATGGGATATCAGAGCCATGAACATCCAATCCAGGTATGAACTTCCCTCAAGAACCAGGTTACCTGGAATATTCCCGCAAACGGGCACCATAGCCATTTTCTCCAACCGTTTATATAAATTGCGTCCTGCAGCGAGCAGAATCAATTTTTCACGCGCTCGGGTTAAGGCAACATATAAAATACGTTCTTCCTCTGAATAACTCTCCTGCCTTAAAACCTGCTTAACCAAAGCTCGGCTTTGCGTTTCATATACAAATCCCAATTCACCATCAATATACTGGGGTCCATACCCCTTTTCGCTATGTATCAATACCTTTTTCTTCAAATCCTGCAGGTTAAATTTTCGCGCCAAACCACCCATGATAACGACAGGGAATTCCAGTCCCTTACTCTTATGAATACTCATGATACGCACCACATTCTGTTCCTCACCCACGGTTCTTGCAGCACTGTAGTCACCGCCCATCGAAGCATAGCCATCCACAAAACGAATAAAGCTATAGAGACCACGCAAGCCTGTTTTCTCAAAACTGGCCGCCCGTACATACAAAAGGCGCAGGTTCAGCCGACGCACATACCCCCCCGGTAAAGTGGATTGTGCTTCGTAGAAGCCGGTCTGCATATACAAATACCAAATCAGTTCCGACATGGAAAGCTGTCTGCTCTTTTCCCGGAATTTCTCCAATGTGTTGATAAATTCTTTTAACTTTTCGGCCAGTTCATCCTCTTGTTCCTTGCGTTTTAATAAAGCTGTATAGAAATCCGACTTTCTGTCTGCCATACGTATTTGCGCCAATTCATCTGCCGTAAGTGCGTACATCTGCGAGCGCAAAACCGCAAGAAGCGGAATATCCTGATGCGGATTATCTAAAATTTTCAGCAAGGAAAGCATCACGCTGATTTCCTCGGTTTCTAAAAAAGAGCCGCCCACATCACTATAGCAGGGAATCCCTTGTGCAGACAAAATTTTTGCATAGCAATCAGCCGTGTTTTTGGTAGAGCGAAGCAGGATGCAAATGTCCCGATATTCTATGCGCCGTACGCCGCTCCCCGTCATCACCTGGTAGCCGTTTTCTAACAACTCGTGAATCTTTTTTGCTGCCATCAAAGCTTCTGCTTCTGCCGTTTCAATGGCTCCTTCTTCATTTTCGTCTGATTCTTCAGCTGAAGTTAAGCTTCCTTCCGCCGATCCGTCATCTTCAAGATCGGCCAGACAGATGTCAACAGACTCAGATAAAGGCTTTTCCATTTCAGGATAAGGGAAGCCCGGATATAATTTTTCCTCATCGTTATACTCAATTTCTCCGGCTGTAGGAGACATAATCCGATAGAATATGTAGTTAATTGCCTCTAAAACAGAGGCACGGCTTCTAAAGTTCTGAGAGAGAATAATTTTACGATTCGGCGCATCTTCTTCTATGCTGAATCTCTCCTTTTTTTCCCTGAACAAAAGAGGGTTTGTATTGCGGAAGCGATAAATGCTTTGTTTGATATCGCCCACCATAAACAAACCGCCATCTTTTTTTATAGCACTGAAAATAGCCTCCTGCAAAGCACTTGTATCCTGATATTCATCAATTAAGATTTCATCAAATCGCGCCTTAATTACTTCAGAAAGTTCCGTAGGCGCGCCGTCTGCCTGCCTTAAAAGATGCAAGCAACCATGCTCAAGATCATTAAAATCAAGCATGTTTTTCTTTCTTTTTTCCTTACCAAAAGTCTCAATTAATCTGCGAACAGTTTCTGATAATGCCTGCATAAGCGGGTATAGCTTGCAAAGCATATCAAGCTGCTCATTGCCGCTTTCTGGAAACATTTCTATCTTTAATCTTTTGATATCTCCATTTTTGATTTTATCGCGCATCTCCTGTACCAGAGCACGATAGACGGGTGCAGAATCCTTAGCGCTTGACGGGATTCTGTCAAATGTAAAAGCGTTAATCTGCTCGTAAAACGCATCATAAGTTTCCGCTTCTAAAAGCTTGGCCAAGGCATTTCTTTCCAGTTCCATATGAATTTTAAACTTTTCCTGCCCATCATCGTTATCGAGCATTTGTATCATGCTGCCGTACTTTTCCAATGTCGATTTTATGATATCGTGACCGCAAGCGACTAAATCTTTTGCGAGCTCGGTTTCGTTAAAATCCTGCCCTTCTTCTATATGGAAGCGCTCTGTTGCGTCAAGGAGCCAAGCCTCCGGTGATGGCAAACTCATCACAAAATGAAACAGGCTTTGAACCAGTTCATAAAACCCTTCTTGATTTTTTAATTGCATATAGGCTTCCGTCAACTGCAAAAACGAATCGGCATAGACAGGATCTTCGTACATTTCTTCAATGACCCTGTCAAGCACCGCAACGCGCAGTAAGTCATTCTCTGTTGTATCTGCAATTTTAAAGGTGGGGTCTAAGTCTAACAGAGCAAAATGCTCGCGCAAAAGGCTATGGCAAAATCCGTGAATGGTGGTAATAGAAGCACCGGAAAGCAGGGCAAGTTGGCGGTGCAGATTCTCATTTTCAGGATGCAGATACAGTTGTTCGTTTAGAGCATCTGCAATTCTTTGTCGCATCTCCGCCGCCGCCGCATTTGTGAAGGTAACGACCAAAAGCCGGTCGATATCAACCGGCTTTGTTTCGTTCGTTATTTTTTGTATAATTCGTTCCACCAAAACAGCCGTTTTACCGCTACCGGCTGCTGCAGAGACCAATACATCCGCATCCTGCGTTGTTATGGCAGCAAGCTGCGATTTCGTCCATTCTCTTGCCATTTGTGCCACACTCCTTTATACAAAAAGTATAACACAAATTTGCAGTTGTTACAACCTATTTTTAGCGGTTTATCGACCTGCTTTTGGTGCAAATGTTTTGCACTGCACGCTGCATTGCTGCACCGGGTCACAGGTAGAAACTTCAATCTGATTTGCCATACAGGTCAGATTTCCTCCGTTATACAGGCAATTGGTGACCGAGCAAGAAATACCTGCAATCGGGGTTTCCTTTTTTTCATGCATCATAAAAAAACACTCCTTGTTTCTTTTTCCTTTTTAGTTTGCCACAATGCGGAAAATATATGCATAAAAAAAGCGATGTGATTCAATCACATCGCTTTTTTAACTTATCTGGTTGCTTTTTTCTGTTTTCTTTTGACCTGCAGATTCTTAAGTGCTACCCAAATAGGACCGGCCATCAGCACGGAAGAATAGGTACCGGCTAAAAGACCTACCATCAAGGGAATCGTGAACTGACGGATGGAAGTTACACCAAAGATAAACAACATTAAAACAGGAAGCAATGTTGTAATGGTGGTGTTAAACGAACGCTTTAAGGTTTGCTTGATACTCATATTGGCCACTTCAGCAAACGATGCACGCTTGTTTTTACCGTAGTTTTCACGAATTCTATCAAACACAACAATGGTGTTATTGATAGAGTAACCAATGATAGTTAAGATAGCAGCGATGAAGTTGCTGTTAATGGGAATCTGGAAAATAGCATACACCGCAATCATAATGATAATATCATGTATCAGACAAACAACTGCCGCAATACCCGTTCTCATTTCAAAACGAATGGTAATGTAAACCAGCATCAAAACAGCCGCAATAAGAGACGCCATCAGGGCTTGTCTTTTCAGTTCACCACCAACCGTTGGACTAATGTTGTCAACCTGCAATATAGCTTCTTCAGTCAAGCCATATTTCTCTAAGAGGGCTGCCTGTAATTGTTCTCTCACTTCTGTTTCAATTGGATTCGTTTTGATGCTTACCTGTGTGCCTTCAGAGCGCTGTACAACGGGGTTGATATTTTCCGGCGTGTTGCTTTCAACAAAGTTTGCAAGCTCGTCCAGATTCACCTCAGAACCCATGTCTACATACATGGTCATACCGCCTAAAAACTCAACATCCTGCTCAAATCCGCCATGTACGCCAAGCATAATGGCCGCAATCAGGATGATTACAACCGGCAATAAAATAGTATACTTAAATTTCTCTACAATCTTAAACACGGTCGTCCCTCCTTTTTGCGCCAAACAACGCTGTGTTTTTAATCTTTAAGCCCACAATCTGACGAAGCAAGAACTTTGTCACAACAATGGCTGTGAACATGCTGACAACCGTACCAATACCCAAGGTAATGGCAAAGCCCTGAATCGGACCGGTACCAAAGTAATACAGCACAACAGCCGCAATCAAGGTCGTTACATTGGCATCTAAAATTGCAATAAACGCACGGTTAAAACCGGATTCAACAGAAGCACGAACGGTTTTGCCGAGCTCGAGTTCTTCCTTCATTCTGGCAAAGATGATAACATTCGCATCAACCGCCATGCCGACAGAAAGGATAATACCGGCAATACCGGGCAGACTCAGGTTGATTCTGAATGCTGACATGATGAAGGCAACAATACCAATGTAGCATACTAAAGAAATATCTGCCACAAGACCGGGTAAACGGTATACAAACAGCATGAAAAGCAAAATCAGCAAAATACCGATACCGGCTGCAAACAAGCTGGTTTCAAGTGCTCGTTCACCCAGGGTAGGACCTACGCTTCTAAGCTCTACGTCCTGAATGGTAAAAGGCAGGTTACCGGAGTTAATTAAGGTTGCCAGTTCGCGAGTTTGGGAGTTATCCGTAAAACCACCTGAAATAATACAACTCGGCTGATTAATCGTAGTAGTAACCGAAGGACGACTGATTTGCTCTTCGTCCAGCATAATGGCGATGTAATTGGTGCCATCTTTTCTGGCGGAAGCCGCTGCAGTTGCATCAGCAAACTTACTTACGCCGCTATCTTTTAATTTAAGTTCTACAAAGTGCTGGTCACCGCTGGTTTCATCAATCTGACCAAAGCGCGCTGTTGCACTTGCTACATCCGTTCCTTCTAAAACGACATTGCCGTCAGCATCGCGGAAGGTCAGCCTAGCGGTTTGCCCCAAGGTTTGTACTGCTTCTTCCGGATTTTGGATCGCCGGAATTTCAACACGCACCTTTTTGTCTCCCTGACGGGAAACTGTTGCTTCCATGTAACCAAGCGCATCTAAACGCTTTCTTAATACATTCTCAACAGATGTCATTTCTTCATCTGTTGCACTTTCTGTCTGCGCTTCATACGTAATAACCGAACCGCCTACAAGATCCAGACCCTGTCTGATGCCGTTGTCTTCATCCAAAGCGGACGGATAGCTGATTTGCCAGCCGAACATTTGAATGTCAAAACCAAACAGTGCAATGGAAGCACCCAAGGCAATGACAACGATTGCAATCACAAGTTTTGTGATGCTCTTACCCATTTTGTTCTCCTCCTTTGTGAAATCACATAGAATCATTATATATTTTATTTTATATTTAGTCAATAAGAATCTTCAATTTTAATGAATTTTTAATGATTTTTGGTAAAAATTTCTTTCAAATATTAATTCCTTAAAAAAAAACTTGCATAATGGTGAAAAATATGATATACTCATGCGTATATGAAAAGGCAATGAAAAGGCAAAGTAAGGTCGCTTTCACCTCAAAAAGAGAGGATTTCTCATAGGCTGAAAGGGAATCCGGTTAAGAGCAGATCCGAAATTTCACCTTGGAGCCGCATGGTTGAATGTTTCAGTAGGCTGTGCCGGGTTGCGTCCGTTAAGCGCCAAAGAGCCGAAATTTTTTCGGGAATTAGGGTGGTACCACGACGATTATTCGCTCGTCCCTTATGGGGCGAGCTTATTTTTATTTATGTAAGAAATCACTTGGAAGGAGATATATCCATGAAAGAACAGCTTTTAGCCATTAAGGAAAAAGCAAATCAGGCACTTTCCGGTGCCCAAACTCTCACAGAATTAGAAGACCTGCGCATCGCACTGCTGGGCAAAAAAGGCGAACTCACAGCCGTGCTCCGCGGTATGGGTGGACTATCTGCTGAAGAAAGACCGGTTATCGGTCAGCTTGCCAATGAAGTTCGTAGCTTTATTGAAGAACAGATTGAACAAAAGAAAAATACGTTGCAGCAAGCTGCTCGCGAGGCAAAGCTGAAAGACGAGCGTCTGGACGTAACCATGAAGGGAAGACTCCCTGTTTTAGGTAAAAAGCATCCGCTTAACATCGTGCTTGATGAAGTCAAAGATATTTTCGTTGGCATGGGCTTTTCCATTGCCGAAGGGCCCGAAGTTGAGTACGATTATTATAACTTCGAAGCATTAAACATTCCCAAGGACCATCCCGCGCGCGACACGCAAGACACCTTTTACATTAATGATAACGTGGTTCTTCGTTCGCAAACCTCATCCGTGCAGGTACGCGTGATGGAAAACCAAAAGCCGCCTATCCGTGTTATTGCACCGGGTCGCGTGTACAGAAGTGACGCCGTAGATGCTACTCACTCCCCTGTCTTCCACCAAATTGAAGGACTCGTAGTGGATAAAGGCATCACCATGGGCGACCTAAAGGGAACCTTAGAAACCTTTATGAAAACACTCTACGGAAATGATGCCGTGCTTCGTTTCCGCCCGCACCACTTCCCTTTTACAGAGCCCAGTGCCGAAGTTGATGTTTCCTGCTTTGTTTGTGGCGGCAAGGGTTGCCGTGTGTGCAAAGGTGAAGGCTTTATCGAACTGCTTGGCGCCGGCATGGTACATCCTAAAGTATTAGAGCGTTGCGGCATTGACACCTCTGTTTATAGCGGCTTTGCATTTGGCTTAGGCTTAGAGAGAATTGTTATGCGCCGCATGAACATTGACGATATGCGCTTATTATATGAAAACGACCTGCGTTTCTTAAACCAGTTTTAATGAAAAGGGAGAGTGAATCACGATGAAAATTCCAATGAGTTGGCTCAATGATTATACTGATATTGCCGGCATTACACCGGCAGAATACAACCACAGAATGACCATGACCGGTTCTAAGGTAGAAGGCATTGAAAATCAGGGTGAAAACCTTGTTAATGTTGTAACCGGCAGAATTTTAGAAATTTCCAAGCATCCCGATGCGGATAAGCTTGTTGTGTGTCAGATTGATGTAGGCAACGAAACCCTGCAGATTGTAACCGGCGCCCCCAATGTAAAGGTTGGCCAAACCGTTCCGGTTGCCTTAGACGGCGCATTGCTGCCCGACGGAACCAAAATCAAAACAGGTAAACTGCGCGGCGTTTCCTCTGCCGGCATGCTATGCTCTTACGAAGAACTGGGTATGACAGAGCACGACTTCCCCGATGCTGAATATGGCATCTTAATTTTAGATGACAGCCTGCCTGCAGGTATGGACATTCGCGAAGTGTTCCATTTAAACGAGACAATTGTTGACTTTGAAATTACCTCCAACCGTCCCGATTGTCTTTCTGTAATCGGTCTTGCCCGCGAAACAGCTGTTAGCTTTGATAAACCGTTTACCTTAAAAACACCTGCTGTTAAAGGTGCGGGTGATGATATTAACAACTATGTTTCCATCACGGTGGATGACACCGAAGGCTGCCTGCGCTATTGCGGCAAAATTGTTAAAAACGTGACCATCGGCCCCTCTCCTAATTGGATGCAGCGCCGTTTAAAGGCCTGCGGTATCCGTTCCATCAATAATATCGTAGATATCACCAACTACATCATGTTAGAATACGGCCAGCCGATGCACGCCTTTGACTTGCGCGATTTAGAAGGCGCCGCCATCCATGTGCGCCGCGCAAAAGCAGGCGAAATGCTGACCACGCTTGACGATGTGGAAAGAACCTTAGATGAAACTATGATCATGATTTGCGACGGCAAAAAACCCGTAGGCGTAGCCGGGGTTATGGGCGGACAGAATTCCGAAGTCAAGGATGATACCAAAACCATCCTCTTTGAATCTGCTACCTTCCACGCTGCAACCGTTCGCAAGGCTGCCCGCAAGTTAGGTCTTAGAACAGAAAGCTCCTCTCGCTATGAAAAGGGTCTTGACCCGGAAAATACACTGCCCGCTATTATGCGTGCCTGTGAACTTGTAGAAGAGTTGGGTTGCGGCGAAGTGGTTGATGGTATCATTGACATCCGCGGCAAAGAGCAGGAAGTTAACGAAATTCCCTTCGACGCTGATAAAATCAACAAATTCTTAGGCACTGATATAGATAAAAACTTCATGATAAAAACCCTGGAAGCTTTAGACTTCACCGTGAAGGAAGATAGCGTAATTCCGCCCTCCTTCCGTGCTGATATTGAGGGTTTTGCCGATGTGGCAGAAGAAGTATTGCGCATCTACGGCTACGAAAAAATTCCTTCAACCTTGATGTGTGGTGAAACTGCACACAGTGTTAAAACACCTGCACAGAAGTTGGAAGAAAAAGTTGGTTCGCTTCTTTGCGCTTGCGGTATGAACGAAATTGTAACCTACAGTTTCACCAATCCAAACTACTATGATAAGCTCAATTTAAAAGCTGACAGTCCTCTGCGTAATGCCGTTGTGATCAGCAATCCCCTGGGTGAGGAAAACTCCGTGATGCGCACTACAGCTGTTCATTCCATGTTGGAAACGCTGGCACGCAATCAGAACTATAAGGCAGAAACCGCCCGTCTGTATGAGCTTGCCACAATTTACATTCCCGGCGCTGAAGGCGAGTTGCCGGATGAGCGCAAGGTGGTTTGCACAGGTATGTACGGCGATTGCGACTTTTATGACGCGAAAGGTGTTGTAGAGACTCTGTTTGACGGCATCGGCCTTTCCGGTGCGCGCTTCGTGCCCGAAACAGAAGATCCTACCTTCCATCCAGGCCGTTGTGCAAAAATTTTAGTTGGAAAAAAAGAAATCGGTGTACTGGGACAGATTCATCCTGCCGTAGCTGATCATTATGACCTGGATAAGGAAGTGTATGCAGCACAAATTGATATGGAAGCGCTTCTGACTTATTCTAAGAGCAACAAAAGCTATCACCCCCTGCCCAAATACCCTGCCGTTACACGTGACCTGGCAATTTTGGTGGACGATGAAGTACTGGCAGCCGATATTGAAACACTGATTAAAAAGAAGGCTAAAAACCTCTTTGCCGGCTTAATGCTGTTTGATGTATACAAGGGCAAACAGGTACCCGAAGGCAAAAAGTCTATGGCATATTCTTTAAAACTCCAATCCATGGAAAAGACCTTGACCGATACCGAAGTTAACGAGGTAATCGACGCCGTTTTATCCGCCCTGGAGAAAGAATTAGGCGCCGTGCTTCGATAACATTTAGAAAGGTTCTGTTCCATATGATGCAGGTTATCACTCCACAGAAACTCTCGGGGGCGGTTCAGATACCGCCCTCTAAAAGCCAGGCTCATCGAGCCGTGATTGCCGCCTGTTTGGCCGGTGGGTGTTCCTATATTCAGAACCTCGCCTTCTCCGAAGACATTGCAGCAACCGTAAACGCTATGCAGATCTTTGGCGCGAAGATAAATCGCGGTGAGAACGCAGTCACCGTCATCGGTTCTAAACCTGAACCCCCTGAAAATGCGCTAATCGACTGCTGTGAATCAGGCTCGACGCTTCGCTTTTTAATTCCCCTTGCCTTTATAGCCGGCAAACCTGTTCGCTTTACAGGTCGCGGTCGGTTGCCCGAGCGTCCGTTAGACCCTTATTATGAAATCTGTAAGCAGGACGGCATTATAACAAGACGCGAGGGAAATGAACTGTTCTTTTGCGGCACCTTACAAGGCGGTACCTACCGCCTGCCCGGCAATATCAGTTCCCAGTTTATCACAGGCCTGCTCTTTGCCCTGCCGCTCCTTAAAAAAGATAGCGTCATTGAACTGACAACGCCGTTAGAATCAGCCGGCTATGTTGACATGACCCTGGGGATTTTGAGCCAATATGGAATCTGCGTAAAAAACGAAAATTACAAGCGGTTTATCGTTCCGGGCAACCAAAGCTATACGCCCTGTGACCTGACTGTAGAAGGCGACTATTCACAAGCGGCCTTTTACCTCTGTGCCAACGCTATGGGAAGCCATGTGCGCGTGCAAGGTCTGAATCCTGATTCCTGCCAGGGCGATAAGGAGATTATCTCCATTATTGAGCGCTTTGGTTCACCCTTGAAGGGAACCACCATCGATGTAAGCCAGGTGCCTGATTTAGTGCCTGTTTTAGCTGTTTTAGCCTCGCAGGCAGAGGGCGAAACCCGCATTATAAATGCAGGTCGGCTGCGCATAAAAGAAAGTGATCGTCTGCAAACAGTGACAGAGATGCTCTCAGCCTTGGGCGCGCAGATAACAGAAGGAGAAGATTTTCTGCTGATTCGCGGTACGCACGGCTTAAAGGGCGGATGTGTCAATAGCCATAATGACCACCGCATCGCCATGGCCGCAGCCATTGCCGCCACAGTTGCCAGCAATCCTGTCACCATCTGTGACAGCGAATGCGTAGCAAAGTCCTACCGTAATTTCTGGGATGATTATCATCGCCTGTGCGGTAGATAAAAGCAAATATCCAAAACAAGCCAAATTAGAAAATTAAACCTAAGAATCAAACATAGAACACGCCATCTCCACATAGTATACAATGGAGGTGGACGCACATGATGAGTTATATTTGGGGCGGCATGATTGTTTTTTCAGTCTTGGCCGCCTTTTTTTCAGGACGGACAGAGTTGGTAGCGCAAAGTATTTTAGACGGCGCAAACTCTGCTGTTCAAATGGCCATTTCTCTTGCCGGCATGATGTGTCTTTGGTCAGGCATTTTAGAAATCGCTAAACGCTCCGGCCTGACAGAAAAACTGGCAAAGCTTTTATCGCCGCTTATGCGCCTTTTGTTTCCGCGCTTGTCTCCTGATTCGCCGGCCGTTCGTGCCATGGTCATGAACATCACCGCCAACATGTTGGGCCTTTCCAATGCGGCAACGCCCTTAGGTCTTGCTGCGATGAAGGAGTTGGATAGAATCAATCCCCAAAAAGGCGTAGCAACAGATGAAATGTGTATGTTTGTTGTCATCAACACGGCCTCAATCAGCCTGCTCCCCACAACGGTTATCACCTTGCGGCATGCCGCTGGTTCAACGGACCCCTTTGGCATATTGATACCGGTCTTTCTTTGCTCCTTATGCGCGCTTGTTTCAGGCGTTATCACCGCACACATGATGAGCATGCGCAGAAGGGGGCGATAAGCATGCTAAAAGCCCTTTCTTCTTCTATTTTGCCGTTGGTTGTGTGTTTCATTATCCTTTTCGGTTTGTGTAAAAAAATCAATATTTTTGAGGCTTTTATCGCAGGTGCAGCAGAAGGGATTCATGCCCTTTTTTCCATTCTGCCGGCATTGGTGGCATTGATTTTTTCCATCACCATGCTTCGCACATCCGGCGCACTCGACTTTTTGATTTCCTTGCTCACACCTATAACCAAGCTGTTGCATATTCCGCCGGCACTTATGCCGCTGGCTATTTTGCGACCCGTTTCAGGAAGCGGTTCTCTTGCCGTTTTAGGCGATCTGCTAAACCGCTCGGGGCCTGATTCTCTTTTAGGGCGTATGGCATCTGTGATTATGGGGTCAACAGAAACCACTTTTTATGCCTTGGCCGTTTATTTTGGCTCCGTTAAAATAAAGAATTCCCGCCACACCGTGCCAGCTGCTTTAGTAGCCGACCTGGTAGGACTTGTTGCCGGGGTTTATATTTGTCTTTTTTATTTTTAACATAATTTATTATAAGACTAACTATTAAATGTCAATAGAAAATTTAAATTTCTTTGAAATATTTTTTAGGGAGTTAAAATAATCAGTTGAACATTGAAAATTGCATGACAAATAGAGCAACGAATGTTGCT
>SVKI01000016.1 GCA_015068555.1 Oscillospiraceae bacterium | reverse complement strand
TTGAGATTCCCCCGGCGGCAGGCTCACAAGCAAGCCAACCGCTTCGGTAGCTTCATTATGCATGGCCGACGCAAAGCTTTGCCGGCGCACGTTCACTGCTAAATGATGCCCGGTACCCGGTCGCAGTCCCCCGGGGCGGACAGCTGCCTATAATTAGGCAGCAGCTAATTCAGTGTTAGCGTTTAAATTTAAAAATTGCGATTTTTATAGCGGCACCGCACCGCTACTCGCTCCCAAGCCATTAGCATCCCCGTCGAAACCGTTGCATCCCCACAGCTTGCAACATCAGCAAAAACCAAATCATCGCGGTCGCTGATGTATTGATTATTATACCCGCTTTTAGAGCGTTTGTCAAGCCGGAAGGTTCTGTAACTTTATGGAAGGTTTTCGGTTTAAACGAACATTTCTGTCGATAGATAGCGTTCCCCCGTATCCGGCAATAACACCACAATGATTTTGCCAGCATTTTCCGGACGACCGGCAACCTGAACCGCAGCGGCCAGCGCCGCGCCCGAAGAAATACCAACCAAAACGCCCTCGTGCTGTGCCATGTAGTTACCCCATTTGTATGCTTCCTCATGGTGAATACACATCACTTCATCATACACCGTCGTATCCAGTACCTCGGGCACAAAGCCTGCACCAATTCCCTGCAATTTATGGGCGCCACCCTGTCCTCCCGAAAGCACGGGTGATTCCGTAGGCTCCATCGCAATGACCTGCACCTTTGGATTTTGTTGCTTTAGATACGTTCCAACGCCCGTTATGGTGCCGCCTGTGCCGACACCTGCCACAAAAATATCAACCTTACCTTCTGTATCCTCCCAGATTTCCGGACCCGTGGTCGCGAAATGAGCTGCAGGATTGGCCGGATTAATGAACTGACCGCCTAAAATGCTGCCCGAAATCTCACGAGACAATGCCTCTGCCTTTTCGATGGCTCCCTGCATACCCTTTGCACCTTCTGTCAGCACAAGCTCTGCGCCATAGGCCTTGAGCAAATTGCGGCGCTCGGCGCTCATGGTTTCCGGCATGGTCAGGATCACTCTATAGCCTTTAGATGCCGCAACAGAAGCAAGACCGATACCGGTGTTACCACTCGTCGGTTCAATGATGACAGAGTCTTTTGATAAAAGTCCGGCTTCCTCAGCTGCCTGAATCATAGCCGCCGCTACCCTGTCTTTTGCGCTGCCGGCCGGATTCATGCATTCAAGCTTTGCTAAAATAGTCGCTTTCAGGTTCAGTTCCTGTTCAAGATGCACCAGCTCCAAAAGCGGCGTTTTGCCGATTAATTCCGTTACATTTTGATAGATTTTCATAGTCTCTCACCTTTTTGAAAAAGGACTCCGCAGATTTAGTCTGCGAAGTCCTTTTATTTTTATACAAAATTTATTTTACCTTAATGCCGTCAATCACGCCCTGATGTACCTCAATCGTCATGTCTGCCTTGTAAGAGTCGAGCAGAGCGTTGTATTTATCCTGTGCCAGGCTGTTGGTTACAGCCTGAATAGCATTATCATACTCGGTGCCGGACTTAGGCAGGTCGTAACGCTTAATAATATGCCAACCATAGGAAGATTCCACCAGCTCGGAAATAGCGCCCACTTCCAATGCATAAGATGCTTCTTCAAAAGCAGCTACCATGGCACCATGAGTAAAGGTATAACCTTCGGGAGAACTTTCCATGCCCGGGTCTTCGCCGTATTCTTTCACCAGATTGTCAAAATTTGCGCCGGCTTTAGCTTTTGCAAGCACTTCTTCTGCCTTGGCCTTTTGCTGTGCAGCAAATTCCTCAGCGGGAATTGTTTCAACAGCAGCCTCACCTTCAGCGGCAGTATCCTGGGTATTTTTAACCAGCACGTGCTTAACATGTACATAATCCTTCTGATATGCTTCTGCAATGGCGGCTTCGTCAGGCTTTAATGCTTCCGGATCTTTCTGATTTAAATCAGCCGCATAAGCACTTGCCTGTGCAGTTTTGGTAAACACAGCAATCAGTTGATCATCGGAGAGACCGGTTAAATCTTTTACAGATTGAACCTGCGCTTTTTGAGCACTGTCTGTTGTTTTAACGGTGGCACGGATCGAGCTTATGTCACTTTCAGAAGCTTTGATACCGGCTTCATCAGCCTTAATGCAAGCGATTTCAACGCGGAGCATTTCTTCTAAAGCCTTTTGCTTCGCAGCTTCGCCTGCCTTTACACCGTCGATTTCAGAATCCCAGAACCCTTCTGCATCAGTTGCGCCGGCTGTAGACAGCATTTGCTGCTTTACATTCTCCAAGTAATACATATATTCTGCCTTTGTAACTCTACGGCCGTTTACTGTTGCAATTTCTTTGGAGATTTCCAACTTGCCGCAACCGGTAGCAGAAACCAGAATAAAGAACGCACAAAGCAAAACGGCAATTCTTTTCATGTTTTTCAACTGTAACACTCCCTTTTGCATATTTATTCCAATATAATACTTTATACATGTATTATACACTAATTTTTTTCTGTATGCAAGTCCTTATAGGTCTGTAACAAACTTTTAATACTGGACGGCACATCCCTTTTTTCTTCCGATTCCATACGATAGGAAAAATAAGGCTTTTGCCCGGCCGAAAGCATAATGCGACCCGCATAACGATTCACAAGTTCTGCAATTAATCCGGGATTAAAACTCTCTTTAAAATAGCAAAGCACGCGACCTTCATATACAGTAATCTGCGAAAGATTTG
This sequence comes from Oscillospiraceae bacterium, assembly GCA_015068555.1. Lineage (GTDB taxonomy): Bacteria > Bacillota > Clostridia > UBA1381 > UBA9506 > UMGS755. The sequence goes on along the minus strand of SVKI01000016.1, from coordinate 29,063 downwards.
TCTCCTTGGCCAGATTTTTAACGCGCACCGACGTTAACAGGTTCGCCACGCTGACCGGATAATCGCCAAAGCGGTCAATCAGTTCCTCTGTTACCTCATCACAATCTGCCTCCGTCATAATCGCCGCTATCTTTTTATAAAATTCAAGACGCAAACGATGGCTTTTGATGTAGGATGCCGGAATGTAGGCATCCGCCACAAAATCAAGCTGCGGTTCCCAATCTGCCTGTTGCGGTGGCCGACCCTGTAGCTCGTTCACGCTTTCTTCTAAAAGCCTGCAATACATATCATACCCCACGGTTTCCATATGACCGTGCTGTTCCGCGCCCAAAAGGTTGCCCGCCCCTCGAATTTCCAGGTCACGCATGGCAATTTTAAATCCGGAGCCGAATTCGGTGAATTCCCGAATGGCCGAAAGCCTTTTGACCGCTTCTTCCCTCAGCGATTTATCACGCCGATAGGTGAGATAACAAAAGGCGCGACGGTTCGAGCGACCTACGCGGCCGCGCAGTTGATATAGCTGCGAAAGCCCCAAACGGTCAGCATCCTCTATAATCATGGTGTTCACATTGGGAATGTCAAGACCTGTCTCCACAATGGTTGTGCACACCAAAATGTCAATCTCCCCCTGTTGCATCAGAAGCATAACATCCTCAAGTTCCTCCGGGTCCATTTGCCCGTGAGCAAATCGGATACGAGCATCCGGCAACGCCTCTTGCAGTCTTCTTGCGCACGAGGCAATACTTTGGGTTTTATTATGCAGATAATAGACCTGCCCCCCACGGGAGAGTTCTTTACTGATCGCATCCAGCACAATATCCGGGTTATATTCAAGCACATAGGTGGCCACAGGATAACGGTCCTGCGGCGGTTCAGAAAGCAGGCTCATATCTTTGATGTTGACCATTGACATGTGCAGCGTACGCGGAATCGGGGTCGCTGAAAGGGTTAACACATCCACGTTATTCTTCATTTCTTTAATGCGTTCTTTATGGCGCACACCAAAACGCTGTTCTTCATCAATCACCAAAAGACCTAAGTCACGAAATTCTATGTCAGAGCCGAGCAAGCGGTGCGTGCCGATGATGACATCTGTTTCGCCTGTTTTGAGTCTTTTTAAAATCGCCGATTGTTCCTTTGCTGTAACCAGTCGAGAGAGCAGTTCCACCCGCACGGGGAAATCCTTCATTCTCTTTGAAAAGGTGTTATAATGCTGCATAGCAAGCACCGTTGTAGGCGCAAGGTAGGCCACTTGCTTAGAATCCTGCACAGCCTTAAACGCCGCGCGGAGTGCCACTTCTGTTTTTCCATAGCCCACATCACCGCATAAAAGTCGATCCATGGGGCGCGCACTTTCCATATCCTGCTTCACTTCGTTGATGGCGGTTAGCTGATCCTCTGTTTCTTCATAGGGGAAGTGGTCCTCAAATTCCTTCTGCCAGGCCGTGTCCGGCGAATAGGCATATCCCTTTGCCGCCTGTCGGGCAGCATACAGGGCAATGAGGCCCTGCGCCATTTCAATCGTGGACTTTTTAACCTTTGCTTTTTGGCGGGCAAAGTCGGCACCGCCCATTTTGGAAAGCCGTACCCTTGCTTCTTTACCAATATATTTTTGCAGAATATCCAACTGGTCACAGGGTACATATAAATAGTCTGTGCCCGCATACTGGATTTTTAAATAGTCTTTATAGTGCCCCTCTACCTCCAACGTGTCCAGACCCACATACTGGCCAATGCCGTGGGTGTTGTGCACCACATAATCGCCGATATCCAAATCATCAAAGCTTTTCAGCTTGTTTCCCTTAGCTGCCTTTTTGCGTCTATGCCGTCTGGATTCCCGGCCCGAAATTTCGCTGTCGGTTATATATAAAAGTCCTGCTTCCGGATAGAAAACGCCTTTTTTAAATTCACCCTCTATAATGGTAATGCGCCCTTTTTCTGCCTCGCTGTTTTCCTTTGCCAAAAGCACAGGAAAGCCTTCATCTGAAAGTTCCTGAAACAAGGCATCGCGCCGCAACACAGAAGGCGCCACAATCACAATCCCATATTGCTTTTCGAGCCATTCCTTGACATCGGCATACCACAAATCACGCCGTCCTGAATAACTGCTCACATCGTGAGAGGTTATATTCGCTTGTGCCTTAGGTTTAAAGGTCTGGTATGACTGGGGCAAGGTGTAAAGCCCTGCAAAAGGATGAGTGAGCAGTTTGGCTAAAACCTTTTCAAAATCATGGATGTAGGCTTCTTCTGCCTGCTTGATAACTCCCTTTTCTAAAAGCCCTGTGACTGTTTCGCCTATGTTCCACAAAAGTCCTTCTGCGCGCTCCCGGATGCGTTCCGGCTCGTTCATAATAACCACTGCATCCTGTGACAGGTAATCGGCTACGCAGGGGCGTTCGCCCTTTGTGGCACTTGCCTCACGCGCTGCCTCGATACTGATGGCAGAGATGCGCTCAATCGAAGTTTGCATAATTGGGTCAAATGTGCGCACCGAATCAATCTCATCTCCGAAGAACTCGATACGATAGGGGTTTTCGGCCGAGGGCGGATACACATCCACAATGCCGCCCCGCTGAGAAAATTGCCCTTTTGCCTCTACGGTTTCCTCGCGCACATATCCCAAAGACGCAAGCTGCTCAAGCAGCGTTTCGCTACCATAATTGCCACCGTCTTCTATGGTGATCATCGAGTCTTTAAAGGTATAAAAATCCGCCGCAAACTGTAATAAGGCCTCTATGCCAAGCACCATAACGGCCCCTTCCTCACCCTCTGCCAGGGAACGAAGTGCGGCCAGGCGCTGTGCCTCTAACTCATTACTTTTTGCGTCTACACGGTAATATTCAATTTCTTTTGACGGGTAATAAATGGCAGAATGGCCAAGAAAAAAACTCAGCTCCTGCGCAAACTTTTGTGCTGAAAGGTCACTGTCGCAAACAATTATACCACCTTGTTTTTGTTTGCAGAAAACGGCTGAAAGCTGTGCCTTCGCCGTTTCCGTAAGACCTGTCAGTGCAAGCGGCAGACTTCCCTCACAAAAAAGAGACAGGGCCTTTTGCCATTCGCCCGACTTTTTAAAACTATCATGTAACACGTTTATCACGTCCTATTTGCTGACCATGCCGTTAAAACGGTTCATTGCGCTTTGCGGTCCGTTCTTCATAATCTCTGCTACCATATCGGGCACCTTATCCACAACCTGCGACACCACTTTAATTTCCTCGTTAGAAAATTTAGAAAGCACCCAATCTGCCAAATCGTAGTGCGGTGGCGGCGTACCTACACCGATTTTAATCCGGCAAAAATCATCACTCTGCAAATGATAGATAATGGATTTGATGCCGTTATGGCCGCCGTCAGAGCCCTTGGCGCGAATGCGCACACGACCCTGCTCTAAGCTCACATCATCGTAAATCACAATGAGTTCTTCAGGCGTTAGCTTATAAAAATCCATAATCATCCGCAGGCTTTCTCCGGACAGGTTCACATAGGTCTGCGGCTTCACCAAAATAACCTTCTCGCCTGCCAAACGGCCTTCGCCAATTAAGGCCTTATGCTTAATTTTATTGATTTGAATGCCGCAGGATGCAGCCAGATAATCCAAGCTGATAAAGCCTATGTTGTGTTTTGTGTTTTCATATTGTTTGCCGGGATTTCCAATCCCTAAAATGACATACATGCCGTTTCCTCCTTAGGGTTGTAACATCGTGATTGCAACGCCGTCTCCTACCGGAAGCACGGCCGTGAAAAATCGTTCATCATGGCACAGATAATCAAGGTATTCCTGCATAGCCTTAACGCCTGTTCTGTGCTTGTGCTCCGGCTCGCCCTCCCGGGCCGTCCGGCCGCCATATAACACATTATCGGTCACAATGAGAGCATCAGGCGCGGCTAGCGAAAGCGCCATATCAAAATATCTTCTGCTTGCACTTTTGGCCGCATCAATAAACACCATGTCAAAAGGTCCGGTGAGCGTACTCAAAATCTCCTCGGCATCACCGCAGATAGGTTTAATGTTTTGCAGAGCGCCGTAACTTCTAAAATGATTGCGGGCCATTAAAAACCGTTCCTCATCTTTTTCAATCGTTACAATTTGCGCTTTTTTGCCGCTACCTAAGTACATCGTGAGGGCAGAATATCCAATCGCCGTTCCGATTTCTAAAATGCGCACCGGCTTTTTTAGACCGACCAAAAGATGCAAAAGGCGTGCCGTTGTACGCACGGCAGAAGGTACATCCTCTTTGCGCGAAAGCGCCTCCAGTTCCCGTAAGAAGGCATCTTCAGGTGGCTGCAAAGCGTGCAAAAAAGTATCAATATAGGGATATGTAATTTGATTATCCATTATTCACACCAACCATGTTTGTAATGCAGAATACCGCTTTTCTTCAAAATCGTTTCCAACCATTTTTTCCACGGCACTCTTTTGTCCAACCAAAACCACCAGCTTCATCGCACGGGTTACGGCTGTATAGATTAAATTTCTCGTCATCAGCTGGGGCACGCCGTGAAACACAGGCATCACCACAACAGGAAATTCGCTGCCCTGACTTTTATGCACCGTGATGGCATAGGCAAGGGCCAGTTCATCCAGCATGGAAGGCTTATAAAGCACGCGGCGCTCGCCGTCAAAAATCACACTGACGGCTTCTGCTTCTATGCTTTCAATCATGCCGATATCGCCGTTATACACGCCCACACCCTCTCCGGGGCCGCTGATGGCTTCCCAGGGGAGTTCATAATTGTTTTTCACCTGCATCACCTTATCCCCCTCGCGCAGGGTGCGAAGTGCTGTGACATGCTCGCGCTTTCCCTTACGGGGCGGATTTAAGGCCTGCTGCAAAACCGTATTCAAATGGTTCACACCAGCTGTTGTCTTCTTCATGGGCGTAATCACCTGAATATCTGTCAGCGGATCATAGCCATAGGCGGCAGGCAGACGATGGCAAACAAGCTCAGAAAGCCGCTCGACCAAATCCTCGGCATCCCGCGCACCCATAAAGAAAAAGTCGCCGTCTTTTACATTATAAAGCGGTTGCTCGCCGCGGTTAATGCGATGGGCATTCTGCACAATCTGGCTCTCTTCCGCCTGCCGGAACACTGTATCTAAACGAACAACGGGAGCCTTGCCTGCATGAATGGCATCTTTTAATGCGTTCCCCGCACCCACCGGTGGCAACTGGTCAGAATCTCCCACCAAAATAAGGCTTGCTCCGGGCTTGATCGCATTGGTTAGTGCTTCTAATAAAAGCACATCTGCCATGCTGGCCTCATCCATAATGATAACATCTTCCTCTAACGGATTGCCCTCATTTTTAGAATAATCGCGAAACAGTTCATCATCATTGACAAAAATTGCTTCTAAAAGTCGATGGACTGTTTTGGCCTCCTGACCGGATAGCTGGCTCATTCTTTTAGCAGCGCGCCCCGTGGGTGCACAAAGGGCTATCTTTTTTTTCCGTTTTTTATAGGCCTCTATCAAAAATCGAATTGTGGTGGTTTTGCCCGTTCCCGGCCCGCCTGTAATAATCGAAAACCCTGACGAAAGAGCGCTGATCACCGCTTCCTTCTGCCGCTCGGCAAGAAAAATACCTGTTTCATCTTCCAGCGTGGTGATTTCTTTTTCTATCCCACGCAGCGACGATTTTTCAGACTCTTTTTTAGATAAATCGCTCAAAGCTTGACCCAACCGACGCTCTGCTTGGTACAAAACCGGAAGAAAAATCCCCTCCTGACCCTCTATTTCAGCACAAACAAGCAGGCCCTCTGCCAAAAGGGAAACAACAGCATTTTCTGTCATTAATGTATCTACCTGCAACAGCTCTGATGCTGCCGAAATTAAAATTTTTCTCGGTAAATATGTATGTCCGCCGGAAAAGGCCGCATAGGTCAGCGTATGCTGAACACCCGCACGGATTCTGTTTGCATCATCATAGCGCACGCCCAGGCTTTGCGCCACGCCGTCTGCCGTTTTAAAGCCCACGCCTGTTAAAACGGCGCATAATAAATACGGGTTTGCCGTAACGGTGCTGACCGCACGGCTTCCATAGCGTTCATACAACTTCATGGCGTGTCGTGTGGCAATCCCATGGCGCTGCATAAACATAATCAACTGTTCTAAATCCTTCGTTTCTAAGTACGCCCTGTGTATTTCATACGCCTTTTTCACGCTGATGCCCTTAATTTCTGCGATGCGTTCGGGCGTATCTTCCAGAACATGCAGGGTATCTGCGCCAAACCGCGAAACCATTTTTTCAGCCGTGGCACGGCGCACACCCGGCAGGATGCCGGACGCTAAAAAACTGAGAATCTCCGCCTCGCACCCGGGCTCGGGGCGCACAAAGGTTTGCACCTTAAATTGCTTTCCATAACTGGGGTGGTGCGTCCAATCCCCCATCAGCACCAGGCTTTCACCGGGATTCACAAAGGGGAGATTGCCCGTGCAGGTGATAACGCCTTCGCTTTCCACAAAAAAATCGAACACGCTGTAGCCATTTTCTTTATTAAAATAAATCACCTCTGTTACAGAGCCTTCAAATTGAATCGGCTGCTCCACGAAGACCTCACCCCTTAGTTTCCACCTAACTACTTATACCAATCCTCACAGGCTGCAAGTACTGCATGAACCTGCTCCTCATCCGTTGAGTCCACCCAACGGTAGCGCGCATCGCGCTTAAACCAGGTCAACTGTCTTTTGGCATAACGCCGTGTTGCCTGCTTAATTTCTTCCAGACACTCTTCCCGGTTTGTGGTTCCTTCCAAATATGAAAAAACTTCTTTATAGCCGATCCCCTGCATTGATTGCATCTCCCGTTTAAGACCCATATCAGAAAGGCGCCGGCTTTCTTCAAATAAACCGGCCTCTGCCATCAATTCTACACGCTGGTTAATACGCTCATAAAGCACCTCACGCGCCGGTGAAAGGGCAATCATAAACGGGTCATAGGGTGACGGCGTTTTGCGTGAATGTTCGTTTTGCTCTGTCATGGTGCGACCTGTGGTTTCATAAATTTCCAGCGCGCGAATCACCCGCTTTTTGTTGTTGGGGTGAATTTTTTCGGCCGCTATCGGGTCGATGGCCTGTAATCTTTCATACAAAGGCTCAATGCCCTTTTCTTCCGCCTCGCAAAACAGTCTTTCGCGCACAGAAGTATCCGTTTCTTCTTCTATAAACTCAATATTATCCACCAACGAGGATATATAAAGGCCGGTCCCCCCTGCCACAATCGGCAGATGACCACGCGCTGCAATCTCATCAATTAAGACTTTTGCACGCTTCACATAGTCTGCCACGGAAAAGGGCTCAAACGGAGACACCACATCAATCATATGATGCACAGCCTTTTTTCTTTCTTCTATTGTCGGCTTGGCGCTGGCAATGTCCATTCCCCGGTAAATCTGCATGGAATCAGCCGAGATAATCTCTCCATCCAAGGCTTTTGCCAAGCGGATGGCAAAGGCCGTTTTACCGCTTGCCGTCGGACCTGCCACAACAACAATCTGCTTCATAACTTCCTCACACAATTCTCTTAAATTGCTTTTCAATAAAGCCTTTGGTAAAGGCAACACTAATCGGTCTGCCATGGGGGCAGGTGTTGATAGCGGGCAGATGCATGATTTGCTCCAGCAGCGTTTCAACTTCCTGGTCCGTCAGCTTATTGCCGGCCTTCACGGCGCTTTTGCAAGCAATGGTGTAAAGGGCTCGCTGCGCCTTGGTGCTACGGGCATCCTTGCGCCGGTCTCCCAAATGACCCAGCACTTCTAAAAACATAGAGGTCAGACTCTCCTCGTCCAGCGCCTCCGGAGCGCCGCGCAAAATCACCGTTTTATCGCCAAACCATTCTGCCTCAAAGCCGAATTGCCGGATTTCTTCCTGATATTCTTCAAAAATCGCTTCCTCGGGCTCTGTTAATCGAAGCGTAACAGGCAACAAGAGAAGCTGTGATTCTGCCTGTTTATTTTCGTACGCCTTAAGCAACGCCTCATAGCGCAGGCGTTCGTGGGCGGCATGCTGGTCAATCAAAAGCATCTCGCCTTCTTGCTCAACGATGATATATGTATCAAAAATTCGGCCACATACGTGATAGTTTTTCTTCCTCTCCACAGCGCTCATCTGCTCTTTTACGGGCATCTCCCACTCTTTTTGCGCAAGAGGTACAGCAGACCTTTCTGCAGGAGGTATATCGGGTTGTTCTATATTCTTTACGATAGGCGGTACAGGCATTTCTTTAGGCCCCTTAGCCGCTTCTACCTTTTCGTTCAATTTTTCAGAAAAAGCCTTCCAAACGAAGGGGTCCGCCTGCGGCTTTGTGCTTGACTCCCGCATGGTGACGCCCGGCTTTTTCACAGGTTCGGCAATTGGCTTATCCGAGTATATCGGCACTTTATGGGTGGTCACTTCAACCGTAGCCTTCTTTTCCACCGAAGGAATAAATGAAACCTGTTCTTTCCCTGTCTCCTCGGCAGAAAGAACGACGGCCGGCACCTCTTTTTTCTGATACAGTGCATTTTTAACCGCCCAGTATACGCAATGATATACGCTTTTTTCATCGGCAAATTTTGCCTCCAGCTTGGTGGGGTGCACATTGATATCAACCATTCCGGGATTAAGCTTCACCGTCAGGACGCATGCAGGGAATTTGCCACCCATCAGTTCGTTTTTATAGGCTTCTTCTGCTGCACGCACCAAAAGCGGACTTTTGATATATCGGCCGTTAACAAAAAAACTTTGCATGCTGCGATTGGCTCTCGCGCCCGCCGAAGTGGCACAAAAGCCCTCTACCAAAACGCCGTCTTCCCCATAGGATGCGGGCAGCATGGCATTTTTTAATTCTTTGCCATACACGGCATAAATAACCTGCAACAGGTCACCGTTGCCGCTTGTATACAGTTGTTCTTTGCCGTCAGATATAAAACGGAAGGAAACATCCGGATGGGCAAGCGCCAGGCGGTTCACCAAATCTGCCACATAGCCCGCCTCGGTATGATTCTTCTTTAAAAACTTCATGCGGGCAGGGGTTGTTAAAAACAAATCACGCACGATAACCGTAGTACCACGCGGACAACCTGCCTCCTCGCACGCTGTTACCTCGCCATCTATCGCCTCAAGATGCGTGCCCGTTTCTTCCTCATAGGTGCGCGTATAAATCTCTAAACGGCTCACCGCCGCAATAGAAGAAAGCGCCTCTCCACGAAACCCCAGCGTTATAATCGCATCTAAATCCTCTGCCTCGCGGATTTTACTGGTCGCGTGACGCAACAGCGCCGTGGGCACCTCATCCCGCGGAATGCCGCAACCGTCATCGGCCACACGAATATAGCTCACGCCACCATTTTTTATTTCAACTACAACATGCTTGGCTCCTGCATCCAGAGCATTTTCAAGCAATTCCTTCACAACAGAGGCAGGGCGTTCCACCACTTCTCCGGCCGCTATTTTATTCGAAACCGATTTATCTAATACCTGTATTTTTTTCATGTTTTTCCCTCCCGATGTTACACCAGTCTGAGCACATCCATATAAGCAATAAAGAGCGACAACAAAATGAGTAAAACAAAACCAACAAAATGCACAATACCCTCTTTTTCCGGCGGGATGGGTTTGCGTCGAATCATCTCAATAAGCACAAAGAAGATGCGTCCGCCGTCTAAGGCCGGAATGGGCAACAGGTTAAACACACCTAAATTCACCGTAAGCAAAACCGTCATCTGAAGTAGGTTTAAAAGGCCGGCAAGACCTTGTTCCTGTGCTTGTTGCACGGCACCGCCGATTTCTGAAACAATGCCGACCGGCCCCGACATACTACTGATGCCGATTCTGCCCCGTAGCAAGTCAATAAAAGATTCTAAAACCACCCGACCGTAAAAAACGGTTTCATAATAGGCCGTTTTGGCCGTTAGAAAAAAGCCGTTTTCTTCCTGCTTCATGGTAATGCCAAGTTTAGGCGCACTTTGGTCTGCACCGGGCGTAACCGTCAGCGTTTCTTTGAGGCCCGAGGGACGTTTTACCACAAGTTCAAAGGGCTCGCCTGTCAGCTTGCCCGAAACCCAATGCATATCATAGGCGATGTGAATCCGACGCCCGTCCATTTTAATAATCTCATCTCCAACCTGCACGCCGGCAAGGTCAGCAGGTCCTCCTGCCACCACGGTGTCCACCTGCGGAACCACAACCGTTTGAACCGAAGAATAAAGACAAAAAAGCAGCACAAGTCCCAGCAAAAGATTCATACAGGACCCTGCCGCCATCACAATGAGTTTCGCCCAGGCCGGCTTATTGGATAAAGCCTTTTCATCATCTGAGCTTTCATTTTCACCTTCCAATGCACAAAATCCGCCCAGGGGCAACAAGCGTACGGAATAAAGCGTTTCACCGCGCCTTCTTCCTATCAGCTTCGGCCCCATTCCAATGGCAAATTCGTGCACACGAATGCCTAAAAGCTTGGCCGAAATAAAATGGCCAAGCTCATGTACAAAAATCATAATACAAAAAATGAGTATTGCCGCTACGGCAGTCCAAATAGCTGTCATGCTTCCTCCTTTTACTTGCGCGCAAAGTTTTGCATCACCATTTCACGCGCCCAGCGGTCAGCTTCGATAATATCAGTCAGCGTCGGATTTTTAATAACCTCGTGCGCCTGCATGGTTTTGGCAAGCATCTCAAAGATATCTAAAAATCCGATTTTCTTTTGTAAAAACAGGGCAACGGCGGCTTCATTGGCACCGTTTATCACACAAGGCATAGTATGCCCCATTCTGCCTGCATCATATGCAAGCGCCAGAGGTCTGAACGTCTCAAGATCCGGCTTTTCAAACGTCAGCGCTGTGATCTCGGCCAAATTCAGCGTGTTGTTTTGCATGGGCCTTCTGTCAGGATAGGTAAGAGCGTATTGAATGGGCAACTTCATATCGGGTACACCCATCTGAGCCAGCACCGCACCATCTATCGTTTCAATCATGGAATGCACAATACTTTGCCTGTGCACCAAAACATCGACCTGATCAACAGTGACATCAAATAACTGTGCCGCCTCTAACACCTCAAGCCCTTTATTCATCAGGGTCGCCGAATCAATGGTGATTTTCGCGCCCATCTCCCAATTGGGATGCTTTAAGGCCTTTTCCGGCGTTACATCTCGCAGTTCGTCTGCCTTCTTCCCCACAAAGGGACCACCGGATGCCGTTAAAATAACCCGCTTAAGTTCTGCCTTTCTCCTCTCTGAAGAAATGGCCTCCAGGCATTGAAACACAGCACTATGCTCGCTGTCTACAGGGATGAGCTCAGCACCCGATTCTTTGCGCGCCCGGCGAATCAAATCCCCTGCCGTAACCAAGGTTTCTTTATTGGCAAGCGCCAAGCGTTTTCCGGCTTTGACTGCCGCTAAAGAAGAACGCAAACCGGCAATGCCTACGATTGCTCCAACCACAGTGTCGCTGGCAGGATCGGCCGCTAATTCCTCCATGCCGTCGGCACCGGAGATCACCTTCGTCTCTGTATCTGCCACGGCAATTTGCAGTTCTTTTGCCGCCTCAGAATCTGCCACACAGGCATAACGGGGAGAAAATTTGCGAATCTGTTCTTCTAAAAGCTTTATATTCCGCCCTGCACCCAGGGCTTCAATGGTGATGTTTCCCTGCTCCTGCACAACCTCTAAGGTTTGTGTGCCGATGGAGCCGGTCGAACCCAAAACCGTTAGTTTCATCATTTGTAAATAACCTCAAATACCTGAATAAAATAGTAAAGCAGGGGTGCCACAAAAATCAAACTGTCCACCCTGTCGGTCATACCGCCATGACCGGGAATCAAGTTGCCAAAATCTTTAACGCCGCACGCTCGCTTGACAACAGAGGCGGTTAAATCGCCAAACTGTGCAAACACGCCGCACAAAAGCGCCAAAATAATTAGGGGTAAATAATAAACCCTATAGCCAAAGCCCAGCGAAACGATGAGCGCATACACCAAAAACATCAGCACGCAGCCCACGATAGCGCCAACGGAGCCGGCTATCGTCTTATTGGGGCTAATGGCCGGAATCAGTTTTTTCTTGCCCAGCAGCTTACCGCTGAAATAGGCAAAGATATCCGGCATCCATGCGCCGACAAAGGCAAGGAATAACAAGGCTACTCCGTGCTCATGCATGCGAATGTAGGAAAGGTGTATGGGAAATAGCACTGCATATATGAGCGCAAAAAGCGCACTGAAAACATCGTTTAAATGAATGCTCTCATGCCACAAAACACTACACACAAAAAGCAGCATCACATAAGTAACCAATAAAAAAACAATCAGGTTTTGGCCTATGCCGTTGCTACACAGCGGCAATAACAAAAGACCAACGGCATAGCCATAGTTTAAGAATAAAAGCTGCCATTTTTTTGTCAAGCCAAACGCCTGCAATAGTTCATACAGCATCACAAAGCTCACCAAAGACATAACGCCATGAAACGCCCGGGCAGGCGCCCAAACGGTAATGGCAATGACAATGATGGCGCCAATTAATGCACTCAGCACACGAACCTTTAATTTAGACCACATGCCGTTTCTCCTTTCTCCACAGCAAAATTGCTGTTACACGCCCCCAAAACGACGGTTGCGGTTTTGATAATCTAAAATTGCCTGTGTAAAATCACGCGGGGAAAAATCGGGCCAGTTAATATCGGAGAACCAGAATTCACTGTAAGCCGATTGCCACAGCAAAAAGTTTGAGAGCCTGAGTTCTCCGCTGGGACGAATGATTAAGTCCACATCCGGCACATCATCTGTATATACCCGTTGTGACAACATCTCTTCCGTCACATCTCCGGGCGCAAGCGCTCCTGCCTCTACCTGCTCACACAGTTCACGAACGGCCTTGACGATTTCCTGTCGACCGCCATAGTTAATGGCGAGGTACAGCACCATACCATCTCTGTCTTTCGTGTAATCTTCAATCACATCAATCTCATGATTGATTTCATCCGACAGCGCACTGCGGTCACCAATCACGCGAATGGTCACGTTTTTACCTGCCAGCTGCTCTTTATCACGCAGATATTCCAAAAGCAGCTGCATCAGCGCATCCACTTCTTCCTTCGGACGTTTCCAGTTTTCTGTGCTAAATGCATACGCCGTTATGTACCGAATGCCCATATTACCAGCAAACTCGGTGATGGTTTTTAAATTCTGCGCCCCTGCACGATGACCGGCGCTTCTCGGCAGACCGCGTTTTTTAGCCCAGCGGCCGTTACCATCCATGATAATGCCCACATGCCTGGGCAGATTATTTGCGTCAACCTCCCGCAACAATCTTCCGGCAGGACGCAGTTTTTGTAAGCCTTTAAACATGTGCATAACACCCCGAATACCGTTGGTCAGATTTCCATGATTTCCTTTTCTTTTTTAGCTGCAATGGTATCAATATCTTTAATATATTGATCAGTCAGCTTCTGAATGTCTGTCTCTGCATTTTTTAAATCATCTTCTGTGATTTCGCTTTTCTTCTTCTGTGCCTTAAAGCCTTCCAAAGCATCCCGGCGCACGCCACGGATAACAACCTTGGCTTCTTCTGCGCGCTTGGAAATACCTTTTACGAGATCTTTACGGCGTTCCTCTGTCAACGAAGGGAAGTTGATGCGAATCACCTTGCCGTCATTGTTCGGAGTAATGCCTAAATCAGATTTTAAAATAGCCTTTTCGATTTCACCCAAAAGCGTAGCATCCCAAGGCTGGATCACCAGCATGCGTGCTTCCGGCACAGAAACCGTACCCACCTGGGGAACCGGAGTAGCTGTTCCATAGTAATCGACTGTAATTCTGTCTAAAACAGCAGGATTTGCTCTGCCTGCACGAATTGCCGCATAGTCATTTTCCAGCGCTGCAATCGCTTTATCCATTTTTACCTTTACTTCTTCGTACATATTGATTCCTTCCTTTCGATATCCGTATAAATTATGCTTCGTTAGAAACGATGGTGCCCAGTTTTTCGCCCTGTAAAACGCGGATGATGTTTTGTGGGTCATCCAAGCCAAACACCAGAATGGGAATGTTGTTATCCATACATAGGGAGGTTGCTGTTGAGTCCATAACGCCGAGGCCGCGGTTTAACACATCAATATAGCTTAAGCTGTCAAAACGCTTGGCATCAGGGTTCTTTGCCGGATCAGAATCGTATACGGCATCCACCTTTTTAGCCAGGAAAATAGCCTCCGCTTCAATCTCTGCTGCACGGAGTGCAGCTGCTGTATCCGTTGAGAAGAAGGGGTTACCCGTGCCGCAACCAAACACAACCACACGACCTTTTTCTAAATGGCTGATGGCCTTGCCACGAATGTAAGGCTCGGCAATCTGACGCATTTCAATCGCCGTTTGCACGCGGGTCGGAACACCTTCTGCTTCCAGTGCGCTCTGCATAGCCAATGAGTTAATAACTGTTGCCAGCATGCCCATATGGTCAGCACGGGTTCTGTCCATATCGCCGCCGGAACGGCCGCGCCAAAAGTTACCGCCACCAACAACGATGGCAATCTGTACGCCGCGATCATTACACTCTTTCACAACCGTAGCAATACTTCCCAGGGTTTCAAAATCAAGACCTGTGCCCTTACTGCCGGCCAGGGCTTCACCGCTGATTTTCAGAAGAATTCTTTTATACTTGTTCGTCATATGTACTCCCAAACCTTTCTGCCTGTATCCAGGCGGTATGACCCCGCAACTGCCCAAAGAGCCGGGGTGTGCTTTATAAAAAAATCAACCTGCTTTGCTAAAAACATACAGGGCGTAAACGCTTGCATGCCTATCTATTTAATTATATATTGTTTTCACGCAATATTCAAGTATTATTCAAAAAATAATTGTTTTTTACCTGTTTTTCTAAAGACCGATTTCGGTCACGATTTCCTCCGTTTTAAACAAGTTATTAACATATTAACAGGCTTATTAACAGTTTTTCACAGAAAAACGCCGTAAAAACGCCATTTCTCACAAATATAATTCAAGTTATCAACAGAAATTGTTGATAACTTGAATGGTCTTGATAACAAATTAACTCTCTTTTTTTTCTGTTCGCTCCGACGCAAATACCCAAAAACGGTTGCCCAAAAAGTTCACCAGCATGGAAAAAGGCGACGCTAAAACCTTACAAAAAAGCACCGAAAAATCCCCCTGCAATCGAAAGGAGACGGAAAGCATTTTAAGCAGATGATTGACTCCTTCATGCAGATATAAAACATCATGAAACAGATTCAGGCACAAAAGCGTCGTCGCCAGCGACAGCAGATTGACAATCACAAACCGCCCTATCTCTCGTGCCTTTACATGACCTGTTTTATGAAATGTCCAATAACGGTTAATAACATAGCTGTTTGCCATAGCCAGCATGGTGGATACAATCTGCGCTATGTTTTTATCCCAATTAAACAAGGAAAAAAACAACATGAAAAGCCCGTAATCCACAACCGTGTTACAGGCCCCTACCAACATAAATCTGGCCGCCTGCACAAAATCATTTTTCTTCATGATTAAATCCCTTCGTTTCCCGAATGATGTAAAGCGGCCGCTTTTTGGTTTCATCATAAATACGGCCGATATATTCACCGATTATCCCCAACATCAACAGCACCAGCCCGTTAAAAATTAACGACACCGAAAGAGTAGAGGCCCAACCGGATACGGTTTTATCCGTAAAGAGCTTTAGATACAGCACAACCAAAAGATATATAAAACTGCCAAAAGATACAAAAGATCCTACATATGTTGCCAGCTTCAGGGGTTTATAAGAAAAGGTTGTAATCCCATCCATGGCAAAACGAATCATCTTTTTCAAGGGATATTTCGTTTCTCCGGCGAACCGTTCTTCTCTGTGGTAGGTCACCTCCGTCTGACGAAAGCCCACCCAGCTGACCAGACCGCGCACATAACGGTTTTGCTCCGTAAGAGAGTTCATCACATCGCAAACCCTCCTGTCAATCAGACGAAAATCGCCGGTGTCTACCGGGATATCTACGTTGGTCAGGCTTTTCAAAAGGCGGTAATAGAGCTTCGCCGTCGCCTTTTTGAACAGTGTTTCACCACGCCGGGAAACCCGTCTGCCATAAACCACGTCATAACCTTCACGCCATTTTTCTATCATGCTGATAATCACCTCGGGCGGGTCCTGCAGGTCAGCATCGATCACAATAACCGCTTGACCGCGCGAGGCTTCCATGCCGGCCGTAATCGCCGTTTGATGTCCAAAATTCCGCGAAAAGCTAATCAATTTCACATGGCTATCATTGTCACACAAACGGCTGACCATGACAGGCGTTTGGTCACGACTTCCATCATCCACAAAAATAAGCTCATAGTCTTCATTCATGTTAGCCATGACCTCTGTCAAGCGGGCATAACACACCTCTAAAACAGCTTCCTCGTTATAAACAGGAACAATAACCGAAAAGCGAACTGACATACTATTTCCTCCTGACTTTTTATTCACCAGATAGTATATACATACAATTACATTTCATAACACATACCGTCGCACGCAAAAGTATCGTTTGGATTATGGCGCAGTAGACTCCACCGATTAATCACCAATAAAGTATACCTTCAGTATACCATTAAAAGCCGTGATAGTCAATTACACATTGTATGAACCATCTAACGCCCCGAGGCACGAATCCTCCGGATAATTTTTTTCTGTACCGCTCCACTATTTGACAATTTTTTCCATTTACGCATGGTATAATAGCCATAAGGAGGCGCATCGCATGGAGATTAAAATTTACATAGATGTTTTGCTGGCTATCAATTTTTTATATAACTATATTCTGTTGCAGGTAACCGGTCTGTTGCTTAAGATGCACGTAAAAAAGCGTCGAATACTGCTTGCCTCCTGTGCGGGGGCCCTTTATGCCGCCTTTGCCTTTTTTGCACCAGACTCCACCTTGTTCGGACTGCTTTTTAAACTAATTGTCGGCAGTATTCTTTGTGCTGTTGCCTATAGACCTTCGTGCTTTTCCGTATTTTGCAAGCAGGTTTGTGTGTTTTATGCTTCTGTTTTCATACTGGGCGGTGCTTTATTTGCCTGCTTTTATTTCTTTGACTGCTCCGCAAGTTTAGGCGCTGTCTATCGAAACGGCAGCATGTATATAAATCTTCCCTTGTATCTTATTATCCCGGTTGCTCTGGTTGTTTTTCTGCTTTTGCATACGGCATTTTCAACCGGACGCAGGCGTGCAGATCGTAAAGAAAAACTCTATACAGTCCGCCTGTACCGCCTCGGCAACAGCGTTACTGTCAAAGCCTTTTACGACACTGGTAACATGCTGACCGAAGAAATCAGTGGCAAAAGCGTGATGATTGCTGAATGGAACAGTGTTAGGAAGCTATTCCCCGGCATTCATTTTAAACATATACAAAACCGGAAGGATATTGTTTTCGTCGGCTACCGTTCCCTGCAGGGCGGTTCGGTTCTACCCGCTTTTTTGCCCGATAAAATGTATGTAGAAGGCAAAAGGAGAATCCGTTCCATCGAGCCTATGTATGTTGGCCTGGTTGATCGGACACTGGATTATTATCATGCATGGAAGGCTATTTTGCCCCATACCTTTGAAGGAGAGGAATCGTATGAAAGAAACATGGATGTACCGCTTGCTGAATGTCATCAGGCCCCGGGCCTGTCGGGTCGTTGACTGGCTGACTGATACAGAATGCCCTATTCTCTACATAGGTGGTAGCGACGCCTTGCCCGCTCCCCTCACGCCGGCAGAAGAAGCAAACCTTTTAGCCCGCCTCACCCCGGAAGCTGCCGATGTTAAAAAAAAGCTGATTGAACACAACCTTCGTCTTGTGGTGTATGTGGCAAGAAAATTTGAAAACACCGGTATTTGCATTGAAGACTTAATTTCCATCGGTTCTATTGGTTTAATTAAGGCTATCAATACCTTTGATCCTGCCAAAAACATAAAACTGGCAACCTACGCTTCCCGCTGTATCGAAAATGAAATTTTAATGTTTTTGCGCAAGAATCACAACCAGCGTACGGAGGTCTCCATTGACGAACCGCTAAACACCGATTGGGACGGAAACGAACTTTTACTTTCTGATGTGTTAGGAACCGACCGCGACGAAATTTCAAAACGCATCGAGGATGAGGTGGATCGCGAACTGCTCCATGCGGCTTTAGACCGCCTCTCCCACCGCGAAAAACAGATTATGGAGTTGCGTTTTGGCCTACATGCAAACAAAGAAAAAACCCAAAAGGAAGTCGCCGACCTTTTGGGGATTTCTCAGTCCTATATTTCACGTTTGGAAAAACGCATCATCGAACGACTGAAAAAAGAGTTTTCAAAACTCGCTCAATGACGGCGCAGCTTTTTTAGAATGTGTTGCAGATATAACCGCACCACATCTATATCTGTGAGACTATACAGCATGCGCGCACCAACCACATCTTCGATTTCATTCAACACCATTTGGCCGTTATCAAACATAAAGTCAAAACCGGCATAATCAACATCAAACAGTGCAATCACCTGCTCAACAAGCTGCCGTTCTGTCTCGGATAGTGTATATTGCTTCGCCGTACCTCCCAGGCAAAAGTTACTTCTAAAGTCCTCCGTACTTTCGCGCAACATGGCCACTAAAATTTGATTTCCAATCACATATACGCGCAAGTCCTTGCCCAGCTCAGAGACCGGCCGTTGCAGTAAAAACCGCGGATGGGGATACCACGATAAAATAGACAAAAGTGCCGCTTCATCCTCTACCATGCAAACATCCTTGCCGCCATGTCCATCCGGCGGTTTAATCACCAGGGGGTACCCCAGCTTTTGCGCTGCATCTATCGCCGTCTCGCAGGTGGCAAATGCCGTTTTGGGGATGGGAATGCCGTGCGTCTGTGCCAGGCGAAGGGTTTTTTCCTTATCATTGGCAATGCGGGAAAGATGGGCATTATTACACACAAAAAATCCCATTTTTTCCAGGTGCTCTGAAAAATCAGGCACATCCGCACGCATAATCACAAAATCAGGCTTTTTTACTATCTGTCTTCCTTCATATAACAAGGAAGGCTTTTTTTCTTTGTCATATATAAAATGCTCATACAAAAGCAATTCTATCGAAATCCCCATAGCCTCGCCGGTTTGCTTATAAAATTCAATGTATCGGCTGTTACGCTCTGCCTCCGGGATTTTATAAATCAGCCAACCCGTCATGCCGTCACCCCGATTTTTTCATCAATCCATGCCATGATTGCTTCGGCTACATTCACACCTGTACAATCGTATAAATTTTTAAAATGTGCATTGGAATTTACCTCACACAAAATCGGCTCACCCTGTTCGCCGAACAGAAAATCAACGCCGGCAAAATCAAGACCTAATAATCGGCAAACCGTAACGGCCAACGCCTGCAACTGTTCGTCCGGTTCATAGACGCTTGCCTTGCCGCCACCGGCAAGATTGGCTCTAAAATCATTTGCATTTTCGCGCAGCATGCTCGCCACCACACGATCACCCACCACCTGCAACCGCACATCACGGCCGCAGCTCGAAGCAATAAACTTCTGAAAGATAAAGGGCGTACCGGCAAGCTTTTGCGCTAACTCTTTTGCTTCCTCGGCTGTTTTGACAAGATGCACTTGCTGACCGAACGACCCGTAGCATTCCTTCATAACCATTGGCAGACCCAATGTCTCTATAGCTCTGTCAACAAAGGATATGTCAGGATATCCAATCGTTTTATAGGTCATAGGCGCCATCAGCATGGGCGGCATGGCAACTGCATCTTCCAGCATCATTTGCGTCAGGCTTTTATCGTCACACAAAAAGATAGACCGGGCATTATTAAACAAGCGCAAACCCTCTTTTTCCAGATAAGAAGCAAGGCGCACATCCTTATCCCAGAACAAAACAAAATCAGGTGCGGTGCTGATTTGCTTTCTTCCCTCCTCGCCAAACAAATCACAGCCTGTTTTGAGTAACAGGTCAATATTTCTTTTTTGCGCAGCTTCGCGCAACCATTCATAATGCTCGGTAAATTTTTTCGTTGCTAAGAAGTGATTTACAACCAGCCAACCTGTTTTCATGATGTTTCCTCCGCACATAGTTTTATAAAAATATATCACACCCGGCATAAAAAAGCAATAACCGCCTTGCATAAACAGGGAAATTATGGACAGAATAATAATAAAAAAAGGAGTTAACACATGAATCTCAAAGGAACTAAAACAGAGCAAAATCTACTCACTGCCTTTGCAGGCGAATCACAGGCCCGTAATAAATACACCTATTTTGCCGCTGCCGCGCAAAAAGAAGGTTACGAACAAATCGCAGAAGTCTTCAGAAAAACGGCCGAAAACGAACGTGCCCACGCCAAGATATGGTTTCGTTTGCTTGGTGGCATTGGCGATACAAAAAGCAATTTAAAAGCAGCAGCCGCCGGCGAAAACAGCGAGTGGACCGAAATGTATGCTTCTTTTGCACAGACCGCCCGTGAAGAAGGACTTGACTCCATTGCCACGCTTTTTTCCAAAGTGGCTGATATCGAAAAGGAGCACGAGGCAAGATTTTTACAAGTGCTTGAAAACCTTGAGAAGAAACAGGTATTCAGCCGTCTGACTGAAAAAACCTGGGTCTGCCGCGTTTGTGGTCACCAACACAGCGGCACGGAGGCACCCGGCGCCTGCCCTGTATGCGGCCATCCCCAGGCATACTTTGAAGTGAAAGAACATTTTTTGCAATAACCTGTCCCCCTCTGTGGATGTGCACACAAATTACAATATAAATCACAAAAAAAGAATCATACAAAATAAAACAGAGCAGGCAATATACAACCTGCTCTGTTTTGGTGCCGGTGGCCGGACTCGAACCGGCACGGTGTCGCCACCGGTGGATTTTGAGTCCACTACGTCTGCCAATTCCATCACACCGGCTCATATTCCATAAGCAATATGACCGCATAAAAATACGCGATGCAACTATTATACCACCATCATCCCAAAAAATCAAGGCTTTTATTATAATTTTTTTAATGCTCCTCTCTCCGATAAAAAAATATCTTGTACATAGATTCATTAATTAAGGAAGATTATGGGGGTTTTTTTGTTATTTTCAAAAGTTTCTGTGACTTTTTTGCATATTTCATAATTTTGTTTCTAAATGTAATAGATTTGTAATATATTTATGGTACAATAGCAAAGCCATGTCATGAGATGACAGGTATAATCCCCTTTAAAAATGGTATATACATAACGATTACACATATCGTTCCGCTTTCGTTGGAACCAATACATGCATTTTGCAGGAACAGGAGTTTATCTGATGATGAAATCCATTATTTTAATAAACGGAATTCTTTCCATCATTTTTTCCATCTGTTACATATATCAATATTTTTATGTATTAGTGGGACTAAGGAGAAAATATGTGAAAGGAGAGGCACTAAAAAATCACCGCTATGCTGTAGTTATTTCTGCCCGTAATGAATGCCAGGTGCTTAAAAACCTGATTGACAGCATTCGCAATCAAACCTACCCTGAAGAATTGATCGATGTGTATGTGATTGCCGATAACTGCACGGATGACACGGCCGACATTGCCCGTTCGGCCGGCGCCACCGTTTTTGAGCGGTTTAATACTGAATTAGTCGGCAAAGGCTATGCCTTAAACTGGTTTTTCAACCTGCTTAAAGAATCCGGCGCCGATTCACACTATGATGCTTTTATTGTTTTTGATGCAGATAATGTGCTTGACACAAACTTTATTTATGAAATGAATAAGGTGTATGATAAAGGCTATCGTATCATAACCAGCTACCGCAATTCTAAGAACTACGGCGAAAACTGGATTACCGCCGGTTACTCTTTATGGTTTTTGCGCGAAGCGCGCTATCTAAACAACGCCCGTATGCAGCTTGGTGCAAGCTGTGCGATTTCCGGTACCGGCTTTTTGGTTTCCGCCGAACTGATTCGAGAAGCAGGCGGTTGGGTGCATCATTTGCTGACTGAAGATATTGAATTCACCGTAAGCAACATTTTAGACGGCGAGAAAATCGGCTACTGCGGCAAGGCGGTTTTATATGATGAGCAGCCTAACAAATTACGCCAATCCTATCTGCAACGCCTGCGTTGGGCAAAGGGATTTTACCAAGTGTTCAAAAATTACGGATGGAGACTCATTAAAGGTATTTTCAAAGGCAACTATTCCTGCTATGATATATTGATGACGATTATGCCCGCCATGCTCCTGACCTGCATCAGTATTGCCGTGAATGTTTTAGCACTGCCCTACGGCATCATTACACGCTCTCCTGATTTATTACCCTTATTAAAAACCCTATTCGGCACGTTCCTGAGCTTTTACGCCTTGTTCTTTGCTTTGGGAGCCGTCACAACCATCACCGAATGGAAGCAGATCCATTGCCACAGTATGAAGAAAATTTTATATTTGTTTACCTTCCCCTTATTTATGCTGACGTATGTGCCCATTGCCATTATTGCGCTGTTCCGTAAGGTAAAGTGGGAGCCGATTGAGCACTCTGTTTCCGTCACGCTTGATGAAATCTACGAAGAGGGAGAAGATACAAGTATTCCCAAGGAAGAAAATCTAAGTTTATAAAAAATCGGTGGTGTTTCCGAATGGAGACACCACCGATTTTTTATTTTACCGAATCTATTCTTGCTCCTTTAGTTGAGCCTGCAACTTTTTCATAGCTCTGTGCTTTACAAATATCAGACAAACGAAATGCATAATGATAACCGCCAACCACGAAAACGGGAAGCATAAAAACAGTGCTTCGGGCGAACGGAAATTAGGCAAAATCATCAGTATCCAAAAAATACGAAAGCCACAGGCACCCACCAGAGAGTTAATCATCGTGAGCGTTGAGGAACCCAAACCGCGCAATGCACCTGTTAGCACATCCATAATGCCACACAGAAAATACCCTATACAGATTGTGTAAAGGCGTGAACGTCCAAACGCCATCGCTTCAACTGAGTCTGTGATATAAATACCGAGCAACGGCTCGCAGAACAGTATGCAAAGCCCACTTAAAATCACACCTGTTACGATAGCGCATATCATGGGAATCGTGATAGATTGATTGATACGCTTTTCATTTTTTGCGCCGTAATTCTGGCTGACGGACGTGACCGTTGCCTGATAAAAGGAGTTCATAGATGTGTAAATAAAGCCTTCTATGTTACCCGAGGCCGTACTACCCGCAATAGCAGCCGCACCAAAGGAATTGACAGCAGATTGAATCACCGAGTTGGATAGGCTGAAAACAGAGCCCTGTATGCCGGCCGGCAGACCGATTCTGATAACTTCCAATAATTCCTTTTTATATATTTTGAGCTCTTTGGGATATATTTTATACACACTGTCAGAAGCAATTAAAA
Organism: Oscillospiraceae bacterium; assembly: GCA_015068555.1. GTDB lineage: Bacteria > Bacillota > Clostridia > UBA1381 > UBA9506 > UMGS755. The sequence continues at coordinate 5,709 of SVKI01000016.1, read as the reverse complement.
TATATAAAACGGCCAGCGCTGAAAGATAGTTTGATGTGGCTGTCGCAATAGCCACACCCTCTACACTCATGCCAAATCCCAGCACTAAAATCAGATTCAGCACAACATTAACGATTCCCGTCATCGCCAGAATGTAAAGAGGGCGCTTTGTATCGCCAACAGCACGCAAAATAGCGGCACCAAAATTATAAAAAATCATAGCCGGTACGCCTGCAAAAATAATCTTCATATATAGTGTTGCACCATCTAAAACAGGTCCTTCCGGCGTATCCATCAGGATGAGCAGCCTTTTGGAAAATATAAAACCTACAATCATAGCAAGAACACCGGAGATAACTGCTAAAACGACAGACGTGTGCACAGCCCGCGAAATACCCTCTGCGTCTTTGGCTCCATACTTTCTTGAAACCACTACGCTGACGCCTAACGAAAAACCCAGAAACACATTCACCAAAAGGTTAATCAATGCGCCTGTCGCCCCCACGGCGGCCATCGCATCATGACCGGCAAAGCGGCCAACAACCACTAAATCCGCGGCATTATACAAAAGCTGCAGGATGTTAGAAAGCATAAACGGAAAGGCAAACAACAACACATTTTTTAAAATGGAGCCTTCCGTCATATTCAGTTCATACTGATTTCGGCGTCTCATCACAAACACTCCCGATTTTTATTTGTCTTCATCATATCACCATCTAAAGATTTTGGCAAGACCGATTTGCCATAAAATTATATTTTATTTCCAACTCCCCGACTGTATACAAAAAAAACCGCTCCTCGCGTATCTTTCTTAAAGAGATGCGGCATATGCCATGTGTTTCTAAGGACATAAAACCCCTTGATTTCACTGAAATCAAGGGGTTTTTTAGGCTCCCTTGTGTAATACCCCTTCGGGGCACGCGAGGGAGCTGTCAAATCTTTGATTTGACTGAGGGATTGTGGTTAACAACCCTTCCGTCAAAACCTGCGGTTTTGCCACCTTCCCTTACACAGGGAAGGCTTTATTACTGTCCTTAACAGTACGTCTCTTTAAGAGCGGTTTTTTATTTAATGGCTGAGCTCACAGTTAAGCAAAACGCCATTTTCGTTGATAAAAATTTCTGATGGGATGAAGGCTTCCTTTGATTCGGGAACCGTTTGGTTGAGCAAATACTCTTTTGCAATCTCACCAGCCTTTTCTCCTAATGAAAAGGCATTGTGAACAGAAAGCAGACGAATCATTCCGTTTTTAATGTAAGGTTCATTGCTTTTAGGATTCTCATAACCAATGCAAAACACATCGTTCTTTGTTTTTAATTTTGATAAAGCCAATGAGGCATAGGCCGTAGCGCCGGTACCGCAATACAGACAATCAAAGCCATTCAGATATTTTGAATGAATATGACGCGCTATCACAGATGCAAAGGGCGACGTAATATCCTCAAGCTCGATGTTACCCACAATGGTGCAGCCTGCATCTGTGACCGCTTTTTTAAAGCCATTGGTACGCATTTGAGAGCCAAGGCCGTTATGCACATGTAATGTCAGAATTCGTTTGCGATCCGGAAACCTTTGCACGTAAGCCTTGCCGAGACGGAATCCGTCATCATAATAATCCATATGCACCGTTGCAAGTCGCGGCGTATCTAATCCGTCGCTGACATACACAATCGGCCTCTCAGCTGAGAGGGCTGCAATCTTTGCCTGTACAGCCGGTGCAATAGATGGTACTACGATACAAAGGTCTAGTTGGCGAATATAATCCAGCGCATAGATACCTTCACGACCGGAACCCAGCGAAGAAAAAAATGCAAAATGCGCATCTATTTCCCGGGGTAGCGCTTGTTTGATACCATCATATACAACACCCCAATAATAACTTGGATTTGTAGGCAACACAATACCGACGGACGGCTTAGCGCCCGCCTTGGCATAGGGTGCCTCATCACCAACGGCAGCAAATAACATCTCACGGGTTTGCGGGCTCACGCCCCGTTCGTGAAGTAATGCCTTGCGCACGGTAGAAGGGCTGATATTAAATTTCTTAGCAATTTTATTTACATCCATGATTTTAGTATAACAAAGTCAAAAAAATAAATGAATGTGCATTTTCGCTAAAATACATCTTATTTTCTTGTCTATATTGTATATAGGAATATAATATCTCTTGTTATACAATGATGATACATAGGAAGGAGAATGTCTGATGAATAAAAAATCCTATTTCTTTATTGATGATGTAATTTGGGTTTTCCGTGATTTGCACCGTGAACGACCCGCTTCCTTATTTGATAATGCCTATATGAAGGGTTTAAAGGAAGCACATGACGCCTATGGCTTAAAGGTGCAGCTTAACGTGTTTTACCGCACTGATTTTTACTATGGAATGGATGAATTTTCTCTTGCCGAGATGACGGATGCTTATAAAGAAGAATGGCAAGCCAATAAAGATTGGATTAAATTCGGCTTCCATTCCAAGCAGGAATTCCCCGATTATCCGTTTGTTAACGCAGATTACGACGACGTTGCTCAGTGCTACGACATGACGCTGAAAGAAATCATTCGTTTTGCCGGCGAAGGTATGTTCTCTGTGGCCGTTGTTCCTCACTGGCTCCCCATGAGCAAAGATGGATGCCGCGCCTTAAGCGATCGAGGCATTCGCCTCATAGGTGTTTCCTATGGTGATAAAGAGGCGTACAACGGCGATCCCACTGCCCTGCCTTACGGTCATGCACAGCGCCTGCTCAATAACCGAAAGCCGGAAACCGGCATTTTTACCAGGGTCTCCCCCGACGCTGCCATCACGCGTTCTATCTGCAGCTATAACCACCTCAACACAGAAGAAGTGGAAAAGACCTTTACTAATTTTGATTCTATACCCGACCCTGAATTAAACCTTCGCTACAAACGCATGTGCAACGGCCCCATCCTGAATCTGATTAAAAAGGAAGATGTTCGACAGTGGGTGCTTGACTGTGCAAAGGGAGATCTGCTTTCTTCCGCCACGCACGAACAATATTTCTACAAAGATTATCTGGCTTATCAACCTGACTATATGGAAAAGATTATGATCATGGCCAAGGCGACAAATGAACTTGGCTATGAATATATGTTCTGGGATGAGATCATCGATGAAGTTATGTAACTCAAAAAGTGGCTGCAGCATCTTGCTACAGCCACTTTTTTATATATTTTTCGCCCGTAATGCTTGAAAAGAACCATGGTTTGGGTGTATAATAGAAAAAAATAATCTATAAAAGATTGATTTGCTATATCATGCAATATCTGACAGGTGGTGCACTGATGTCTGTTAAACGCTTAATCGTAGCAACCGGTAATGCCGGTAAATTAAAAGAAATCAAAGCCATATTAACCGATTATGAGGTAGTCGGTGCTAAAGAGCTCGGCCTGCCGACCGATGTTGAAGAAAACGGCGCTGACTTCCGCGAAAATGCGGCCATTAAAGCCCGCGCTCTTAAAGCCCTTACCGATTGTGCTGTGCTGGCCGACGATTCCGGCCTGTGCGTGGACGCCTTAGATGGCGCGCCCGGTATCTACACCGCACGCTATGCCGGAGATACTGCAACCGATGATGAAAACATTGACAAATTGCTTTCCGTCATGCAAAATGTGCCCGACGAAATGCGCGGTGCGCGTTTTTGCTGCGCCATTTGCTTCATCGATGAAGACGGTAACGAGATCTTTGGTGACGGATTTTGCGAAGGTCGGATTTTGCATGAGCGGGCCGGCTCCGGTGGTTTTGGTTATGACCCGATTTTTTTTGTAGCGCTGTATAACCGAAGTTTTGGCGAGCTGACGGATGAACAAAAAAATGCAATCAGCCACAGAAAGCTTGCTCTTGAGGATTTGAAAAAAAAGTTATAAAAAACAGGGAGTGCATTAAGCATCTCCCCTTTGATCACATATGTAGCCACTTACATTCATCCACTGCTGGCCATTCTTTTCAGCCTCTTTAAGTGCCTTTTCAAAGGCTTCATCGCCTGTTGGTGCACAACAGATTAAGAAATCTGCCGGTGCTAATAACCAGTTATTACGAACGCTCAGACGATGCTTTTCATCAAGACCTTTAGGTAATTTTAAGTAAACCGTGTTTTGCTCGTTTAGTTCCTTTTTAGGTGCTTTTGGAATCACAACGGTACAGGAAATATGTGGATGTGTTTCTTTCAAGGCTTCCAGGACGGAAACCACCATTTTTTCAAATTCACTTTCTGCGCCAATATAGAAGGTATCAGCACGTAGGCGGAGAATCATATCCTCCAGCAATTCTGTCATAAAGCTACGGGCCCCTTTAGCGTTCGGATGCCTACCTATACATGTACATATCATAAGCCTTGCTCCTTAAAGTTTTGATACAACAAAAAAATGCGTAACCATATAAATAGCTACGCATTAAAAAACGCATGCTATTTACTACAGTTGTCACACAGTCGCACGCTCTTTAAAAAAGCACGAACAGCAAAAGCATACGTTTTTATCAAAACTTATGCTTTCTTAAAGAGCAGCTTTTTATTCAACTGTGTGACTATATCATTATAGCACACAACACAAAAAAGCGCAAGAGAAATGTCACATTTTGAAACATTTCTCTTGCGCTTATTTTAGGTAAGCTTTTACTTTATTTTACTTCTTCTTTAAGACCTAAAATCCAATCTGCAGAAGCTTGATAAAACTTGCAGAGTTTGATTAAGTGTTCGATTGGAAGTGCGCGAACGCCCAGCTCATATTTAGAATATACCTGCTGGCGTATGCCCAGAACATCTGCCACCTGCTGCTGTGTTAACTTTTTTCCTTCTCGCAAATCTCTGATTCTGTCATTATAGTAGCTCATTTTGTTCCTCTCCATTCCTCAAACACCAACATACTCATTAGGCCTTATTCGCCGTCTGTCTGTTCTGTTTCGCCGGTTTCGTTTACTTCTTCTGCCGGCGCCAGCTCATCCTCGTCTTCCCGCTCTTCGGTTCTTGCAATGCTCACAACATGCACATCATCGTCTAAACGCATCAGACGCACGCCCTTCGTGAGTCGGCCGATGCGGCTGACTTCGCGCGTTTTCATACGGATAATGGTACCGTCAGAAGTGATTAGCATAATATCATCTTCTTCTGTAACCACTTTAATGCCTGCTATGTTACCGGTTGCATCAGACAAGCGATAGGTGTTAACACCCTGGCCGCCACGATTCTGGGTTTTATATTCATCTAAAGATGTCTTTTTGCCAAAGCCTTTTTCGGTTACAACCAAAAGGTCTCCGTCTTCCTTAGCCGTGCTCATACCCACCACATAATCATCACCGGAAAGGCGAATGCCGCGAACACCGTGCGATACACGACCAAGCGGACGCACATCGGTTTCGTTAAAGCGGATACACATACCGTGATAGGTGGAGAGCAACACATCCTGATTGCCGTCTGTCAGCTTAACGTTGATAAGCTCATCGTCCTCATCTAAAACAATGGCTGCAAGACCACCCTTACGATTCGTGTTATAGGCCATGAAGTCTGTTTTCTTCACAACACCCTTGCGGGTTGCAAAGAACAGGTATTTATCCGGCTCAAATTCTCTCACACAGATGGTTGCAGTTACTTTTTCATCCGGCTCAAGCTGCAACAGATTTACAATTGCCGTTCCCTTGGCTTGTCTGCCTGCCTCGGGAATTTCGTAAGCCTTTAGGCGGTGCACACGACCCTTTGTGGTAGAACAATACATAGT
>SVKI01000015.1 GCA_015068555.1 Oscillospiraceae bacterium | reverse complement strand
AACTGAGCTTACAAAGCCTGATATAGGCTTTGTAAGGTTACCCGAAGGCGTACATGGGTACGTCGAGAGGCGAGGTTTGTTCGTAGCAAAAAGGCTTAAAAACATAGAAAAAACGAATACAATGAGATTTTTCAACATATTTAGAACCTTTTGAAATTTTTAAACTATCTACATTCCATATACTTTCACCTTTTTGCGTTCTGGACTTTTTTTGCATCCCCTTTTTGTGTTAACGAATACCACGGGGGCTATGCCCATGGTTCCAAAAAAACTTTTAGCTTTGCATATAAAAGCCTTTGTCGGCGGCACAATTATATTAAAACAATTTTTTTCCTTTTTCAAGCAGGGTAAACACCAAAAGCAAAGTAAGGCTTATCAGCACAATGCAGGCGCCTGTGGGCACCGATAGTAAAAAGGAAACCACCATACCGCATAAAAAGGAGAAAAGACTCGTTAGCGCGGCACAAATCACAACGGCCTTAAAACTTTTAAAAAGTCGCATTGCTGTGAGTGCCGGGAAAATAATCAGACTTGACATAAGAAGTGAGCCCATCATGCGCATGCCAACCACGACCGTAAGAGCCGTTAAAAGAGCAATCAAAAGGTTATACAGACGTACTTTTGTGCCTGTGGCACGGGCAAAAGCTTCATCAAAGGTCACGGCAAAAATGTTGTTATAAAAACATACAAAAAGGACTAAAACGGCAAGCGACAGCCCAACGCTTAAATACACATCGCCTGAACTCATAGCTAAAATACTGCCGAACATGTAGTTATGTACATCGGCGTTCATGCCACCGGAAAGCGAGGCGACCAAAATGCCCGTCGCAAGTGCACTGCTGGAAACCAGCGCAATCGCCGCATCACCGCGCAGACTGCTGTTTTCAGATAGCCGAAGCAGTAAAAAAGCGGCAAGTATCATAATGGGGATGGATACAAAAAGCGGTGAAAGGTGTAGTGCCATGGCGATAGATAAGGTACCAAAGCCCACATGAGAAAGTCCGTCGCCAATCATGGAATAGCGCTTGAGAACAAGGCAGACACCCAACAGTGCGGCGCAAAGGGAAACCAAAAGCCCCACGGCAAGTGCCCGTGACATAAATCCGTAACTAAACATTTGTAAAAGTGTGTTAACCATGGCTGACACCTCCCAAAAGATGGGCATAGGCCGGCGTTTTAATGTAATCCTCTGTTTTGCCGAAAAACACAACATGAGTTGCCATGTGCAAAATTTTTGTGCCGTACTCCACGGCGTTTTTGATATCATGTGAAACCATAATCACAGTAACGCCGCGTTTTCGATTCAAATCACGGATAATCTGATACAGTTCAGCTGTTGCAACAGGATCAAGGCCAGCTGCCGGCTCGTCTAAAAGCAGTAATTTTTCTGTGGCGCAGAGGGCGCGGGCAAGAAGCACGCGTTGCTGTTGACCGCCCGAAAGCTCGCGATAGGAACGCTTTTTTAAATTGGAAATACCCAAAAGGGCCATCATTTCATCGGCACGGGCTTTATCCTTTTTTGTATAAAACGGTGTCAAACCCTTGCGGCTTAAGCAACCGGAAAGCACAACCTCCAGGCAAGAAGCAGGAAAATCTCTTTGCACGCGCGTTTGTTGGGGTAAATAGCCGATTTCGTTCTGGGCAAGGCTGGTGAACACGACCTGCCCATGGCTGGGTGGAAGCAGTCCCAAAAGCCCCTTCATCAGGGTGCTTTTGCCGGAACCGTTTTCGCCGACAACGCACAGATAATCTCCTTCTTCCACAGAGAAGTCGACATGGCAAACAGCATTGATGCTGTCATAGTGCATGCATAAATCACGGCAGGATAAAAGATTCAATTCAGTTCAGTCCTTCCTTGATATGTTCGATGTTTTGTTGCATGAGAGAAAGATAGGTGGCGCCTCCTGCAAGCTCTTCTTTTGAAATGTTGTGGCAGGAATGCAGTAACAATGGTTTTGCGCCTGTTTCCTCACAAATTAGTTGGGCGAGCTTGGGTTCTGTCAGCTCCTCATACATCACCACGGGAATCTTTTCTTTTCGAACGGTTTCAATGATATCGGCAATCTTGGCAGAGGAAGGCTCGCTTTCGCTGCTGCAGGAATCATAAGCCGCTTCATAGGAAAGGCCATAGGCCTCTGTGAGATATAAAAAGGCGAACCGTCCGCCAAAGATCAGTTTTTTGCGCGCTGCGTTTTGAGTCACTTCCGTAAGACTTGCATCCAGCCCGCGGAGCTCTTTTATATAGGCCTCGCCGCGGCTTTGGTAAGCGGCAGCATTCGGTGGATCAATTTCACAAAGGGCATCCGTTATGGCCTGCGCCATCTTCACAGCATAGAGCGGATTGGTAAAAACATGCGGGTCAACATCGTGGTCATGCCCTTCGTGGCCATGTAACAAATCAATGCCGTTTGAAAGATTGACAATCACTGGGTCTTTTTCTAAACTGGCGAGCACCTGTGGCACCCAGGCCTCCATTTCGTCGCCTGTGTAGATAAACAAATCGGCCTCGTTGATGGCAATCATATCGGCCGGCGTCGGCTCGTAGGAATGGCTCTCGGCACCGGGGGGCAATAATAAACGCACCTGCGCTAAATCCCCCGCGATGACGCGGGCGAAATCATATTGCGGGAAAAGGGTGGTTACAATGCTGAGTGTACCTGCCGGCGCATCGGTATTGGCTACCGTGCACCCGGAGAGCACACACAGGCATAAAAGAATAAGCAAAATCCGTTTCATATATTTTCTCCTACTTGTTATTTTCTTACCTCGGGCGCAGGGGCCAGCGTAAAGCTCATGCGCGTAAATTCACCGGGCTTGCTTTCGGCCCAAATGTTCTCGCCATGCCCCTGGATGATACTTTTAGCAATATAAAGCCCCAGACCGGTTCCGTTTTTATCTAAGCCGCGCGATTTATCCGTTTTATAAAAACGGTCAAAAATATGGGCGAGGTCTTTTTTCTCGATACCGATTCCGGAGTTTTGCACGGTTACAAAAACTTTGCCTTTTCCATCCGGGCCGGTTGTAATATCAATAAAGCCGTTTTCATCGGTAAACTTAATGGCATTGTCCATAAGGTTTGTGAGCACCCTCTGGATGCTGTCCTTATCGGCTAACACCCGGTTGTTATCCGATTGAAAACCGATGGACAGATGAATGTTTTTCTCTGTGATGCGTTTTTCAAGCTTGATTACCGTGAGCCTGATCATTTCGTTAATATCAAATTCACGCATCTCAGGCTTATAACTGCCCTGCTCAATTTTTGAAATGTCAAGCAAATCGGTGACAAGGCGTGAAAGTCTCTTCGTTTCGTCTAATACGATGGAAAGATAGCGATTTTGCTGTTCGGGCGGAATGGTGCCGTCTAAAATCCCTTGAACGAAGCCTGTAATGGTCGTCATCGGCGTGCGCAAATCGTGCGAAACATTGGCCACAAAACTGCTGCGCATGGTTTCAAGCTGTTCAATGGATGCGGCCATTTTGTTAAAGGTTTCCCCAAGCTCTGCCAGCTCACCGCCGGCATCTGATTCTACGCGCCTGTCAAACTGACCAGTTGCAATATCGCGGGCGGCACGGCTGAGTGCCTTGATAGGACTTGTGATGCGTTTGGAAACGACATAAATCACAATCAGGGCAACAACGAGCACCAGGCACACAGAAAACAAAAAGATGCGGATGATATCGGCACGAAGCTGATGTACTTCTGGCGCCGGCTTGCTTACAAAAATCGCACCCCCAATACCGTCTTGCCCAATGCGCAGGGGAATACCGACCGAATAGGTGGTGGTGCTGAATAGGCCGCCCAGCGTACCCACATAGCGCACGCGCTTTCCTTCCAGCACCTCTGCGTAAATTTCAGGGCGTAACGAAACAGAGCCATCAATCGTCGTGGTGGTAATGGTTGTTCCATCTGCATCAAGCACGACGATAAAGGTATCAGTCGAGCGGCTCAAAGCATCAATATTCATCTGATAGCTATCTTTCGGGTAGTTGACGTTTTGCTTTGCTAAATACAGGGTAAAATCGGCGAGCTGCTCAGCAATGTAGGTCAGTTCATCATCCTGGCGTTCTGCCAGATAGTTACCGAGCAGGCCGTACATCAGCGTTCCCATGACAACAAAGCAACACAAAACCACTAAAACCGTAGAAGAAAAAAGCTGTGTAAAGATACTTTTTTTAAACATAAGGCATTTTGCCATCCATTTCTTTCTCTCACGAGGAGAATTATTTCACTTCAAATTTATAGCCAACGCCCCAAACGGTCTTTAGTTGCCAGTTCTGATTTTCGCCTGCCAGTTCCAGTTTTTCGCGCAGACGCTTCACGTGCACATCAACTGTTCGTGAGTCACCGAAATAGTCAAACCCCCAAACCATCTCAAGCAGTTGCTCGCGCGTGAATACCTTATTGGGATTGGTTGCTAAGAAATAGAGCAATTCTAATTCCTTTGGAGGTACATCAACAGGATTTCCGTTGATTTTGAGTTCATAGTTTGAAAGATTGATAACAAGATTTGGATAAACAATTTCTTTTTCCGTATCGCCTTTCGGGTCATAACGGCGCAAAACGGCCTTGATGCGCGCGACAAGTTCCTTATTGTCAAAGGGCTTAACCATGTAGTCATCAGCGCCCAATTCAAGACCCAACACCTTATCAAAGGTTTCTCCTTTGGCTGTAAGCATAATAATGGGGATGTTGCTGATTCTGCGAATTTCGCGACAAACCTGAAATCCGTCGATTTTTGGCAACATCACATCCAAAAGTACAACAGAAGGAGTTTTTTCTTTAAACAAATTAAGTGCAGCCTGGCCGTCATAAGCGAGTGTTACGACAAAGCCTTCTTTTTCCAGATATAGACGTATGAGTTCGCAAATGTTTCTGTCGTCATCCACGACTAAAATGTGAGGATTATTCATTGATATGCCTCCTTTTTTAATGCGTTTATAAAGACTGCCAACGGCCGGAAGAGCCACAGGGCAGAATCAGGCCTTTATGGGCGGTGGCGAGTCCAATTTCATCGGCGCTTACCTTGCCGCCGTGTTTTTTGGCTACGGTTAAGTATAAAAGGTTGGATAAAACAGAAGGTGCAAGCCCCGTCGTGTAGGAGTTAATCAAAAAGAACAAGGGGTTTTCTGAAAGAAGACCGGCACAGTTTTCAATCAGGTGAAACAGTTCTTTTTCCAGCTTGAACACTTCTCCGCCGGGGCCTCTGCCGTATGAGGGGGGATCCATCAGGATGCCGTCGTAAAAGTTGCCGCGACGCTTTTCGCGTTCTACGAATTTAATGGCATCATCTGCAATAAAGCGCACAGGCCTGTCGGCCATACCGGAAAGGGCGAGGTTTTCCTTAGCCCAAGTGACAACGCCCTTGGAAGAATCCACATGCACCACCTGTGCACCCGCTCTTGCAGCGGCAAGTGTTGCACCGCCAGTGTAGGCAAACAGATTTAAAACGCGAATGGGCCGGCCGGCCTTGCGAATTAAATCTGCCATCCATTCCCAGTTCACAGCCTGCTCGGGGAACAGGCCCATATGCTTAAATCCGGTGGGCTTAATATGAAACGTAAGGTCTAAGGGTGCATAGTGCATGGGCCAGCGCTCGGGGAGCTTGGTTTTAAATTGCCATTCGCCGCCGCCTTTGTTGCTGCGGTGATACACGCCGTCAGCCGATTCCCATTTTTTCGGCGACAGACGCCTGTCCCAAATGACCTGTGGGTCAGGACGAACTACCTTAACGCCGTTCCAGCTTTCCAGCTTTTCGCCGCCGGATAAGTCCAATATTTGATATTCCTTCCAGTTATTTGCAAGCCACATAACAGACTCCTCTTTTTATGGTATAAGTAAGGCTGTTGCATTAAGAACTAAACCATGCGGCAAAAGTCCATGGCCAATATCCGCTTTTGCGGCATAGTACCTAATGCAACAGCCCCCCTCTCTGTATTGTACCATTTTGGAAGATTTAAGTCAATCAGATTTAACATATCCAAACGATTTTTTTCATAGAATTGGAGTAGGAAGGAGTGAAACTATGGAAAGTATTAAAAACCCCCACCATCTGGTTTTGGAAGAACGTCGCAAATTGCGGATTTCTCAGGTTACGGATGTAGATACCTTCGATGAGGGTAAAATCGTTTTGTTCACTGAGGAAGACACGGTCATCGTAGAGGGATTTGAACTGCATATTCAAAAGCTTGATGTAACCGGAGGCGAGCTTGAGATTGACGGGGAAATTGTGAGCATCGTATATGCAGAGCGTGGCGGTTATGGCCAAAAGGGAAAGGGATTTTTCAAAAAAATGTTTAGGTAAAAAAGGAAGAGCGTTATGAACATGTCAATTGGAAAAGAAGTGTATGTGTTTTTATGCGCCATGGCAACGGGAGCAGGAATTTATTTTTTATACGACCTGTTTCGCCTGATCAGGCAACAGACGCAATGCGCAACGCTGATAGTTCAGGTACAGGATGCAATTTTTTGGGTGCTTTCTCTGTGCCTGATGTTCTTTGTGATGTTACATGCCAATAATGGGAGCGTCAGACTATATGAGTTTTTCGGTGTTGCTCTGGGTGCATTCTTATATGGGCTTTTACTGTCTAAGGTTATGCGTACCTTGCTAAGGATGATTTTGCGTTTTTTTTCATTTATTTTAAAAAAAATTTTGAAATTTCTCTTGACACCGCTCCTAATTATGTATAATATAATGTATAGATGCGCAAGAGTTGTGTTTTGCGCGCTCTTTAGGAAGTCGAAGCGATTTGTAAGATGCCTGAGAACAGGCACGAATCGCAGCATAAAACTGATGAAGAGAAAATGAGGAATACCCGATGAGTAAAAATAAAAGACAAGTGAATACCAAGGTGTTACTCAAAAGATGTTTGATGTGCGGCCTGATTTTGTACATTTGCTATCTGGCTCTTGCACAGCAATTTAATTTTGCGCGCCTTGCCAAGGAAGAGGACAAACTGGATGTACGCCTAGAAGAAGCCCGCCGCGAAAATAAAGAGCTGGAAGAGCAAAAAGAAGCGGCCGGCACAAGTGAATATATTGAACGGGTGGCAAGAGAAAAGCTTGGTTATATGCGCCCGGAGGAAAAGGTTTTTATTGACGCGAAAAAGAACTGACTCTACAAGCGGAAAAAGCTGGATGATTCCGGCATAAATATGAAGGAGGAAGCGTTTTTTATGCTTTTGGAACCAGGTAAAATCGTAACAGGAAAGGTTACGGGCATTTCGCCTTTTGGTGCCTTTGTTTCACTGGGCGAGGGAAAAACGGGATTGGTACATATTTCTGAAGTGGCTCTTTCTTATGTTAAGAATGTGAGCGATTTTTTAAAGGAAAATGACGAGGTAAAGGTTAAAATCATCTCCATTGATGATAATGGCAAGGTAAGCCTTTCCATTAAACAGGCCTTACTGGAAGAAAAGAAGAAAAATGCTGCATCAGCCCCGGCTCGCGTGCCCAAAACAGAGCGTGTTGAATTCACCAAAAAAAGTGAGGCTCCTCTTTCTTTTGAAGATATGATGAGTAAATTTAAACAGGCAAGTGACGAGAAAATGCAAGATTTAAAAAGAGGTCTCGAATCCAAAAGAGGCTCTTCCTACCGTCGCTCCGGCGGTTCTTTTTAAACCATGAAAATGAAAAGACCGGGATATGGGTTTACCATTTGTGCCTGCTGCATAGGGTATTTATTGCAGGCTGTAGTCGTGAATGTTTCACCCATTCTTTTTATCCCTTTAAGAGAACAATTTCATTTAACCTTTAGCCAGCTCGGCCTTCTCGTGCTGGCTAATTTTATTACCCAGCTTTTGTGCGACCTTTCCTTTAGCGGTTCAATCGACAGGCATGGCTTCAGGCCGTATGCACTTTTGGCGCCGGTCGTTGCTCTGTTGGGATTTCTGCTTTTTGCTGCAGCACCGGTGTTATTTCCTCAGAATCCTTATATTGGGATGCTTTTAGGTACGGTTTTATTCTCCGGCTCTGGCGGGATTTTAGAGGTGCTGCTCAGCCCGATTGTCGATACATTGCCGCTCGATGAGGCTAAAAAAACAGCGGCGATGAGCTTTATTCATGCAGCATACAGCTGGGGACAGGTGGTTGTGGTTTTAATCACCACCGTACTCGTCTTTCTCTGGGGCGCAACAAGCTGGCCCTTTATCATGCTTTTGTGGTGCATTCCTGCGGTGCTCACCTTCCTTATGTTTTTAGTGGCGCCGTTTGGTGATCGCGTGGCTGAAGATAATCGGCAGAAGTTTTCTGAGATTTTTAAAAGCCGTGTATTCGTGCTTTGTTTTTTTTCGATCATGGCCGCCGGTGCTACTGAACTTATCATCAGCCAATGGGCTTCTTCGTTTATCGAGAAAGGCCTGGGTGTTTCCAAAACGATTGGTGATATTTTAGGCGTTTGCATGTTTGCTGCGGCAATGGGAACGGGCAGGGTTTTGTATGGAACCTATGGTGCGGGTCTTGACAGAAAAAAGGTTGTTAGATTCTGCTTTTTAAGTCTTATTTTTTGTTATCTTGCCATGGGCCTTCTGCCCGGTCGGTATATTGTGCTCGCGGTGATTGTGCTTGGCGGCTTTGCGGTGTCCATCGCCTGGCCGACCATGCTGGTGGAGGCCTCAGGTAAATTTCCTTTGGGTGGTGCCCGTTTGTTTGCCCTCCTTGCAGCCGGCGGGGATTCGGGTTCTTCGCTCGGGCCCTGGCTTGCCGGCAAGGTTATGGATATGGCAAGCAGCAGTCATTGGGCCTTGCGGCTTGGTGACTGCGTCAACCTTACGGTTGAACAGGTGAGTTTGCGTGCCGGCATGCTGGTTGGTGTTTTATTTGCATTGCTTGGCTATGTGGTGCTGACAGTATTGTGTCGCATTGATTTAAAAAAGAAGGGGGAAAGATGATGCAGGAAAAACAAACTGCTTTAAAAAGCTGGCTGGAATCCTTAGAAGAATATACCTTGCCCGCCTGGGAAGAGCTTCCCAAACTGGATTTATATATGGATCAGGTGATTACGCTCATGGAAGAATATTTGCGCATTTATCGTTCTGAAAAGGATAAGCTCATCACGCCGTCCATGATTAATAACTATGTCAAATTAGGTGTTATTCCAAAGCCCAATAAAAAAAGATACGGACGTATTCATCTTGCCTATTTGATTATGGTTTGCTCACTAAAGCAGGTGCTTTCTATTTCTGTGGTACAAAAGATGTTGCCCCTCAGCTTGACAGATAAAGATGTGGAGCGGGCATACGGCGCCTTTATTGAGGCACAAAAGCAGGTTTTTGTGGTGGCAACCAAGCAGGTTTCCCAAACGATGAGTGAACTGCACGGAAAAGAAAACGCCACCTTTTCCGATTTCTCAGGATTCTCGGCGCAGGTAGCGTTAACAGGTAACATATATAAGTTATTATCAGAAATTATTGCCGACCAGATTCAAACAAGGACGCATTAAAGTTTGGGTCAAGCCCGGTCAAAACGGATTGAAACAGCGGCGGAACCGGTGCGGAAAATGAGACATAGGCATTGGTAAGCGGATGATTAAAGCCCAACAGGGCAGCATGTAAAAGCTGCCCTGTGAGGGCATATTTTTTTGCGATTTTATCATTTTTTGAGCCGTAAACCGGGTCGCCGACAACGGGCCTACCCAGGCTTGCAAGATGCACGCGAATCTGATGCGTGCGCCCTGTTTCTAAGCGGCAGCGCAGTAATGCGCAACCGGGATACTGGGCAAGAACAGTAAAGTGCGTAATGGCGTGTCGGCCGCCCTTTTCCGTAACGGCCATTTTCTTTCTGTCTTTGGGGTGTCGGCCGATGGGCTTATCAACCGTAAATTGCGTCTGGCTGAAGGTTCCGCAGGCCAGGCAGTAGTATTCCCGCGTGACAGAGTGCTCCTTGATTTGCTCTGCAAGGGAAAGATGTGCTTCGTTGGTTTTGGCAACGACTAAAATGCCGCTGGTGTCTTTATCAATCCGGTGCACAATGCCCGGGCGTACAACGCCGTTAATGGCGGAGAGCCTTCCCTGCGCGTGGTATAAAAGCGCATTAACCAACGTGCCGCCTGCATGACCTGCAGCAGGATGTACGACCATGCCCTGGGGCTTGTTCACCACAATCAGCGCATCATCTTCATACACGATTTCAATGGGAATGTTTTCAGGTGCAGCCTCTATACATTCCGGCTCGGGCGTCGTTACCGTAACGGTGTCACCTACGCGGAGCTTATAGTTTTTAGATGCAGGCTTTCCGTTTACCTCTGCATCGCCGTTTTCAATCAGTTTTTGAGAGGCAGAGCGTGTCAGGTCTGCCACCTCTGACAGAAAAACGTCCAGCCGAGTGCCGGCGGACGCTTCGTCGCATAGTATTTCAAGTAATTCTTCCATGTGCATATCACTCATTCCGAATCTTTTTTGTCCACATCTGCATGCTCTTCAATAAAGAGAACATAGATAATCAGCAAAATGGCGCCACAAACCACAAAACAATCGGCCAAATTAAAAATGGGGAAATGGATAAGGCGGAAGTCTAAAAAATCAATCACATATCCGCGGCACACCCGATCAATTAAATTGCCTAAAGCGCCACCGATTAAAAGTGTTATGGAAGCGTTCATAACAAAGCCCTGTGGGCGCTTTTTAATCATGTAGATGGTGGCAACTACAATAACGGCAACCGTTATAATGGATAAAAATCCAAAGCGACCCTGCAAAATGCCAAAGGCGGCGCCCCGGTTTTCGCAGTAGGTTAAGTGGAAAACGCTTTGTATGAGAGGGATGGTGTCAGTCGGCTTGACAAAACGCAGAACAGCCCATTTGGAAAGCTGGTCTATAATTGCCAAAAGCACCACACCCAGGCTATATAGTGTGAGCACTGCGCTCTCTCCTTTTGGAATACTCAAATATTGAAGTTGCCTTCCTTTTTACAAGGAAGGCAACTTTTAATTGTGAACACAACAAGGTTCTCCGAAATTCTCAAACTTTAGTTTGTTAGAATTTCGTGAGGTTCTTATTTTTACATCATTTCGACACATCTGTGGCAAAGGGTGGGATGTTCACTATTTTGTCCAACAGATTCAGAAATCATCCAACAACGTTCGCACTTTTCACCGGAAGCGGCAGTAATTACAAGCTTGATACCGGTTTCGCCGTCTTTAGCATCAGCCGGGGCATCAGCCAAGGGCGCAACAGAAGCGCCGGATGTGATAAAGTAGGTTGCCAGTTCGCTTTCGGCAGATTGTAAGGTTGCAAAGATGTCACCGTCAGCATAAAGCGTAACATTTGCTCCTAAGGAATGACCGATGAGCTTTTCGTTTCTGGCTTCTTCCAATGCCTTTGCTACATCACCGCGCACCGAGAGAATGGTTTCCCAACGGGCCTCTAAATCGGCATCGCGCAGGGAAGCGTCGGTCTTGGGCATATCGTTAAGCAGAACGAATTCTTTATTATCGTTGCTGCTGTGCGGCATGAAGGACCAGATTTCTTCACTGGTGTAAGCTAAAATCGGCGCTAACAGTCTGACTAAAGCATCCAGAATTCTATACATAGCCGTTTGTGCGCTGCGGCGTGCCTTGCTGTCGGCCTTTTGGGTGTACAAACGGTCTTTAATAACATCTAAATAGAAGTTACTCATCTCTACTACGCAGAAGTTACGAACGGCGTGGAACACGCTGTGGAATTCATAGCTTCTGTATCCCTGCAGAGCCTTTTCAATCAAGGCGTCAAGGCGAGCCATCGCATAGCGGTCGATTTCAAGCATATCGGCCGGAGCGACAGAATCGCGGTCTGGTTCAAAGTCATGAATGTTACCCAAGATGTAGCGGGCGGTGTTACGGATTTTACGATAGGCTTCAGACAGCTGCTTTAAGATGTCTTTTGAAATGTGCATGTCGGTTTTGTAGTCAGCCGAAACAACCCACAAACGCATAACATCGGCACCGTATTCTTTGATAATATCCTGCGGGCTGATGCCGTTACCCTTTGATTTTGACATCTTTTCGCCGGAAGCGTCCACAATCATACCGTGGGTGATAACCATTTTATAAGGCGCAACGCCACGGGCGGCAATAGAGGTCAGTAGTGATGACTGGAACCAACCGCGGTACTGGTCGTTACCTTCTAAATAGAGGTCAGCCGGGAAGGAAAGACCTTCCTTAACATCCAGTACGCCGGAATGGCTGGAGCCGGAATCAAACCAAACATCCATAATGTCTTTTTCTTTATCAAAGTGTGCGCAGCCGCAAGCGGGGCACACGGTTCCGGCAGGCAGAATTTCTTCTGCAGGCAGCTGATACCAGGCATTAGAGCCCTGTTCATAAAACAGCTCGGAAACAGCCTTGATGGTTTCAGGCGTGATAAGTTCCTTGCCGCAATCTTTACAATAGAAGATGGGAATGGGCACACCCCAGGTTCTCTGACGGGAGATACACCAGTCACTTCTGTCTTGCACCATGCCGGTGATGCGATCTTCGCCCCACTTGGGTAACCAGGTTACACCCTTAATGGCTTTAACAGCGTCATCCTTAATTGCGTCTACAGAGGCAAACCACTGTTCAGCGGCGCGGTAGATAATGGGCTGGTGACAACGCCAGCAATGGGGATACTGGTGAATGATTTCTTCAACGGCAAACAGCGCGCCCGCTTCTGTTAAACGGCTGATAATTGCCGGATTTGCCTTTTCATAGAACAGGCCGTTAAACTCGCCGGCCAGTTCATTTAAATAGCCCTTTTCATCAACAGGTACAACAATGGGAATATCTTTATACTGTTGGCAGGCAATATAGTCTTCTAAACCATGACCGGGCGCGGTGTGTACACAACCGGTACCGGCATCTAAGGTTACATGGTCGCCTAAGATGATAACAGATTCGCGGTCAATGAAGGGATGCTTGCAGGTAATCAGCTCTAAGTCGCTACCACGGTAGGAAGCAACCTTGTTAAAGCTTTCATGCTTGCCGGCAGCCATAACAGATTCAACCAACTCGTCTGCAATGATGTAGTATTCGCCGTCAGCTTCAACCAAATCATAGGTAAAGGCACCGTTTAATGCAATGGCAACGTTACCGGGCAGGGTCCAGGTGGTGGTCGTCCAGATCAGGAAATTGATCTTTTCCTTTGGGATGCCACTATCTGCAAACACGCCCTTATCGTCAACAACGGCAAATTTCACATAAATGGAATTGGTTTTATCTTCCTGGTATTCAATTTCAGCCTCTGCCAGGGCAGTTTCGCAATCGGGACACCAGTAGATGGGTTTTAATCCCTTATAGATATAGCCTTTTTCAGCCATCTTGCCAAAGATTTCAATCTGCTTTGCCTCAAACTTGGGATCTAAGGTCAGGTACGGATCATCCCAGTTGCCCAAAGCACCGATACGCTTGATGGATTCCTTCTGCAAACCGACATATTTCATCGCAAAATCGCGGCACACGTTGCGGAATTCAACGGTATCCACCTCGTGACGGTTGATTTTCATTTTGGCAATGGCCTGGCGTTCGATGGGCAGACCGTGGGTGTCCCAACCGTGGATGTAGGGCGCTTTAAAACCATCCATGTTTTTAAAACGGGTGATAACATCCTTTAATGTTTTGTTTAAAGCGTGACCCATGTGCATGTCGCCGTTGGCGTACGGCGGTCCGTCGTGCAGGATAAAGAGGGGCTTGCCCTCGTTATGCTCCATTAACTTATTATACATGGCGCCTTCTTCCTGCCGAGCCAGGATTTCAGGTTCTCTTTGCGGCAGATTTGCGCGCATGGGGAAATCGGTTTTGGGCAGGTTAAGCGTTTGACTGTAATCCATTTTATTTCATCCTTTCAAATGTCCTTGGGAATTAAAGTGAGTCATCGTGGAAAACATCAAAATTTTCCAGATTATCTAAATTAAAAACCGGTGTATCGGTTTCAGCTTCTTCTTTAGGAGTTTCTCTTTCGAGCACTTCTTTTTTTACGGTGAAGGGCGGAATTTCCTGCGCAGGTTCAGCTGTGGGAACTTCTGTAACCTCTTCGGGGATTTCGGGTTCAGTAGCTTCGGCGGGTTCATCAGTCTTGGGAGCCGGTTCAACCTGTGGGGAAACGGAAAGACCACTTTGCTCTCTCTTCTTCCGTAACAGTTCTTCTACAACGGGGTTAATCTTGCGCTCAGTATCAAGGCCGGTTGTCTGGCGCAGAGGAATGGCCGGTGCTACCTTCTGCTCAGCTTCAACGGTGCTCGGCGCAGGAGCGGGTGTTGCCTTTTTCGCATCGGGCTCTATCATAGAAGAGGGCAAGGTAAAGGTGTTGGTGTTTTCATGGTTAAACTCCGGCTCTGTTAAATCGCTGGAGCGCACTAAGGGCTCTTCCTGGCCCAGATTCATCTGCACCTGATTAAAAGCTTTTGCTTCTTTTTGTTCAGGCAGTTCAGTCATAAGTTGCATGTAGGTAGAAAGCAGACTGTTCATTTTAGCGCGAAAGCCGCTCATTTCGCTCTGCAGGCTCAGGTAGGTTTTTTCCAGATCGCGAATGGAGCGGTTGGCGTTATTGATCGCTTCTGCCGCCCGGCGTTGCGCGTCTTTTAAAATGGTTTCTGCGCGCTCGTAGGCATTTTGCTTAATATCTTCAGCTGTGCGCTGTGCAACCAAAATAGCGTTCTGCATGGTTTCCTCCATGCCTTTATAATTGCCGATTGTGTCACCCAGCATGGCGTTTTTGTCTTTTAATTCGGCGTTTTCACGATAGAGCTTTTCGTAGTCGGCTACCAGGCTTTTCATGAATTCTTCCACTTCGTAAATATCATATCCACGAAAGGCCTTGGTAAACTCTTTGTTTTCGATATCGATAGGTGTCAGCATATCGGCTCTCCCCTTCTTTGATTATTTATATTATATGTATTTTTTTAAAGTCATTCTGATTCTTCCCTTTTTTGTCTCGCCTAAAATTTCAGAAACCTCAGCACGGCCAAAGCGGCGAACGCTGATCACGTCACCTTCTGCGACCGTAACAGAACCGCGGGTGCAAACACTGTGGTTTAAGCTGACCATTTCCTTTTTAATCAGTTCATCGGCACCGGAGCGGGAAACACCGGTGAGTAAACCAAGCACGCAGTCAAGCCGGAGCGAGGAGACTGTGCCACCAATAGGCATAAACTGCTTGGGCAAAAGATGCACTTCGTCACAGGGGACGGATTCTATACGCAATCGTGTGCGGCCGGCTTTTGTGAGATTCATTTGTAGATAATCGGCAATACTGCTGCAGACAAAAACGACAGTACCGCCTTCTTCCATAGCCACATCGCCCACCAGGTTGCGCTCAATGCCAAGCCCCATTAAAGAGCCTAAAACCGTGCGGTGCCCCAAGTCCTCGGCGGCCGTAAGCCGCAGGGCGCTGATGGGGAACTCAGCTTCATCCGGCTCTAAAAAGTCCGGAAAGAAGCCCACCATCTTCCGCTCACTGTCAGCATAGCCGCCCCACAGCATATAGGGCGTGCGGGGGCGCATCTGTTTTTCAAAAACAGCGATTTCGGCAGGGTCTAAAAAACGGCTGAAGCACGGTTTTTTGCCGCGTTCAGCCCCTTTTTCCAAATCTGCAAGACGGGCCAGAAGTAATTTTTCTTCCAGTTGCGTCATGGCTTAATATGAGAAAGGGAAACCCTTTTTCAGTTCGTCTTTAAAATCGCCCATAATGCCTACATTATAAGGCGCAATCAAGAAGATGCCGTTGGCAACCTTTTGAATGTTTCCGTCTACGCCGTAAACAGCACCGGATAAAAAGTCAACAACACGGCGGGAAACTTCCTTTTCTAATTTTTCCAGGTTAATCACAACCGGTTTTTTAGCTTTTAGGTGATCAGCAATGTCGCGTGCGTCTTCAAAGCTTGTCAGCTGAATCACAACCACCTTCATCTGTGTGGATGTGTGGATGTTCACAACCTTGCCGCGCTTACCGGCAGGAATAACCGGTTCTTCAGGTTCTTCCTGCTGGTTTGTCAGGAATTCTTCCTCTTCGTCAATTTCGTCGGAAATACCAATCCAGTTAAGTAATTTGTTCATGGTTCCCATGTGTAACGCCTCCTACATAATATAATCTAAAATTTTTATTAAAATAATTTATCTGAAAAGAGAACGCCCGATTCGTATTAAGGTGGCGCCTTCTTTAACAGCCGCTTCAAAATCGTTGCTCATGCCCATAGAGAGCTCTTTTAAATCGGTATTGGGATAATGTTTTTGCCGAAGCTTATATAAAAGCTCGCGCAGGCCGGAAAAAATGGCACGCGTTTCGGTTTCGGTTGCATCCAGCGGAGCCATTGTCATCAGGCCACAAACCCGTATACCGGGCAGAGTAGAAACAGAAGCAAGAAGAGCTTCGGCCTCTTCTTCAGAAGCACCGGACTTGCTTTCTTCGCCAGAGATATTAAACTGTAGCAAGATGTCTTGCGTGATGCCTAAGGCTTCAGCTCTTTTGCTGATGGCCTCGGCTAAATGCAGGCTATCGACCGAATGAATCAGGCTGACCTTGCCAACCACATATTTCACCTTGTTGGTTTGCAAATGGCCAATGATATGCCATTCGGGCGCATCGCCCAACACTTCATATTTTTCTAAAAATGACTGCACACGGTTTTCGGCCAGCACAGGACATCCGGCTTCTAAAACGAGCCGGGCCGTTTCGGCGTCCACAGTTTTGGTAACAGCCACAAGCTTAACTTCTTCGGGGTTTCTGCCGGCATCAAGAGCCGCCGTTTCGATTTGTTTATATATGGTGTTTACAGATTCTGCAATGTTCATGAAAGCAGTTTTCCCTCCTCGTAACTGCCGGCGCTGACAACAACCTCATCATACAGGCGCAGAGGCAGCTCCTTGTCAGCCGAATCAACAATCGCCACATCCTGCGTGTTGTATATAATGGTGACGGGAATAAAGTGCAGACTGCCGTCGCGGCGCACATAAACGCCGTTTACATTGTCCTTCGTGCGGATAGCCTTCACGCTGACACGATAGCCGTCGTAACGGCTCTTCACAAAATCAAGATTTACGAAACGAGACTCAAGCAGAGAATCAATATGCTGATTTACCTCCAGCACAACGGTACATTGCTCCTCTTCCGTTGGAGACATGTAGAGCACCTTGGCCTTAACAGGGCTGGCAAACAAATCATAAAAGCGCACCTGCACCATAGAATCGATACGCAAACCGCTCAAACGGTCAGCAGGCAGATTCACAGCAATAAAATAGCGGAAGTTTTGCATTACTTTGCAGCCGCTTACCTTTTCTTTTTTTTCGTTTTCCTGTGCCAACAATTCCTGCAGTGCAGAAGGCGTTAGCTCCATCATGTTATACGGCGTAATCAAAGATTCGTAGCCGTCAGTCGTGACAGAGAAAATACCGGGCGTAGAGGCGCATATACGGTGTTGTGTGGCGCCGATACGGGATTCGATATCGGCCATTTGTGTTTGCAATTCCTGCAGCGTGTCAGTGGCGGCATCCTGGCCGGAAACTTCTGCCTTCTTCTGGCAGAGTGCTTCGATGGCGTATTGCAATTCTGCCACATAGGCCATGTTGCCGTTGATGCTGCTTTCAATCAGCTCGGCGGTTTTGGCTGTGATCTGCTGCTCCAGGCGAGCCACATCGCCGTTAAAGGTGGATAAATCGGTTTTGTTTTTTTCAATTTGAACGATTTTTCGATGAATTTGCTCCAGTTGATTTTTGAGTTCCGGATCTACCTCGCCGGAATAGACAACGGCAACTTCCTCACCGGCAGCGACTCTTGCGCCGTTCGCAGCAGAGGCTTCTATGGTGCCGGAAACGCCCTGTGCCAGTACCGTTTCATACTTAACAACAAGGCCTTTTGTGTTGATGACATCCTCCATGCTGCCCCGGTACAGGGTTTCGACCTGAACGCGAGAGCCGAAGGTGGAGCGCAGGACATAAATCAGGATCAAAATCACAAAAATTGGGATCAGAATGTTTATTTTACGCTTCATAGATAATCGGCTCCGATTTTTTAGTTTTTCAAGCGGTATAAGCATGCACACAGGTGCATAAGTATGATTCAATTTATTGTATCATATTTTTTCGCTTTATGCAATGCCATATATAAAAAAGATACGTTTTTTCGATAAAAATTTTTACGTGTTACATTTGACCGCAAACCACGCGGAAAATCCCGGACAAATCGGGGATTTTCTTGATTTCGGAAAAGCCCGATTCCTTCATTTGGTGAGCAACTGAATCGGCCTGGTCGTAACCCACTTCAAAAGCCAGGTAGCCGTCCTTCTGCAAAAGAGAAGGTGCCAGAGAAATGATTCTGCGGTAAAATTGCAGGCCATCCTCCCCTCCATCTAATGCAAGAGCCGGTTCAAAATCACGCACATCCCTCTCTAAGGTGGGTACAACGTCAGAGGGGATATAGGGCGGGTTGGAAACAATGCAATGATAACGCTCACGCAGGGGACAGGAGGCAAAAACATCCCATGCCTGCAGGCGCACGCGGTACGAAACGCCGTTTTTTTCAGCGTTTTCCTGCGCGGTTTGTAAGCAATGAGGGGAGATGTCACAAGCTGTGACATCGGCTTGAGGCAGGTAATGTGCCAGGCTGATAGCAAGAGCTCCGGAGCCTGTGCAAATATCTAAAATGCGCGGGTTTTGGATAGGCCTGCATGTTGAGATGGCCCATTCGGCTAATGTTTCCGTGTCGGGGCGGGGAATTAAAACGCCCGGCGAGACTGAAAAAGTAAGAGACATAAATTCGCGGCTGCCCGTCAGATAGGCAATGGGTTCACCCTTAATACGACGGCACAGCAGCGCTTCAAACGCCGCTTCAATTTCATGGGAAAGGGGGTCGTTTTTGTGCAAAACAAGATATACTCTGTCCTGCCCAAGAAGGTGAGACAACAACACCTCGGCATCTAAACGCGCCGATGTACTGCCGCTTTCTGAAAGTCTTCCGGTAGCTTTTTGCAGAGCTTCGCCGATTACCACTTGTCATCCTCCCTGTTGTCTGTCAGTACGGCCTTCAAAGAGGCAATGGCCACTTCGAGCTGACTGTCATCCGGTTCACGCGTGGTTATTTTTTGCAACCACATGCCCGGCATGCTCACAAGGCGCATGCACTTGCTTTTGCTTCTGCCGGCAAATTTAATGACCTCGTAGGAAAGGCCGGCCACAACCGGCAGCAAAAGAAGGCGAATGCCCAGTCGTTGCCATGGATTGCTCCATGAAATGAAGGAGAAAACAATAATGCTGATCACCATCACAATCAGCAAAAAGCTGGTGCCGCAACGGGGATGCAGACGGGAAAAACGGCGTGCGTTTTCAACGGTGAGTTCTTCCCCGCTTTCATAGCAGAAAATGGTTTTATGCTCGGCGCCGTGATATTCAAACACGCGGCGGATATCCTTCATCAGGGAAACCAGACTGACGTAGGCCAGGAAAATAGCGATGCGAATCACGCCTTCCAACAACGTTACCCAGAAGTTGTTTGCGCCTTTGAACAAATAGTCTCTTGCAAGGCCGACAACAACGGTCGGGAGCAGCATAAACAAACCCACGCCAAACACTAACGATATGGCCACGGAGAAATAGATGGCAAGATTTTTCATCTTGCCCTCTTTGGCTTCAGTGGCTTTTCTTTCTTCTTCGGTCATGGTTTCTTTTTTCTTTTTGTCTTCTTCCTCTTCAATATCAACCAGTTCGGCAGAAAACATCAGGGCTTTTGTGCCCATGATTAAAGATTCGATAAATGAAACAACGCCGCGGATGATGGGTAGTTTTAAGAATTTATATTTTTGCAGGATGGAAGCCACGGGTTTTTTATCAATGATAATCCCTTTATCGGGCGTGCGAACGGCAACGGCAATCTCCTTGGGACCGCGCATCATAACGCCTTCAATAACGGCTTGTCCACCGATGCTTGTCATATGCGTTTTGCAATTTTGCGTCTGTTTTTCATTCATAATGATATCCTTTCCGGCCCATACGGCCACAGAGGACAGATGAGACCATCCTACTACAATAATTGTATCATAGAAAGGGGCAAATTTCAACATCTTTTATTGCCGAAACAGGAGAATTAAAAATTTGTTTACAGACGGTTTAGAAGAACCAAAAAGAGTTTAGTTTTAATGAAAAGTTATTGGGAAGAATCTTGCTTTTTGTCGGCGGGCATGATATACTATACAATGGTATTTTTTTGGAATTGAGGTAAGATATGATGATTAAAAATTTATTTGCGCCTACAGATATGACGCAGGGCGCTCCCTGGAAAAGTATTATAACATTTACCCTGCCCATGCTGCTCGGCAACATAGCACAGCAGCTTTACAGTACGGTAGACAGCATTGTGGTGGGTAATTATGTCGGCGATAATGCGCTGGCAGCCGTTGGTAGCGCTATGCCGATTCTTAATATGCTGCTGGTGCTTTTTATTGGTATTTCCACCGGTGCCAGCATTATGGTTTCGCAGTATTACGGTGCGCGTAACAGAGAAAGCCTTTCCTACACGGTGGGCAACTGCATCACGGTAACCATCATTTCTTATGTTCTTTTGGTCGTGGTGGCAACGCCGTTTATACGGCCGATTCTTGAAATTTTAAACACACCGACATCCATTATTGATGATTGCGCAAACTACCTGATTATTTCGCTTGTGGGTATTGTCGGCATGGCGTTTTACAACATTTTAAGCGGTATCATTCGCGGGATGGGAGATTCTGTTTCGGCCCTTTTGTACCTTTTGGTGGCGACTGCGATTAACATTGTGCTGGATATTTATTTTGTGGCAGGCCTTGGCATGGGCGTGCCCGGTGTGGCGCTTGCTACGGTTATCGCACAGATTGTTTCTTCTGCTTTATGCATGCTTAAGCTTGCAAGAATGACAGAGTTTTTTGATTTTGGATGGCATTATTTAAAGCCGGTGGGCGAATATGTAAAAACCGTTATTCGTCTGGGTCTGCCTTCCGGTCTAACCCAGGCTATCTTCTCTTCTGCCATGATTGTGGTGCAGTCACTCACAAACCAGTTCGGTGAGCTTTTCATTGCCGCCAATGTGGTAGTGATGCGCGTAGATGGCTTTGCCATGATGCCAAACTTTTCCTTTGGTGCATCGCTTACGACCTATGCCGGTCAGAATGTGGGGGCCGGCCTGTATGACAGGGTGACAAAAGGCGCCAAACAAGGCACTTGGATTGCCGTGCTGTGTTCGGCCGTCATAACAGTCATTATTCTTCTTTTCGGCAAAGGCTTAATGGGCGTGTTTACCGATACGGCTGAGCTGGTAGAAAAAAGCTATTATCTGATGCAAATTCTGGCCGTAGGCTACATCGCCGTGGCGGTAACTCAAAGCCTTTCCGGCATTATGCGCGGTGCGGGTGACACGATGACGCCTATGTGGATTTCGCTCATTACTACGGTTGTTCTCCGCGTGCCCCTGGCCTATGGTATTTCGTATCTGACCAGAACGCCCGAGCTTCCCAACGGCCAAAGCATTTGTATACAAATCTCGCTGCTGGTATCTTGGGTGATGGGTGCTGTTATAACGGGTATCTTTTATAAATTGGGCAAATGGAAAACGAAGGCGCTTAAGCAGTAAGGCGGACGCTGTTATTGTAGAGCGAGGTGAAGCCAGTGAAGGTATATTTTGCGCCGCTTGAGGGCATCACGACATATACATACAGAACCACTCATGCCCGTTGTTTTGGCGGGTGCGATGCCTATTATGCGCCTTTTGTGACGCCTTCTGATAATGAAAAAATAGGCAGAAAAAATGTGCGCGACATTTTACCGGAGCACAATGCGGGCGTTCCTCTCAAGGTGCAGGTGTTGACCAACCGGGCAGACTCCTTTTTAAAGTTTGTCGAAAAAATCAAGCCCTTAGGCTATGATGAGGTGAACATCAACTTAGGCTGTCCCTCGCCTACCGTCATCAAAAAAGGGCGCGGTGCCGGATTTTTGAGTGACCCGGCAGGGCTATGCAGATTTTTTGATGTCATTTGTCAAAATTCTGCCGTTAAGATTTCGGTCAAAACCCGTACGGGGTATACAGATAGCCGTGAAATGGATGGCCTGATGGAAATTTATAATCGCTATCCGTTGTCACGTTTAATCATTCATCCGCGCACGAAAAAGGATTTTTATAACGGCTTGCCGGATCAAGAGGTCTTCCGCCGGGCGCTGGGGCAGGCAAGCTGCCCGGTTTGCTATAACGGCAATGTTTACACTGTAGAAGATTATGAAAATATTATAGAGGAGTTTCCCACTATAGAAGGGGTTATGATTGGCCGCGGCGCCGTTAAAAATCCGGCGCTGTTTCGAGAGATTCATGGCGGCAAGCCCTTAGCCACAGAGGAATTGATTGCTTTTTCAAAACTGTTATCGGAACAGTATTTACAGGTTTTGGAAAGCGAAACCTTCACGCTTCATAAGCTCAAGGAAGTGTGGACCTACATGATGCAGAACTTTCCGGAGGAAAAAAAGGTGGCCAAAGCCATTAAAAAGGCAAATACGCTATCAGACTTTATACATGCGCTTTCTTATCTGCCCGCGCTTGGCAGATAAAAAAGCGCTTTTTTATTGTTTGCTGTACAAAAATGGAAGATAAATACCAAATATTATATTTATGTTACAGAAAAAAATCTATTGACTCTGCATACAAGATGTGCTATAATTTTTCGTACACTACACAAGATATGGAATTGTATACAGAAAATCACAAGATATAGAAAAAACGCATGTTGTTTACGGAGGTGCCTTACAAATGAAGATTTTGAAACGAAACGGCTCAGAAGTTATATTTGATATTACGAAGATTATGACGGCTATTACCAAGGCCAACGAGGCTGTTGATGCCAGAGAGCGCATGAGCAGTGAGCAGATTCGCATGATTTCTGACACGGTGGCCGAAAAATGTGCTGCTCTGGGTCGCTCGCCCAGCGTTGAAGAAGTGCAGGATATGGTGGAGCATCAAATTATGGAACAAGGTGCCTTTGTGGTGGCCAAGGCCTATATCACCTACCGCTACACCCGTGCCCTGGTGCGCCAGTCCAACACAACCGATGATAAAATTCTGAGTCTGATTGAATGCAATAATGAAGAGGCAAAGCAGGAAAATTCCAATAAGAACCCTGTCGTGAACTCGACACAACGTGACTATATGGCGGGCGAGGTTTCCCGCGATATATCAAACCGCATTTTGCTGCCACGCGATATTGCCGATGCACACAATGAGGGCATTATCCACTTCCATGATACGGATTATTATGCTCAGCATATGCATAACTGCGACTTGGTTAATTTAGAGGACATGCTGCAAAACGGCACCGTCATTACCGGCACGCTGATTGAGCGTCCGCACAGCTTTTCAACAGCCTGTAACATTGCAACCCAGATTATTGCACAGGTGGCCTCTAACCAGTATGGCGGTCAGTCTATCTCACTGGCGCATTTAGCGCCTTTTGTGCAGGTGAGCCGTGAACGCATCTACCGCGATCTTTGCAAGGAAACGGCTGAGCTGGGTGTTACGCTTTCTGAATCAGAGCTTGCACACCTGACCGAAATGCGTCTGCGCCGTGAAATTCAAAGCGGCGTGCAAACCATTCAATACCAGGTGGTGACCCTGCTTACAACCAATGGCCAGGCACCGTTTGTAACGGTCTTTATGTATCTGAACGAAGCAAAAAACGAGCAGGAAAAAAAGGATCTTGCGCTGATTATTGAAGAGGTATTAAAACAGCGCCATCAGGGTGTGAAAAATGAACAGGGCGTGTGGGTAACGCCGGCGTTCCCCAAGCTGATTTATGTGCTTGAGGAAGATAATGTTCATGATGATTCTCCCTATTATTATTTAACGAAGCTGGCTGCGGAATGTACAGCCAAACGTTTAGTGCCTGACTATATCTCCGAAAAGAAAATGAAGGAACTAAAAGAAGGAAACTGCTTTCCGGTTATGGGATGCCGCAGCGCCCTTTCTCCCTGGAAGGATGAAAACGGTCAGTATAAGTTTTACGGTCGCTTTAATCAGGGCGTTGTCACGCTGAATCTGGTTGATGTTGCGCTGTCTTCCGGTGGCAACATTGATGCCTTCTGGAAGATTTTTGATGAGCGACTGGATTTGTGCTACCGTGCGCTTATGTGTCGCCACAACAGGCTGAAAGGAACTCTTTCCGATGCGGCTCCCATTTTATGGCAGTATGGCGCGTGCGCGCGCCTGAAGAAGGGCGAAACAATTGATAAATTGTTGGTTGGCGGTTATTCCACCATCTCGCTGGGCTATGCAGGCCTTTGTGAATGCGTGCGTTACATGACGGGTAAATCTCACACAGACCCCTTGGCCACGCCCTTTGCTCTTGAAATTATGAAGTATATGAATGCAGCCTGTGAACGCTGGAAGGCAGAAACAACCATCGGCTTTGGAATCTACGGTACGCCGCTTGAATCCACAACCTATAAATTTGCGAAATGCCTGCAACGCCGATTTGGTGTGATTCCCGGCGTCACCGATAAGGGCTACATCACCAACAGCTATCATGTGCATGTGACCGAACCGATTGACGCGTTTTCGAAACTGCGCTTTGAGGCGCAGTTCCAGGCGCTTTCCTCGGGCGGTGCCATCAGCTATGTGGAAGTGCCGAACATGCAGCAAAATATTGAGGCTGTTTTACAAATTATTAAATTTATCTACGAAAACATCATGTATGCAGAACTCAACACAAAGAGCGATTACTGCCAGCTTTGCGGATGGGATGGGGAGATAGAAATTCAGGAAGACGAAGGCAAACTTTTGTGGACCTGTCCCCGCTGCGGCAATCGCGACCAGGATACGATGAATGTGGCGCGACGCACCTGTGGCTACATCGGCACGCAGTATTGGAATCAGGGACGAACGCAGGAAATTAAAGAACGGGTTATGCACCTGTAGGAGAAACATATGAACTACGGAACAATAAAAGATTGTGATATAGCCAACGGCATCGGCGTGCGTGTAAGTCTGTTTGTTTCAGGATGCACCAATCATTGCGAAAAGTGCTTTCAGCCGGAGACCTGGGATTTTAGCTACGGTGAACCCTTTACAAGCGAAACCGAGAGCAGGCTGCTTGCCGTGCTGGCGCCGGACTATATAAACGGACTGACGGTTTTAGGCGGTGAGCCTTTTGAACCGGAGAATCAAAGGACGTTGCTTCCCTTTGTGCAAAAGGTGCGAAGCAAATTGCCCCAAAAAACTGTTTGGGTCTACTCCGGCTTTACCTTTGAGGAACTGTTAAATCCGGCTTCCTATGCACATTGCGAGGTGACGGAACAGCTTTTGTCGCTGGTTGATGTGCTGGTTGACGGCCGCTATGTGGATGATTTAAAGGATATTTCTCTGCGCTTTCGCGGTTCTTCCAATCAACGGATTTTAGATGTCAAAGCTTCGCTTAAGGAAAAAAGAGCTGTACTGTGTAAAGAATAAAAAGGAGGCAGTCGCGTAATAACGTGACTGCCTCCTTTTACTCTGCTTTCTGCCGAAAGGCCGCTTCGCAGCGGTAAATGGGTTGACCCTGAGCGGAGAAAAGCCTTTCATATTCTGTCATAACATTCTCGTCTTTATATGCTGAATTATGTAAATCAAAGGTGATGTTTTTCAGCTTCATGTCATACTCGGAAAAGGAGTTGAGCGAGAATTCAAAAAGGTTTTTATTATCGGTTTTAAAATGTATTTCACCGTTTTCGTGCAGTAATTTTTCCCACAGCATAAGGTGTTGCGCGTGCGTCAGCCGCCTCCTGCGGTAGCTGTTTTTGTGCCAGGGGTCACAAAAGTTGATATAGATAATATCGCATTTGGTTCTTGTTTCAAAAGCGCGCAACAAATTGGCATCGCCGGCGATAAACTTTACGTTGGAAAGGCCGGCATCCTTAATTTTTTCGGCGGCTAAAATCAACACGTTATAGTTTTTTTCAACGGCGATAAAGTTAATATCGGGATGCCTTTTTGCCGTTTCTAAAATAAAGGCACCTTTGCCGCAACCGATTTCCATATGCAAGGGATTAGAATTTTGAAAAACGGATTGTATATCACCGTTATACCGCATAATATCGGAGATGATCAGGTCGGCACAATCGGCCAGGCGCTCCTTTAAGTGCTTCTTTTTTCTCATTCTCATGGGTCTTTGCTCCTTTTTCGGAAAGTGGTTTTATTATACTACACATAGGGGCAAATATCAATTCCCTCGGGTTGTTTTTTAAGGATTTTTGTGGTAGAATGGATGTGGTATGAAAACTTGAACGATTATGAAAAATGAAAAAATCCGCCGGGTGAGCGGATTTGATGGAAGTGTGTGGTAGCTTTCAAACCGAGAGAGCAAATAAAAAAGTGCACCAACATAAGTCGATGCACTAAAAATGCATAACTCCTGTTTGCTACCACACAAATCATTTGGCATATCACAAGGCATGCACAAATAGAGAATGCATTTTTTGCAAAAAACAAAAAAGACATCCTTGCAATAAGCCTTATTCGATTTGTGTGGTGAAAATACTATATCATACTTTTTTATAACAGTCAATAACTTTAAGAAAAATTGTGGGAAAAGAACGATCTGAACGTTTTACGCAGTTTGACAATGGTAGGAGGAACCGATATGGCAAAAGGAGCCAATCAAAAAATCAAAGTTTTATATTTGATGAAGATTCTGCTAAATGGTACGGATGATGAGCACGGTTTAACCCTGCAGGAAATTGCCGCAGAGCTTTCCGATTACGGCATAGATGCAGAGCGCAAAACCCTGTATGATGATTTGGAAACTTTGCGTCTGTTTGGTTTGGATATTGAACAAAGGCGCGGGAAGAATGTTTGTTATCATGTGGTGAGTCGTGAATTTGAACTGCCGGAATTAAAGCTTTTGGTAGATGCGGTTCAATCCTCTAAGTTTATTACGCGCAAAAAGAGCAATGAACTCATTAAAAAGCTGGAGGCTTTAACCAGTCGGCATGAGGCGCAACAGCTGCAGCGTCAGGTTTTTGTTGCCAATCGCATTAAAACTATGAATGAAAGTATTTATTATGCCGTAAGTTATATTCATGACGCGCTGAATACCAATGTGAAGGTGAGTTTTCAGTATTTTGACTGGAATGAACGAAAAGAAAAACAATTACGGCACAACGGAAAACTGTATTGCATCAGCCCCTGGGCACTGTCCTGGGCAGATGAAAATTATTATATGATAGGCTATGATGATGAACAAGGAATTATCAAACATTATCGCGTAGATAAAATGCAGAATCTATGCCTGACAGAAAAACCGCGTGAGGGTGGCGCCTTGTTTAAAAATTTTGACATGGCCGTTTATTCCAAAGCTACCTTCGGTATGTTTGGGGGCAAGGAAGAGCATGTGGTTTTGCGGTGTAAGAATCATCTGGCCGGTGCTATGCTCGACCGTTTTGGCCAGGAAATTGCGTTTCACAATGTGACAGACAGCCACTTTGAAATTCGGGTAACGGTGCAAAACAGCCCGGTGTTTCTTACCTGGCTCATGAATTTTGGAAGTGATATTACCATTCTGTCGCCGGAGTCTGTCAAGCAGGCCTATATTCGCCTGGCGAAAGAAGCACTGAGTCAGTATGAATAAACGGGCGCATACACAAACCATTCTATTATATAAAGGAAGAAAAGCATGTTACAGATTTTAATTCGTAAATATATCAGGCAATATAAAGAGGTAGAGAATCCGGAGGTGCGCGGTGCGTATGGGCGTCTTGCCGGCCTTTTGGGTATTGTATGCAATATGATTTTGTTTTTGCTCAAGCTGATTGCCGGCTTATTGGCAGGGTCTATCGCCATCATGTCGGATGCGTTTAATAACCTTTCTGACATGGGGGCATCGGTGATCTCACTTGTCGGCGTAACGGCGGCGGGTCGTCATGCTGATGAAGAGCACCCCTTCGGTCACGGTCGTTCGGAGTACATTGCATCGCTGATTGTTTCCTTTATTATCATGCTTGTGGGCTTTGAACTGTTTCGCACCTCAGTTGGTAAGATTTTTCATGGCGACAGACCGGCGGTTGGTATTTTGCAATTCGCTATTTTGGGAATTTCTGTACTGATTAAGCTATGGATGTTTTTTGCTAACCGGCATATTGGTAAAACCATTTGTTCGTCTTTGATTCTGGCGGCGGCGCAAGACAGTCTGAACGATGTTTGGGCGACGCTCGCTGTCATGGTGTCGGGGGTTGTGGGCTTGTACACGGCTTTTCCTGTTGACGGTGTTGCCGGCGTTTTGATTTCCGCCCTGATTATGTGGATGGGTTTTGGTATCGCTAAAGAAACAATCACGGTTTTGCTTGGTGCCGCGCCCGATCCGCAGATGTCGGCAAGAATTTGTGAATTGATTTTAGAGCAGGAGGAGATTCAGGGTGTGCACGACCTGATTCTTCATGATTACGGCCCGGGTCGTTCTATGGGATCCGTTCATGCAGAAGTTCCTATGGACGGAAACATTGTGAAAATCCATGAAGTGATTGATGCGGTGGAAAAAGAGATTCAAAAAGAGCTGGGCGTACACATGGTTATTCATATGGACCCTATCAGCGTGAACAATGCGCGTATTCAGGCTGTGCGCGACTTAACGCTGCGGTGTGTGCAAGAGGTAAACTGCAAATTCGGTATTCATGATTTCCGTATGACTGAGGGCGAGTTTACAATCAATCTCATTTTTGACTTAGAAGTTCCTTATTCTTTGCAAAATGAGGAAAGGGCGCTTGTGGTAGCAGACATACGAGAGAGGCTAAAGGCACACGATAAGCGTTTTGAAGTGGTGATTGAGGTTGATAATAAATATATTTAAGCCCAATTGTGGATCAATTTTTATTCACCACAATAAGTTGTGGTTGAAAATTGGCAGAAGACAGAACGTGTGTAAAGTGCATAATAAATAGACAAATAATATAAAAAAGTTTGTTAAAAATTTTTATCAACTTTTTTGCTTAAAAACTTGCTTTTTTTCTTTATTTAGTGTATCATTAAAGGGCTGTGACATGACATACGATGAAGCGGGAGGTTGCCGCCTTAGGGCGGGTTTTTCCGTGGAGAATGTCCGATTCAAGAAACC
Organism: Oscillospiraceae bacterium; assembly: GCA_015068555.1. Taxonomy (GTDB): domain Bacteria; phylum Bacillota; class Clostridia; order UBA1381; family UBA9506; genus UMGS755. The sequence goes on along the minus strand of SVKI01000015.1, from coordinate 4,608 downwards.
GGGCGACTAGTCATACGCAAATAGAGAGAAAAAAAGCTTACCAGGGCGGCTCTGTCTGCCTTTTTGTCCTTTTTTACTTTCGTTTGTGTTCGGGATTTCCTATGGGGAAGACCGCGAAAAAAGCATGACTTGCCCAGAAACAGAGGTTTTTGGGTTTTATTTATGGCCTGGAGCGAAACACCCGGCCGTGTGTATGCTTTTTGACGGGCTGCCTCGGCAGTCCGGGCGAGCCGTTTCTTCATGCACAGACAAAAAGACTTCCTATTATATAAGGAAGCGTTAAATCGAGAAGGAGGAAAGACAATGGCACAGACAAGTCAAAAAATCAGAATCAGACTCAAAGCATACGATCATGTTCTTTTAGATCAGTCTGCTGAGAAGATTGTGGAAACAGCCAAGAGAACAGGAGCCAAAGTTTCCGGCCCTATTCCGCTGCCCACAAAGAAAGAGGTCGTAACCATTCTGCGTGCGGTTCATAAGTACAAAGACTCCCGCGAGCAGTTTGAAATGCGCACCCACAAACGTTTGATTGACATTTTGCTGCCCAACAACAAGACGGTTGATGCTCTGATGAGAATCGAGCTCCCCGCCGGTGTGGACATCGAAATGAAATATTAAAGCGTTTCACAAACCCAGGCCCTTCGGGCGCCGGTTTGTTAAAAGGCACTGCTGCTGCTAAATGCAGCGCGGGTCATGTTCGCCGCAAGGTGAACCAATAACCAAATTTATAGGAGGTGCTTTTGTGAAAAAAGCGATTTTAGGAACAAAGCTCGGCATGACACAGCTTTTTGGCGAAGACGGTATTTTAATTCCTGTTACCGTTATTGAAGCAGGTCCGTGCAGAGTTATCCAGAAGAAAACCGCTGAGAACGACGGTTATGATGCCGTTCAGGTTGGTTTCCTGGAAAAGAAAGAAAAACATACCACAAAGCCCCTGCAGGGTCACTTCAAGAAAGCCGGCACAGGCTACATGAAGTACCTGAAAGAGTTCAAGTTAGACAATGCTGCTGACATGAACGTGGGCGATGAAATCAAAATCGACATTTTCGCTGAAGGCGATTCTGTTGATGTAACCGGTATCAGCAAAGGTAAAGGTTACGCCGGTACAGTTAAGCGTTGGGGCACACATCGTGGTCCTATGACGCACGGTTCCGGTTACCACAGAGGCCCCGGTTCCATGGGCGCCTGCTCCTCTCCCTCCCGTGTTATGAAGGGTAAGAAGCTGGCCGGTCATCTGGGTGTTGAAAAGGTTACCATTCAGAATCTGTCTGTTATCAAAATTGATGCAGAGAAAAACATCATCGCAGTTCGCGGCGCCATCCCCGGCCCCAAGGGCGGTATGGTTGTCATCAAAAATTCTGTAAAGGCTCGCTAAGCGACCTGCATTGAAAGGAGGAAGTATCATGCCTAACGTGATATTATACAATATGGAAGGCAAAGAGCTGGGCAACTACGAACTGAATGACGCAGTTTTCGGTATCGAGCCGAATGAAACCGCGGTTCACACCGTTGTTGTAGCACAGCTTGCCAATCAAAGACAGGGTACACAAAGCGCTCTGACTCGTGCAGAAGTTCGCGGCGGTGGCGCAAAACCCTGGAGACAGAAGGGTACCGGTCGTGCTAGACAGGGTTCCACTCGTTCTCCGCAGTGGACCGGCGGTGGCGTTGTGTTTGCGCCGAAGCCGAGAAGCTATGCTATGAGCGTAAACAAGAAGGTTCGCGCACTGGCTATGAAATCTGCTTTATCTGCAAAAGCTGCAGCAAGTGAAATTAAGGTACTGGATGAAATCACAGTTCCCGAAATCAAAACCAAGCAGATTGCAGCTATGCTGAAGAATCTGAACGTAAGCGGCAAAACTCTGATCGTATTACCCGAAAAGAATGACCTGGTTTATGCCAGCGCTAAAAACATTGAGGGTGTTAAAACCAGCTTTATCGGCATGCTGAACGTGTATGATCTGCTCAACTGCAGCACTGTTATCCTGGCTAAGGGTGCAGCCGATAAATTAGGGGAGGTGTATGCATAATGACATACGCATATGATATTATCATTAAACCCATCATCTCCGAGCAGAGCATGAATCAGCTCGCAGATAGAAAATACACCTTTCAGGTGAAGAAATCTGCCAATAAGGTACAGATTAAACAGGCCATCGAAGAAATCTTCGGCGTTAAGGTTGAAAGCGTTAACACGCTGAACATGATGGGCAAAATGAAGCGCATGGGACGCAACGAAGGCAGACGCCCCGCTTGGAAGAAAGCAATCGTAAAGCTGACGCCTGACAGCAAAACCATCGAATTTTTCGACGGCATGGCGTAATGCCGACACCAAAAAAGTAAGGAGTGAAAAGGATGCCTACAAAAAAGTTTAATCCTACGTCTCCTGCCAGAAGATTTATGACCGTTTCTACTTTTGATGAAATCACCAAAAGTGAGCCCGAACGTTCCCTGCTGACTAACCTCAGCAAAACAGGCGGCAGAAACAGCTACGGTCGAATCACTGTTCGGCACAGAGGCGGCGGCAATAAAAGAAAATACAGAATCATTGACTTTAAGAGAAATAAGGTTGGTGCAGCTACCGTTATCGGTATCGAGTACGATCCCAACCGTTCCGCTAACATCGCACTGGTTCAGTACGAAGATGGCGAAAAGCGTTACTTCCTGGCTCCGCTGGGTGTTACCGACGGCAACGTTTTAGTAACAGATCCCCAGGGTGCTGACATTAAGCCCGGTAACGCAATGCAGATCCAGTTCATCCCCGTTGGTACTTTGATTCACAACATCGAGCTTATGCCCGGTAAGGGTGGTCAGCTTGTCCGCAGTGCGGGCGGTGCTGCTCAGCTCATGGCAAAAGAAGATAAGTATGCACAGGTTAGACTTCCGTCCGGTGAAGTTCGCTACATCAGACTCAACTGCATGGCTACCATCGGTCAGGTTGGTAACCTCGATCATGAAAACATTTCTATCGGTAAAGCCGGTAGAAAACGTCACATGGGCATTCGTCCGACCGTTAGAGGTTCTGTAATGAACCCGAATGACCATCCCCACGGTGGTGGTGAAGGCCGTTCTCCCATTGGTCGTCCCGGACCTGTTACCCCCTGGGGCAAACCGGCACTGGGTCTTAAGACCAGAAAGAAAAAGAATCTTAGTGATAAATTCATTGTTAAGCGCCGCGGCACACGCTAAGCTAAGCCGCGCATCGCTGCGGAGCCGCCCGCAGGCGGCTCGTGCCAGCTAACTTGGTCGAAGGAGGAGAAAACATGGGCAGATCCATTAAAAAAGGACCTTACGTCGCAGAAAGTCTGATGAAGAAGATTGAAGCAATGAATCAGTCTGGTGACAAAAAGGTTGTAAAAACCTGGTCAAGAAGCTCTACCATTTTCCCTGAAATGGTAAGTCATACAATTGCCGTTCATGACGGTAGAAAACATGTTCCGGTCTTCGTATCTGAAGACATGGTAGGCCACAAGCTGGGCGAATTCGCTCCGACCAGAACCTACAAGGGACATGCCGGTAACAAAACGTCCGTACGTTAAATATTATTTCCTTTTAGGAAGGAGGAATCTTTGTGGAAGCCAGAGCTAAACTCAGCTATGCGCGCATTTCATCAAGAAAGGTTAAGATTGTAATAGATTTAATCAGAAACAAGCCTGTTGGTGTTGCACTGGGTATCTTAAAGAACACCCCGAAGGCAGCCAGCGAGCCTGTTGAAAAGCTTTTAAAGTCGGCTATTGCGAATGCAGAAAACAACCACAACATGGATGTAAACAGCCTGTATGTGGCAGAAATTTTTGCTTGCCAGGGCCCGACCTTAAAGAGAATTCGTCCCAGAGCGCAGGGAAGAGCCTTTAGAATCAGAAAACGGACCAGTCACATTACGGTGGTCTTAAAAGAAAAGGAATAAACTATAAAGGAGGTAAGAAGCTTGGGTCAGAAAGTAAATCCGCATGGATTAAGAGTCGGTATCATCAAGGATTGGGATTCCAGATGGTTTGCACAGGATTCTCAGTTTGGTGATCTTTTAGTAGAAGATTATAACATCAGAAAGTTCTTAAAGAACAAGTTATTTGCATCGGGCGTTTCCAAGATCGAGATTGAGCGTACTGCAAAGCGCATTAAGATCAACATCTTCGCAGCAAAGCCCGGTATCATCATCGGTCGTGGCGGTAGCGAAATCGAAAAAGTTAAGAAAGAGCTTGAAACCATGACCGGCAAAAACATCGCGCTGAACATCGAAGAGGTTAAACGCCCCGATGCAGACGCACAGCTTGTTGCTGAAAACATTGCAGCGCAGCTGGAAAAGAGAATTTCTTTCAGAAAAGCTATGAAATCTGTTATGGGTCGTGCCATGAAGCTGGGCGTTAAAGGTATTAAAACCAGCTGTGCAGGTCGTTTAGGCGGTGCTGAAATCGCCAGAACCGAGCACTATCATGAAGGTACTATTCCCCTGCAGACCCTTCGTGCCGATATCGATTACGGCTTTGCAGAAGCCAACACCACTTATGGTAAAATCGGCGTAAAGGTTTGGATTTATAAAGGAGAAATTCTTCCCGAAAGCAAGAAGACACAAAAGCCCGCAGCCGCTAAGGCACAAGCGTAAGGCAAGTA
>SVKI01000014.1 GCA_015068555.1 Oscillospiraceae bacterium | reverse complement strand
AGGATAGAGATATAGCCTTCCCTGTGTAAGGGAAGGTGGCAAAACCATAGGTTTTGACGGAAGGGTTGTCAACTACAATCCCTCAGTCAAATCAAAGATTTGACAGCTCCCTCGCGTGCCCCGAAGGGGTATTACACAAGGGGCCTGAAAAACCCCTTGATTTCATAGAAATCAAGGGGTTTTGTATCCTTAAGAACATTCCGCATATACTGCGGTTCTTTTTATTTGCATCAAACGGGATGTGTCATCTCGTCCATGTTTAATAAATCTTGATCCAGTTTATATTTTTCTGCACGGCGTTTTTCAAAAAACTTAACCGCTACCTGGTCAAAGAGTGCGTAGGATAGAACATCTTCATCCTGCTCGATATATTCCTTAATATTTTCACGCAGGGTCTCAAGTTCGGGCTGAATCAAATCAGCAGGACGGCAGGTAATCTGCTTTTCGTCGCCGATGATTTTCTTTACAAACTCTTCCTTGATGGGAACAGGTGTCGTACCATATTCGCCCTTTACGATACCCTTGGTTTCCTTTGTTACCATCTTGTAGCGTTCACCCATGATAACATTTAAAACAGCCTGGGTGCCCACAATCTGGCTGGAAGGTGTTACAAGAGGCGGAAAACCTAAATCTTCGCGCACGCGGGGTACTTCCTTAAGCACCTCTTCAAGCTTATCTTCCTTGCCCTGCTGCTTAAGCTGAGAAACAAGGTTTGAAAGCATACCGCCCGGCACCTGATATAACAAGGTGTTTACATCAACGCCCAGCATTTTGGGATTTAACAGGCCTTCTGACAGGTACTTTTCACGCAGCGGACGGAAGTAATCCGCAATGTCAGAAAGCAGGTCAAGATTCAAGCCTGTATCATAGGGCGTGCCCTGCAGCGTTGCTACGAGAGGCTCTGTCGGCGGCTGAGAAGTACCCAGCGACATGGGAGAGATCGCACAGTCCACAATGTCAACGCCGGCTTCAATCGCCTTTAAGTAGGTCATAGATGCGACACCACTTGTGTAATGGGTGTGAAGCTGAATGGGGATTTTAACAGTTTCTTTCATGGCCTTAACAAGCTCATAGGCTGTATAGGGCAACAAAAGACCTGCCATATCTTTAATGCAGATAGAATCTGCACCGCGTTCTTCCAGTTCCTTTGCCATCTTCACAAAGTTTTCTACATTGTGAACAGGGCTGATGGTATAGCAAACAACAGCCTGCACATGTCCGCCTTCCTTTCGGCAGGCATTAATGGCACACTCTAAGTTGCGCACGTCGTTTAAAGCATCAAAAATACGGATGATGTCCATGCCGTTTGCCAGGGACTTTTGAACGAAATATTCTACCACGTCATCGGCATAGTTTTTATAACCCAAAATGTTCTGACCGCGAAACAGCATTTGCAGTTTTGTATTTTTAGCCTTTTCGCGAATCTTGCGCAAGCGCTCCCAGGGATCTTCATTTAAAAAGCGCAGGCAAGCATCAAAGGTTGCGCCACCCCAGGCCTCCAAGGAATGATAGCCCACCTGGTCTAATTTTTCCACAATCGGCAAAATCTCTTCCGTGGTCATACGGGTAGCAATCAAAGACTGATGCGCATCACGCAGGGCAGTCTCTGTTATTTTAACAGGTTTTTGATTGATTGACATAGTCATATTCCCTTTCCGCGATGCTATTTGCATCGCTTACTGTATAGTCTTTTACAGAACCTTAGCCAAAGCTAAGAACACACCGGCTGCTACAGCAGAACCAATAACGCCGGCCACATTCGGACCCATTGCATGCATGAGCAGGAAGTTCGAGGGGTCTTCCTTCTGGCCAACAGTTTGCGCCACACGCGCTGCCATCGGAACGGCAGAAACGCCGGCTGCACCAATCAGTGGGTTTACCTTTCCCTTCGTCAGCACATACATCAGTTTACCAAGCATAAGTCCGCCGGCTGTACTGATAGAAAACGCAATCAAGCCCAGCACAACGATAAACAGCGTTTCCGGTTGCAGGAAGGTGTCAGCAGAGGCCGTTGCACCAACGGTAACACCCAGGAAAATGGTGACAATATTCATCAGTTCGTTCTGCGCTGTTTTGGATAAACGATCTGCCACGCCGCTTTCTTTAATCAGATTGCCAAGCATCAGGCAACCAACGAGCGGAACGGCATCTGGCACGATTAAAGCCACAACAACGGTAACAACAATTGGGAACACCAGGCGTTCTATGCGGCTGACAGGACGAAGCTGCTCCATTTTAACCAGGCGCTCTTTTTTTGTTGTTAAGGCCTTCATGATAGGCGGCTGAATGATGGGAATCAGCGCCATATACGAATAAGCCGCAATCGCAATCGCCGGCAAAAGCTTAGGTGCCAATGTTTTGGTCACCAAAATAGCCGTCGGACCGTCAGCACCGCCGATGATGCCGATTGCCATAGCTTCATAGATGCTGAAGCCCAAAAACAGGGCACCAAAAAAGGCAACAAACACACCAAGCTGTGCTGCTGCACCCAAAAGCAGGCTTTTGGGATTTGCAATCAGCGGTGAAAAGTCAGTCATCGCGCCAATGCCCAAGAAAATGAGGGACGGATAAATGCCCAGCTTAACACCTAAATACAAAAGGTCTAACAAACCGCCGTTATGCAAAATTTCACCGAAATCCATAACAAAGTGCTCTTCACCACTGCCGACAAACAGCACATTATGCATCAGGTTTGATAAAGGCAGGTTTGCAAGCAACATGCCAAAAGAAATCGGCAATAACAAAAGCGGTTCAAACTGCTTGCCAATGGCAAGATAAATTAAGAAACAGGCAACCACCAGCATGATAATGGTTCCAAAGTCTACACCTGCAAACACCAAAGCGGCATCCGCAGAAGGTGTAAAAATTTTAGATAACCCGGTATTACTGATAAAGCTGGTGATTCCATCTAACAATAAACTCAACTAAATCACCCTTTCTGAATCTGGCCTTAGTTCATGGTCAGGAGCAAATCACCGTTATTCACGGAAGCGCCCTGTGTTGTGTTAACCGAAGCAATGGTACCGTCTTGCGGTGCAACGATTTCGTTTTCCATCTTCATGGCCTCTAAAACAACAACGGGTTCGCCTTTTTTAACAGCCTGACCAACACTTGCCTTAATGGAAAGGATGGTGCCGGGCATAGGTGCAGTAATCTGTACAGCGCCTGCGCTTCCACCGGCAGCGGGTGCGGGTGCGGGAGCAGGAGCTGCTACAGGTGCCGCTGCGGGAGCGGGTGCTGCTACAGGAACTGCTGCAGGAACAGCAGGAGCTGCACAGGAGCCTCCCAGTTCTTCCACTTCTACCTCATAAGATTTACCATTTACATTTATCATGAATTTTCTCATCGAAATTTCCTCCTTACATTGTTTAACACGTTGAATCTCTTGGTTAACCTATCAGATTATCGCGTCTTGCCGTGCGATTCCAAACAGGAGCGCCGCCATCCACTCTGCGATAATTTTTAATATTGAAGCGACTGGCAGGCTGACCGAGACATGCGGCAACCGCTGCCGTTAACACCGCTATCAGCTCTTCTTCCTCAGAAGCAACTGGGACAGGTGCCGCCGGTACAGGTGTTGCTGCCGGGGCTGCCACAGGCGTCGGCTCCTTTGCCTTTTTTTCTGCCTTGGTAAAGAACACGCGCATCAGCTCCAAAGTGCCCCACAAAATGGCCAACACTACGAAAACCGTGCAGATACCAATCACTGCAACCACGCCGCCTTGAACAAAAATATTCGTCATAGTTATCCGTCCTTTCTGCCTTATAAAGGCATGCAGCCGTGCTTTTTAGCGGGCAACACTTCGCGTTTGCCGGCTAACATCAAAAGAGCAGCCATCAGTTTAGGACGAGTGGTTTCGGGTTCAATAATATCATCTACATAACCGTGTTTTGCAGCTTCATAAGGATTTGCAAAGGTTTCTTTAAACTTCTCTACAAATTCGCCGCGAGCCTTTTGCGGGTCGTCAGCCGTCTGCATTTCTTTTCTGTAAATGATGTTTGCAGCACCTTCTGCATGCATCACGGCAATCTGAGCCGTCGGCCACGCAAAGGCCATATCTGCACCGATGTGCTTGCTGCCCATCGCAATGTAGCTGCTGCCGTAAGCCTTGCGCAGAATTACATTCAGTTTAGGAACTGTTGCTTCTGCGTAGCTGTAACCCAATGCTGCAATTTTGCGAGCCAGGCCGTTTTGTTCTTCAGATACGCTGGCTTTATAGCCGTCGGTATCGGTTAAGGTGATAATGGGCAGGTTAAAGGCATCACAAAAACGCACGAAGCGTGTTGCCTTTTCAGCGCCTGCACCATCCAGAAATCCGCCTTCTGCCGCTTGATTTGCCACAAAACCAACCGTTGCGCCGCCCATGCGACCAAAACCAGTTACGATACCGGTTGCATAGGTTGCAGAGGTTTCATAAAAGATACCGCTATCTGCAATTTCACCGATTGCCGCGCGCACATCATAGCCTGCCGCATCATCATCGGGAATCAGGGCATTAAGCGCCGGGGAAATACGATTTAAATCATCACTATCAACGATGGGTGCATCCTCTAAATTGTTAGAAGGCAGGTAGGAAAGCAAGCCCTTAACGGCTGCAATCAACGCTTCATCGCCATCACAAACCACCTGGCAATTACCGGCCTTTTCGCTTGCCTCGGCACCGCCTAAGGCTTTGCCGTCAATCTCTTCACCCGTTGTGCCTTTAATCACAGAAGGACCGGACACATACAGTGTGGATGCTTCACGCGTCATAAACACAAAGTCTGAAAGCGTAGCAACCGCTGCTGCACCGCCGGCGCAGGGACCCATAACAGCGGCAATCTGCGGCACAACGCCGGATGCCAATGCTGTTTTTTTCATAATCAGGCCCATACCCTCTAACGCATCGGTACCCTCTTGAATTCTTGCTCCGCCGGAATCTAACATACCCACAATCGGAGCTCCTGTTTTAACTGCCATGTCAATCACCTTGGCAATCTTTTTACCGTGGAGTTCACCCACGGAGCCACCGTATACGGTAAAATCCTGTGCATAGGCAAACACAGGACGCATATCAACCGTTCCATAGCCGCAAATAACGCCATCACACGGAGCTTCTGCTTCGCCACCCAATGTTGTGGGGCGGGCTCCTGCAAAGGCATCCAGCTCAATAAAGCTTCCCTCATCAAAAAGCAGATTGATTCTTTCACGCGCGGTGAGCTTACCCGCATCGTGTTGTTTGGCCGTTTTTTCCTTACCGCCGCCTGCTGTTAAAGCGATACGACGTTTTTGCAAATCGACCAGTTTGTTGTTTGTACTCATTGCAAACCTCCTATTGCTTGGATAGAATACAAAGAAATGCACCTTGCATTTCCTTTTTGCCTGCTTTTCCGGAGAACATAGAAAAAACAGACAACATGTAATTTTGCCGTTTATCCGGCTTATTAACGATTCGGGAAATGGCTTTTCTTCTACCTGTAAGAATTTAGCAATCTCCAAAAATCGAATTTTCACCATTTATCATTATAACAAAACTGCTTGTAAATCACAAGCAAAAAAATACCATTTTTTTGTTTTTGTGTAAAATGCACCATTAGTATGTCCTTTTTTCGTCATTATCATTATTGTAAAAAAGGCACAAAAAAAGGACCGCAACCTGTTTGTCGCGATCCCTTTTGATGTTTGTTACTTAAGCAACTGTTCTGTCACAGGCATTTTAAATGCCGGTGTTATATGTTTCATATCCGTCCAGTAGAAAAGCTTTATCCTAACACCTGCAGGCATATTTTGAGCAAAACTCCATGTACACGAGCTTGCCTCATCACCCTGCTTTGGTATCGTCACCTTAGTCGGCGTTCCGGCACATAAAAACCTGCCCTCTTTTTCATACACGGCCGGAATCACAAAAACCTCTTTTGATTCAGAAAGGTTTCCGGCAAAGCGGATGGTGTAACTGCCGGTTTGTCCGTTTTTCTCAATGGTCGACACGACAGGAAAGCTGTTACTGTCCATTGTGTTGCCGGCATAGTCCATCACACCAACTGTGTAGCTTTCTACATTCGTAATGTCAAATGTTGCATGGCAGAGTTCTCCCTTATCATTGGGGGCAAAGTGTGCATATATATTCTGCCCACTGCCCGAAAGCACAACAGTCATCACATATTCATTATCCTGCGCCGCCACGTCGAGCATTTTTTTATCCCCTTGCATGTACTCACGCATCCTAATAATACGCGGTTTTTCAAGGTCAATCACAAAAGGCATATCAAGCGTTTCTTCATCCTTATTTCCATCATAGTCATTTATCGCAGACAGGCGAACAGTATAGGTGCCGGCCGGCAGCTGCGAAAGGGCCGCTTGTTTAAATGTTATGCTGCGGCCTTTATATTTTTGCTGAAATCCAAAATTCTGATGCGCTACCGTATCACCGTTATAATACACACCCATACCAATGTTGGTCGCTGCAGAAAGCGGTGCAAAGTTGACCGTTAAATCATCCATAACGCCGTCCCCATTGGGTGAAACAGCCGCATATTTTTGCTGTGGCAGGCTGTTTTGCTCGCTAAAGTTTCTGCCCAAAGTAACTTTTGCGTTCTGAACCTTCGAGAAGAGTCCCGTTTCGCCATATACTGCGTCTTCATCCCAAATCGGTTTATCTAATTTAGGGATTCTTTCCCAGTCTCCACGAAAGCCCGTAAACGGAATATGCAGCTCCGTTTCAACGCCGCGGCTGTCACGAAGTGTCACAAACCCATCAATGAAAAAGCCGTTGGTGAAAATTTCTGCTTGCCGTAAGAGTTCTTCCTCATTCAGATTCACCTGCAATGTCAATTGTTGTGCTTCATCAGCCGCTAACCGAACAGGTGCAAAACCTGTTGCCGATGCCGTCAAGTTCTGCATGCCGTTCACATAATAAACACCGTCACGAAGCACGCTGTCGTCTGCCATAACAAAAAGTTCCATCTCATCATAGCTAACATCTTCATCCGTTATATTCTCTACCAGGAAGGAAAGGGTAAAGGTATCTTCTATATCATCACCCAGGCTGATTTTGCTTTTTCCATCAGAACCTGAAAGCACCGCATTTGTCTGCATTGCCGCCAGAAGATTGAGCGCACCGGCACCCTGATGCCGCGGCGATGCAAGCACACCCTCACTTGCGTAAACAGGGGTTGCCGTTGACATCATCAGCTTTTGCATAAGTAAGGTTTTGTCAGTGCCACGAACTGCCGGAAAGCTTTCAGAAAGATAACTGTTAAGCAACGCCGTCGCACCGCTGATGTGCGGTGTTGCCATGGACGTACCGCTTTTGGTGCCGTAGGCACCGCCATCTACAGAAGAATAGATAAACTGGCCGGGCGCTGATATTTCCGGTTTTAAATTCAGGTTATAGTCTACGCCCCAGGCGCTGAAATCGGCCATTTTACCGGCTCCTGTCACAGGGAAAAGTTCGATACCGCCATGGCCGGTCAGCTTTTTGTCTGCCTGATTTTTTATCGCATTCGCATCTGCATGCGCAATCATGCAAGACGGCAACAAACCATCTGTTGACGCAATTACATACTCATTGTTGTTGTTAATGAAAACAATTCCCACAGCACCTTTAGCATAGGCATTCCTTTCTTTTTGCACAAAGGTCATTGGGTTCCCCGTTGTGGCATCCACACTGCCACGGTCTATCACGGCAATTTTACCGGCAACGCTTTCTGGTATCTCCTCCGGTGTTCCGTAGCCCACATACATATATTCGTAATAAGCACCAGAAAAACTTGCTTCAAATTGTGCATCCTTAGCCATATACGCAATTTTTGTTCCATCTGCTAAAGCAAAGGCAGGCAGGCTTTGGCTTGTGTTGATCACAGCGCCAACAGAAAATGCTTCTGCATAATAAGCCGGAATACCCTGAGAGCCATAATCTGCCTGACCGGCGATGGCATTTACCTCGTCTTTACCACGACCTGCATTGCCGGCTGCACAGTTAACCAAAATACCGGCCTCTCCCAGTCTGGAAAACACATCCTGATAAGCAAGCGTGCCGCCTACTCTGTCCGGATCTGCCGACATATAATCCAATCCCAGACTCAGGTTAGCCACGGATACTTTTTTAAATAAAACCAAATCATCAAGTGCTGCTAAAATGTCTGCTTCTGCTGCCCCGGAATCACCAAAAACCTTCATCAAAATCAGTTGCGCTTCCGGCGCTACGCCGTTAAAGTCAGGACTGTTACCTGCCGCAATGCCGGCTACATGCGTGCCATGGTCATTGCCCTCTACCGTATAGTCTCTGTCTGCGTAATCATAAGCAAAGGGGATTTTTTTGTTCACATAGGCCTGTTCGGCATGAAAGCCAAGGCTTTCTGTCATCGAGGCCACATCAGCCTGACTGATTGCCAGCTTATCTTCATGATCCAGCGCGTAAAAGGGATGGTCGGTATCAAAGCCCGTATCTAAAACAGCAATCACTTCACCTGTTCCGTCGTAATCTGTAACAGGCACTTTGTTAACGCCAATCATCTCTGTGCTACCGGCAAGCCTTGGCAAGGCAAACACGCGTGAACATACCACATTTTTGACACCATCAAGCTGTGCCACATGCGCCGCCTGTGCAGCAGTAAGCTTCATCGAAAATCCGTTAAACACGTTGGTATAGCGTGCATCCGGCTCTAAAACTTCTTCATCAGTCGCGTAAGCCTGAGCGCCCGACGTTTGATAAATGCTTTTCAGCACAGCATTCTGCTCTTCTATGATGGCTTCTTTTGAATCACCTCTGTTTTGGTTGCTAAAGAAAGAAAAAGGAAGGAACAAATTCTCTTCTGCTTCTTTTTCTCCTTCTGTAGCATACAGAGGCAAGCCTGTAAGTTCAATAATATAGTCTGTAACTTCGCCATCCTCCACAAAAAGCATGGCCGATACAGGCGTGATAAAGCCACAAAGCAGACATATACATATAACCAGCGACAAAACTCTTTTTTTCAAGCTAAATCCCCCTCAACAGAAAATACTCTGTATACTTTTTCGACACAAAATGTGGATATCCTTTTTGTTCCATGAAAAAACGGCAGAAAAGGCTATGACAAAATATTTCCTTTGTCATAGCCTTTTGCATCATTATGAAACTAACGGCAACACTTTTTCCTTAAAAAATGTTCTTGCCTCTTCTGCAGAGATTCGTTCTTCTTCACCATTAATCTTAACTGAAACGCCGCAATTGGAGCATTCCTTCATACAGAAGGAAGCCTTTAAACTAACCTTGTCATGCAGATTGTGGCTTTCAATCAAATGCTGAAAAGTCGCCACAACATTGTGTGCGCCGTTTAAATGGCAGGCGCTGCCAATACAAATACTTAATTCAATCATTTTGATTCCTCCGAATGCTTGCCATAATGCACGTGTAAAAGCTCATGCACTTTGCCTTTTAAGATACCGCCATAAAGCGTTGACATAATCGGATTCTCTTCAGCTCTGCGAATGCTGAGAAGTCTGTCAGAATTATAAAGACCTGCACTTCTTGCATTCTTTTCTTGTCCCAGAGCAAAGGGCTGACCGCCACCATTAATACAACCGCCGGGGCATGCCATAACCTCGATAAAGTCGATTTTCTCGCCGGCCTTTACGCGCTCGATTACACTTTCAGCATTGTTAAGACCGCTGACAACGACAATATGGAGTTCTCTTTCGCCATACATAAGCTTAAATTCCTTGATGCCTTCCATGCCCCTTTGTCCGCAATTAGCAACAGAAAGCAGACCGGATCTGGACTTATTAGCCGCCACACGACGCAAAACAGCCTCAGTTACACCACCGGTTACACCAAAGATAACACCAGCACCGGAAATGGTACCAAAAGGCATATCAACAGCTTCCGGCTCTAAGGTGTCAAACATAATGCCGGCTTCCTTAATCATGGAAATCAATTCCTGCGTGGTGATAACAGCATCCACGTTAGGTTGTCCATCTGTGGTAAATTCATCTCTTGCCGCTTCAAACTTCTTTGCGGTACAGGGCATAACCGCCACATGGAACATCTTTCTGGAAGCAATCTTAGCCTGATCCTTCAAAATAGAAGCCATCATCTGCATAGGTGAACGGCAAGTTGAAATATGAGACAAAAGTTCAGGATGCTTCTTTTCGCAATACTGAATCCAGCCCGGGCAGCAGGAAGTAATCAGCGGAATATTCTCATCACTTTCCAATCTTTGCAAGAATTCTTCGCTTTCTTCCAAAACTGTCAGGTCTGCGCCCAAAGATGTGTCATAAATTTCATCAAAGCCCATTCGGTGCAGAGCAGCAACGATTTTACCCATCACATCGTCACCATCTTTAACTCCCAGTTCTTTACCAAGAGCTACTCTTACGGCAGGAGCTACCTGCACGGTGGTTTTAACTTCCGGATTGCTGATTGCCTTCCAAACGGGTGCAATATCATTTTTTACAACAATGGCACCTGTCGGGCAAACTGCCACACACTGGCCACAACCCACACAGGGGCTTTCTGCCAGGGGCTTACCAAAGGCTGTACTGATTTTCATGTTAGAGCCGCGATATGCAAAGTCAATCGCGCCTACATTCTGAATTTCGTTACACATTCTCACGCAGTCACCGCAAAGGATACACTTACCGGCATCGCGGGTGATGCACAAAGAGGAAGTGTCATCATCTTTGGTGGAAACAGCCATATTTGGAAAGCGTACGCCTTCAATATTAAAACGCATAGCCAAATCCTGCAATTTACACTTGCTGTTGTTTTCACAAGTGGTACAATCACGGCAGTGGTTTGCAAGGAGCAATTCCAGAATATTTTTACGATATCTGCGCAGGCGTTCGGTATTGGTTTTAATGTTCATACCGGCGCGCGGCGGTGTGGAACAAGCCGCATCCAGTCCGCCTCTCTCATTTTCTACCATACACATACGGCAGGCACCGTATACTGAAAGTTCAGAGTGATAGCAAAAGGTCGGCATTTTAACACCGGTTTTATTAATCAGCTCTAAGAGATTTTTCTCTCCGTTAATCTCAACAGGAATTCCGTCTATTGTTAGATACTGTTTTTCAACCATGACTCAGACCTCCTTAATCGCTTTGAATGCACAAGCTTCAATACAGCTTCCGCAACGGATACATTTTGACAAATCAATTGTGAAGGGCTCTTTGATTTTACCGGAAATAGCATCCACCGGACACTGACGGGCACACTTGGAACATCCCTTACAAAGTTCAGGATCGATCACGATCTGCTTGAGCTTTTGGCAAGCACCGGCCGGACAACGCTTATCGTAAATATGAGCTTCATATTCATTACGGAAGTTTTTAATCGTGCTCACAACGGGAGAGGGGGCACTTTTACCAAGGCCACACAAGGCTGTTGCAGAAATGGTTTCAGCAAGTTCTAACAGAAGCTCAATGTCACCGTCTTCACCTTCGCCGGCAACGATTCTTTCCAGAATACCCAGCATGCGCTTTGTACCTTCACGACAAGGCACGCATTTGCCGCAGGATTCGTTCTGCGTAAAGTTCATAAAGAATCTGGCAACCTCAACCATACAGGTATCAGAATCCATAACCACCAAACCGCCGGAACCAATCATGGCGCCAACCTTCTTCAGTGTATCAAAATCAAGAGGCAGATCGAGGTGTTCTTTGGTCAGACATGCGCCCGAAGGACCACCAATCTGTACGGCTTTAAATTCGCCGTCACCTCGCATACCGCCACCAATATCAAAAATAATCTCGCGCAGGGTTGTACCCATCGGCACTTCAATCAGGCCGGTGTTTGCAATGTTACCGGTTAAGGCAAAAGCTTTGGTGCCGGCACTGGTTTCCGTACCGATGCCCAAATACCAATCCGCACCGTTATTGATAATCTGCGCTACGTTTGCATAAGTCTCAACATTATTTAGAACAGTCGGCTTGTCAAATAAGCCGTGTTCAACTGTTCTCGGGGGTTTCACGCGCGGGAAGCCGCGTTTGCCTTCGATGGAGGCTGTCAGGGCACTACCCTCACCACAAACAAAGGCACCGGCACCGCGGCTGATGTGCATGTTGAAGGAGAAGTTTGTGCCTAAAATGTTATCACCCAAAAGGCCCAATTCTTCAGCCTGACGAATGGCATTTCTGAGTCTGTCAACAGCCAAGGGATACTCCGCACGAACATAAATGTAACCTTCGCTGGCACCGCAGGCCACGCCGGCAATCATCATGCCTTCTAACATTCTGTGCGGGTCGCCTTCCATAATGCTTCTGTCCATAAACGCACCCGGGTCCCCTTCGTCACCGTTACACACAACGTATTTCATAGGTTCCTTCTGGCGTTTTACCTGCTCCCATTTGCGGCCGGCCGGGAAACCGCCGCCGCCACGGCCACGCAGGTTGGATTTGCTGATTTCCGCCACAATGTCATCCGGTGTCATATCAAAAAGCGCCTTTTCAAAAGCGGAATAACCGCCAATGGCTATGTATTCACGAATAGAGTCAGCATCAATTTTACCGCAGTGCTCCAGCACCACACGAGTCTGCTGTTTGTAGAAGGGAATTTCCTCCTGCTTGGAGTAGTAAATGCCGTCTTTCCGGTATGCAAGACGCTCAATCAGCTCGCCTTTTAACACGGTTTTTTCAATGATTTCTTCACAGTCAGAAAGCTGCACCTTGGTGTATAACCAACCCTGAGGGTCGATACGAAGCAAAGGACCCATTTCACAAAAACCGTGACAACCGCTTTTCTTAAGACCGATAGATTCATCATGCGGATCTACCTCAAGTTCAACGGCAACAGGAATGTTGCGGCTTTCAGCCATTTCCTTCAATGCATCAAAGATATGTAAAGAGCCGCCGGCCACACAACCGGTACCGGCACAAACAATAATCTTTTTAGTCTGCATTTCATAGGATTTTATCGCTTCTGCACGCAGTGCTTGTAACTCTTCTCTGTTTTTAAGCATTTGCAATTTCCTCCTTCAGCGTTTTTAAAAGCTCAGAGGCTTTATCCGGCGTCATGGCAGAATGCACAACATCGTTAACCGTCAGAACCGGAGCAAGACCGCAGGCGCCTAAACAGGAAACCGTCTCAACGGTAAAGTTTAAGTCGTCCGTTGTTTTTTTGCTCTCTGAAAGACCCAGTTCAGAGCGCAGTCTTTCTAAGATAGGAACAGAGCGGCGCACGTGGCATGCTGTTCCGTCACAAATTTTAATGACATATTTGCCCTTGGGCTCTAAAGAAAAATTCTCATAAAAAGTTGCCACGCTGAAAATGCGTGCTTCGCTCATGCCAAGCTCCTTGGCAAGATACGGAAATACTTCCCTCGGAAGATAATGATAGTGTTCCTGAATTTCTTGTAAGATGGAAATGATCGCCTGCTGATTTTTTTCATGCGCTGCAACGATTTTATCAACAACTGAAAAATCAAACTGTTCACTCATTCTTGTTCTCTCCCCCTATTATTTATTCATTAAGTACTCATCAATGGCCTTGGCCGCCGTTTTACCGGCACCCATAGCGGAAATAACCGTAGCAGCACCTGTTACCGCATCGCCACCTGCATACACGGCATTGCGAGAGGTTAAACCGTCTTCATTCACGATGATACCGCCGCGGGCGTTTACTTCCAATCCCTTCGTGGTATCCTTAATTAACGGATTAGGAGATGTACCGATAGACATAATCACAGCATCTACCTCCAGCTCGTATTCAGAGCCTTCAACCGGAACCGGTCTGCGTCTGCCCTTTTCATCGGGTTCGCCCAGTTCCATTTTTAACACGCGCATACCGGTTACGAAGCCGTTTTTCGGGTCACGCGGGTCATTTTCGTTCTGATAACCCAAAATTTCAACCGGATTTCTGAGTAGCTGAAAGTCAATGCCCTCTTCTTGTGCATGCTCCACCTCTTCGCGTCTTGCAGGCAGCTCATCCATCGAACGGCGATATACTATGTAAACCTTTTCTGCACCCAGACGAAGCGCCGTTCTGGCAGCATCCATAGCCACATTGCCGCCACCTACAACAGCCACTTTACCGCCCTTCATAATCGGCGTGGTGGAATCCTCGCGATAGGCCTTCATCAAATTGCTTCTCGTCAGAAATTCATTGGCTGAATATACGCCCTTTAAGGATTCACCGGGAATACCCATAAAACTCGGAAGTCCGGCTCCGGAACCTACAAAAACGGCCTCAAAGCCCATATCAAACAACTCATCAATGGTCAGCGTTTTACCAATTACAACATTGGGCACAACATGTACGCCCAAATCTTTCAAAGTATCCACTTCTTTAGCCACAATGGATTTCGGCAAACGGAATTCCGGAATACCATAAACCAAAACACCGCCGGCCGTATGTAAAGCTTCATACACGGTAACGTCGTAGCCTTTTTTCGCCAAATCTCCGGCACAGGTAAGACCCGAAGGACCGGAACCCACAATAGCAACCTTATGACCATTGGATGCAGGTTTTACCGGTTTTTCTGCCACATGTTCATTGTGCCAGTCAGCCACAAATCGTTCCAGACGGCCAATGCCGACAGGCTCAAACTTAATACCCAGCGTACATTTGCTTTCACACTGTGTTTCCTGCGGGCAAACACGACCGCAAACAGCCGGCAAAGACGAGGAACGGGTAATGGACTGATAGGCCCCTTCAAAATCTTTATTTTTAATCAATGTAATAAAATCGGGAATGTCAATATTTACAGGGCAACCGCTTACACAAGGCTGATTTTTACAGTTTAAACATCTTTCTGCTTCACCTACAGCCATTTCCATAGTATAGCCCAAAGCCACTTCATCAAAGTTATGGGCTCTTTCTTCCGGTGCCTGTGTGGGCATATCTTGTTTTTTCGGATTAATAGCCATTTTCGTTTCCTCCCTTACGCTTTCTTAAACAGATTACAGGTTTCTTCATAAGCATGACGTTCAAAATCTGCATACATTCTGCCTCTTGACATAGCTTCGTCAAAATCAATTTCATAGGCGTTGAATTCCGGACCGTCAACACAGGCAAATTTTGTAATCTTCTTGCCATCGCGATTCAAGGTTAAACGACAACCGCCGCACATGCCGGTACCATCAATCATAATTGGGTTCATAGAAGCCGTAACGGGCACGCCAAACGGCTGTGCTGTCAGCGTTACAAATTTCATCATAATTAAAGGACCAATGGTGATGATCATATCAAACTGCTCGCCGGCCTCCAGCATTTCTTTTAAGGGTACAGTTACGTTACCATGACGGCCATAAGAGCCATCATCCGTCATCAGAATCATGTTGTCAGAGCAAGCTTTAAATTCTTCCTCTAAGATAACCAGATTTTTATCTCTGAAGCCAATAATACTGGTTACTTCTGCACCCAGGCGGTGAAATTCCTCTGCTACAGGCATCGCAATTGCACAACCAACGCCGCCGCCTACAATACAAACCTTTTTAATGCCTTCTGTATGCGTTGCACGTCCTAAAGGACCAACAAAATCCTGAATATATTCGCCTTCTTCCTTCTGATTCAGCCTTGCCGTTGTACCGCCGACAATCTGGAAAATAATTTTAACCGTTCCCTGCTCCGGGTTCGTTCCTGCCACAGTGAGCGGGATACGTTCTCCGTCTTCATCTACACGTAGAATAATAAACTGGCCGGGTTTTGCCTTAGCTGCAACCAACGGAGCCTCAATCTCCATTTGGGTAACCGTTGGGTTTAGAACCTTTTTACGCACAACCTTGTACATATGCATGCTCCCTCCAAATATAAAAATCATCAAATTAAACACATAAACATACAGATTAAATTATATCACAAATCTTTTATTTTGTGTAGTGTCAAATATGCATAATAAAAACACGAAAGCCGTCGATAACTTTGATATTTTTTTCACAATTTGCACAATATTCAGAAAAAATGCTGATTTTACGCTTTTTCAGGCATATGAAATCTATATTTCTGAATGTATTATATAAGAATTTTTTGCAGCGAAAATAAAGAAAAAAAGCGTTTCCATCTTTACTTTTTTCTTGTTTTGTAGTATGATATATGAGTCTGATATGCAGACTATCCTGAACGAGTGAGGAACAAACATGATTATCAATTTAAACCGAACGGTTGCCTATCGTTGTGCAAGCTGCGGCGAAATTTGTTTTGGAAATTTTTCGCTGTTTGAATTATCAGGCAATAAAGGCGTCAGCGTACAGTGTAAATGCGGGCAATCAGAGTTGCGCGTAGAATCCGAGAACAAGGCCGGCTATATTATTTCCGTAAAGTGCCTTGTCTGTGATGAGATACACAAATTTTCTTTACCCTTTTTGAGCCTTGCCAAAAAAGACTGTACCGAATATAGTTGTCCCAATGTGATGGTCGGTCTGGTGTTTATCGGTCGCGAAGAAGGCGTTCAATCGGCCGTTGTTCGTAACGAAAGTTATATCGACGAAGTTGTCTCCGCCTGCGGTCTTGATCATACGGGCAAAAACGGCGTCACAATGCTTAAGGCGCTTGATAAAATTCAGGAGCTTTCCGATGATGAAGCCTTGTACTGCGATTGCGGCTCTAACATGATTGATGTCGAAGTGCGCGAAAACGACTTAATTTTAGAATGCTGTATGTGCGGCGCATCCATCACCCTGACCGCAGATGCCATCCGCAACAGTGATTTTTCCCGACTGCAAAAACTCGTTTTAAAAAGCAAACGATAAGGAGAATGAACATGCAGGTTTATGAAGCTATTATATCTCGCAGAAGCATCCGTCGTTTTACAGCTCAACCCGTCACGCATGAGCAGTTGCTTCGCCTGGCAGACTGTGCGCGTATGGCCGCTTACGGTGCCAATTTACAGCCTTTAAAATTCGCATTAATCGAAACGCCTGCTCTTTGCAACCGGGTTTTTGACCACACCAAATGGGCCGGATATTTAGAAAATAAAGCACCTGGACCGAGTGAACGACCCACCGCTTACCTGGCCATTTTAGGTGACACAACGATTAAAAATAATTTTGAACTCGACGCCGGTGCTGCCGGCATGACGATTCTTTTAGCTGCCGAGGAAATGGGACTTGCGTGTTGCTGGTTGGGTGCCATCAATCGTCAAAGGTTGACAGAGATTTTAGAATTACCTGAAAATCTTGATCTTCTCTACCTGATTGCATTGGGCTATCCGGCTGAAACAAGCCGACCTGTCGCCATGAAAAATGGAGATGTTAAATACTTTTATACCGAGGACGACGTTTTAAATGTCCCTAAACGCTCATTAGATGAAGTTTTAATTAAAGTAAAAGAGTAAGACAAGCAAAAAAAAGAGCTGTGATACGCAACTGTATCACAGCTCTTTTTTCTATATTGAGCGGGTCGCTTAAGGCTACTCTTCCTGCATGCAACCCTTACAATAGGATGTCTCTTTCTCCCGTGGCGGAATGTCTGCCACACTGTTTAAAATATATGTGGGACGATATGGATACTGCTCCAAATCCCCCGTTTGTGTCACACCGGTCAGAACCAAAACGGTATCAAGACCTGTTTCCACGCCGGCAATGATATCTGTATCCATCCGGTCACCAATCATCACCGCATTTTCAGAATGCACGCCCAATTTCTTCAGTCCCGTGCGCATCATAAGAGGGTTGGGTTTGCCGACAAAATAGGCTGATTTACCGGACGCCAGTTCAATGGGTGCCACAAACGCGCGACAAGCCGGAATGATGCCTGCTTCGGTGGGGGCCGTCATATCCGTATTCGTTGCGATTAAACGCGCACCGTTACGCACATGTGTCACCGCACGCAAAACGCTTTCGTAGTTATAATTTCTTGTTTCACCCACGACCACATAATCCGGGTTTACATCGTTCATGGTAACGCCCGCATCATATAAGGCATTTAAAAGTCCCGGTGCGCCAATCACGTAGGCGCTGCAACCCGGCATCTGTTTTTTTAAGAACATAGCCGTTGCCAAAGCGCTTGTGTAAAAATGGCTTTCGTCAATATCAAGCCCCATACGCGCTAGTTTTTGCTGCAATTCTCTGGGGGAATATTCGCTGGAATTTGTCAAAAACAAAAACTGTTTGTTTTCTCTCTGCATCCAGTTCACGAATTCCTTCACGCCCGGCAATATACGGTTACCATGATAGATAACACCGTCCATATCACAGATAAAACCCTCTTTTTTATGCAAAACTTCCACTTACATGTCTCCTTCTGTGTGTCTTTATTTCATCGACAGATATTTGGCATTTTTTGCAAGATAATCCACACCCGAAACAACCGTTAAAACAGCTGCTATCCACAGGCATATCGTAACGAACAGATTCACACCAAAAACAAGCGCTATAATAATGGAAATCATCTGCCAGACTGTCTTAATTTTGCCCCACCAGCTTGCTGCAATAACATTGCCCTCTGCTGCAGCTGCAATGCGGATGCCCGAAACAATAAACTCTCTTGACAAAATAATAAGCGTGATCCAGGAAGAGGCCGTTCCTTCTGCAGTCAGGCACAAAAGAGCTGCCGTAACCAGCATTTTATCAGCCAAAGGGTCCATAATCTTCCCAAAATTTGTCACCAAATTGTTCTTCCTGGCAAGAAAGCCATCTAACCAGTCTGTCAAGGATGCCAAAATAAAAATGACAGCACCAATGTAACGTGCACCGGGCACAAAATCATACATCATAAAAAACATAAAAACCGGTACCAAAAGCACGCGTAAAAGGGTTAATTTATTAGGTGTATTCATTCCTCTTCCTCCTCTGTTATCATGCGTCCAACCAATTCATATTCCTCGGCTGTTAAAATTTCCACAGGTACAAAACTGCCGATTTCAACTTCATCCATTGCCACAAAGTATACAGTATTATCCACCTCTGGCGCATCGCCCGCACTTCTTCCGTAGTACATTAGACTTTCTTCGTCATAGCCTTCGGTTAAAACCTCAAGCACTGTGCCGATTTTTTCATTTTGCAAGGCAAGTGAAATCTCGGCCTGCACACGCAGCACCTCTTCCGCCCGCGCCACTTTAACATCCTCCGGAAGCTGATCAGAAAGCTTCGCCGCCGGCGTACCCTCTTCTTTAGAATAAGGGAAGGCGCCTAATCTGTCAAACCGCATGGTTTTAACAAACAATAAAAGCGTCTTAAAAGCCTCCTCCGTTTCACCCGGAAAGCCTGTTATCACCGTGGTTCTGAGCACCATGTCAGGAATGGCCTTGCGCAGTTTTTCAAGTAGCGCGACAAGCTTTTCATGATTTAGGTGACGACCCATCTTTTTCAACACAGCATCATGTGCATGCTGAATGGGAATATCCATATAATGCACCAGTTTTTTCTCAGTACGATATGTTTCAATCAGTTCATCGGTAATCATTTCGGGATAGACATATAAAACGCGCACCCAATGAACGCCATCAATAGCACATAACTGTTTCAACAAGACAGGTAGCTTATACGCTCCATATAAGTCTATACCATAGCGAGAGGTGTCCTGCGCAATGACAATCAGTTCCTTCACGCCGGAGGCAGCCAGCTCCTGAGCTTCGCTTACAATATCCTCCATGGGTCGGCTACGATATTTTCCGCGCAATTTAGGAATGATGCAATAGGTGCAGCAATTGTCACATCCGTCTGCTATTTTCAGATATGCCATATAACCGGGCGTTGAAAGCATGCGTGCTTCTTCCGGCAGTTCATCATTCATATGACCGTATAAAACAGGTTTTTCTCCCTGCTCCGCCCGACGAATTACATCTGCAATTTTTACATAATCGCCGGTACCAACTACAGCATCTACCTCAGGCAATTCCTGCATAATCTCATCATGATATCGCTCTGCCATACAGCCGCACACAATCAGCAAGCGGCATTTTTCCTCTTTATAGGCCGCCATTTCAAGCACCGTGTTAATCGACTCTTCTTTGGCAGAGTCAATAAAGGCACAGGTATTGACAATAATTACCTCCGCCTCTGCCGGATCCGACACAATCCGGTAGCCTTCATGGCCTAAAATGCCTAACATAACCTCGGTATCTACCAAATTTTTGGCACATCCTAAGGAAACAACACCGATATTCAATCCTATCACCCTTATTCAGCCTGCGCTTCTTCGTCTTCTGCTTCTGCGCTGTAGTCTGCTTTTTCAGCTTCTTCCAAAGCGTCTGCCTTGGCCTTTTCCTCTGCTTCTCTTTCCTTTTGTTGTTCTATGGTTTCGTTCACAACAACCATGTCGCCGCCAGCAATTTCTTCTACTGCTTTTGTGATGCTTCTTGCGCCGTCTAAATTGCCGTCTTCGCCTTTGTTTTCTTCCAGAATGGTTCTGGCACGCTTAGAGGCTGCAATCACCAAAGAATAACGGTTGCCGGCCTTTTCCATCAGTTCCATAATAGAGGGATATAACATCATTGTACAATCAATCCTTTCATTTATTGTTAACAAATTGTTTTATTGTTTCTTCATTGCGTTCAATTCTGAGTTTTTCTGCGTCAATTATAGCAGACAATCTTTCCGTTGCCGCTTCAACCGTATCATTTAACAGGATGTAGTTATATTTATCGATCTGTTCAAATTCCTTTTTGGCACGCTCCATGCGTTCTTCAATCACATGCATGGCCTCGGTACCGCGCCCGATGATGCGGTTTTTAAGTTCTTCAATAGAAGGCGGTAACACAAAAATGAAAACGGCCTCAGGGAATTTACTCCGCACCTGCATCGCTCCCTGCACTTCAATCTCTAAAATTACATCATGTCCGGCCTTTAGCTGCTCTTCCACAGCCTTTTTCGGCGTTCCGTAATAATTTTGGCAAAAGCTTGCCCATTCAATGAATTCGCCTTGCTCAATCATATTGCGGAAGGTCTCTTCTTGCAGAAAGAAATAGCTTTTCCCGTCAACTTCTCCCTCTCTCGGCTTGCGGGTTGTCGCCGAGACGGAAAGCTGCAAATCCGGTCGTTTTGCAAGAATCTCTTTGCAAATGGTGCCCTTACCGGCACCGGAGGGGCCTGATACCACAAGCAGAAGGCCTCTACTCATCGTCTTCAACCTCCTCATCATCTATCACTTCTTCGTTATCATTTAAGCGATTGGCAACGGTGGAAGGTTGAACCGCTGATAAAATGATGTGGTCACTATCCATAATCACAACAGCTCTCGTCCTTCGGCCGTAGGTTGCATCAATCAGCATGCTTCTGTCGCGCGCTTCCTGAATGATACGCTTAATCGGCGCCGATTCAGGCGATACAACCGCTACCATGCGGTCAGATGAAACGGTGTTTCCAAAACCTATGTTAATCAGCTTCACTGGGGGTTACCTCCTTAATTTATTCAATGTTTTGAATCTGCTCGCGTAGTTTTTCAATCTCGGCTTTCATATTCACCACAATTTTGGCAATCTGCAAATCATTTGCCTTAGAGCCAATGGTGTTCACCTCACGGTTCATTTCCTGAATTAAAAAGTCGAGTTTGCGGCCAATGCCGTCTGCTTCACTTAAAATGTTTTCAAGTTCTTCAAAATGGCTCTTTAAACGAACAATTTCTTCATCAATGCACAGTTTATCAGCCATTAGGGCAACCTCTGTCATAAAACGGGATTCTTCCACAGGCACATCCTGCAAAAGCTCTTTCATGCGTTCTCGCAGGCGAACGCTATAGGTTTCCACCACGCGGGGTGCCAGTTCCTCAACTTTTGCCAGATCTGCCATAACAGAAGCCGCATGCTGACGCAAATCGCAGGTCAGGCGGGCGCCTTCACGCTCACGCATGGCTTCAAAATCATCCACGGCTGCAGTTAGGCCTTCGAGCACCATCTCCCAGATTGCATCCTGATCCTGCTCTTCCTGATGGGTGATAAAAATATCAGAAAAGCGAGTCAGATCAGAAAGACCAATCGGCGCCACAATACTGCATTCCTCACGAATGGCACTGAGCGCATCATGATAGCTGTGCAAAAGAGGCAGATCTAATGAAACAATTTTGTTCTGCCCGGTGTAGCTCTCAAAATAAACTGAAATGTCAATCTTACCGCGACGCACACGTTTGCCCACATAATCTTTAATTTTTTCTTCCATATAGGCATACACACGCGGCAATTTAACCGTCATATCACAAAAACGGTGATTCACACTGCGCAAATCAATAACCAACTTTTTCTGCGCATCACAAACTTCATAACGACCGTAACCGGTCATGCTTTTAACAGAACTCATGATACCAACCTTCTTACTATTAAAAATTAATGATGCAGCTTTTGCTGCTCAAGGTAAATCAGCAAAACTGAAATATCTGCCGGGCTCACGCCTGAAATACGACTGGCCTGTCCCACCGAGCGCGGCTTGATTTTAGCCAGTTTCTGGCGCGCTTCAATGCGCAAACCGTCGATTTTATCATAATCTAAATTCTCGTCTAACAGCTTGTCTTCCATGCGCCGGAAGGCTTCTACCTGCCTGAGCTGACGGTTGATGTAGCCCTCATATTTAATCTGAATTTCCACCTGTTCAGCTTCTGTCGGCGTAAGATGCGGTCTTTCTGCATCCAGCTCAGCCAGCATTTCATATGTAAATTCAGGGCGTTTGAGCAAATCGCTCATTCGAATGCCCGTTGTAATCGTGGCTGAACCATGATTTTTTAAAAATTCTAAAACCGTATCAGAAGGCGGAACCACAATACCCTGCAGGCGGCTTATTTCTTCTTCAATAGCCGCTTTTTTCTGCAAGAACCGTTCATATCGTTCTGCACTGATAAGTCCGATTTTATAGCCAATCGGCGTCAAACGCAAATCGGCATTATCCTGCCGTAGCAACAGGCGATATTCTGAGCGCGAGGTCATCATTCGGTAAGGTTCAGGCGTTCCCTTTGTGACCAAATCATCCACCAACGTGCCGATATAGCTGCCGGAACGGTCAAGCACCAAGGGTTCCTTACCCTGCAATTTCAAAGCGGCATTGACACCTGCCACAAGGCCCTGGGCGGCCGCTTCTTCATAGCCGGAACTGCCGTTAAACTGGCCGGCGCCGTAAAGGCCGCGGATTTGCTTAAATTCAAGCGTAGGTAAAAGCGAGGTCGGGTCGATGCAGTCATATTCTATGGCATAAGCCGTTCGCATCATTTTCACATTTTCAAGGCCGCTGATGGTGCGCAACATAGCCAGCTGTACATCCTCCGGCAAGCTGCTCGACATGCCCTGCACATACATTTCCTCGGTGTTCTCGCCCATGGGCTCAATAAACACCTGATGGCGCTCTTTATCTGCAAAACGAACCACCTTATCCTCAATCGACGGGCAATACCTAGGGCCGATCCCCTCAATTTTACCGCCATATAAAGGCGAACGGTGCAAATTATCACGAATCACCTGATGGGTCTGCGCATTTGTATACGTCAAATGGCAGCTTACTTTATTAACGCCGGGATCCTTCGTTTCAAACGAAAACGGCGTAATCACTTCATCGCCCAATTGCTCTTCCATCTTCGAAAAATCAATACTCTTTCTGTTCACGCGGGCAGGCGTTCCTGTTTTAAAGCGACGCAACTGAACCCCGCAATCTAATAAACTTTCCGATAAGCTGTTGGCGGGGAACAAGCCATCCGGTCCACCGCTGTACGAAACATCGCCAATGATGATTCTTCCCTTTAAAAAGGTACCGGTTGCTAAAATCACGCAAGAAGCCGTGTAATAAGCCCCTGTATGAATCGTCACACCCTCTACATGGCCATCTTTCACATGCAGTTTTGTTACCTCTGCCTGCTTCACATCGAGGTTATCTGTTTGCTCTAAAACATGCTTCATCGCCGCCTGATAGGCACGGCGGTCAGATTGCACACGCAACGAGTACACGGCAGGACCCTTTCCCCTGTTTAAAATGCGCGACTGCAAAAATGTTTGGTCTGCCACGCGACCCATTTCGCCCCCCAATGCATCGATTTCACGCACGAGATGACCCTTGGCCGTACCGCCGATAGAAGGGTTACAGGGCATGTTGGCAATGGTGTCTAAATTAATGGCAAAAAGGATGGTTTGCATGCCTAAACGGCTGCTGGCAAGCGCTGCCTCACAACCGGCATGACCACCGCCGATGACCACCACATCGTAGTGACCGCCGTAGTAAACCGCTCCCTCCGGTAAAGTTATTGTTTCGTTCATAATCAAACTTCCTAACAAACTATATGTTCCTGCCTTTGTGACAGCAGGTTGACAGCTAAACGCCTGATACAACAGAGCAAGACACAGGCATTCTATTATATTGTATCACCTTTTTCATCCAGAAGCAAGAAATAATTTTCATTTTTTCTCTAATATGTATTTTTCTGTCTTGCTTCACCGTTTACTTACGATATACAAAAAGGCTGTAGCATCCTGCTACAGCCTTTTTGCAACACATAATCCTGTTATTCTGCCTGCAATGTATCATACAGTCTGAGCATCGTAGCAACAGCCTGTTCTGCTGTATACTGCATTTTTGGCGCGAACTCTGTTTCACTTGTGCCCTGCATAACGCCTAATGCACGCATCACATACACGCTATCTTTTGCCCAGTCGGAAATAGCTGTATCATCAGCATACAAAACATCTTCTGCAGGTTTTGTTTCATCGCCCAATAAAGCAGCCATTCTGCACAAAATAGTAGCAGCCTCTTCGCGGGTCAACACATCAGCCGGCGCAAATTCTGTTTCGCTTTTACCCTTGATAATCCCTAACTCAAATAGTTCAATTGCCACCTCGCTGTTTGTATCGGTAAACGGATTTTTGCCGGTTACATCCTTAGATACGCCACATTTAGCAAGCATCACAGAAGCCAGTTTGCAAAAATCTTCCCGGTTAATCGGCAAAGTGTAATCTACCACGGCAAAATCCATCGGAATAAATCCTTCACTGTAGGCTCGGCCAATGATTTCATAGGCCCACTCAGAAACCGCAACCATCTCACCTTCTTCAGGTAAAAAGATTTTTAAAAGTTCTAAAACAACAAGCGGTTCTGTTAGCTGATAGGTGCCACCATGAGGCTCGCTGATCGTATCCATATCCAATACATCCGCATAGCCATCAGGAGATACATAGATCGATGGTAAATCGCCGGAAACTGTTTCCAGCATAACATGATAACCGCCTTCTTCCAATTCCAAGGATTCCTCTAGCAGAACCAGATCAATGGCTCCGGCAAACTCAAAAAACAGTTCAATAATTGACGGTTCCTCTGTGGTATAACCACGATCTCCTTTAGAGAAAGTAATGCTTTTTACCTCTGCCTTGTCTATACCTAAAACAGACAAAACGGATAGTGCCTCTTCCTCTGCTTCGGCCGCCTCATCAATCAACATAATGCCGGCTTCAATGTCTGCATCACTTAACACATCTTCAGCAAAAACACCTACCGCCGATATGCATAGCAAAACACACACCAAAAGCATACTTAAAAATTTTTTCATTTTAAAAACCCCTTCCTTAATAATAGACTTACTTTTTCCATTATTATACACAAAACCATTTTGTTTGTCAATCGCGCATGCAAAATCGCAAAAAATTCTCTATAAAACCATAGAAAATATTGTGGTTTTTTTAACGCGCATACTATATCTTGTATGTTGCAATTCCATTTCAAAAAAATTAAATTTTTTTTGCAAAAAAGCTTGCAAAATGAGCAAAAATGGAGTACAATTAAATAAAAATGGTGTAAAGTGGTGCGAAATGGTTTAAAAAATGTTTTTTGCATCGATTTATTACGCAAAAATCAGTAGCAGAAAGAGTGGTGAAAAGTATGTTTATCGGCGAATATCAACACACGGTTGACGCAAAAGGCAGAATGTTCGTTCCGGCAAAGTTCCGCGACGATTTGGGTGATACCTTTATTATCACTCTGGGCCTCGATAACTGTCTTTTCATCTTTCCGTATGAAGAATTCGACCGTTTAAAGGCAAAATTGGATGCTGTATCTATCGCCAATAAAGATGCACGTCGATTTGCGCGGTTTTTCTTTGCCCGCGCCAGCGAGTGCGAACCTGATAAACAGGGCCGCATTATGATTCCGCAAAACCTTCGCACCTACGCCGGCCTGACCAAGGAGGTCACCGTAGTCGGCGCATCTAACCGCGTGGAGTTGTGGAACAGTGATTCCTGGCAGGATACACACGGTCTTGATTCTTTTAGTCCCGAAGAACTATCTGAAAAAATGGAGCTGTTAGGCATATGACAGAAGCAACCATTCAGTTTCACCATGTTCCGGTTATGCTGGATGCCTGTCTGCAGGCTCTGTGCATAAAAGAAAACGGCATATATGCCGACGGCACCTTAGGCGGCGCAGGTCACAGCAGCGAAATCGCCCGCCATTTGAAAAACGGTCGCTTGATCGGTTTCGATCGTGACCCTTCAGCAATCGCCGTTTCCGGCGAGCGTCTCTCCGTTTTCGGCGAGCGGATTACCTTGGTCAACCGCAACTTTTTTGATGTTAAAACTGTTTTGCAGGAGCTTCAAATTAGCGGGTTAGATGGTGCCTTACTCGATTTAGGTGTTTCCTCCCATCAACTGGACGAAGCTTCCCGCGGCTTTTCGTACATGCATGATGCGCCACTTGATATGCGCATGAATCCTAACGATGTACTGAGTGCTTATGATGTGGTCAATACCTACAGTGAAGAAAAATTGTCTGACATAATTTTTTCTTACGGTGAAGAACGTTGGGCCAAGCGCATTGCTGCATTTATTGCAACCGAACGTGAGCAATCCCCCATTACAACAACCGGCCAACTGGTCGAAGTCATTAAAAAAGCTGTGCCCAAAAGCGCACGCAAGGATGGCCCCCACCCCGCCAAACGAACCTTTCAGGCCATCCGCATAGAAGTTAACAATGAACTTGGTGGTTTAAAACAAGCCGTTACCGATTTTGCTGACAGCTTAGTCCCCGGCGGACGATTAGCTATTATCACCTTCCATTCTTTAGAAGACAGAATTGTTAAAACCGCATTTCGAGAGTTGGAAAAGGGTTGCACTTGCCCTCCCGATTATCCCATTTGCATTTGCGGCCAAAAAAGCGTCGGCAAGGTCATCACACGAAAGCCTATCTTGCCGGACGAGCACGAACTTGAAGCCAACCCCCGCGCAAGAAGCGCAAAACTCAGAGTGTTTGAAAAGAATCTTTAAAAATATAAGTATTACGAAGAGGAGTGAGTACAGTTGAACACAAGAGCCAATTTAGCCTACGACTATGACAACGCCGTTCGCACAACATATCCTTCTGCATTCCCGCAAACCTCCTCTAATGTCAGAATTAAGGTATCAAACAAGCCGGAACGCACCGCCGTCAGACGCAACCGTCTTGCCGGCATTTCCAAAATCATGTTGGTAGTCGCCTTTGCGTTCATTGTCCTGCTACGCGGTGTTATGCTGACTGATAAAACCGCCACGATAGAAAAAAAACAAAGCGAGTTGGAAGCTTTAATTGCCTCCAACGAAAAATTACAATTTGAAATTGACCGTTCTTTAGACCTTGATAAGGTGGAAAGCATCGCCCGCAACGAGTTGCGGATGCTCCCCGCCGAAAAACACCAGACGGTATATATCAACATTGATCAGGTTGATTACGTGGAGCGGACGGCCGAAAACGGCTTTTCGTTCTTTAGCCAAACAGCTAACTTTTTAAAAGGTCTGATGGCATATTTCGATTAAACCCTCACTATATATGTATAGTATCAACTCTAAAAAGGAGCTATGGGAGTTCCCTGTAAAACCATGAACCAAACTGTACCAAAACGAAAATTCAGAATTCGCATACTTTCCGCATTTATAGCCTTTGCCGTTTTGTTGTCATTACTTGGCGTAAGGCTTGTTTTTTTACAGCTTATACAAGGGTCTGACTTAAAGCAAAAAGCCATTGAGCAGCAAACACGTGACAGTCTGGTAGCTTCCCACAGAGGTGCTATTTTGGACAGAAATTACAAAACGCTTGCCCAAAGCTCTACGGCACACACCGTCACTGCAAACCCTAACGAGATACAAAAATCAAAGAAGGACATTGGCGAAATAGCAGTTAAACTTGCTTCTGTTTTGGAAATGGATACAGAAGAAATCGTAACATTACTTAATAAAAAGACCAATCATGTAACCATTAAGCGCCGTATTGAAGACGATGTTGTCACCGCTGTAAGAGAGCTGGACTTAACAGGCGTCTATCTGCAGGAAGATGCCAAGCGCTACTACCCCTACGGGAATTTCGCCTCACATATTTTAGGTTTTGTGGGTAACGATAACCAGGGCTTAGGCGGCATCGAGGCTGAATACGAAGAAGAACTAAAGGGTGCTCCCGGCCGTGTTATAGCCCTGAAAAACGCCTTAGAGACCGACATGCCCTTTAAAGAAGAAAAACACATTGACCCCGAAAATGGTATCAATGTTGTGCTGACAATTGATGAAGTGGTCCAGCATTTTGCCGAAAAGCATTTAGAGCAGGCTTATTATGATGAAAAAGTACAAGCCGGTGCCTGCGCCATTGTGTCGGATGTTAAAACCGGTGAAATTTTAGCTATGGCCACAAAACCAGACTTCGACTTAAATGACCCGTTTACACTGCCGGAGGACGTAAGCGCCGACATTCAGAGCATTGCAAACGATGATGAACGCCGCGAAGCAAATTCCAACGCCCTGCAAAAAATGTGGCGTAACAAAGCGGTTGTGGATTCCTATGAACCCGGATCCTGTTTCAAAATCATCACCGGTTGCATGGCCTTAGAAGAAGGCTTAATCACACCCGATTCAACCTTCTTCTGCTCCGGCTCAAAAAAAGTGGAAAATTACAACATCGGTTGTTCCCACCGCGATGGCCACGGCAGTCAAACCTTTGCCGACGCGGTTAAAAATTCCTGCAACCCCGCTTTTATCGAAGTGGGTCAGTTGGTTGGAAAAGAAAAATTCAAAGAATACTATAAAGCCTTTGGCTTTTTAGATACGACAGGCTTCGACCTTCCCGGTGAGGCTTCCGGTATTTTTTACGCTGACGAAAGCTATAACGAGGTTGAGCTTGCAACCGCATCTTTCGGTCAGGGACCAAAGGTTACACCGCTTCAATTGATGGCAGCTGTTGGTGCCGTTGCAAATGGCGGTAAATTGATGAAACCCTATTTAGTTAAAGAACTGGTCGACAACAGCGGTAATGTTGTCAAAAAAACAGACCCCACCGTTGTACGACAGGTTATTTCCCAAAAAACCTCCGAACAAATGTGTGCGATGCTGGAAAACACCGTTGCAAACGGTACCGGTCAGAATGCCTATATCAAAGGCTATCGCGTTGCCGGCAAAACCGGCACTTCTGAAAAAGTACCGCGTGGCAGCCAGAAATATATTGCATCCTTCATTGCATTTGCTCCGGCAAATGACCCGAAGGTTGCCTGTCTTGTGGTGCTTGATGAACCCTCAAACGGCCAGTATTACGGCGGTGCCATTGCCGCACCGGTCGTTGGCAAAATTCTGGAGGATACACTCCGTTACATGGATGTAGAACCCCAGTACACCGAAGAAGAAAAGCAAAACTTAGATGTATCTGTTCCCAACGTAAAGGGTCTTTCCCGCAGCAATGCGATTAAGAACTTGACAAACGAACAACTCAATTACCGCATCGTTGGAAACGGCGAAACCATCAAGGAGCAAATGCCCAAGGCAGGTTCTACCATATCCGGTGGCTCCATTGTTATCTTATATACAGAAGACAGCACCTCAAACTATGTCACGGTGCCCGACGTAACAAATCTTTCCGTGGGCGAGGTACAGTCTATTCTCGCAGAACACAGGCTCAATTTATCCATTGCCGGTGCCGCTGCAACAGGAAACGCCGGCAATATGACGGTGTCCGACAGTCAATCGCCTGACCCGGGAACAGAAGTGGAAGAAGGCACTATCATAGAAGTCCAGTTCCGATATTTGGATGTTGATTAAAACAATATACATTGCACAAGTCACAGAAGGGAGCCATGCACATGAATCTCAGTAAGCTTTTTGCCGATGTCACACTACGTAGCCCCATACAGCAGGATATCGAAATTACAAACATCGCCTATGATTCAAGGCGCGTTGTACCAGGTAGCTTGTTCATATGCATTAAGGGCTATGTTGCCGACGGTCACAACTATGCAAAAAGTGCAATTCAAAATGGTGCAGTTGCTATTTTAGCACAAGACCCCCTCCCCGAATGTGAAGTACCCGTGTTTTATGTTGACGATACGCGTAAGGCCATGGCACAGGTGGCCGCGTGCTTTTACGATCATCCTGAACGAAAATTAAAATTAATAGCCGTCACCGGCACAAACGGAAAAACCACCGTTACAACCCTAATCCAAAGCGTTTTGGAGTTTGACGGAAAGACCGTCGGCCTAATCGGCACAAATGAAAACAGAATCGGTGGCCGCATTCTGCCCGCTGAACGTACCACACCCGAGTCTTTAGAACTGTTTGCTTTATTTGATGAAATGGTGCGCGAGGGTGTCGAGTACACCGTTATGGAGGTTTCCTCCCATTCCTTGTATTTACATCGCGTGTTTGGCATCACCTTTGAGGTAGCCGTCTTTACCAATTTAACGCAAGACCATTTAGACTTTCACGAAACTATGGAAAACTATTATGAAGCCAAACGCATGCTCTTTGACATGTGCAAAACCGCCGTTGTGAATGCTGATGATGATTACGGCAAACGCATCTTAGCAGATGCCTCCTGCCCTCTCCTTTCATACGGCATTGATGCACAGGCAGATTTTCGCGCTACGGATATTAAAATTTCTCCTCGCGGCGTTATCTTCAATATAAGCGATACAAAACAGACCTTGTCTACCCGTTTGGGTATCCCCGGTAAATTTTCGGTATATAACGCACTTGCCGCATTGTCAGCTTGTGTAGTGCTGGGATTTTCCTTGCAAAAAGTCATCGACGCTTTGCTGGTTGCCAAAGGTGTGAAGGGGCGTGCGGAAACCGTATATACCCGTACGGATTACACCATCATAATCGACTATGCACACACCCCCGATGGTTTGGAAAACATCGTAAAAACCATAAAGGGGTTTGCAACTGGCCGCGTGATAACCGTGTTTGGCTGTGGTGGCGACAGAGACCCTGTAAAGCGCCCCATTATGGGCAGAATTGCCGGCGAACTGTCTGATTATTGTATAATCACCTCGGATAATCCCAGAACAGAAGAACCCATGTCTATCATCCGGCAGATTGAAGAAGGCATGAAGGAGACAGATTGTCCTTACACCGTTATCGAAAACAGGCGTGAGGCCATTCGCTACGCTATGGAAAACGCCCGGCCTGCTGATTGCATTATTTTAGCCGGCAAGGGTCACGAAACCTATCAGATCATCGGCAAGGAAAAGAAACATTTTGATGAGCGCGAGGTGATTCGTGAGATTTTAGATTCTCAAAAATTGGACTCATCTCAACAATAAAAGGGGTAATTGGATATGAAACCCATCACTGTACAAACCGTTGCCGCCGCTATCGGCGGCACTCTTCTCTCCGGAAATCCAGAAACATGTATTTCCGGCATATGCACAGATACGCGCAGAATTGTGCCCGACACTTTGTTTGTTCCCATTGTGGGAGAGCGGTTTGATGCACATGATTTTATTAACGACGCGCTAAAGGCAGGCTGTTCTGCCACTTTAACCTCAAAAAAAGAGGTTAAAAGCGAAAAGCCCGTCATTTATGTGCCTGATACCTGTCACGCGCTTGGTGCACTGGCAGGCTACTACCGTCGTAGCTTCTCTTTGCCGCTTGTCGGCATCACAGGCAGTGTTGGCAAAACAACGGCCAAAGAGATGACCGCCGCCGTTTTAGAAACAAAGCTTTCCGTTTTAAAAACACAAGGCAATTTAAACAATGAAATCGGCTTGCCCCTGACGCTGTTTCAATTAGAAGCGCATCACGAGGCCGCTGTCATCGAAATGGGCATGAGCGGCTTTGGCGAGATTGACCGTCTGGCGCAAATTGCCTCTCCTGACATAGTGATCATGACAAACATCGGTTTGTCTCACATAGAAAAGCTCGGTTCGCAAGAGAATATATACAAGGCAAAAACCGAGTTTCTACCCCACCTGCGCCCAAACGGCAAGGTAATCATAAACGGAGATGACCCGATCCTGTGGGCACACCGTAAAGATTTCCCGATTGGCAGTATAACAGTGGGCACAAGTCCGGAACACGACCTTTCTGCCTGTGACATCACGGAAAGCGCAACCGATGTTTCCTTTACCGTTGTGCATGAAGGTTACAAGCAGCCCATCAGGCTTTCCTTCCCCGGCGCACACAATGTAGTAAACGCCTTATTAGCCTGTGCCGCCGGTCTGAGCATCGGCGTCTCTCTAAAAGAAGCCGCCAAGGCGCTGGAAGCCTTTATCCCCGGTGACCGAAGAATGGAATTTATTAAACAAAACGGCCTGACAATCATCAACGATTGTTACAACGCTGCTCCTGCTTCCATGGAAGCCGGTTTACGCGTTTTAGTTGCACAACCCGGTCGAAAAATTGCTGTTTTAGGTGATATTAAAGAGCTGGGTGACTATGCCGAAAAGGCTCATCGCGATATCGGCTCTTTGGTCGCCAAACTCTCGGTTGATGCCCTGTTCACGCTTGGCGAAAACGGTCTTTTAATCGCCGAAGCCGCCAAAGAAGGCGGCATGGCACCGGACTCAGTCTTTGCCTTTTCTGAAATTGAAGAACTCAAGCATACACTTAAGGAATTTACTAAAGAAGGCGATGTGATTTTGGTCAAGGCTTCGCGCGCCATGTGTTTAGAGCGTGTAACAGCGTGTTTAACAGCTTAATGTAAGAACTACAAAGGAGTGAATCTCTTTGCAAAACATTTTCTTTTCTGCATCTTTTTCTATTATTATAGGTTTAATTACAACACCGCTTCTCATTCCCTTTTTACGGCGCTTAAAATTCGGTCAAAGCATCCGTGAAGAAGGCCCCAGCTGGCATCAGAAAAAAAGCGGTACACCAACCATTGGCGGCATCGCCATAATGCTCGCATCCATCTTAGCCCCGCTTTTTGTTATGGCAATCAGCAAAACACTTCGTTATGACCTTTTAATCATGTTGCTCACAGCTTTTTTATATGGCGTTGTCGGCTTTGTGGATGATTTTATTAAGGTGGTTAAAAAACGCAATCTGGGTCTTTCTGCCAAGGCGAAGTTTTCCTCGCAGCTTTTGGTGGCTATCCTTAGCGCCCTCTTATTAAACCACATGGGTTATCTCACCGGCGAGATATATATCCCCTTTGTAAAATCAGCCATAGATATTGGTTTCTGGATCATTCCGCTGACGGTGCTCGTGCAGCTTTCCGTTGTCAACAGCGTGAATCTTACCGATGGTCTTGACGGACTTGCAAGTTCAATCACTCTAATCGTAAGCATATTCTTCACTGTCTGCGCCGTATTACTCAAGTCCGTTTCTGTCGGCTGGTTTATCGTAGCTGTTGCCGGTGCTTGTGCTTCCTTTTTAGTGTTCAACGCACATCCGGCAAAAGTTTTCATGGGTGATACAGGTTCGCTTTTCTTGGGCGGTGCTATTGCCGTTTGTGCTTCCTGCCTGGGTATGCCGTTGTTTTTGATTATTGCCGGCGGTGTCTATTTAATCGAAACCCTGTCAGTAATTTTGCAGGTTATCTCCTTTAAAACCACCGGTAAACGCATTTTCAAAATGAGTCCTTTGCATCACCATTATGAGATGTGCGGATATACAGAAAGAAAAATTGTGCTCCTGTTTAGTACGACAACACTATTTTTATGTATCCTGGCATTTGTTTCCATGATGACAATACTGTAAAAGGGGTGATCGCCTGTGCGTACGCAGATCAGCCACACACAGGTCGCTAACAAACAAATATCCAAAACCAAACGCTCTAAAATCGGATATGATTTCGGCTTTTTAGTGACCGTCATCACGCTCCTTGCTTTAGGGCTTTTAATGGTTTTTTCAGCAAGTTATCCATCTGCCTACTATTATTATGGCGACGGCCTGTATTTCATTAAAAAGCAGATGATATGGACGGCACTTGGCGTTGTCGCCATGGTTTTTACTGCTAATTTCGACTACCGTCGTTATAAGAGGTTGGCCTTGCCTATTTTAGTTGTCAGCTTTTTGCTTTTGGTTGCCGTTTTAATCATCGGCATGGAGGTCAAAGGCGCCAAACGATGGTTAGGCTTTGGCAGTTTGTCGTTTCAGCCATCAGAGGTCGCAAAGCTTGCTCTCATCATTTATTTTGCAGCAAGCCTTTCTCAAATTAAAAACAAAATTAAGGAATTTAAATTTTTAATCCGCTACTGGATCATTATTGGTATTTTTATGGGACTTCTGCTTTTGCAGCCCCACTTTTCCATTTGTATTATCATCGGTTTAACCCTTGTTATCATGTTGCTCGTTGCAGGTGCAAAACTCCGTTATTTTATGTTAATCGCGGCACCCGTTGCTTTTGGCGGCACCATGATGGTTATTTTAGAGCCTTACAGATTAAAACGTCTCACAACATTTTTAGACCCCTTTGCTGATATGTTAGGCGCCGGTTGGCAAATTATCCAGTCTCTCTACGCCATCGGCTCGGGTGGTCTATTCGGCTTGGGATTTGGCAATTCCCGCCAAAAGTATATGTATATTGCCGAGCCACAAAACGACTTCATTTTCTCCGTTGTCTGTGAAGAGCTCGGTCTCATAGGTGCTATTGCCATTTTAATTTTATTTGCGACACTTTTGTGGCGCGGCATGAAAATTGCAATCAATGCGCCTGATACCTTTGCCAGCCTTTTGGTGATAGGTATTATGGCCCTGGTTGGTGTGCAGGTTGTGCTCAACATCGCCGTTGTCACTTCCAGCATTCCCACGACAGGTATCCCTCTGCCCTTCTTCTCTGCTGGTGGTTCATCCCTGGTCTTTTTGATGGCGGCCATGGGCATCGTTTTAAACGTCTCGAAATATAAAACACAAACCATATCATCGTAAAAGGATTTGATTGCATGAAGGTATTACTCTCAGGCGGCGGCACGGCCGGCCATGTAAACCCTGCTTTAGCGGCAGCTGATTATTTAAAACGGAACAAGCATGCAGACATTCTCTTCATTGGCACGCGCCGCGGAATCGAAAGCAAGCTTGTGCCCGATGCAGGATTTCCCATTGAATATATAGAAGTAAGCGGCTTAATCCGCCGTCTTACATTTAAAAATGTTTTCGTCATCAAGCAGTTTATTACGGCCTGCAAGAGGGCAAAACAGATTATAAAGGAATTTGCACCCGATGTGGTGATTGCCACAAGCGGATATGTGTGCGCCCCTATCGTTTTTGCCGCACACAGCTCAGGCGTCCCCATCGTGATACACGAGCAGAACGTCATTCCCGGCGTCACGGTGAAGCTTTCTGCAGCTAAGGCCGATAAAATCTGCATCAGCTTCGCCGAAACAACAAACTACCTGAAAGAATCTTACCGCAAAAAGTGTGTTCTGACAGGTAATCCCTTGCGAGAGAATCTGTTCTCTATATCGAAAGAGGAGGCCCGTCAAATGCTCGATTTAGACGAACGCCCCTTCGTCGTGGCATTTGGTGGTAGCTTAGGTGCTGCCAAACTCAATGATGCTGTGACTAATTTTCTAAATCAGCACGACACTTCTCATTTCCAATTTTTGCTGGGTACCGGTCAGCGCTATTACGATACGGTACAGAAGAAATTGCAAAAACAACGTGACTCCGTTCGCATTCTGCCCTATATTGACCGCATGGATCTTGTCATGGCTGCCGCTGATGCAGTTATCGGCCGTGCGGGTGCTTTAACCGTAAGTGAACTTTGCGCGTTGGGCAAACCCTCTGTTTTAATTCCTTCACCCAATGTAGCACACGATCACCAGACCTACAACGCGAAAAACTTAGAAGATGCCGGAGCTGCTATTTTATTGCCGGAAACCGAGCTCTCCGGCGATACCTTGT
The DNA here is from genome assembly GCA_015068555.1 of Oscillospiraceae bacterium. Taxonomy (GTDB): domain Bacteria; phylum Bacillota; class Clostridia; order UBA1381; family UBA9506; genus UMGS755. The sequence goes on along the minus strand of SVKI01000014.1, from coordinate 883 downwards.
TGCAAGCTATACACACCATCATATCACACCCGGAGCAGATTACCAAAATGGGCGCATGTGCCAAAAAAATAGGCATTACAGATGGTACAGCCCGCATTTGCGAGGTAGTCTGCTCCCTGAGCCCCTCTAAAGAGTGACAATTTTGTTACACCTGCATATGATGATATTGTAAAGATTTTTCTTTGCACTATCAGGAGGTGTAATGTATGAGCAGTTTCATCATTGAAGGCGGCAAACCGCTAAGTGGCACAATCCCCGTTCAGGGTGCAAAAAATGCCGTTTTACCGATTCTCGCCGCTACCATTTGTTGCGATAACGGTGTGAGCGTTATTAAAAACTGCCCGTCACTAAAAGATGTTACCATCACAATTGAAATTTTAAAAGAATTAGGGGTTAAAGTCAGCCGAAATGCCTCTACTCTAACCATTGACGCCCGCGGACATGTGGGTCACCGCATCCCTGAGCGTTTGATGCGGGAGCTCCGCTCTTCCATTATTTTTATGGGTGCCATTTTAGCTCGCAAGCACAAGGCGAAAATTTCCATGCCGGGCGGTTGTGAATTAGGCCCCAGACCCATCGACCTACATATTAAAGCTCTGCAGGAATCAGGCTGCAGAATCCGTGAAAAAAAAGGCTATTTATATGCCTCAGGACGCCATTTCAGGAGTGCCCGATTATCACTTGACTTCCCCAGCGTCGGCGCTACGGAAAACATCATGCTGGCCTCTTGCCTGTCAGATGGAATCACAGTTGTAGAAAACGTGGCACAAGAACCCGAAATTACTGACCTGGCAAACTTTTTAAATGCCATGGGAGCCAAAATTCGCGGTGCTGGCACTGCCCGCATAGAAATCGAAGGCGTTCGCAGCCTGCATGGCGCAGA
>SVKI01000013.1 GCA_015068555.1 Oscillospiraceae bacterium | reverse complement strand
TGTGAACAGAACCTACACCGTAACCGTATCCGGTGAGGGTTACAGAACCGCTCGTTACGCTGTGAACATGGCTACGGATAAGGAGCTGTACTTCTGGAACAACGTGATGGACAAGGCAACCGATGTAGAGAAGGGTGAATACAGCACCTTCACAACCTTCTTAGCAGGCGATATCCTGGCAGATAATCACATCAACATTTATGACCTTTCTGCTGTGGTTTCTCACTTTGCTGAAAAAACAGATGATACAACCAAGGCATGGGAATATGTTGAATATGACTTAAACCGTGACGGCGTTGTAGATTCTAAAGACGTGGCTTACGTACTCGTTTCCTGGAATAAATAAAGGGGCATCCCTTACTATAAAGAGGCTGTAGCGAAATGCTACAGCCTCTTTATTGCTTCCTGTGTTAAAGTGGTAGAATTTAAGGAAATATGCGACTTTTTTCTGTTAAACTATTGACAAAATCTGCAAAAAAAGATATAGTAATAGAATAGTGCTTGAATTAATGAATGAATATGTGTGTTTTTAGGTAAAACACATAGAAGCGGAGGCTATATATGAATAATTCAGAAAAAACAATGGAAAAAATCGTTGCTCTTTGTAAGGGTAGAGGTTTTGTGTATCCCGGCTCTGAAATCTATGGTGGTTTGGCGAATGCCTGGGATTACGGCCCGCTGGGTGTTGAACTGAAAAACAACATTAAAAGAGCATGGTGGAAAAAATTTATTCAGGAATCTCCTTACAACGTAGGTCTTGATGCAGCTATTTTGATGAACTCTCAAACATGGGTAGCATCCGGCCATGTTGGCGGATTCTCTGATCCTTTGATGGATTGCCGCGAATGTAAAGCGCGTCACCGTGCAGATAATTTGATTGAAGACTATTTAAAAGCTAAAGGCGAGCCCGCTACTGTTGATGGTTGGAGCAATGAAAAAATGCTTGAATTCATCAATGAGCACGATGTTGTTTGCCCTAAATGCGGTAAAAAGAACTTCACCGATATCAGAAAGTTTAACTTAATGTTTAAAACCTTCCAGGGTGTTACAGAAGACAGCACTTCAGAGTTGTATCTGCGTCCTGAAACGGCTCAGGGTATTTTCGTAAACTTTAAGAACGTACAGCGTACCACTCGTAAGAAGGTACCGTTTGGTATTGGTCAGGTTGGTAAATCCTTCCGTAACGAAATTACGCCCGGTAACTTTATCTTCCGTATTCGTGAATTCGAACAGATGGAGCTTGAATTCTTCTGCGCGCCCGGCGAAGATTTAAAATGGTTTGCATACTGGAAAGATTACTGCGTAAACTGGCTGCTTTCTTTAAATATCAAGTTAGAAAACTTAAAGTTGCGTGACCATTCTCCTGAAGAACTGTCACACTACAGTAATGCCACAACCGACATTGAATTTATGTTCCCCTTTGGTTGGGGCGAATTGTGGGGTATTGCTGACCGTACTGACTTTGACTTAAAGCAGCATGCAACCCATTCCGGCGAAAACTTTGAATATACAGATCCTATCACAAATGAAAAATACATTCCCTATTGTATTGAACCTTCCTTGGGTGCTGATCGTGTAACCTTGGCATTCTTAACAGAAGCTTATGATGAAGAAGCTATTGGCGATAACGATACTCGTGTGGTAATGCGTTTCCATCCTGCGATTGCCCCGGTTAAAGCAGCTGTTCTGCCGCTTTCTAAAAAGCTTTCTGAAGGAGCTATGGCTCTACATCAGGAACTTTCCAAATACTTTGTTTGTGAATATGACGAAGCCGGCAGCATCGGTAAGAGATATCGCAGACAGGATGAAATCGGTACCCCCTTCTGTATTACCTATGACTTTGACAGTCCGGAACAGGGAACCGTTACCATTCGTGATCGCGACACTATGGAGCAGGTAACCCTGAAGCTTGAAGAAGTTCGTGCATACATTGAAGAACGTTTGAGCTTCTAAATAAAATTTGCAAATTAGATATTGACAGAAGGCTGAAAGTTTAGTATTATCTATATATAAGCTAAGCATGTCTCGTCAGAGCTTTATGAATAAGGAGCGGTGTACATGGTTTCAAAAGATGTTGTAGTGCAAAATCAGGTTGGTCTCCACGCAAGACCCGCTACGTTTTTCATTCAGAAATCAAATGAATTTAAATCGAGTATATGGGTGGAGAAGAATGACCGCCGTGTCAATGCAAAAAGTTTATTAGGCGTTCTTTCTTTGGGAATTACCAAGGGCACTCACATTGCCGTGATTGCTGATGGTCCTGATGAGCAGGAAGCTGTCGAAGCGTTAGCTGCTTTGATTGGTGCAAATTTTGACGAATAAAATGAGAACAGAGGCTGCGGTAAAGCGAGAGGTTTGCTGCAGCCTTTTTCTGTATCGTAAAGGAGGTGCCGTGTATGGATAAAGAAAAATTACTCAATCTGCCGGAAGAACCGGGCGTGTATTTGATGAAGGATGCAGACGGCACTGTGATTTACGTCGGCAAAGCAAAGATTTTAAAAAACAGAATCAAGCAGTATTTTACAGGGATTCAGAATCATACACCCAAAGTCCGTGCCATGGTGGCCAATATTGAAAGCTTTGAATATATTATCACTGACAGCGAAATTGAAGCTTTGATTTTAGAGTGTAATCTGATTAAAAAATATAAGCCCTACTATAACATTCTTTTAAAAGACGATAAACATTACCCCTATATTAAGGTGACATTGCGCGATGATTATCCGAAAATATTTTTAGCGCGTAAAATGCAAAAAGATGGCTCTAAATATTTTGGTCCTTATACAAGCAGCTTTGCTGTCCGCGAGGCCATTAACATGACTTGTAAGCTGTTTCGTCTGCCTGATTGCAATTTGAAAATGCCTGCCGATATGGGGAAGAAGAGAGCATGTTTAAATGCGCATATAGGCCAATGTATTGCGCCTTGTGAGCAGCCGATTACGAGGGAAGAATATCGAAAGATGATAGCGCGCGCCTGTGCGTTTTTAGAGGGCGATCACGAAACAGTGATCAGGCAAATGGAAGAAGAAATGCTGGTAGCGTCCGACGCAATGGAATTTGAAAAGGCGGCCTTAATCCGTGATAAAATAGCCAGTATCAAAAAGATAGAGGAAAAGCAGAAAATCATTTCTGACAGGCAGGCAGATGAGGATGTGATTGGATTTTATCGGCAGGAGCATAAAACCTATGCCGTTGTATTTTTTATCAGGCGCGGTCGCTTAATCGGCCGCCACAGCACTGTTCTGCACAAAACCGGCGAGGCGGAGGAGGCGCAGCTTTGTTCAACCTTTATCCAGCAGTTTTATGCCGATGAGCAGGATATCCCCAAAATGATATACACCTGCTATGAACCGGCAGATGCCGAGCTTTTGAGCAGGTGGCTCAGCCGGAAATCCGGCCGCAAGGTGTTGGTTCGTTGCCCAAAGCGCGGCGATAAGAAAAAGCTCACCGAAATGGCATGTAAAAACGCCCGGCAAAACGCTGTGGATCAATTACTGCACGGCAGTGGTAAAAACATACCCAAAGGCCTTTTAGGTCTGCAGGAGGCTCTTGGATTGCCTGCGGTTCCTGGTCGGATTGAAGCTTATGATATTTCACATACAGCGGGAACGGATGCTGTGGGTTCGATGGTCGTTTTTTGTGATGGCAGGTCAGCGCGGAGTAAGTACAGGCATTTTAAAATCAAAGTGGCAACAGGCGGCGATGATGTTGCCTGCATGACCGAGGTTATATACCGCCGCATAAAACGCGCACAAGAAGAAGGCGAAAACGCTGATACAGGCGCTTTTTTGCCGCTTCCTGATGTGATTCTCTTAGATGGCGGAAAAGGGCAGTTACACGCCGTAAAAGAGCTTTTGGAACTGCTTGACACAGATATTAAGATTTTTGGTATGGTGAAAGATGACAAACACAAAACACGAGCTTTAATTAACGAAAATGACCAGGAAATTGGCTTATTGAAAACCTCTGAGGCGTTTCGACTTCTTTCGGAAATCCAGGAAGAAGTACACCGCTTTGCGGTTACTTATCACAAAAAGCTACGCTCAAAGCGTGTAACAGGCTCAGTGCTTGAGGAAATTGAAGGCGTTGGTGATGCAACACGAAAAAAAATAATGCAGCACTTCAAAACGATTTCTGCAGTTCGCAGGGCGTCGGAGGACGAAATGATGGCAGTCCCCGGTATTTCAAAAAACACATTGAAAAATATTTACAACTTTTTTCATAAAACATCTTGAATTTTCTGGCGTTTTATAATATACTTTTTATATGGCTAATTCCGTTCTGCAGGCAATTTTGTCTGCCGGCTGAAATAATGAATAGGAGGATATTGGCTTGAAAATTGCAGTAGATGCTTTTGGCGGTGACAATGCCCCGGAAGCCGTGGTAAAAGGTTGCGTTGCAGCGGCTTCTATGTGTGACGCTGAAATCATTTTGGTCGGCAAAGAAAAAGTCATTGCCGAGTTACTTAAAAAAGAAGAAGTTCCCACAGGGAAAATTCGCATTCATAATGCTGAGGAGATTATCGAAACGGGTGATGTGCCGGTTGAGGCCATTCGCCGTAAAAAAGATTCCTCTTTGGTTGTTGCTTTAAATCTGGTTAAAACAGGTGAAGCAGACGCTGTTGTTTCAGCGGGAAATACCGGTGCTTACCTGGCCGGATCATTCCGTTATTTAGGCCGTATGGATGGCGTAAAGCGCCCAGCCTTAACGACTGTGATGCCGACGGTGGGTACTCCGAGTGTTATTTTGGATATCGGAGCTAACGCCGATTGCCGTCCTGCCCAACTCGTTCAGTTTGCGCAAATGGGTGCCGTGTATGCTGAGAACGTGTTAGATATAAAAAATCCGCGTGTTGCTTTGTTAAACATTGGTGCTGAAGAAGCAAAGGGAAATGCGCTCACCAAGGAAACACACCAACTGCTTAAAACGGCTCCCGTTAATTTTATCGGTAACATTGAGCCACGTGATGTTCCTTATGGACTCGCTGATGTGATCGTGTGTGACGGATTCACAGGTAATGTTGTGATTAAGCTGATTGAAGGCTCGGCTTCAGCGCTGTTCTCTATGCTGAAAGAAGCGTTTTATAAAAATATATTCAGTAAACTGGCTGCAGCTGTTTTAAAACCCGGACTGGTTAAAGTGAAACGCCGTATGGATTATTCTGAATACGGTGGTGCGCCATTTTTGGGCATTGATGGCGTAGTGTTTAAGGCACATGGCAGCTCTGATGCCAAAGCCATTAAAAATGCAGTGATTGCGGCTGCCCGCTATGTGGAAACAGGCGTTAATGAAAAAATCAAGCAATCACTTTCTTTGTATGTTGCAGAGGAAGTAGTTGATGATGGTGAACTATAAACAATCTGTTTGTAGTTTTCAACAAATCATATAAAACAGGCAACTCTGCCTCGTAAGAGTCAGTAAATATGCGGAGGTGAGTAGTATGGTATTTGAAAAAGTACAAAACATTATTGTTGAACAATTAGGTGTTGATAAGAATTCAGTTACGATGGAAACAGCCTTTATTGATGATTTAGGTGCAGATTCGTTAGATATTGTGGAACTTATCATGGCGCTTGAAGAAGAGTTTGATATGGAGGTTTCTGATGGCGAGGCTGAATCGATCAGAACAGTAGCTGATGTTGTCAACTACATCAAGGCACAGTCCTGATTGCTATTTAATAAAAGAGGCTGTAGCAAAATGCTACAGCCTCTTTTAGAGATGAACGCAAAAGGGCGCAGATTGGATAGATGGAGAGGTTACTTATGAATAAACTGAATGAATTTGAAGAAATCATCGGATATAGTTTTACAGATAAATCCCTTTTAAAAACGGCGTTAACGCATAGCTCTTATGCCAACGAAAATCGCCGTAAAAATCTGCCCTTTAACGAGCGATTGGAGTTTTTGGGGGATTCCGTTTTAAGTTTGATTGTAAGTAACTACCTGTTCGAAAACTATCAAAGTATGCCCGAAGGCGGATTGACAAAAGCCCGCGCTACCATTGTTTGTGAGCGGTCTTTATCGCTATGCGCGCAAAATATTGAGCTTGGCAAGTTTTTGATTTTAGGCAAAGGCGAGGAAATGACAGGCGGCAGAACACGCCGCTCCATTTTAGCAGATGCCTTTGAAGCTGTGATTGCGGCTATTTATCTGGATAGCGGTATCCGGGTGGTCCGCGAATGGCTGCTTGGTCAGTTGTATGAAACTATTTTACTTGCGGTACAAGGCAAAAGCTTTATGGATTATAAAACAGCCTTGCAGGAACAAGTTCAAACAAATGGTAATGCTGATATTCATTATGAGGTGACGGATGACTTTGGTCCCGATCATCAGAAAACATTTGTGGTACAGGTTACGGTGAACGGAAAAGTTCTTGGCACAGGCGAAGGCAACAGTAAAAAAAATGCAGAGCAGGCTGCGGCACGTAATGCTTTGGATAACTTGGAGGTTGCTTGTGAATAAAAAACATAAAACCATTCCTGTATTTGTGCCTCACTTAGGCTGTCCGCAGGACTGCTTGTTTTGTAATCAAAAAAAGATAACAGGAGAGCTTCAACAGGTTACAGCTGAACGCGTACAAGAGCTGATTCAGATTGCAGCAAAGCATAAACAGGAACGGGAAACATTAGAAATCGGCTTCTTTGGAGGAAGCTTTACCGGTATTTCACCTGCTGTGCAGGAAGCCCTTTTAAAGCCGGCACTTGAGGCAAAAAAACAGGGCATATTAGACGGAATCAGACTTTCAACACGACCTGATTATATCAATCAGGAAGTGATTGACAGGTTGCTGCGCTTTGGCGTTACAACGGTGGAATTAGGTGCACAATCCATGGATGATGAGGTGCTAAAGCGTGCTAACCGCGGACACGAAGCGGTGCAAACGGTTGAAGCTGCCCGCATGATAAAAGCAAATGGCCTGGGTCTTGGCCTGCAAATGATGATTGGCCTGCCCGGCGATACTCTTAAAAAAACGCTTCAAACAGCAGAAGCATTTTGCGAAATGGAGCCTGCATGCGTGCGCATGTATCCCACATTAGTCATTAAGGAAACGGCACTTGCTGAACTTTGGAAGGCAAATAAATATCAACCTCTTTCATTGGATGATGCGGTTGACTGGTGTAAACAGTTGTATCAGATATTCACAGCCAAACAGATTGATGTGATTCGCATGGGGCTTTTGAACATGAAGCCGGAGGACGTGTTGGCAGGCCCATACCATCCGTCTTTTGGTGAACTTGTTCTGTCGGCGGCCTGCTATGATGAATTAAAGAAGGCGGTCACGGGATACCCCTCGAAATTTCTGCGTTTGCAGATGCACCCTTCTTATGTTTCCGTGCTTTGCGGTCACCGAAAGAAGAATATCATGAAGCTGAAAGAAGAATTCGGCTTTGAAGACATTAAAATTATCCATGCAGAAAGCATGAGGAGAGGGTCGTTTAAGGTCTTAACGCCCATCCGCTAAACAACAAAATCTGAAAGAAAGGTTTTGGTAGCAATATGCATTTAAAAGGTCTGAAGATGCAGGGTTTTAAGTCCTTTGCAGACAGCATAGAGTTAAACTTCAGCGAGGGCATAACGGCGATTGTCGGCCCCAACGGAAGCGGCAAAAGCAATATCTCCGATGCGGTTCGTTGGGTGCTTGGCGAGCAAAGTGCCAAGGCGTTGCGCGGCGGCAAAATGGAAGATGTTATCTTTAACGGCACAGAAGCCAGAAAACGGTTGGGCTTTGCTGAAGTGACGTTGCACCTTGATAATAAAGAAAAAACATTCCGCTCAGATTTTGATGAATTGTTTATCACAAGAAAGGTGTATGCCTCAGGCGAAAGCCAATATTTTATCAATCATGCGCCCTGCCGTTTAAAAGATATACACGAAGTTTTTATGGATACCGGCTTGGGACGAGACGGTTATTCCATGGTAGGACAAGGCAAAATTGATGAAATTTTATCATCTAAATCAGAAGACAGACGCGAGATTTTCGAAGAAGCTGCCGGAATTTCAAAATACCGCTATCGCAAAGAGGAAGCGGAACGAAAACTGAAGCATACAGACGAAAATATTGAACGCGTATCCGATATTATTGTTGAGCTGGAAGGGCAGATAGAACCCTTAACCAAGCAAGCGGAAAAAGCCAAAAAATATTTGAATTTAAGGGATGAACTCAAGTTATACGATGTAAATTCCGTTATCAGAACCGTGGCTAAAACAAAAGAACAGACTGCCGGCCTGGTGGAAAAAATTGATGCGATCACCCATCAACTTGCCGAAGTGGAGCAAGCACTATCTGTGGCTGATGAGGCGCAGGAGTTCTTATACCGTCAGTTTGAAGAACTGGATGAAGCCATTGCAAAGGAAAACAACGACAAGCAGGCCGCCGAAGAAGCTATGGTGGTTTGCGAACGCGAAATTGAGGTTTTGAAAAGCACCATAGAGGGTAATGGACGCCTTTTGGAGCGAATCGAAAAAGAATCCCTTGCATTTACTGAAGGTAAGACACGTGCAGAGCAAGCTCTTATCGAACAGAAGCAGCACCTTGTGCAGCTTGAGGAAGAACTTAAAATTTTGGAATCAAAAAAAGAAGAACTCAGCCAACAACTGCTGAATTTTAACGAAGACAGCGGCGAACACGGTGAAGAAATTGATAAGTTGAAACTGGAGATTCAGGCGGCATTTGAGCGCTCATCGGAAAAGAAAATCAAGCTTTCCAATGTTTCCCTGATGGAGCAGAACATCAAGAATCGCCGCAGAGAGTATGAGGCGGATCTTGCTGAAAAAAAGGAAAAACTATCTACACAAAAAGAAAAAGATGATAGTATTGTCACGGAATATAACCGCAAACAAGAGTTTTTAGCAGGCCTTGAAAAAGACTTGCAGACACTGGAAAATGAAGAAGCAGGATTAGAAGAAAAACTGCAGGCATATTCTCAAAAGATGCAGGAGCTCGTGCAACAGGTCAACCAAAAGAAAACGAGACTTCATTTGTTGAGCGAAATGGAGCAGAGCTTTGAAGGGTATTACAAAAGCGTTCGTGAGGTTATGAAAGAGCACGATAGCGGCATGCTCAAGCATGCTTCGATTCACGGCCCTGTTTCCAAACTGATTGGTGTTAAAAAGGAATATGCGGCGGCTATCGGTTCTGCTATTGGTGGCTCTTTGCAAAATATTGTGGTTGCAGACGAATCCGATGCAAAGGAGGCGATTGCCTGCCTCAAAAAACTGGGCGCCGGTCGCGCTACCTTTATGCCGATTTCGGCCGTGAAGGGATCGTTGCTTGATGTCAGCAAAGTTGCAGATGAACCGGGTTATGTTGGTCTTGCATCCGATTTGGTAACCTATGATAAGCAGTATATCGGTATTGTGCAGAATCTGCTCGGTAAAACCGTTGTGATTGACACGCTTGACAGAGCTATTGCCATTTCAAGAAAGTATAAACAAAGCCTGAGGATTGTTACCTTAGAAGGAGAAATTTTTTATCCGGGTGGCTCTATTGCCGGCGGATCCCAGATGAAGGGCAATCAGCTTTTAGGCCGTGAACAGGAAATAGAAGAATTAAAAGAACAAATCAAGCAGTCAGAATCCCGCCTGATAATTATGGAAAAAGAACAAACGGCCTTGGAAGGCGCTGTTTTAGACAAGGCAGAGCAGCGAGAAAAATTACAAAGCGTATATAACGAAAATAAAGAGATTCTTTTAGTGTTAGACAGAGACCGTGCGCACCACGGCCTGTTCCTTTCCACCCTGACAGATGCCATCCGCGAAGTGGAGGAGGCCATTTTGCAAACCGAGGAAGAGGCTAAGCAACTGCTTCAGGATGCAAAGCGGGCAGAAGAGGATTTAGCCTTGGCCGAGCAGGATATTCAAAATAAACGCCTGGCGTTAAATGAGTTGGAGCAGAGCGCAGAAGCTGTTTTATACAAAAAACAAAGCTTAAGTGACAGTGTTCTGGAAAAAGGCTTTGAAGAAACAGCTAAGCGTAACGAGATTGCGCAGCAAAATGAACGCATAGCAGAAACTATGCAGGAAATTGCACAGGCACAAACGATGATTACGCTGCGTGCGCAAGAAGCGGGAGAAATTAAAAACACCAACGCAGAACATCAACTTGAGATTGAGAAAAAAGATGCGTATGCCAAGAATAAAAAAGCAGAAAGCGATATGCATGCAAAGTCTGCAGCAGAGCTTACACAAAAGCGTCAGGATGCTGAAAAGGAGCTGCGCTCGCTGCAGGGGGATGCTAAAGAAACAAGAGAAAGTGCATATAATTTAAAGACAGAGCAAGAACGACTTTCGTTGCGCTTAGAAAAGGCAGAGACAGAGTCAGAAACGGCGCTCAGCAGATTGTGGGAAGAATATGAGATGACCTATTCCGAGGCAGAGACTATGCAGCAGGATTTAGGCTCAGATGCCTTCATCGCCAAGGAAATTGCATCGCTCCGTGGTAAAATCCGCGCGCTTGGCAATATCAATATTGATTCCATAGAAGAACTGCAAGCGGTAACTGAGCGATATGAATTTTTAACACATCAGTGTAATGACCTGCATAAGGCGAAACGCGACCTTTTGCATATTATTGATGAGATGCAAAAGGTTATGACTAAACAGTTTAAGGAAGAATTTGATAAAATTGCACGGCATTTCAAATCAACCTTTACAGAATTGTTTGGCGGCGGCCGTGCAGATTTAATTTTAGAAGATGAAAGCGATGTTCTAAACTGTGGCATTCAAATCAATGTGCAACCACCCGGCAAAAAGTTGCAAAGCTTATTGCTTTTATCCGGTGGAGAGCGTGCCTTATCTGCCATTGCTTTATTGTTTGCTATCTTGCGGATTAAGCCAACGCCTTTCTGCTTTTTGGATGAAATTGAAGCGGCACTGGATGAAAACAATGTATATCGGTATGCTGATTTTATCAAACGCTTCAGTCGCCAAACACAGTTCATCTTGGTTACGCATCGACGCGGTACCATGGAATGTGCGGATATGATTTATGGTGTAACCATGCAAGAAAAGGGTGTTTCGAAGCTGTTAAAGCTTGATCTTGATGAAATTGAAAAAGTATAAAAATGGGCTGTGGCATTTTGCTGCAGCCTTTTTTTGTATAACGAAAACCGAGTTTTAATGAGTAAAAAACTGAAATTTTGCATATAGTAAGAAAAAAATGCGGAGTCGTTGTATGAAACAAATACTTAAAAACAAATATGTTGTGTGTGCTGTAGGCGGACTTATAGCGGGTTTTTTAAATGGCTTGTTTGGCAGCGGTGGCGGTACTGTTATTGTGCCGTTTTTGGAGCGCTTTCTGCATCTGGAAAAGAAAAAAGCACATGCAACAGCCATTTTAATTATTTTGGCGTTTACTTTGGTGAGTTTATATTTTTACAGCCGTGGCGGACATTTACAATATGGACTTGCAGCACAGGTTTCCGTCGGTGGTGTAGCGGGTGGGTATATAGGGGCTAAACTGCTTAAAAAACTGCCGACAGGTGTCATTCGTAAAATTTTTGGTGCGTGCATGCTGGTGGCAGCTTTCAGAATGGTGGTGTTTTCATGATTGCGGCAATTCTTTCCGGTGCTTTTGCAGGCGTTATCAGCGGTATGGGGATCGGTGGCGGCACAATTCTGATTCCGGCCCTTTTGTTTTTTACAAAGGTTTCTCAGCATGAGGCGCAGGGCATTAATCTTTTGTTTTTTATACCAACGGCTATCATCTCGTTGTGGATACACTTTCGCAATAAATCGGTTGCGGTAAAGGTCGGCTGGCCGGTTATTATCTCCGGTGTTTTCGGCTCTGTTTTTGGTGCTATGCTGGCAGGAACTTTAAGCGGTGGATTGCTGCGAAAACTGTTTGGCGGATTTTTGCTTGTGATGGGTCTTTATGAAATCTTTAAAAAGGATAAAAATTCTAAAAAAGAAGGGGAAAAATAGCTTTTTCCCCTTTACCAAAACAAAAAAATATGATATGATATAATTAGATAAAATTAGGGATTATATGTTTGTGAAGTGATTTTATGTATCGCATGCTGGACAAAATTCAAACGCCTGAGGATGTCAAAAAATTAAATAGCGAAGCACTCATAGAACTTGCCGCTGATGTTCGTGCCTTTCTTATAGAAAGTGTATCTAAAACAGGCGGTCACCTGGCATCCAATTTAGGCGTGGTTGAGCTGACTATTGCCTTGTTTTACTGTCTCGATTTACCGCGTGACGGCATCGTATGGGATGTGGGCCATCAATCCTATGTCCATAAGCTTTTAACAGGGCGACGCGCAGGATTTGATACCTTGCGAAAGCTTGGGGGCTTAAGCGGCTTTCCCAAATGCAGCGAAAGCGTTTACGATTGTTTTAACACAGGTCATTCTTCCACGGCAATTTCGGCGGCCTTTGGCATGACGAAAGCGGCCGCATTAAAGGGTGAAGAAACGCGCTTTGTGGCTGTTGTCGGAGATGGTGCGTTAACCGGTGGTATGGCCTTTGAAGCGCTCAATGATGCGGGTACATATCAAAAAAACTTTATTGTTGTTTTAAATGACAATGAAATGTCGATTGCAAAAAATGTGGGTGGTTTATCCAAGTATTTAACAAAACTTCGCACACGCCCCTTATATAACAGCTTTAAATCCGGATTGGAGCGGAGTATACGCCATATTCCTTATATAGGTGAAAACACGGTTTTAGGCCTGAAAAAAGTGAAAGATGCAGTTCGTCATTTGCTGACGTCGACGACGGTGTTTGAAGACCTTGGCTTTACATATTTAGGGCCGATTGACGGCCATGATTTGCCCTTTTTATGCCGCGTGATACAGCAGGCTAAAAAAATTAACGGCCCTGTTTTAATTCACGCAGTTACGACAAAGGGCAAGGGTTATTCCTTTGCAGAAGCATCGCCGACACACTTTCATGGCATCGGTGCCTTTGAAGTTGAAACGGGCATGGCCTCGCAAGGGTATGACAGTTATGCTACGGTTATGGGCAAAAAACTCAGCATGCTGGCAGAAGGTGACGAAACCATTTGTGCTGTTACAGCTGCTATGCCGGATGGGACAGGCCTCAGGCGCTTTATGGAGCACTATCCCGAGCGTTTTTTTGATGTGGGCATCGCAGAGCAACACGCGCTTACTTTTTCTGCCGGTCTCTCTAAACAGGGGCTTACGCCTGTTGTTGCCATATATTCGACATTTTTGCAGCGTGCGTATGACCAGGTGCTTCATGATGTTTGCCTACAAAAGCTCAGACTGGTGCTTTGTGTTGACAGAGCCGGCGTTGTTGGAGAGGACGGAGAAACACATCAGGGTCTTTATGATATTGCGTACTTATTGCATATGCCGAATATGACGCTGCTTGCACCGGCTAATTTTTCTGAACTTGAAGAAATGCTCAGCTATGCCGTTAAAGACCATCGGGGTCCTATTGCCATTCGCTATCCGCGCGGAAACATGCAGGAGAACTATATAGGGGCTCGCCCCTTTGTTCTGGGACAGTCAGATTGGGTGTGTCATGGCGGCATGGTATGCCTGATGGCCGCCGGTCATATGCTGCAAACCGCTATGGTAGTGAAAAAATTTTTGGAGACTTCTCATATTACAGCTACCGTCTTAAACTTGCGCAGTCTGCAGCCGCTTGATCAAGATGCAATCCGCGAAGCGGCTAAAACACATTCTGTTTTGGTTACCATTGAAGACGGCATCGCACACGGCGGCGTGGGTGAAAGGATAGCATCCCTGGTTCATGATATGCCTGTTCGCGTGCTGATTAAAGCGCATCGCAATGGCATCGTGCCACAGGGTACATGCAGTGAATTATATGCAAAATGTGGCCTGGATGCTAAGACAATAACGGAAGAAATTCTGGATATTATAAACGGAGAGAAACAGCATGAAAAAACCTGAACTATTAGCCCCTGCGGGTTCTCTTGAAAGACTTGAAACAGCCGTGTTGTTCGGCGCAGATGCCGTGTATGCCGGCGGAGAAGCCTTTTCCATGAGAACGGCAGCGAAAAACTTTACATCAGATGAATTAAAAAAAGCCAGAGAGATTACGCAAAAAAAGGGATGTAAATTATATATAGCAACCAATATCATTCCGCATAACAGCGATATGGAGGCTTTGCCTGCATTTTTAGAGGAA
This sequence comes from Oscillospiraceae bacterium, assembly GCA_015068555.1. Classification (GTDB taxonomy): domain Bacteria; phylum Bacillota; class Clostridia; order UBA1381; family UBA9506; genus UMGS755. The sequence continues at coordinate 22,633 of SVKI01000013.1, read as the reverse complement.
ATGGCCGACCTTTCGCCTGACGGCTTGATTGTGGCTGATTTAGGTGTGTTTTCAATGGCTAAAAAGTTGGCCCCCGGCATTCCTATTCACATCAGCACCCAGGCCAACAACACAAATGCAGAAAGCTTTTCAGCCTGGCATGCATTAGGCGCCAGCCGTGTTGTGGCGGCGCGTGAGCTTTCATTGAGTGAAATTAAAGAGATTAAGCAAAAGATTCCAAAGGATTTAGAAATTGAGGCCTTTGTTCATGGTGCTATGTGCATTTCTTATTCGGGCCGTTGCTTGCTTTCCGGCTATATGGCCGGTCGTGATTCTAACCGGGGCAACTGTGCGCATCCCTGCCGTTGGAACTATAGCTTAGTAGAAGAGCAGAGGCCGGGCGAATACTATCCCGTTTTTGAAGGGGAACGCGGCACCTTTTTGTTCAATTCCAAAGACCTGTGCATGATTGAACATGTACCGGAACTTATCGAAAGCGGAGTTGACAGCTTTAAAATTGAAGGCCGTGTTAAGACAGAATATTATGTGGCAACGGTGGTTAAAGCGTACCGTGAAGCCATTGACAGATATTGCGAATCCCCGTCAAGTTATCAATTTAATCCTGCCTGGCGGGAGGAAATTGAAAAGGTCAGCAACCGACGCTATACAACAGGCTTTTATATGGGCAGACCCGATGAGTCGGCGCAGGTGTACGAGTCCAGTTCCTATGTGCGCACATATGAGGTTGCGGCTGTTGTAACGGGTTATGATGAGGTAACAGGTGACACGCTGATAGAGCAGAGAAACCGTTTTTTTGAGGGAGATACACTGGAGATACTGGCTCCACATACGCAGTCGATTTCCTTCACAGTTAACAATCTGCGCGACTTTGAAGGAAATCCTGTAGAAAGTGCACCACATCCTAAGCAGGTGTTGCGCTTACAGCTACCGGAAAGAGTTCCGGCCATGAGTCTTTTACGGCGTATGCGTTCAGATGTTTAAAACAGGAGGATATTAAAATGGGATTTTTTATGAATTTTTCCAGGCCGGGCCGCGGTGTCAGCAAAGAGGAGGCTGCCAAACGAAATTATTTTGATATTTTGGGCCGGCACTTTTTCGACTTGGTTAAGCTGAATTTGTTATATGTCGGCTGTAATATTATCTTTATAGCGGCAGCCGTATTCTTTATCATGCCGTATTACTTTGAAATCGATGCGGTGCTTGACAGACTGATATTTGATCAAAACACGCTGTTACCCATTTTGCCGTTTATTCCGTTTATGTTTATGGGGCCGTTTACGGCAGGTTTCACCTTTGTCTTGCGCAACTGGTCAAGACAGGAGCATGCTTTTTTGGTGTCTGACTTTTTAGAGCATAGCAAAAAGAACTGGAAGCAGGCATTATGCCTCAGTGCGCTTAGCACCGTGGTTTGCTATCTGTTTTTAACGGCTGTTATTTTCTATCTAAAAACAGTTGCTTTTAAAGGATTGGTGATCACCCTTTCCCTTATCATAGCGGTTATTTTGCTTGGCATGAACATCTATACATACCCTATGCTTGTTACCTTTGATATGAAGCTTCTTGACATTTTAAAAAATGCCCTGATTTTCACCCTCAGCAAATTGCCGCAAAGCCTGTTCTTTTTGGTGGTTATCGGTGCTGTTCATGTGCTCTTGCTTTGGTACGTACCATTTGCCTGGGTCATTTTAATGATCACCATTTTAATTGCATGGAGCGGTTTTACGGCTATCTACTATGCCTGGCATGTGATTGATACATACATGATGCCAAAGGCCGAAGAGAACAACGAACAGGTATTTGATGATGCTATATAGGGGGATTTGCGTTGATTAAAGCTGTTATTTTTGACTTAGACGGTACAATTTTAGATACCCTGGCCGACTTAATGGGTGCCGTGAACGGGATGCTTCGATATTTTGGATATCCGGAGCACGAAGACCCCGGTTTTCATAAGCTGGCGATTGGAACAGGAATGCGCAACTACGTAAAAAAAAGTCTGCCGCCCGAGGTGGCAGTATGCGAGGAAAAGGTGGATGTTTGCCTTACAAAAATGCGCGAAATTTATGCTGAACATACAAGTGATTTAACCAGACCCTACGAGGGGATAGAGGAACTTTTATCTAAGCTTTCTGAGGCGGGAATTGCCATCAATGTGCTTTCAAACAAACCCAACGTGCCCACAGTAAGCCTGGTAGAAACCTGGTTTTCGCATCATTCCTTCTGCCATGTTTACGGCGAGCGGGAAGGTGTGCCGAGAAAGCCGGACCCGATTGCGGCTCTGCAAATTGCAGAATCGTTAGGGCTATTGCCTGAGGAGATGGCTTTTGTGGGCGATAGTGGTGTGGACATGCAAACCGGAACAAATGCCGGCATGGTTCCCATCGGCGTTTTATGGGGGTTTCGCTCGCGTGAAGAACTTATTTCAAACGGTGCGGTCTATGTGGCAGAATCGCCTGAGGAATTGTGTACTATAATTTGTCAACATTAAGATTACATAGATGTAATAAGCGGTAAAACCGCAGAAATGGAGCGATATGATGAAGATAACAAAAGACGAGGTTTTGCATGTTGCAAAACTGGCAAGACTTAAGCTAAATGAACAGGAAGCGGAAGCGCTGACAAAAGATATGGAAAACATTATCGGTTTTGCCAATAAGTTAAACGAGTTGGAAACTGAAGGTGTTGTGCCGACGGCACATGCGATTCCTATGAGTAATGCATTTCGCGAAGATGTGGTAAAACCCTCTTATGACCATGATGAAATGCTTAAGAATGCGCCTTCTTCTGATGGTGAAGGTTATACCGTTCCCAAGGTTGTGGAATAAACAGAAAGAAAAGGAGTACAGTTATGCATACATGGACAGCGCACGAAATTCGTGACAAGATTAAAAATAAAGAAACTTCCTCAAAAGAGGTAACAAAGGCTTATTTAGAACGCATTGAGCAGGTTGAAAACAAGGTGGAAAGCTATATCACCGTTTTGGCTGACGAAGCACTTTCGGCAGCTGAAGCAGTTGACAAAAAAATAGCGAGCGGAGAAGAAGTGGGTAGCCTGGCCGGTGTTCCCATCGCTTTAAAGGACAATCTGTGTACTAAAGATATCCCCACGACCTGTGCCTCTAAAATGCTCGAAAACTTCCGCCCACCCTATGATGCTACTGTTTCGGCTAAGATGAAGGAAGCCGACACGGTGCTTTTGGGTAAACTCAACATGGACGAGTTTGCCATGGGTTCTTCAACAGAAAACTCATACTTCAAAAAGACGAAGAATCCATATGATATAACCAAAGTGCCCGGTGGTTCATCCGGTGGTTCTGCTGCTTGTGTTGCAGCTGATGAGGCAGCCTTTACGTTGGGTTCAGATACAGGTGGCTCCATTCGACAGCCGGCCGCTTTTTGCGGTTGCGTCGGCATGAAACCCACCTACGGAACCGTTTCTCGTTTTGGTCTTGTTGCGTTTGCATCATCTCTTGACCAAATCGGCCCGATGACAAAAGATGTGCGCGACTGTGCCATGGTCTATGATGCAATCGTGGGCTACGACCCGATGGATTCGACCTGTGTTAAGTGTGATTATATCAATTTTGAATCGGCACTTTCAGAATCGGTTACAGGTCTGAAAATTGGTGTTCCTGCTGAGTATTTTGGCGAAGGTATCGACCCGTCAATTCAAAAGGCTATTTATGCGGCTTTAGATACATTTAAGGCTTTGGGTGCTGACTACAATGAAATGCACCTGCCCTTAAATGAATATGCCCTGCCTGCTTATTATATGATTTCTTCTGCCGAGGCAAGTTCAAACCTGGCGCGCTTTGATGGCGTTAAATATGGCTTCAGGGCAGAGAAGTTTGACGATTTGTTTGATTTATATGCCCAAACACGCAGTGAGGGCTTTGGTGATGAAGTGAAACGCCGCATTATGATTGGCACCTATGCACTTTCTTCCGGCTATTATGATGCTTATTATAAAAAGGCACAGCAGGTACGCACAATGGTTATGAAGGATTTTGATAAGGCTTTTGAAACCTACGATGTGCTTGTAACACCAACCGCGCCCACAACAGCCTACAGCATCGGCGAAAAGACAAGTGATCCGCTACAAATGTATATGGGTGATATTTGTACCGTTTCTGTTAACATTGGTGGCCTGCCGGCAATTGTCTTGCCTTGTGGCTATGATGCAAACGGCATGCCCATCGGCCTGCAGATTATCGGCAAACCATTTGGCGAAAAGGCGATTTTGAATGCCGCTTATGCACTTGAAAAAACCATTACAAAAGTCAAACCCGTGCTGTAATTGAGGAGGATGTAACGATGAAATACGAAACCGTCATTGGTCTTGAGGTTCATGCAGAGCTCAAGACCGACACAAAAATATATTGCGGTTGCAAAAACGAATTTGGTGGCGACCCAAACACCCATACCTGTCCTATCTGTACGGGTATGCCCGGCACCTTGCCGGTGTTGAACAAAAAGGTGGTTGATTTTGCCATTAAAGCAGGTCTTGCCATGAATTGCTCCATCACGCAGTACAGCAAGCAGGACAGAAAAAATTACTTCTATCCTGACCTGCCGAAGGCCTATCAGATTTCTCAATTCGATTTACCGCTGTGCCAGAACGGATATGTGGATATCATGGTAAACGGAGAATCCAAGCGGATTGGCATCACCCGCATTCACATCGAAGAGGATGCCGGCAAGATGGTGCATGATGATTATGCCAATGTATCCGTAGCTGACTATAACCGTTGCGGCGTGCCTCTGATTGAAATCGTAAGTGAGCCGGATTTGCGCTCACCTGAGGAAGCACACATCTTTTTGGAAACATTAAAATCCATTTTAGAATACACCGAGGTGTCTGACTGTAAAATGCAGGAAGGCTCTTTGCGTTGTGATGTTAATGTCTCTCTGCGCCCCGAAGGTCAGGAAGCCTTTGGCACTCGCTGCGAAATGAAAAATATCAACTCCTTCCGTGCTGCTGTACGCTCTATGGAGTTTGAGCAGAATCGTCAGCGTGAAGTGCTCGAAGCAGGTGGCGTGATTGAACAGCAAACCCGCCGCTGGGATGATGTTAAGGGTGAGAGCGTTGTGATGCGTACTAAGGAAGATGCACACGACTATCGCTATTTCCCCGAGCCGGATTTGTTGCCTATCATTATCTCTGATGAATGGATCGAGGAGATTAAAAAGAGCATTCCCGAACTGCCCGAACAGCGTCGTTTGCGCTATATTAAAGAATACGGCCTGCCGGAATACGATGCCCTTATTCTGACCTCTTCTAAAAAAACAGCTGATTTCTTTGATGCTACCGTAGATTTAGGCGCGACCCCGAAGGCTGCAAGTAACTGGATTATGGGTGATATTGCAAAAATCACCAACGACAAAGAGATAGAGGCCGGAGATATCCCATTCACACCGGCACATCTTTGTGCTTTAATCAGTCTGATTGAAAAGGGAACCATCAGCAACAGTGCGGCTAAAAAGGTGCTTGATGCCATGTTTGAAAATCCTGAAGATCCGGCTAAAATTGTGGAAAAGCTTGGTCTTGCGCAGGTTTCTGACGAAGGCGCACTTATGCAGATGATTCAGGATGTGTTAGAGCAAAATCCTCAGTCAATTGTTGACTATAAGGCCGGTAAAGACAGAGCGTTAGGCTTCCTGGTCGGCCAGATTATGAAGAATTCGCGCGGCAAGGCGAATCCGCAAATCATTAACAAACTGTTAAAAGAAGCGTTGGATCAGGCATGAGTACACATATAAGCGAACTGTATAAGCAGGTTTATAAACGACTTGATGATGTAACGCCGCTTACGGTTGATTGCGGCGAGCTTTGCGATAAGCTCTGCTGCCGCGGCGATGAGGAAAGCGGGATGTATCTCTTTCCGGGGGAAGAGCGTCTGTTTATCGAAAACAAGAATTATTCTGTTCTGCCGACCGATTTTATTGCAAACAGTCGACCGGTACAGCTTGTTGTGTGTCACGGTCCGTGCACCCGCACGGACAGACCGCTTGCCTGCAGAATATTTCCCTTCTTTCCGCATTATAAGAGGGATGAAGGCTTACGCATTGCCCTAGATCCGCGCGCACGGCTTTGTCCGCTTACGAGCCCGGAAGCCACGCCATACATAAGCAAAAAATTTTTGCGCCGATTGGAAAAAGTGTTTTCTCTTCTGATTAAGTTCCCGGAGATTGCGGCGTATTTAGAAGCTATAACCTGTAGTTTTGATGATCTTCATGCTCTGCGAAAGGATTTTGTATAAAAAGAGGTGTCAATTTTGGTTAACACAACAATTGCAGCTGTTGCCACAGCGCACGGCGAGGGTGGGATCGGCGTGATTCGCGTCAGCGGCGCAGAAGCCATTTCGATTTGTGAGAAGGTTTTCTCCGGAAAGAAAAAACTTAGCGCTGTCCCTAACCACACGCTTGCTTACGGACATATTATAAAAGACGGCAAGACCATTGACGAAGTGCTTGCGGCCGTTATGCGCGCTCCGGGTTCTTATACCGGTGAAGATGTAGTGGAAATCAGCTGCCATGGCGGCGTTTGTGTAACGCAAAGTGTGTTATCTGCTGTGCTCTCTGGCGGTGCAGTTTTGGCTACGCCGGGTGAATTTACCAAGCGCGCCTTTTTAAACGGTAAACTTGACTTATCACAGGCAGAAGCCGTGATTGACCTGATCCAATCCGAAACGGAAGAAGCCGCTTCTTTATCGGTCAATCAGTTAGAAGGAAAGTTATCAAAACCGATTGCTGAGCAAAGACAAAATCTGCTTGAACTGGCTGCGCACCTTGATGCTATGGCAGATTTCCCCGATGAGGGCATAGGTGCTGTTACTGAAGCAGAGGTTGAGGCGGAAATCGGTAAAGCTATAGCCACCCTCGAAAACATGTGCAATCATGCTGAACAGGGTCGCATGATTCGTAACGGCATTAACACGGTTATTGTGGGTAAGCCAAACGTTGGTAAATCCTCACTCCTGAACGCTTTAGCCGGCACAGAAAGAGCACTTGTTACCGAGACGGCCGGCACCACGCGCGATGTGATTGAAGAACACATCCGGTTAGGGTGTGCGAGGCTGAATGTGTTTGACACAGCCGGCATTCGCGAGAACGCTGAGGAAATTGAGGAGATGGGTATCCGTTTGGCAAAACAATATGTGAAGGATGCTGACCTTGTTTTCTTTGTTTTGGATATGAGTCGTCCCATCAGCGAAGAAGATGAAGAAATCTTTACGCTGATTCAGAATAAAAAGGTCATCGTCTTACTGAATAAATCCGATATCAATTGTGGAGTCGTTCCACCCAAGTACATAAGTGAGCTCCCCTATGTGCATATTTCTGCTAAGACAGGTGATGGAACTAAAGAGCTTGCCCTGTTGGTAGAAGATATGTTCCGTTTGGGTGAGATAACAGAAAACAGCGATGCAACCGTCATCAACCTGCGCCATAAGCAAGCCATCTGTGAGGCAGAAGAACACCTGCAAAATGCCAGACAGGCTCTTTCAGATGGTGTTCCGCTTGACTTTTTATCGGTCGATTTGCGTGCGGCAATCGGCGCTTTGGGTGAAATTACCGGTCAAACAGTTTCAGATGAAATTATTGACGAGATTTTCTCGCGTTTTTGTTTGGGTAAATAAGGTTATGCAGGTTATAAACAACCCTGTATAGCCATACATTACATAATAAAACCACTACCTGATGAGGAGGAACAGCTTTGAAAAAGCAATCATATCTGCAGGGTGCGGCTGTTTTGGTGTTTGCCAATCTATTGGTAAAGGCCATTGGTGCACTGTTTAAAATTCCGCTTGCCAACATCATAGAAGAAGAGGGCATGGCTCTCTTTAGCACGGCGTATAATTTATATGCCTGCATGTTTGTGATTGCAACAGCCGGTCTGCCGGTGGCTGTTTCAAAAATGGTTTCGGCGAGTCTTGCTAGGCATAACTACACGGAAACAAAAAAGATATTTAAAGCAGCCGTTACGCTTTTAACGCTGATTGGTATTGCCGGTTCTCTGGTTTTGTTTTTGGGAGCTAAAGCATTTAGCAACTATGTGGAATCAGCTCAATCTTACCTGAGCATTATAGCTATTGCGCCGGCAGTTTTCTTTGTTGCTGTTTTGTCTGCTTTTCGTGGCTTTTTTCAGGGCTTTTCCAATATGGTGCCTACGGCTATGTCTGAGGTTGCAGAAGCGCTTGGTAAGCTGATTATCGGCTTGCTACTGGCGTATCTATTGATGCCCTCCGGCATTGTGAATGCCTCGGCCGGTGCCGTTTTGGGCGTTACGGCCGGCACGTTTTTTGCTTGCTTGATTATGATTGTGACCTTTTTGGTTAAGAAAAAAGAAATGTACGGTCTGCGGGAGGTGAATCCGGCAGAGTCACGGTCAACCAAAGCGATTTTTATTGAGCTTGCAAAGCTTGCGGTACCGATTACCATCGGTGCTGCAGTGACATCGCTGACCAACGTGATTGATATGGCCATGATTCGTCAGCGCTTGCAAACCATTCCTGTCACGCAGGATATATTCACGATGCTGACCGAGTTTTATAACCGACCGGCAGGGGAGGCCGTCATCGGCAAGTTCCTGCAGGAAAAATCGGCCGAGATTTTATACGGTGCCTATTCCGGTTATGCTATACCGATGTTTAATCTGCCACCGACGATTGTTATGGCGCTTTCTATGAGCGTTGTGCCGGGCATTTCGGCGGCGTACGCTATGAAAAATCATAAAGAGGTAAAACTGTTATCAGAATCCACTTTGCGCATCACAACCCTGTTTTCGCTTCCTTGTGCAGTGGGTCTTTCGGTGCTTAGCCAGCCGATTCTAATCACAGTATATAACAATGCGCGTTCTGCGCCGCTTCTTACGGTTTTGGCCTACGCAGTCATTTTTGTTTGCCTTGTTTCGGTGACGACGGCTATGTTGCAGGCGGCGGGCAAGGTTATGATTCCAGTGCGCAATATGGCCATTGGCGGTGTGGTAAAGATTATTACCAACTATGTGCTGATTGCTATTCCTTCGGTTAATATTGGTGGTGCACCGATTAGTACAACGCTTTGTTATGTAACCATTGCCGTTTTAAATATTATATCTGTGAAAAAGATTTTAAAGCCGGATTTATCCATCTCTTCTATGGTGATTAAGCCGATTATTGCGGCGGCTGCTATGGGCATCAGCGCCGGACTCTGCTATCATTTTTCTGCCAATCTTTTGGGTGCAGAGGCCTTTGTATTTAATGCTGATTTTATGCCGCAGTTTGCACCGGTAACACCGGTTGCGGCATCTGTGCGGCTCAAGGTGATTATAGCACTCATCATCAGTATGGCGGTAGCGGTAATCGTATATGCCGTGATGGTATTTGCGCTTCGTCTTATTAAACGAGAAGATGTGGCGATGCTGCCGAAGGGGCAGCTCATTGTGCGACTGATGGATAAACTGCATTTACTTTCATAATTAAGGTCAGGTGAACGAAGGATGAATAAAAAAGAATATACATTTGATGATTTGGTTTCTATTTTAAAAACCCTGCGCGGTGAAAACGGTTGCCCATGGGACAGGGTGCAAACCCACGAAACCATCAAAATGAACATGTTAGAAGAAGCCTATGAGGCGATGGAAGCCTTAGATTATGGCACAAAAGACCAATTTGCCGATGAACTGGGGGATATGCTTTTGCAGGTCGTTTTCCACGCGCTAATCGGCGAAGATGACGGCACCTTTACGCTTTCTGATGTGCTTTACCATGTGTGCGATAAAATGATATCCCGTCACTCTCATATCTTTGGCAATGATACGGCAGAAACACCGGAGGCTGTGCTTGCCACCTGGGAAAAGAACAAGCAAAAAGAGAAGGGTCAAAAAAGCTATACAGAGAGCATGGAAGGTGTTTGTTCCTATCTTCCGGCATTGATTCGGGCGCAAAAGGTGCAATCCAAGGCGGCAAAGGTGGGTTTTGACTGGCCCAATGTTTCGGGTGCCTTGGATAAGCTGAACGAAGAGGTTGCAGAACTGCGCGAAGCCATCCAGGAAAACGACGGTGAACACGTGAGTGAGGAACTGGGTGACGTGTTATTTTCTGCCGTGAATGTAGCGCGTTTTTGTGGCGTTCAGTCGGAAGAAGCATTAGGTAAAACCGTCAAAAAATTTGTTGATCGCTTTTCTTATGTGGAATCAGAGGCCAGAAATCAAGGAAAGTCATTGGAAGAAATGACGCTTGAAGAAATGGATGCTTTGTGGGATGCGGCAAAACAGAAATAGATAGAGTATTAAAAAAGAGCTTTGCCATTTGGTAAATCTCTTTTTGCGTATGAGCAAAAGCTATGTAAAAAAGGCAGACAAAGTAAGCTTTGTCTGCCTTTTGAATTTATAATGGATTATTTATTCCAGGAAACGAGAACGTAAGCCACGTCTTTAGAGTCTATAACGCCGTCACGGTTTAAGTCATACTGAACATATTCCCAAGCCGCATGGTCGTTGCTTGTTTTTTCAGCAAAGTGAGATACTACAGCAGAAAGGTCATAGATGTTGATATGATTATCTGCTAAAATATCACCTGCCAAGAAGTTTGTGGCGGTTTTATATTCGTCTTTTTCCACCCATTCTTCCTTGTCCATCACGTTGTTCCAGAAGTTGAGCTTTTTATCTGTTGCCATGTTTACAGTGTAGCGAGCGGTTCTGTAACCGGCACCTTCTACTGTTACATTGTAGGAGTAGTTTTTGGTCAGTTCCTTCTTTAGGATAATGTTGTAAGCTCTCTTCTGATTATCGAAGGTAACGGTATCATCGTCATCGCTTGTACCGGAGAAGGTTGCACCGTAGCCCAAGTTTACAACGATGTCCTCCATAAGATCACCACCGCTGATGGTCACCTTCATATTCTGGAAATCAGGCACACGGTTATCCACTGCGTTGGGGAAAGCTACCGTGATATCAAGAGTAGAGGTGGGAACTTCGATTTTGATATCTGTCAGTTTATTGCTAACATCCAGATTTCCTTCACCATTTGCAGTATCGCCGTTAATTACAAAGGTATCAACGATGTTGTTACTCAGTTCTGTCAGGTTCACAATGTTAACGTTTTTGCCGGAAGCGTTCTCATTAACGCTAAAACTGAATGTGCCATAACCGCGGAATACAACCTCACCGATTTTGAGAGAGGTACCTGTATCGGCAACACCCGTATTTTTGTGTTTAAAACTGAAGAGGTAACGATTGGGCAAGTCACGGTCGGTTGTCAGATCAATGTCATCAGCCGGTGTGATTTCGTAAGTCATAGCGCCATCAGGATGATTGGTCGTGCTAGGTGTGTTTGCAAACAAGAAGGTCAGGTCAGCTGTGTTTAAGCGGTTCATAATGTGCTCATCAGCGCATTTTAACACGATATCATACTGCTTTTCGCCTTCTTTTGCGTTTGTTTCCTCAAATGTTACCATAATGGTGTCAGGGCGCATTTCTAGCACATGATACAGACCATCGATTCTTACCTGATGATAACCTTCGGCAATACCGTTTGCAACTCTTGAGGAGAAGACCCCACCTGTGATTTCAGCAGAAGCAACATCCTCATTCACTAAAGCATCAGCATTAGCAGCGAGTATAGCACCATCGGTGATTTCGAGTGCACCGCTGTTATAAATGGCAGAGTCATCGCCACCGGCCTGTGCGCCGTTTTTAATTGTACCGCCATTAACTGTCATGCGGGCATTTTCCATATTTACAATAGTAGCATACATTTTACCGCTGACGTCGTTGTTTGTATAGATTATTTCACCGTCTCCGGTTGAGTCGTTAATGGTTAAAGTCCCCATATTCATCATCATATAAGGATATGCGCTGGAATCAGCAAGTGCTGCAGATAAGGTGTGGCCGTTTAGGTCAATCGCGAGACTTTCACCGGCATTGATATTAACTACGCTTTTCAGCGTTATATCGGCAGTCAGAGATAATTCTTTTCCGGTGTTGATTGCTGCCCTTATGGCATCTCTAAGATTGTTGTAATTCGTACCGTCAACAATGGCAAGTGAGTAACTTGTTATGGTTTGATTATCGTCTGTTATTGCTTGGTAACAGCCTTGAGGAACGTTAACAGTAATATTAGAATCTGCAATGACGGTAGGCGTCGTGATTGATTCATCAAAACTGTAGTTAGCAGTCGCAGCATAGGTGCTGACAAAACCGTCAGCGTAAGGTTCTACAACACCGTTAACAGTGCCATTATGAATGGTTAATACACCGGCACTTTTAAGGGCGTAACCATCTGCTACGGTTAAGGTTTTGCCATTTAAGTCGAGGTCAAAGGTTTTATTGACCGCCGGAAGAATTACATCCTGAGAAAGAGTATAATCTGCAAGCAGTTTAGCCTGCGAGGATTGTCTTGTCATTTCGGAAACAGAAAAGCTTGTATGGAATTTCAGAACATTACCATTTTTGTCAACAGATGCAACAGGGAAGTAGGGTGTTACGCCATCAGTCTGCAATGCGCCGGAAACATCGGATTCAGCAGGAGAACCTGCACTCCATCTAATTGTCTTATTGTCAACGTCAATAACGCCGGAAAGATTTAAGGCTAAGCCATTATCGTTTTTGTCAACATCAATAGCTTGCGCAACACCACGAATGTAAATGCCGTTGATAACACTTACAATAGAACGATTCACAGTTAAAGAAGTAAACGCTCTGGTGTTTACATTAATGATTTTAACATTATCCAAAGTTACATTTTTAGCCTGATAAACATTAACACCTTGACCTTGGTTGTTACAATCAAAGGTCAAATCCTTGAAGGTAATATTACCCTTATTTATGTTATACAGGTGCTTATAAGTATCTGTTCTCCAGTTTTCATTGTTGCCAACAAAACCATACAGATTTTGTCCGTCAATGGTGATGTGGCGATCTGCTTTGTTAAAGTTAGCGACCTCATATCTGTATGTCAGTATGATGTTGTCACCTAAAATAATGGTATTGATGTTTTCGTCACCAATGGCGGCATTGAATTCATCTAATGATTTAACAGTTGCTACGTCAGTAGTGGTTGTTTCTGCAAAGGCGGCAAGGCCAAATGAAGAAAGCAACACGATGAGTGAAAGTGCTAAAATACATAGTTTTTTCATTTCTTTTCTTCCTTTCTTTAATTAAAAGTATATATAAATATCTCCGCAAGCGGAGATTATAGTTTTTTACAGGCAACAACAGCGCTTTGTATTATGTGTAACATAATACAAAGGGGTACCCCTTTGTAACTTTTGCTATAACAGTATAGCACGGTCGTTCTACAAAGTCAATATAGAACAATTCATAATTTTTCGACAAATCCGTGTTTTGTTTTGTCGAACAACAACATATCTGTTTATCACTTTAAAAACCCACAAACAAAAACACCGCCTGCACATAGCAAGCGGTGTTTTTGTTATGTATTTTTATCAGGTTTACACAATCACAGCGCTGTTGCGTTCAGCTTTAATCTTTGCCAAAACAGCAGAGAGAGGCTTTTTATCAGCCAGCATTTCGTAGATTGCCATGATGCGCTTATACACGGCGTCATCCTTTGAAAGTCCTGCAACGGTTTCCAAGATAACCTCCGGCGTCATGGGTTCTTCGCCTTCGCGGCGGAAGAGCAGAGAAGCAGCGATGGCGGCTTCAATATAATCGGTTGCAACGCCTTGCTCTATGCAGAGGTTTAAAGCACCAATCATGCGGTCATTTGGGGAAAGCTTACGCTTGATATCGCCGCCAACGCGGGCGCAGGTATCACCTAACTGCTTATTAGAGAATCGGTAGATAAGATTTTCAACGTGGTTGTTTAAATCTTCATAAGCCACACCGTATTTTTTGCTCATGGCAAGAGCCGAAGACTGCATAGCGCGCAGGGCAATCAGCTCAACATCGGGAATGCCGATGCTTTCCCAAATTTCGTTGCAGCCGTTTAGCTGACCCAGGTAGGCGGTTGTGGCATGACCCATGTTATGAACAAACAATTTTCTTTCAATATAGTAAGAGAAGGGCGTATAGGGAACCAGGTTCTCAATTGCCGGGATTTCGCCTTTAAAGGCAGCCTTGTCAACCGGCAGACGGTCGTAACGTTCTACGCAAACACGCAGGGGATTGCCATCCTTCATTTCATCGGTTTGGATGGGAACCATACGGCCGATAGAAGCTTCTACAAAGCCGACTTTATCGAGGAAAATCTGTTCTTCTTCTGTCATCAGGTCAGAAATCATGCCTTTTAAGAATTCATCTGCACCGATTAAGTTCTCACAAATGATGATGTCTAAAGGCTTTTTGTTACCTTCTGTAAAGCGACGCACAATGCCTTCTTTAAAAGGTTTTGCAACAAATTTTAACACATTAACGCCAACGGCGGTAGCACACAAATCGGCTTCAGCGATTGCCTTGCTGACAGCCTCCAAATCGTTGCCGTCGATGCCACTTACATTTTGTACCATAACCTCGTCATAACTGTCGCCTTTTAAAATTCTGACGGGGTATTCCTTTTTTTCGTTCAAAGAAGCTAAAAGCTCTTTGTTTACATCAACAAAACTAACGGCGTAACCGGCCTGGAACATAACCTGACCAATAAAACCGCGACCGATGTTGCCGCCGCCGTACATAACTGCTTTTTTCATGATTCTTTTGCACTCCATTCATCCATCAGCCGGGCTGATTGTTTTCCATAAATTTTTTGATTTCTTCGTAGGATTTAATGCCGGTAGAAGCACCCACTTCCATGACGCAATGCGTAGCAACAGCATTGGCAAACTGTGCACTTTCCACCATGGACATGCCGTGCGTTAAGCCATAGAGGAAACCGGAGCAGAACGAGTCACCGGCACCGGTTGTATCCACGGGCTTAATGCCTAAATAGGTGGGGATGGTAACACCGGGAGCATCTTTTGTTTCGCGCACATAGCAACCGTCTTTACCCACTTTAATAGCAACATGCTTAGCGCCTAAGTCAAAGAAGTAATCGGCGATGTCCGCTACATCCTCGCGGCCTTCGGCAAACATGCGGGCCTCATCAATGCTGGGGATAAAATAGTCAATGTAAGGCATGCAGGGACGGAGCACATCCATCCAGCGACCGGTGTCATCCCAGGCACTGTCGAGTACAGTAATTTTGCCCATTTCCTTACATTTTTTCAAAACGCGTGCACAGGGCTCGCCGTCGAATTCGGGCATGAGCATGGTGCCGGCTACAAATACAACCTTAGAATCGCGAATTACATCAAAATTTACATCGGCATCTGTAAACTTACCATTAGCACCCAGACTGTGAATAAAGGTGCGTTCGCCGCCACCGTCAACTAATACGGCAGAGGCAGAGGTGGCATAGTCATCACTAACCTTAATACCATCGGTTGTCATACCCAAACGCTTGATCTCATCCAGCATAAATGTGCCGAAACCGTCGTTGCCGACCATGCCGAGCAGGGCAACATTAGCGCCTAATTTTCTCATGTCGACACCAGCATTCATGGCACAACCGCCGGTATAGAGTTTCAAACTGTCAATCAAGCCGAGTTTGCCCCGTTCAGGAATTTTATCCACTGTTTTTGCAATACAGTCTGCAACAAAAATACCTATACAGGCAACATCATACATATTGATTCCTCCAAAAAATTTTTTTCAAAATTACTCTTACCTTATATTATACACCCCAAATTCACCAAATGCAAGACTATTTTACAGGTTTTTACAGATAGCCTGTAAAGTTTGTTTTGAATTTGAAAGCAGTTTGACAAATCGAGGAAACCGTGCTATAATATTTTCCGTTATTCCAGCTTTTTAAGCAGATGCGTTAAGGGGTGTGACCGAATGATCCTTGCGATTGATATTGGAAATACGAACATCGTTTTAGGTGGATTTCAGGATAATACGCTTGCCTTTGTGGCACGCATAGCGACAAATTCTTCTAAAACAGAGGATGAATATGCTACAAAAATCGGCAGCATTTTAAGGCTTCACGGGGTTGAGAAAACCATTGTCAAAGGTGCTATCATTGCATCTGTCGTGCCACCTCTTAACACGGTGATGAAACGGGCAATCAAAATGGTTTATGGCGTGGAGGCGCTCTTGGTGGGTCCCGGTATTAAAACGGGCATTAACATCCATTGTGACAATCCGGCTTCTGTCGGTGCGGATTTAATCTGTGCTTGCGTAGCCACACATCATATTTATGGGAGTCCGTCACTCATTATTGATATGGGAACGGCCACAAAGATTATGTTGATGGATCAAAACGGCGCATTTTGCGGCGCTTCCATTATTCCGGGTGTTAATATCGGTTTAAAGGCGCTGTCAAGCGGTACAGCGCAGCTTCCGCAAATCAGTTTGGAGGCTCCGAAATCGGTTGTTGGCAAAAATACCATTGATTGCATGCGCTCAGGCGTTGTTTTTGGCAATGCCAGCATGATTGACGGCATGATTGACCGCTATAACGAAGCTTTTGGTGAACCGCTTAAGGTGTATGCAACCGGGGGCCTGGCTTCGACGATTTTAACCCATTGTAAGCATGAGATTACCCTTGATAACGATTTGGTATTAATGGGTTTAAATATTTTGTATAAGAAAAATGCATGACCGGATATCTACCCTATAGGGATGATATATAATTTTGCGTTGTACCGAAAAAGTTCGGACGACAGCAAGGAGGAATTTTTTATGCAAACAAAAAGAAAAAACATCTCTACGAAAACCTTAACCTTAGGGGCCGTGCTGACGGCACTGGTCATTTTGTTACAAATGGCCGGGGCGTTTATTAAGTTTGGTCAGTTTTCTATTTCTTTGGTGCTGATTCCAATTGTCATTGGTGCAGCAACCTGCGGGGTTGGTGTAGGTGGCTGGCTAGGTTTTGTGTTTTCATTGGTCGTATTGCTAAGTGGAGATGCAGCTCCGTTCTTAGCTGTTCATGTTCCGGGAACGATTCTAACAGTTATTGCAAAGGGAACCCTTTGCGGACTTTGCGCCGGACTTGTGTATCGCGGCGTGCTAAAGCTATGCCATAAGGAATATGTGGCCGTTTTGGCAGCAGCTTTTGTTTGTCCCGTAGTTAACACAGGTGTTTTCTTGCTTGGCTGTATCGTTTTCTTTATGGATACACTGGCCGTTTGGGGGCAAGGTCTGGGATTTCAAAATGTATGGAAGTATATGCTGATTGTATTGGTTGGTTTTAACTTTCTTTTTGAGTTGGGAACGAATCTTTTATTGAGTCCTTTAGTGGTGAGGTTACTCACATTCAGAAAAAAACAGTAGAAAATATGAAAAGAGGCTGTAGCATTTTGCTACAGCCTCTTTTCATATTTCTTCTAACGCTGCCCACACAGCATCATCTTTAAGCGGCGGAGCCGTGTGATGTGGGTCAGATTCAGCGTTAAAATTACAAATGGGATGATAGACACAGTAACGGCAGGGCAATCCCTCTTTGCAGGCAACAGGATGGATGGCCGTGTTGCCGCTTAAAATTTGCTGTGCAATATCCGAAACGGTTTTGCGTACATGAGCTTTCAGCCGTTTAAATTGTTCGGCGGTTGCATAACTGCCGTCTTTTTCTACAATTTGGTCTTTTGTCGAAATACGGGCGGGCAGGATGGCAGAGTAGCCTTGTAATCCTGTGTCCATCGCACGAATTATATCTGTATCTTTCAGCACAAGACCGCTCATTTTAAACTGCTTCAGCAGAGCATCCTCCGCCTGTGTGGTTTGCGCACTTAGGTTTTTGTCGCGCAGGCGGAAGTAAAACATGCCGGCCGGCATCGGTGTACCTTGATTTTTATATCGGTCGCTCTCTGTTGCGGCTATCAAATAAACGGCAAGCTGGAGCGAAAGGCCGTTATATACATCGCTTAGGCGAAAACTTTTGCTGCCGGTTTTATAGTCAATAATCTTGATGTAAACCGAAGCGTTTTGATGTAGGGTGTCAATGCGGTCAATGCGACCGATAATGGTGACAGAATCGCCGTTTGGCAAATCAATAACCACAGGCTTGCACTCACCGTTTTCATCAAAGGCTACTTCGAAATCACAGGGCTCAAACTGACCGCGGGCGATGTGAATACCGATAATGGTAAGTAATTTTTCTGTTTGTCGTTTGAGTCTTTTGATTAAGGCTTGCAGTCGGTTTTCTTCATATAGGTGTTTAATAAACATATCGGCAAAGAGCTTGTCGACCAGTTCATTGGAAAGTTTTTTGATATAGTCGGCGCCTAGTGCACCAAACTGCTTACCGTCTTCTACAATCCGGCGAGAGGCAAGCTCTACCAGCGTATGCATCAGACTGCCGATGTCCGGTGCTTCCACTTTCAAAATCTTGCGCTCGCGTGCTTTTAAGCCATAGCGCAAAAAGTATGAAAAGGGACAGGCGGCATAGGATTCAAATTGCGTTACACTGCCGCGCATACGATGGCCATAGAGGTCGTGTGCTAAATTGCGCGAGAGGCGTCCTGGTTGCTTGGAATAGGCCGTATAACGTGCGGCGGCACGGTAGCGCTGCTTATATTCCGTATCATTTTTAAAGTATTCTAATAAGCCTTCTGTATCAGCGTCAGGGTGGTCAAAATGCTCTAAAACATATTGCCAGCCGGATTGTTTGCCTGCAATCAAGCGCTCCGGCGGTGGAGGTGCAGCAATGTCATCTGTTACAGAAAGGGCAGGAAAGATTTTGTGCAATCGGCCAATCAACGCAGAAGGGCGTAAACCTGTACCTTCCATATCGGCAACAGGATAGCTGATATGCACCTTTTGCGTACTGATGTGCAGAGCCTTGTATGTGGCATATTGATTATGAAAAGTCAGTTGTTTGCTGTCAGGTCCTAATGTAATTCCGTTCTGTTCCAGGCGGATTCGTTCGCTGTCTCCTACGAGCAGGTCAGGTCCAGAAGCGGGCGGAAAGGTACCGTCAACAGCGCCGATGACGTATAAAAGCTTAACATTCTTTGTCAGCGAACGGCCAACATCGCCTAAGAACACCTGATCGGCAGTCGGCGGAATGGTTGAAACCTCGCACTGCGAAAGGCCGGCAGACACAATATCCGTCAGGCGGCGTAGGCCTATTTTTTCGTTTCCTAAGCAAATAACCAGTTCATTTAACAGATTGATAATCAAGGTATATATTTCGCCGTATTCTGCAGAACGCTGATGTTCACCGGCCTCGGTGAGTTTTTGCATCTGCATTTCTATTTGCTCAGCCAGGTGAATATCTTCAAAAAAATTGAAAATGGCAGCAGAACGGTCAGCAACCAAACGGCTTTTGGCAAGGTTCTGACGCAGACGAAGGATGGGGTCTAAAACCTTGTTGCGTATCAAAATAAGCTCATGGGCTTTATCAGCATCAACCTCCTCATAATCTTCCTGAGACATAAAGATGGATTTTGCCTGGGTAAAGAATCGTTTATCGTCCAGCCAATCCCGACGTTTTAAACGACCGGCAAGAGCAAAGTTTTCGAGTGTATCCACTTCTTCACGAGTCAATCCGCAATAGCCACACTTGGCATAGCAGAGCAAGGACTCTGTATCAATGCCGTGTGAGATGAGGTCGAAGAGTGAGAAGAACATCACGATGACGGAGTGAGAAAGCAGCGACCGCTTTCGATCAATAAAAACTGGTATATCATATACGGGGAAAACGGTTTTGATTAAATCCTGATAGGTTTCAAAGTCGCCGGCTAAGATGGCAATATCACGGTAATGCAAATTGTTTTCAGCCACTTCCCGACGGATAGAGGATGCAAGAACTTGTATTTCGGTATACGGATCAGGCGCAATATATAGTGTTATATCATGAGTTTCTTCCTTATATAATGTAGGCGGGTAGTGATGGTATTCTGTTTCAAAATGTGACAATTCTAAGGAGTTAGCAAAACGATGCTTTGCTGAAAGGTTGACAGAGTTACATGTAGCATTTGGAATCTCCTGTGCCACGCGTTTTAGCTGAGCAGCAGTTTTGGAAACAGGTTCAAATATGCCACGGGCGTTTTCTGTGGCAGCACCAAGCGCAACATAGACAGAAGCACCCGATACAAGCAGAGCGCGAATGCACGATAATTCTGCCTTGGTAAAGCAAAAGAATTCATCAATAAAAATAGTCCAATCAGAAAAGAGAGAATCTTCGGTAATCATTTTTGCCAGTTTTGAAACGGCCTCTTCGGCGTCTGTATAATCAGCTTCGAGCAAACTCTGATAGCTCTTATATAATAAGGAAAGCTCCTGCATTTTTAAAGAAAAAAGAGGGTCCTTGGCGTCCTCAATCAATAGTTCTTCGGGCGTTATTTCTGAGCGTTTGCAGTCTGATATAAAGGAGAGCATAGCATCAGTAAAACCAATTTTGCGGGAAGCGTTTTTATATAAAACTAAATTCTTCTTATTTTGCATAATGGCCTTACATAAAAGCATGCACTTACCGGTTGAAGAGATGCTGTTTCTAAGCGCGCCTTTTTTGTGTAACACTTTGCTTGCCAGACGGTTAAAAGAAGTTGCATAGATTTCATCCGAAAGGTATGAAATGGCATCGAGCAAACGATTTTCAGCCGAATGTGCAAACTGTTCCGGCACGATCATGAGGGTTTTTTTACCGCCTTCATGTAGGTTTTTCATCAGGTCGATTTCATAGGTGCTTTTGCCTGTTCCGGCTTCACCAAAAAGTAATGTCAGCGGCATTTCTTTACCCTCCTTTTATATCGGTTTTATTTGTTTTGACAGACTTAAAAACAACATAGAAAAGGCTCTTTTTAAGTCAATTATAACCTCATTATATCACAGAAATTTGCTTTTCGTCAACGAAAAGTACAGCAAAAAAACAGAAAAATGGTATATTTATCCACTATTGTGTGTAAAGTAGACGGTGAGCGGTTTTGACAATACTTTTGTAACAAAATATTGAGAATAAAATTTAATGAAAACTGCTCTTTTAATACAAAAAGTTTGACTTTTGACTAAAAATGTTTTATAATAGTCCGTGCGTCAAGAAAATCGTAACAATTTTGTAACAAATGCGTTATACTTTTTGTTATATTTCGTAAAATTTTTTCGTAGAATGGTAGAGAAAGGAATGATGGACAGATGAAGCTAATTGAAAGCCTGCGTCAAAAGCCAATTTCTATAAAGCATATTACGATTATTGTTTGTCTTTTTATTCTGGTTTCTTCAGTCAGCGCGCTGATGCTTGGTTTTGTTATCCCAAAGGAAGTTACTATCGTGGATAACGGTCAGGAAAAAGTTGTGACAACTGCCAGAATATTTGTGGAAGAGGTTTTGGCCGAGCAGGGCATTGTTTTGCGCCAGGGAGACAGAATCTCTGTATCGCTTGATGCGATTGCGCAACATGAAAGCAGGATCGTGATTGAACGCGGTACAAAAATCGTTTTAACTGATGGTGGTGTAACAGAAGCCATTTACAGTTGTGAAACGGTTTTATCTGAAGCATTGAAAGACCGTGGCATTACGCTTAACGAGACAGACGAAATTGAGCCGGCCTTAGATACTGAAGTGACAGAAGGCATGGAGGTTAACATTTGCCGTGTGAATGTGTTTGAGGAAACAAAATCAGAGCCGATTCTCAAAAAAACCGTTACACGCAAAACGATTCATCTCCCTGTTGGTAAGGAAGAAGTGATTGAAGAAGGCTGGAACGGCGCCCGATCACTGAAATATCGTGTTGTGACTAGAAACGGTGAAGAAGTGAGCCGTGAAGTGCTTGAAGACACGGTGTTGTGGGATGCTTGCGACACGATTATTGAGGTTGGCGTGGAAGCCAAAGGCCCCATTCCCGGCATGAAGGTTGTGGTTGATTCACCCAGCGAATTAAATGCATCGCGTGTGATAACCTGTACAGCAACTGCTTATGATGCTTCGCCTGCAAGTAACGGTATCTACGCCGGTCAGACAGCAAGCGGTATGAAACCGGCCTACGGCGTGATTGCTGTTGACCCGCGTGTGATTCCTTTGGGAACCAAATTGTACATTGAAGCCGTTGATGGCTCCTGGTCTTACGGCTATGCGATTGCCGGTGATACCGGAGGTGCCATTAAAGGTAATAAGATTGACCTGTTCTATAACACGGCATATGAATGCAGACAGTTTGGCAGAAGACAGGCAAAGGTATATGTATTAGAGTGATCATGAACCATCCGCATTGCGGATGGTTTTTTTGTATAACGAAAACCACGCGATAGTCGCGTGGTTCTAAAAAGGTTAACCGATGAACAAAAATCCTCCAATGTGTTATAATAAATGCGACCTGCCAGTCGAAAATAAAAACACATTGGAGGATTTATCTATGAAAAAAGAAGCCATAGACACAAATAGTTTAGCACATACAAAATGGGATTGCAAGTACCATATAGTGTTTGCACCGAAATACAGACGTAAAGTTTTTTTCGAAGAAAAGCGTTTAGAAATAAGGGAAATATTACGTCAATTATGTCAATGGAAAGGTGTAGAAATCGTAGAAGGAGAAGTATGTCCAGACCACATTCATATGCTTGTTTGTATCCCGCCCAAAATGAGCGTTTCGGGTTTTATGGGATATTTGAAAGGTAAAAGCGCATTACTTATATTTCAAAGGTGGGGCAATATGAAGTTTGCTTACCGAAATCGCGAGTTTTGGTGTAAGGGATACTACGTTGATACCGCGGGGAA
>SVKI01000032.1 GCA_015068555.1 Oscillospiraceae bacterium | reverse complement strand
TAACCTATGGCATACCACTTTTTATACCGGCAAAGCTGTCGGGAAGGGGTGCAGACATGAATAATATTTTAGAGCTGAATAATATCTCCAAATCCTTTGATGGGGAAATGATTTTGAATGACATCAGCCTGACCATTCATGATAATGAGTTTATTACATTGCTGGGTCCTTCCGGCTGCGGCAAAACGACACTTTTACGCATGATTGGCGGTTTTGAACACCCCGACCGGGGCGAAATTTTATTCATGGGCGACCGCATTAACGATGTGCCCCCGCATAAACGCAATGTGAACACCGTCTTCCAGAAATACGCACTGTTTCCGCATTTGAATGTGTTTGAAAACGTAGCTTTTCCGTTGCGTGAGAAAAAGGTGCCGAAGGCCGAGATTAACCAAAAGGTGCATGAGATGCTCTCTTTGGTTATGTTGGAAAGCTTCGCAGAGCGTAGTGTTACCAGTCTTTCCGGCGGTCAGCAGCAGCGTGTGGCTATTGCCCGCGCCTTGATTAATCATCCCAAAGTGTTGCTTTTGGACGAGCCTTTGGGCGCTTTGGACCTAAAGCTGCGTAAAGATATGCAGCAGGAACTTAAAAAAATCCAACAAAGCACGGGGATTACCTTCGTATTTGTCACTCATGACCAGGAGGAAGCCCTGAGCATGTCTGATACGATTGTGGTTATCAGTGAGGGCACCATTCAGCAAATCGGCACGCCAACTGATATTTATAACGAACCGGTGAATGCTTTTGTTGCTGATTTTATTGGAGAGAGCAATATCATTGACGGTATTATGCTTGAAAACTATAAGGCAAGCTTTTCCGGCCATACGTTTCAGTGTCTTGACAAAGGCTTTGCAGAAGGTGAGCCGGTGGATGTTGTGGTGCGTCCGGAAGATGTTGATATTGTGCCCGAGACGGAGGGCATGCTTCGTGGTACGGTCACACAGGTTACCTTTATGGGTGTTCATAATGAAATTATTGTGGATATCAATGGCTTTAAATGGATGATCCAAACCACCGATTCTGTCGAGGTGGGTGAACGGATTGGCATTTCGCTAGACCCCGATGCCATCCATATTATGAAGAAATCAAAATATTCCGGTATGTTTGGAGACTATTCGTCATACTCTAACGAATTGGATGAACTGGCTGATCCGGGAGGTGACGAATGAGCATGCAAAAGACGGAACCTAAGCAGCGTCGGGGCGGTTTAAATGTGGCACTAATGCCCTATTCGGTCTGGTCGTTGGTGTTCATTTTGGTCCCCCTGGTGTTTGTAGCCTATTATGCCTTTACGGATGAAAGCTTTCGTTTTACAACGGAACATATCACTCGCTTTTTTACGGCTACCAGTCATTTAAAAGAAGATGACGGCACATTGCGTGAAGTGCATACATATCTTGTGATTTTTATGCGCTCACTTAAGCTTGCGGCTATTTCTACCGTGGTGTGTCTCATCATGGGCTATCCCATGGCCTATATCATGGCCCGGGCGAAAGTGCGCACGCAAAAAACGCTGGTCACGCTGATTATGATACCTATGTGGATGAACTTCTTAATTCGCACCTATGCCTGGATGACCATTTTACAGGATACAGGTATTTTCAACAGCCTGCTCTCTCTGGTCGGTCTAGGACCTGTGCATATCATCGGCACGGAAACGGCCGTTATTATTGGTATGGTTTATGACTACTTTCCGTATATGATTTTGCCTATTTATTCCATTATGGCAAAGATGGACTTAAAGCTGTTAGAAGCGGCAAGAGATTTAGGCTGTAATGCCTTTGGGGTGCTCAGAAGGGTGATTTTCCCCTTGAGTCTGCCCGGCGTCATCTCGGGCATAACCATGGTTTTAATTCCTTCTGTCAGCACCTTTTATATCTCGCAAAAACTGGGGAACGGCAAGTTTTTCCTGATTGGCGACGCCATTGAAGGGCAGTATGTTGCCAATAACCTGCATTTTGCGGCGGCGATTGCCTTTATCCTGATGGTTATCTTGCTTTTGTGCATGGCTTTGCTTAAATATGTAACAGCAAAGTTTGTTTATGGGGGTGAGTAAATGAAACGGTCATCCAAAATCTATACAGCAATTATTTTCGTGTTTCTATTTGCTCCCATTGCCATTTTGCTGTTGTTTTCGTTTAATGAGGCAAAAAGCTTATCGGTATTTTCCGGCTTCTCACTCGACTGGTATCGTGAACTTATAAGTGATCGGAGCACGCTTGAATCTGTTAAAAACACCTTGATTCTGGCGGCTGCGTCTACTGTTATCTCCACGGTTATGGGCACCGCGGCGGCTTTGGGCATGTATCGTTTGCGCCGCGAATGGTATAAGGCGCTGATGAACACCGTGACGAATATTCCTATGGTGAACCCTGATATCATCACGGGTATTTCCATGATGCTGGTTTTTGTGTTTGTGGGAAGACTGTTTAGCGCGTCGACAAGCCTGAATTTTTGGACTATGCTGATTGCTCATGTTACCTTTTGTTTGCCGTATGTTATCTTTCAGGTGTTGCCCAAGTTGCAGCAAATGGATGGTAACTTATTAGAAGCGGCGCAGGATTTGGGCTGCACCCCCTTTCGTGCCTTTTTTAAGGTGACCTTGCCGGAGATTTTGCCGGGCGTTATCACGGGTGCCATCATGGCGTTTACCCTTTCTTTAGACGATTTTGTCATCAGCTATTTTACATCGGGTAACGATTTTCAAACCCTGCCCATCCGTATTTACGGCATGACGAAAAAAACCGTGACACCCAAAATGTATGCGCTGGCAACAATTATTTTTTTTGTTACGCTGGCATTGTTGCTTTTGAACAACGTGGTAGATAACGAGGAAGGCCGTAAATTACGGGATAGAAAAAAACAAAAAAGGCAGGCAGCATAATGCCTTGCTGGAGGAGGAAGATACAGAATGAAAAAATATGTGGCTATTTTACTTACGGCGATTTTGTTTTCTGCGCTATGCCTGACAGGCTGCGGCGGAGGCAATACGCTAACACTGAATGTGTATAACTGGGGCGAATATATCTCAGACGGCAGTGAAGGCAGCTTTGATACGATTCGAGAGTTTGAGGTGTGGTATGAAGAAACCTATGGAACGCCGGTCAAAGTGAATTATACAACCTTTGCTTCTAATGAAGATATGTATAATAAAATTTCCAGCGGGGCGGTTAGCTATGATGTGGTCATTCCGTCAGATTATATGATTGCACGCATGGCAGAGGAAGGCATGCTGTTGCCGCTCGATTTTAACAACATTCCCAACTACCAGTATATTGATGAAGATTTTAAAAGCTTGTATTATGACCCGAATGGTCAGTATACCGTGCCGTATGCCTACGGCATTGTTGGTGTGATTTATAACGCCAACGAGGTAGATGTAGAAGATGTGGGCGATTGGGATCTTTTATGGAACGATAAATATGCTAATAAAATTCTTCAGTTTAATAACTCCCGCGATGCCTTTGGTATGGCGATGTATAAACTGGGGCTGGATGTAAATACAACAGAGGAGGCTGTTTGGGATTCTGCCTATGAGGAACTTGCCAAGCAACGGCCGTTGGTTTACAGCCTTGTCATGGATGAAATTTATAACATGATGGAATCAGGCGAAGCGGCTATCGGTGCTTATTATGCCGGTGACTACTTTACTATGAAGGACGCCCAGGCAGAGGATGTAGATTTGAAATTCTATTATCCGGAACGCACGAATTATTATGTAGATGCTATGTGTATTCCTACCTGTTGTGAAAATAAGGAACTGGCTGAAATTTTCATCAACTACATGCTTTCTGAAGAGCCAGCGATTGCTAATGCAGAGTATACCTATTATGCATCACCCAACCGCCTGGTTTATGAAAACGAGGCATATCGTGAAGAAATGGGCGAGGAAGCCATGGCGGTATTGAATCAGCATGTAGAAGATTTTGGAGCGCAGTTTGCTGTTAATGCATATCGCAATCTTCCGCGTGAGACGCTGGATTACATTAATACACTTTGGGAAACCGTGAAAATCAATTAAGCAAAAGAAGCTGTAGCAAAAGGCTATAGCTTCTTTTTTGCATAATTTTCCGCAAAAGATGCAAACTATTGTGTATCTACGAAAGGAGTGCAAGCATGAGTAAACGAGTAACGGCACTTTTCGCGCATATACACGAAGCAGAGCAGGCGATGCATTCATTAGAAGGAATGGGCGTAGAAAAAGAGGAAATTTCTATTCTCACAGCACAAAACGTAAATTGGGAAACAACCACAGAAAATGCCCATGAAGGAATGATCTCGGGCGGTGTCATCGGTGCAACCACAGGTCTCATTATGGGATTGGGCGCTTTTGCGGTACCCGGATTAGGCCTTTTAGCAGCCGCCGGACCGGTGGCCTCTCTTTTAACCGGAGCCGCTGCCGGTGGCATCTTAGGTTCACTGGCGGACATGGGTGTATCGGACGCTATCACACAAAGCTATATGAGAGAAATAAAAAAGGGAAATATTTTGCTTTCGGTGGAAGTAAATGAGGTTTATGATGCAATTAATCTCCTAAAACAGGCCGGCGCATACCAGGTAGATTCCGCTCTATGACTGCGTTTTAGGGAATTTGAAAAAATTTTTAAAAAAATTTCAAAAAAAGTGTTGACAAACAAAAAAAATGATGCTATAATGTAATTCCGCGCTGAGGTAAAGCGCATCGAACCTTGAAAATTGAACAGAGCAGGCTCTAAATATTCATTTGAGTAATTTTGGAACAATCCAAACACAAGAAGTCAGTATAGACTGGCTGGGAGATTATAAGTTCCCGAAAGGGAATTTTTAATACAAACTTTATAGAGAGTTTGATCCTGGCTCAGGACGAACGCTGGCGGCGTGCCTAACACATGCAAGTCGAGC
>SVKI01000012.1 GCA_015068555.1 Oscillospiraceae bacterium | reverse complement strand
GGGTTTTTTAGGCTCCCTTGTGTAATACCCCTTCGGGGCACGCGAGGGAGCTGTCAAATCTTTGATTTGACTGAGGGATTGTGGTTAACAACCCTTCCGTCAAAACCTGCGGTTTTGCCACCTTCCCCTACACAGGGAAGGCTTTATTACTGTCCTTAAGAGTACACCTCATAATACGCTCTTTTTGTTTATTCTTCTTCCTCGTGGTTACTGATTTGTGCAATATCATACGGTGTTACCTGATACACAAAATAATTCAACCAGTTGGAGTATAACAAGTTGGCATGGCTTCTCCAGGTAACCTTGGGCTCTTGGGCCGGATCGTCATCCGGGAAGTAATTGTGCGGCACCTGAATGGGAAGCCCTGCATTAACATCACGGAAGTATTCCTTCGCTAACGTGCCTGCATCATATTCTGAATGACCCGTTACAAAAATCTGCCGACCCTTTGCTGTGCTCACTACATAAAGACCTGCCTCTTTTGAAGAAGCCAGAATCTTCAGCTGAGGCACCTTCTCCACATCTTCACGTAAGATGGTTGTGTGGCGGGAGTGGGGCGCAGGGAACACATCGTCAAAGCCGCGGAACAAAATAGAGGATTTATGTTCCACCTCGTGGTCATACACGCCAAACAGCTTTTCAGGCAGAGGATGCTTGTTGATGCCGTAATGATAGTAAAGACCTGCCTGTGCACCCCAACAAATATGAAAGGTGCTGGTGACGTGGGTTTTGGTCCATTCAAAAATACGGCATAACTCTTCCCAGTAATTCACTTCCTCAAAGGGCATAAGCTCCACCGGCGCGCCGGTGATGACCATGCCGTCAAAGGTTTCGTGTTCCACTTCTGCAAAGGTTTTATAAAAGGCCAGCAAATGGTCTTCATTCACATTTTTTGATTTATAGCTTTCTGTGTGCAAAAGTGTGAGCTCTACTTGAAGTGGCGTGTTACCCAAAAGGCGCGCCAATTGGGTTTCTGTTTCGATTTTGGTAGGCATCAGATTTAAAATCGCAATTTTAAGAGGGCGGATGTCCTGTGTTAATGCTCTTGTTTCAGTTATAACAAAGATATTTTCCTCGGTTAAAGTTTTGGTTGCCGGTAACTGGTTGGGGATTTTAATCGGCATACAATCACCTCGCAAAAAAAGATACAAGCTACCCGGCGCTGCTTTGCGCCGGGCAGCTTGTTTTTATCATTTAAATTTATGCACCGACTACGCGATGGTATACCTTCTTACCCTTTTTAATCACAACGCCTTCACGGATTGCGTCGGCTGTTAAACGATAGGCTGTATCGGTAATTTTTTCATCATTCACAGAAACGCCACCCTGCTCAATCAGTCGGCGTCCTTCACCCTTAGAGGGAATCAGCTTTGCCAGCATCATCACATCTAAAAGGCCGTAATCGGCTTCAGAAAGCTCCATGGTTGTGGTGGGCATGTTTTCCGTATTGCCCTTGTTACCAAAAATGCTTTCGGCTGTTTCCATCGCCTTTTTGGCTTCTTCTTCACCATGCACCAGTTTGGTTACCTCATAGGCTAAAATGCGCTTTGCCTGATTGAGTTCCTGGCCGGTCAGCTTTTCTAATTCGCGGATTTCTTCCATGGGAACAAAGGTAATCAGCTTCAAGCAACGAATAACATCTTCATCATCCACATTTCTGAAATACTGATAAAAATCGTAGGGAGAGGTCTTCTTTGGGTCGAGCCAAAGAGCACCTTTGGCGGTTTTACCCATTTTCTTACCGTCGGCTGTTGTCAGCAGGGTAAAGGTCATGCCGTATACCTGCTTGTTTTCCTTACGGCGCACCAGGTCAATACCGCCTAAAATGTTGCTCCACTGGTCGTCACCGCCCAGTTCCAGCTTACAGTCATATTTTTGATTCAGCATCAAAAAGTCATAGCTCTGCATGAGCATATAGTTAAATTCAATAAAGGAAAGCCCCTTCTCCAAACGGGTCTGGAAGCACTTGGCACGCAGCATCTCATTAACAGAGAAGCAAGAGCCGATGTCTCTTAAAAATTCGATATAGTTAAGGCTGCGCAACCAATCGGCATTGTTCACCATAATGGCCTTGTCATCAGAAAAATCAACCACTGTGGAAAGCTGTTCTTTAAAACGCTCACAGTTATAATTGATGGTTTCCACCGTCATCATCTGACGCATATCGGTTCTTCCGGAGGGGTCACCCACCATGCCGGTACCGCCACCCACTAAAGCGATGGGTCTGTGGCCGGCGTTTTGCATATGACGCATAACAACCATCTGCAAAAAGTGACCAACATGCAGGCTGTCTGCCGTCGGGTCAAAACCAATATAAAAGGTTACCTTTTCACGACCTAAAAGCTCTCTGATTTCTTCCTCGTGAGTCGTTTGCGCGATGAGTCCACGCTCTTTTAAAATATCATATACGTTTGTCAACGAACTCTCCCCTTAATCTTATAATGTAAAATTCTTGCCTTATCTTTGATATTGTAACATAAAAAGCGGATAATTACAAGACCCAAAATGAGAATTAGTCGCTAAACAAAAACTTTGCCGCTGCCTTTTTGCCCTCTTTTTATCCGCGCAAAAAATCCTCTATGGCGCCAATCTGTTTTTCGCCCACAGTTCTCCCCAGTTCATACACCTTTTGCAGCATCTCAGGGTCGCGCTCAATATGGCCGATGGGCAGCTTCTCCTCCGGCCTGATAACGAACACTTTGCCTGCTGCTTCCTGCTCTTTGATATAGGCAAGGGTTTCATTATACACCTCATGTCTCCTCGCCATGGCCTCCACCAAGGCGGGGTACTTTCGTAAAACTATTTTCATCACGGGCAATAGGCGATTCTTTTGCTTGACATATTCTTTTGGCTGCGTGAGAATCACAACGTTTTTATCATAACCAAGCGATTCAAAATGCCGTAAAGGGACGGAATCGGCAATGCCGCCATCTAAAAGCTGATACCCTTCTGCTTCCACAATCCGCGAAACCAGCGGCATAGAGGCTGAAGCACGAAACCAAAGCAAATCCTTATTGTCTGATCGCTCGCACTTGTGATACACAGCCTGCCCCGTTACAACATCCGTACAGGTCACATAAAACTCCATAGGATTTTTGCAAAAAGTCTCCTCATCAAAAACATCCAGCTTGGTGGGTATCTCATGGTAGCAGAAATCAGCACCGTATAAATCTCCTGTGAAAATCAGGGAGCGGAGGCTACAATACTTGGGATTTTTGCAATATTTTTTATTATATCGAATGGTACGGCCCGGTTGCTTTGACTTATAGTTGCAACCAAACACAGCCCCGGCTGAAACGCCGATTAATCCGTCAAACTCTATGCCGTGTTCCATCATCACATCGGTCACACCGGCTGTGAACATGCCACGCATAGCACCGCCCTCTAAAATCAGGCCTTTTTTCATCCTCTTTCCTCATTTCTTTAAAGAGTTACAGAATCTAAAATATCTGTCATTTCCGCTATCAGAATACCGTAGTTTGTAATAGGTACGCCTTGCCTCACGGCGCGGCTGATGCGACTTAAAATCTGCCGTCTGCCAAACATGCAGCCACCGCAATGCACCACCAGGGAATAAGGCGATAAATCCTTTGGGAAATCATTGCCCGCCACAACGGTGATATCTAAATCGGGGTGTACCTTTTTACGCAAAAGATTGGGGATTTTAATACGGCCGATGTCTCCGTCAAGCGGCTGATGACTGCAGGCTTCTGCAATTAAAACCTTGTCACCGGCCTTTAGCTTGCGTGCCGCTTTAGCCCCGTCACGATAGACTAAAATATCGCCCTTTGACCGGGCCAGCAGCACCGAAAACGAAGTGAGAACCGAAGACGCCGGCTTCTTTTCATGCACAAAGGGAAACACCTGGGAATCCGTGATAATCACATCAGGCACAGAGAGCGAAAGTGCCTGTTCATATTGCTCCGGCGTTACGCAGGTGACAACTGCACCGATGTCCAGCAGGTCACGAATGGTTTGCACCTGCGGCAAAATCAATCTGCCTTTAGGCGCCTGTTTATCCTGCGGCATCACCAGTAACACCTTATCTCCCGGTTTCACGAGATGTGCCGTAAGAGATGGATTCTCAATGGATTCCGGTGCTTTTTTAATCATTTCCTCACGCAGCGCATCCATGCCTGTGCCTTGTAAAGCACTCACAGCAACCGCCGTTTGCTTCAGCTCTTTTTGAATACGTGCAACATCGGCTTCTGCATCGTCGGATACATCAATTTGATTCACAACAACCAACACAGGAACATTCTCTGCCACAAGTTTTTCCATCCAGACCTTTTCTTCTGCAAGGTCTTGTTCGGTGGCGTTCACAACCAAAAGAACCATATCGGCTTTTTCCAGGGTTTCGGCCGTTTTTTCCATGCGCATCTTACCCAGGGGTGTCGTATCGCCAAAACCGGCCGTATCTATCAAAAGGCAGGGACCCAAAGGATAGATTTCAATTGGTTTTGTAACCGGGTCTGTCGTGGTGCCGCTCTCTGCCGAAACCAGCGAAACCGCCTGGCCGCAGAGTGCATTAATAAGCGATGATTTACCGCTGTTTGTTCTGCCGATAACGGCAATTTTAAGGCGCAGAGCGCTGGGTGTCTCTGTCAACGAAGCTGCCATAACGGTCACCTCCTAAAATCTGAAATCACGCTTTCCTTCCTCAATTTCAGAAAGGTATGTTTCTGTCAAAGCACGCACTTTATCATGCGGAATCTTTGCCAGTTCGTTTTTATACAGGGTCTCGGCCGCCTTTTTCGCACGTTCTGAGCCGTAATCAGTTAAAAACTCCTTCAGCGTAATCAGCGCATTTGCCTGGCAAACGTTGCCGATTTGACCGGTTTTGGCAAGCTGCATAAAACGCTCACCGGTACGACCTTCGCGATAGCAGGCGGTGCAAAAACTGGGGATATATCCATCTTCTATCAGGCCGGAGAGAACCTCATCCATGCTGCGGTGGTCGCCCACCTCAAACTGTGCCGTGTTACCTTCCACGCGGTTTTCCTCTGCATATCCGCCAACGCCGGTAGAAGATGCCGCCGAAAGCTGGGTGATACCCACCTTGAGCAGTTTGTTGCGCATCTCTTTGGTTTCACGGGTGGATAAAATCATACCGGTATAAGGAACAGCCAGACGGATGACCGTAACAAGCTTTTCAAATTCCTCATCACTGACAAGGTAAGGATATTCCTGCGTTGAAACGCCGGAAGCCGGACGCAAACGCGGTACGCTGATGGTATGCGGGCCTACGCCGAAGGTTTCTTCTAAGTGCTCGGCGTGCATAATCATGGCTACCACTTCATAGCGATAATCGTACAGGCCCAAAAGAGTGCCGATGCCCACATCGTCTATGCCGCCCTGCATTGCTCTGTCCATCGCCTCGGTATGATAAGCCCAGTTGCTTTTGGGGCCTGACGGATGCATAGCCTCATAGGTTTCACGGTGGTACGCCTCCTGGAAGAGGATGTAGGTGCCGATGCCGGCTTCTTTTAAGCGTCTGTAATTTTCCACGGTCGTCGCTGCAATATTTACATTCACGCGGCGGATGGCTCCGTTTTTATGTTTAATGGAGTAGATGGTTTTGATACTGTCTAAAATATATTCAAGCGGTGCTTCCACAGGGTGTTCGCCGGCTTCAAGCGCCAAACGCTTATGACCCATGTCCTGCAGTGCAATCACTTCTTTTTCTATCTCTTCCATAGTCAGCTTGCGACGCGCCAGCTTGTCATTGCAATGCTGATAGCCGCAATACTTACAGTTGTTCACGCAGTGATTGGATAAGTACAGCGGCGCAAACAGCACAATACGGTTGCCGTAAATCTTTTCTTTAATACCATAGGCCGTCTGCTTCATCTGCTCATACAGTTCCGGATCGTCACAAGAGAGAAGCACGGCCGCTTCTCTATGGTTTAAAACCGTCAGATTCTCGCATTTTTGTAAAATGCTTTTTACATATTCTTTATCTTTGGCGAGGGTTTTAGCTGCCTCTAAGCTGTCTAATATCTCCTCATGATTAATAAATTCTGCTGCTGTTTTCATGTTGTTTCCTCCCTTTTTTCTACCCTTCTGTTTGTCTATTTTTTTGAATATACTGCTTTTACATTGATGCCGTGAACCATGCCCAGCTTTCCCGATAAGGTGCTGACCACATCGGTCGGCGCATCCAGCACCACCGCTATCACATGAACGCCTTTATCCCGATAGGGAATGCCCATTCTGCCCACAACAAATTCTGCATACATATGCAGCAGTTCGTTGATTTTTGCCGTTGCCTCCATATCTTCAACAATGATACTGATCATCGCAATTCTTGATTCCAAACCGTTCACCTCCGTTTGTTTAAAAAAACAAAAAACTGCCTGTATCACCACAAAACAGTGAATAAGGCAGTATCCGGTCATATGTATACATCGCTTATTTATCGCTTGCCTTCAGGACGCACCTTATTCTCAGCTTCTGTGTATCACCTCTCCGTCAGGAACACCTTCCGGATTGGTCATTTGATTGTATCATATGTTTTAAAAATTGTCAAGTTTTTCGTTTTTTAATATACTTCTTTTATATTGCCTTTTTCCCCCATTTGCGTTATAATCAAAATGGATTTAAAATATATACAGAGCAAGGAGATACACCATGAGTAAACAATATTACTTTTCATTCATCGATGATGTTATTTGGGTATTTCGGGATTTGACCCGTCAGCGTCCGGCTTCCTTATTTGACCATCCCTTTTTCAAAATTTTAAAAAATGCCCATGAACGCTATGATTTAAAAACCCAATTGAATCTTTTCTACCGCACCGATTATTTCTACGGAATGGATGATTTTTCTCTCCGTGATATGACGGATGCTTATAAAGAAGAGTTTACGGCTGCTTCTGACTGGTTAAAGCTCTCCTTTCATTCTCTTCAGGAATTTCCTGACTATCCCCATGTGAATGTGACATATGATGATATGTATACCCTGTTTAATTCCATTAAGCAGGAAATTTTCCGTTTTGCCGGCCCCAAAAGTTTTGGCTACGGCATCGTGCCCCATTGGCTACCTGTAAGCTTTGACGGTTGCCGTGCGCTCTACGATTGTGGGGCAAAATTGGTGGGCGTCACGGTAGGTAAGACCAAAGAATATACCGGCGACGCCTCTATCTTGCCCTACGGCCACGCTGCAAGACTTCTGCAAAACCGCAAACCCGAAAGCAAGCTCTTTACAAGAGATACAAAAGATGTAGCCATTGAGAGCAGCATATGCTCCTACAACCACTTTGAAAATCCGGAACTGGAACAAAACGATAAGGTTCTCGATTATTATAAAGATGAAAAAACAGGCCTTAACTTTAAAAAACTTGATGACAACTTTGATCTGAATCTGTTTACAAATGAAGAACTGAAGGCAGAGCTTGCAAGAAGAAAAAATGATACGCTTATCTGTATCGGCAATCATGAGCAATATTTCTTCCCCGACTATTTTGCCTACCAACCCGAATATGAACAGAAAATTTACACCATGGCAAAAACCATGCAGGAAGCAGGACGAACTTGTATCTTTATAGAAGAGATTTTAGACCTTGCATAACCAAAAGAGGCTGTAGCATTTTGCTACAGCCTCTTTTTTACGTGTTATGAAATTGCCTTGCATCATTCCGGACTTTCCGCATCAACGATGAGTGCCGATTGGTATTTTTGCAGAATACTGCTTTCCAATTTGTCGCGCATATCCATGTTGATGGGATGAGCAATATCTTTAAACTCTCCCTCCGGCGTTTTACGACTGGGCATCGCGACAAAAAGTTTATCGACGCCCTCTATCACCTTGATATCGTGCACCACCAAAGAATTGTCGAAGGTGACCGAAACCACGGCCTTCATTTTAGAATCCAAATTGATTTTCCTGATTCTGATATCTGTTATTTGCATGGCTATACTCCTTTATGCTGCTTATTCTGTAATTTTGTTTATATTTTTGGCCGCTACGGGAGAATTATACATAAATTCAAAAAAACACTTTTATTTTCTCCCAAAATATACTATAATAGAAATATCATCATGAAACGGAGCGTTGTTCATGGAACCATTTAACTTACAAACACTTTCAAAAGAAGAACCGATTTATATGATAGGCATCGGTGGCATCAGCATGAGCGCCCTTGCCATTTTACTTAAGCGAGCCGGCTATCAGGTAGAAGGCTCCGATTTTAAAGCAAGCGATATGACGCAAAAACTTGAAGATTTGGGCATTCGCGTCAACATCGGCCACAAGGCCGAAAACATTGGCGATGTCAGTGCTGTAATTTACACAGCTGCCATCAAAGAAGATAATCCTGAGCTTGCCTACGCAAGAAC
Organism: Oscillospiraceae bacterium; assembly: GCA_015068555.1. Taxonomy (GTDB): domain Bacteria; phylum Bacillota; class Clostridia; order UBA1381; family UBA9506; genus UMGS755. Next base: position 32,480 of record SVKI01000012.1, on the reverse strand, counting down.
TTTAGCTGTCCCGGTTGCGGAGCGCGCTGTTTTGCTGGGTGAAATTATGAAGTGGTACCGTTGCCCCATTGCCGTCAGCGGCACTCACGGCAAAACCACCTCAACCTCTATGCTTTCAGAAATTCTGTTAGCTGCTCAGTATGACCCGACCATTTTAGTCGGCGGCATTTTGCCTTCTATTAACAGCAACATGCGCGCCGGCGCAGACAACTATCTGGTGACGGAAGCCTGCGAGTATTGCGGCAGCTTTTTAAAATTCTTCCCCAAAATCAGCATTATTTTAAATGTGGATGAAGACCATCTGGATTATTTTAAAGACATTCATGATATCATCGATTGCTTCCACGCTTTTGCTCAAAAAACGCCGGCAGACGGTTTGTTAATCGTAAACGCAGACGACCCTAACGCGATGGAAACCATCTCCGGAGTTTCCGCGCCCATCATCACCTTCGGCACAAAAAACCAACAGGCCGATTTTACAGCCCGCGATATTGCCTACAAAGAAGATGGTTGCGCCGACTTCACCGTTTTGAAAAACGGCAGCCCCATGATGCAGGTGCGCCTCTGCGTGCCGGGTGAGCACAATGTGAAAAACGCTTTGGCCGTGATTGCAGCAGCCGATTTTATGGGCATTTCCTGTGAGCAGATTCAACGTGGATTAGATGCCTTCTCAGGCACCTGCCGCCGATTTGAAAAAAAGGGTACCTTTAACGGCGCCACAGTGATTGACGATTATGCCCACCACCCCACAGAAATTCGCGCGACCTTATCCACGGCGAAAAAAGCCGCCGGAGAAAACAGGGTGCTTTGCGTATTCCAGCCGCACACCTATACCCGTGCCTTTAAACTGCGCGATGAATTTTCCAAAAGCTTTGCAGACTGTGATAGCGTAATTGTTGTTGACATTTACGCTGCGCGCGAAAAGGATACAGGCCTCATTTCGTCTCGACAAATTGCCGAAGATATCAACCAAAATTCGCACAACGCCCAATATGCAAAAAGTTTTGCAGAAGCAGAGCAAATCCTGCGCGAAAAAGCCGCGCCGGGCGACCTGGTTATCACAATGGGAGCGGGCGATGTTTATAAAATTGGAGAATCCTTACTATAATCGGGCATAAAATACATGGTTTTATAATAGAATAATACTGTATATCTGATTGCAACATGATTGCCAGAATAATTTGCGAAACACAAGAAGGGAGATATACAGTATGTTACACTGTGTAGAAGACAACGAAGCTCGTGTAATTGGCACTGTCTGCGGCTATCTTACATACAGCCACGATGTGCATGGCGAGCGTTTTTACCGCTTTATGCTCAAATCTGACCGTTTAAGCGAAAATGCCGATTTAATTTGCGTAACCGTTTCCGAAAAAATGTTAACAGAAGTCGGCATCAACGAAGGGCGCCGACTTGAAATCGCGGGGCAATTCCGTTCCTACAATAACTATTCCGGTGAAGGCAACCGCCTGATACTGACCTTATTTGCCAAAGAAATTACTGTTGTGGAAGATGATACAGAAGCCACAAACGAAATTTATTTAAATGGCTATATCTGCAAGCCCGTTGTGTATCGCGTTACCCCTTTTGGCCGCGAGATTGCCGATATTCTGTTAGCCGTCAACCGGGCCTATAACAAATCTGACTACCTGCCCTGTATTGCCTGGGGCAGAAACGCCCGCTTCGCAAGACACCTTGCGGTAGGGCAAAACATTAAAATCTGGGGCCGTATGCAGTCCCGTAACTATCAGAAAAAGATCAGCGATTCTGAAATCGTAACTAAAACAGCCTACGAAATCTCAGTCAATCGCTTAGAGGCCGGAGAACTGTTCTCGCCCAAAAAGGAGGAACCCACTTTTACACATGAAGAAAACCAATATATTATTTGATTTAGACGGAACCTTAACCGACCCAATGATCGGCATCACCAAATCTGTGCAATACGCTCTGGCGCATTACGGCATAGAGGTTAGTGACCTGCAATCGCTTGTCCCCTTCATTGGGCCTCCACTTAAGGGCTCCTTTGAGAAGTACTACGGATTCTGTGATGCACAAGCTGAGGATGCTGTGCGCGTGTATCGCGAATATTTCAGCCAAACAGGTCTTTTTGAAAACGCGGTTTATCCGGGTATTCCCGAGCTTTTAAAAAAACTGACCGAACAGGGCTTTCAGCTCTATGTTGCCACCTCAAAGCCGACTGTTTTTGCAACACAGATTTTAGACCACTTTGGCCTTTCTTGCTACTTTAATTTTATTGGCGGCAGCCTGCTTTCAGGTGAACGGGTCGAAAAGGATGATGTCATCCGCTATGTACTCCGGGAAAACAACATAAAAAAAGAAACTGCCACCATGGTTGGCGACCGTATTTTCGATATAGAAGGCGCAAAAAAATGCGGCATTTCTGCTATTGGTGTCCGCTATGGCTATGGCGAGCCGGATGAATTTGTAAAGGCCGACGCCGTGGCAGATACCGTTGAAGAAATCGGCCGGATTTTAGGCATCTGACATGGAAACAGAATTTCTGTAAGGGGATGTAAAAAAAGTAAGAGGGTGTAAAAAAACCAAGTTTTTTTACACCCTCTTTTTAGCGGAAGGTTTCCTAATGTAAAACAAAAAAGTACACACCAATAGAAAATTAGCCTTCTTTTCTGCATTTTTCGCTTAAAAGAGCGTTGACAAATCATGCCGGAAATACTATAATTAGATAAGGAAGAAAAACAAGGAGGAGATAGAATGTTAGCGATTATCAATGCAACGCTCGTCATGCCTGACCACTTTATTCCCAACGCTTCTCTTTTAGTTGAAGATGGGAAGATTGTTGACTTCGGCAAAAAAATAGAGATTCCCGAGAATGCTGAGATTTTAGATGCCGAAGGTCAATATGTTGGCCCCGGCCTGGTTGATATACACACGCATGCCGATGGTGAAACCTGGTTTTATGAAGATCCGGAAAAGTGTTCTAAAACGCTGATCAACCACGGCGTAACCACCGTACTGCCCACGCTGTATTACAGCTTAAACCGTCAGCAGTTTTTAGATGCTATCGACGCTATCGACGCAGCAGCTACCGCCGGCAAAATGCCTAACTTTGCTGGCTACTACATGGAAGGCCCCTACTTAAACCCCAACTTTGGTTGCGACAGGGAGAATAACCCCTGGAGAGGCCCCATTAAAAAAGAAGATTATGAAGAAATTCTGCAAAAGGTTAAGAACTCCGCTAAGGTTTGGGCACTGTCTCCCGAGCGCGAAGGAAACTTAGACTTTGTTAAAGATGTAAAAGAAGCCATTCCAAACATCGTTTTCACCGTGGCGCATTCAGAAGCTACGCCCGAACAGATTGAAGAATTAATGCCCTACGGCCTGAAAATCGGCACCCATCACACCAATGCAACCGGCACGCTGGAAAGCTTCCCCGAATGCCGCGGTGCTTGCGTGGATGAAACCGTGAACTACAATTCCGATATCTATGCCGAGCTGATTTGTGACTCTTTGGGCATTCATGTACATCCTTACAATTTGCGTCTTTTAACGAAAATCAAGGGTAAGGAAAAGATTATTTTGATTTCCGATTCCTGCGTTTTCTACGGTCCGCCTATTCCGGGATGCGAAGAAGCTTTTGACATCTGCTTCGATTTTAACGGCGAAATTGCAGGCTCTAAAATGACGTTGGATATTTCCTGCCGCAATATGATGGTGCACACCGGCTGCTCCATTTGTGATGTCTTCCGTTATGCTTCTTATAATCCGGCTAAGGCATTAGGCTTTACCGATTTAGGCCAGATTAAAAAAGGTAACACAGCTAACTTAACCATTGTTGACCAATGGTTTAACGTAAAAAATACAATTATCAAAGGAGAGATTTTAAAATGAGTTTCATGACTGATCCGGCAACAAAATTTGATTTTCAGCCGCACGAATTTGTTCCTTTTAAGGACAAGAAGGTTTGCGATTATGTTCGTAGCCTCAGCGGCAAGGATCTCGAAAAGAGAGAAGATTGGTGGCATCCCGAATTTAACGTAAAAGTTATGATGAACCCCCATCCCGTTCTCATCGCAACACTTTTCGAACGTTTAAGAGCTGCATCTGAAGCAGGTAAGAGCTTCACCATGATCCTCGGTAACCCCGAACCGGATACATACATTCCGCTGGCACAGCTCATTAACTACTTTGGCATCGACTGCAGCAAGGTTCACCTTGTAGCTGAAGATGAATGGGCAGATGAAGCAGGTAACATTGCTCCTATCACCTACGAAGCAGGTTTTGCACATTCTATGATTAAGTACCTCTACTATCAGATTGATGAAAAACTGCGTATGCCCATGGAAAACGTTCACTTCCCCACTAACGCAAACATTAAGGATTACTCTAAGATCATTGATGATATCACTGAAGGTACAGGTGCTGATATCGCATCTACCTCTCCGGGTTGGGCAGGTCATATGGCTTTCGTTGATCCTATCCCCGAATTTATCGGCAGCGGTGACATCGAGGAATGGCTCAACCAGCCTGCGCAGATTGTTAAACTGCATCCCATGACCATTATGCAGAACTCCTTAAACGGTACATTCGGTCAGTCCGGTGATATCGCTAACGTTCCGCCTTGCGCAGCAACCATCGGTCCTTTAGATGTAATGCGTGCAAAGGAAAGAATCGAAGTTCATGCACTGGCAACCTGTGGCACATTCTCTTCCTGGCAGAGAATGACAAGCCGTCTGTGCACACACGGTCCTATCACTCCGTATCTGCCGAGCTCCATGCTCCAGACGAAGAAAACTCAGGTTTATATCAGCGAAGAACTGGCAGCTCCCTTCGAATGCTGGGAAAAGGTTGGTTATTAATCCACACATACAAAAGCCCTTGGAACCAAGGTTCCAAGGGCTTTTTATATGCCTTTATTTTACAAATCGCTTCACCGCATACGCATGCGCAGTCTCTTCAGCTTTATCGCAAAACGGCGCAAGCGTCACTTCTTCTCCGTATTTTTTCTGTAGTGCTTTTGTAATCAAATAGTCTGTCAGCTTCGGATTTTTCGGCAGTAAGGGTCCATGCAGATAGGTACCAATCAGGTTTTTATACACAATGCCGCAACTATCATCTGCATCATTATTGCCATGCCCGCATAAAAGCCGTCCCAAAGGCGTGTTGTCCTCTAAATGGGTCATACTGCTGTGATTTTCAAAGCCGACAATCGTCATAGATTCACCTGTTACTGAGGATTCTATCACCACATTGCCAATCACTCGCTTTTCTCCGGCGGTGCTATAGATATTAACCAGGCCAAGACCTTCCACGGTTTCACCAGAGAGCACGCAGGTTTTGCCTACCATGGGGTACGCCCCACACACAGCCAGCATCACGCCACCTGCTTCCACATAAGAAAGAAGCTTTTCACGCAAGGGCAGTAGCTTGTCCAGCACCCGCCGTTGTTCCCTGTCAGATCCGCCACCAACAAATAGAATATCAACACCGGAAATATCAATCTCATCATCTGCATAAAAAGAACGGACTTCTGCCTCTATGCCACGCCACAACAGGCGCATTTGCAGCGCTTTTATGTTACCTGCATCGCTGTACATATTCAAAAGGTCAGGAAACAGATGACCAATCACAATTTTCTTAGGCTCCATGATTTTGTTCACCCTCCATTTCCTTCAAAATCGCCTGCATGGGAAACACAACTGTGTAGTTCACCAATGCATAGGCCACATCTCCGTCGCCTGAAACAAGCGCCTGTGCTGCTTGTTTTAGGTCGTGATAAACCTCTTGTCTTTCCTCCGGAAAGCCGGCATATTTAAGTCTTAAGGATAGTTCATCAGCGCGGATACCTGTTAGCACCAGTTTCCGCACAGGTGTTTCCATAAGCTTTTCAAAGGCCACATCCCACAACCAGGAAATATCCATGCCGTCAGATTCATGGTCGTTGAGCGCCAAAAGGAGGTCTTTTTCCGCCTTATCATCCACCACAGTTGTAATGGCCTGGTTAAAGCCGGCAGGGTTTTTGGCAAGGTTTAAAATCACTTTTTTGGGGATAAAAAATTCTTCCATACGGCCGATTTGCGGCTGGTAGGCTGCCAACACGGCCTGATGGTCGGGTTCCTCGCCCAAGGCAAGAACCGATGCAGCATAGGAAAGAACAATGTTATAAATATTATAAAATCCACGGTATTGAACCGCAAATTGCTTCACGCTCTCACCATGCTTTAGGCTAAAAGAAAGTCCGTTCTCCGTGTTTACATCAAACACCCTAAAGTCCGGATCTTTGCGTGCAAAACCGCAGCCTGCACAGCTGAATTTGCCTAATTGACCATAGTGTCTGTAGTCATAGTGCAGAGTTTTGCCACAAAGGGGGCAAAACTGGCTGGCACCTTCTATCTCTTCCTGATTTTCGGATGCACAAACGCCCATGTAATAGCATGTTCTTTGAGTGTTTTCGCCAAACTGTGCAACTAACGGGTCATCTCCGTTTAAGAGCAGAGAGGCCTCCGGCGCAAGCTCCAGCGCCCGTTTAATGAGGTCGGCCGTCAGGCTCACCTCACCGTAGCGGTCAAGCTGATCTTGAAATAGGTTGGTAATAGCAACGAGGGTTGGCTTTACATGGCGGAATACTTTCAAGCAGGAGGCTTCATCCACCTCCAGGCAGGCATAATCAGCCTTCAGCTTGCCGAACAGATTACTTCTTTCGGCAAAGGCACAGCAAACACCCCAAATCATATTGGCGCCCAGCGCATTGCAAACAACAGTCTTTCCCTTTGATTTTACAAAGGCCGAAAGCATATTGTTGGTGGTTGTTTTTCCATTCGTGCCACACACCACAACAATGTCTTTTTTCACCTGTGCCGAAAGCAATTTAAGAACATCGGGACAAATTTTAAAGGCTATTTGTCCGGGCATGGAGGTTCCCTTTTTACCAAGTAAGCGACTGGCAATAATCCCCAATTTGCATGCCCAAACTGCCAAAATCAAGCGAAGCTTCATATATTTCTCCTCTTTTCGTTTCTCTTGCATACGCTTTTTACACAAAACGGACCGCCATAAGACGACCCGTTTTGCAGAATAACTCGTTATGAAAGCAATTCAATACCCTTTTGCAGACGACGCAGGGTTTCTTCCTTGCCTAAAATTTCAGCAAGCTCGATGCCGCCACCCGGCGTAAAGGCTTTACCGGAAACAGCCACACGAAGCGGCCAAAGAATCAAGCCATTCTTCACCTCTAAGCGTTCAATTAACGCAAAGAGTGCATCGTGCAGACTCTCACGGTTCCAATCTTCCACCTGCTCTAAAACAGGCACAATCTCTTTAAGCGAGGTCAAGGAATTTTCCTCGTTGGTTTTCATTTTTTTATGGCAATATAAAGCCGGCTCATAATCAGGCAGTGCGTCAATGAAATCAAGCTGTTCGGGGATATCGGAAAGTTTTTCACAACGCGCCTGTAACAACTCGGCAAGCTTATGGAAATCTACTGATTCACTCTTAACTGCCTCTTTTAAATAAGGCAGAGCCTTCTCATAAAAAGCTTCAGGAGAGAGTTTTCTGATATATTCACCATTGAGCCAGTCCAATTTCTGCGGATCGAAAATAGCAGGGGATTTGCTGATACCTTTAATGTCAAAGGCCTGAATCATTTCATCCAGCGTGAAAATTTCCTGTTCGCCACCCGGACTCCAACCCAAAAGTGCGATGTAGTTAAGCACAGCCTCTTTTAAATAACCCTTGTTGATAAAATCCTCATAAGAAGCATCGCCCTCACGCTTACTCAGCTTTTTGTGCGCATCACGCATAACGGGCGAAACATGGATGTAAGCAGGAATCTCCCAGCCAAATGCTTCATATAAGAGGTTGTACTTCGGCGTAGAAGAAAGATATTCACTACCGCGGATAATATGGGTGATGTTCATCAAATGGTCATCCACTACGTTAGCAAAGTTATAGGTCGGATAACCGTCAGACTTTAAGAGAATGTTGTCATCCAGCGTAGAATTTTCTACCGTAATTTTACCGTAAATTTCATCATAAAAAGATGTGGTACCCTTGCGGGGAATCTTCTGACGAATTACATAGGGCACGCCGCTTTTCAGTTTTTCCTCAATTTCTTCTTTGGAAAGTCGGGCACAATGACCGTCATATTTGGGCATGAGTTTAGCTGCCTCCTGCTGACTGCGCAAAGCCTCCAGACGTTCCTTGTCGCAGAAGCAGTAATAGGCCGCACCGGCTTCTACAAGCTGCTCTGCATACTGTTTATAAAGCGGCAGACGTTCGCTCTGAATGTACGGGCCATACTCGCCACCTACATCCGGGCCTTCATCATGGACCAAACCGGTTTCAGCCAATGTTCTATATATCAAATCCACCGCGCCATCTACATAGCGTTCCTGGTCGGTATCCTCAATACGCAATACAAAATCACCGCCGGCACTTTTTGCAATTAAAAAAGCATATAAGGCCGTTCTCAGATTACCGATGTGCATGTAGCCTGTGGGACTGGGTGCAAAACGTGTTCTAACCTTAGTCATATGTTTTCATCCTTTCATCGTCAATAGTTTTAGTATACCTCATTTGACCGTGAAAAGCAAGAAGTTTACAAGAAAATTCTGTTAATTTTGTTGCATGCCTAGCCGGTTCTCTGAAATCCTTATGATACAACAAAAAATGGGCAAAGTGTACACTTTGCCCATTTAGGTTGTTTTCAATTACTCAGCTTTAGCAGTTGCAGACGCACTCGGTGTCGCAGTATTTTCTGTCGTATCAGTACCATCATCCATCATGCCCGGAAGCATATCGTTCTGAGCCGATGCGGTGGCACCTGCAGGTGCTGATGCACTTGGTTTTACCGTCGGCGTTTCCATCTTGCCACCGGAACAACCGGTTAACAGTCCTGTCAACACCGTCATGCACATAGCACCCAACAGAATTTTGCTTTTCATTTAAAAATCCTCCTGAAATCCATTAAATATTTAACAGACGCGTAGCGTCTAATTAACCATTTAATCTGGATTCAAGCTTAGCAAGCTCTTCTTTAATGCCGGCAGGCAGTTTGTCGCCGAATTTTGCGAAGAATTCTTTCTGGCTTTCAACTTCTTCTTTCCAAACAGACTTATCAACGCTTAAGAGCTGCTTTAAGGTTGCTTCGTCAAGGTCAAGACCTTCTACATTGATGTCGCCAGCCTCAGGCAGGTAACCGATAGCAGTTTCCTGTGCATTGCCCTTGCCTTCGCAACGGTCTAAAATCCAGTTCAACACTCTTAGGTTGTCACCAAAGCCGGGCCACATAAACTTGCCGTTGTCATCCAGACGGAACCAGTTAACGTGGAAAATTTTCGGCGGGTTGGGAATCTTTTTACCCATTTCGAGCCAGTGAGCAAAGTAGTCAGCCATGTTGTAACCACAGAAGGGAATCATAGCCATGGGGTCACGACGAACAACACCTACAGCACCGGCTGCAGCTGCTGTTGTTTCAGAAGCCATGGTTGCACCTACAAACACACCATGCTGCCAATCAAATGCTTCGTATACTAAGGGAGCGGTCTTAGCACGACGGCCACCGAATACGATAGCAGAGATGGGCACGCCATTGGGTGCTTCAAACTCGCTGGAAATGCAGGGGCACTGGCTGGCAGGAGCTGTGAAACGGGAGTTGGGATGAGCGCCCTTGGTGCCGCTTTCGGGAGTCCAGGGGTTGCCCTTCCAGTCGATACCTTCCTTCGGAGCTTCGCCGTCCATACCTTCCCACCAAACGGTGTTGTCTTCAGTATTTAACAATACATTTGTAAAGATTGTGTTCTTCATGGTTGTTGCAAGAGCATTGGGATTGGTTTTGGTAGAGGTACCGGGAGCCACGCCGAAGAAACCTGCTTCGGGGTTAACAGCCCACAGTCTGCCATCTTCACCAATTCTCAGCCATGCAATGTCGTCACCAACAGTGAATACTTTGTAGCCCTTTAATGCTTCGGGCGGAATTAACATTGCGAGGTTAGTCTTACCGCAAGCGCTGGGGAATGCAGCTGCAATGTATTTCACTTCACCCTGGGGATTTTCAAGACCTAAGATGAGCATGTGCTCGGCCATCCAACCTTCCTTGTGACCCATGTTGCTGGCAATACGCAGAGCAAAGCACTTTTTACCCAAAAGCACATTACCGCCATAAGCAGAGTTAATGGTCCAGATGGTGTTGTCTTCGGGGAAATGAACGATGTATCTGTTTTCGGGGTCAACATCCTTTTTAGCATGCAGACATTTTACGAAATCGTCACTGTCACCCAGTTCTTCTAATACACGGGTACCTACACGGGTCATGATTTCCATGTTCAGTACAACGTAGCGGGAGTCTGTCAGCTCAATACCGATTTTCGAGAAGGGAGAGCCGTAAGAACCCATCATGTAAGGAATTACATACATGGTTCTGCCCTTCATGCTGCCTTTGTAGAGCTCCTTCAGCTTGGCATACATTTCCTGGGGTTCCATCCAGTTGTTAGTCGGGCCGGCTTCTTCTTTTGTTCTGGTACAGATGAATGTTCTGTCCTCTACGCGGGCAACATCATTCTCTGCTGTTCTGTGCAGGTAGCAACCGGGCAGTTTTTCCTGGTTCAGCTGATGCATTTCGCCTTCAGCGCAGGCTTCATCGTAAAGCTGCTGCTTTTGCTCCTCACTGCCATCTATCCATACTACCTCATCTGGGGTGGTCAGCTGAATCATCTCATCCAGCCATGCAAGTACCGCTTGGTTCTTTGTCATTTTTGTTTCTCCTTTCCTTTGACACAAATATGTGTGTCACCTTTATCTGTATACAACCACAGTAAGCTGTTTTGTATATGAAAGTATGTATCGTGATTCATGATTACTATATGTATTTTTCATCGGATTTATCACGATTTTATCTGTTTTTTATCAAAAATGAAATTTTAATTTGAAAAAATTTCATTTTCTACCATTATTATACCTTATTGCTGTGAATTTTTAAAGTATTTTAATATAAAAAGCTGTTATCGTTTTTCACGATTTTTTCTCTACCAAAGCGTTAGATATTCGTGCAAATTGCTCGATGCTTAACGATTCACCGCGAACATTCTCATCCAGCCCCATTTCGGTAAGCACTTGCCTGAGCGTTTCCTTATCGGCGCCAAGCTGCGGATAACTGCCGGCACTGTTTAAAAAGGTTTTACGCCGCTGACAAAATGCCCCGTGAACTAAATGAAAGAAATGCTTTTCGTCCTGCACAAAAACGGGCGCTTCTTTGAGTAGGCGAAGCTCTATCACCGAGGACCACACCTTCGGTACCGGGTGAAAACATTCCGGTGACACATCGCGCACATAAAACACCTCTGCACGATATTGCACAGCCGGTGTAATGGCGCCGTAGCTTTTGGTTCCGGCCGTAGCCGCAAGCCGTTCTGCCACTTCTTTTTGAATCATGATGACAATGGATGAAATCCGTTTGGATTCAAGCAGCTTCATCACAATCGGCGTTGTGATGTAATACGGCAGATTCGCAATCACCTTAACCGAATTATTTCCAAACTGTTCATCGAACAAGGCATCTAAATCAACCTTTAATATATCCTGATTGATAACCGTCACATTATCAAAGGCTTGCAAATTTTTCTCCAAAACCGGTAAAATGCTCGTATCGATTTCCACCGCGACGACCTTTTTTGCCTCCTGAGCCAGTTCCTTGGTCAGCGCACCCATACCGGGACCAATTTCCAGCACACAGCTTTCTTCTGTTAACTGCGCAGCAGAAACGATGTCGCTAAGCACCGATTGGTCCGTCAGAAAGTTCTGACCGAGACTTTTCTTCGGGCGAAGACCTTCATTTGAGAGTTGCGCCTGCACAGCTCTTTTAGAGCCATCTAACCCTTTATGCTTTCTTTTCATTGGTTACCCGCCTGCTGCGCGGCGCTTTCCTTTAGGCGCTTTGCTTCATCCTCGGGATAGCCCATTTCATGTAAAACCAGCTTCTTGGTTTCTTGCATATCGTACACAAAATAAGAAATACCGCTGATATATTGGCTGTTACCGGGCAGGGTATAGGTCTGCAAAGAATCAGGCGTCATTCTTTTGAGCATACCCAGATATTTTGTTGCATCGGCAACAGAGAAGTTTGTTGTTACGTGTTCATAAATTTCATTAATGATGGCCGGCGCTTTTTTAATATACTTAGCCTGTAACTTCTGCTTAAAGAGTTCTCTTAAAAAGTCCTGCTGCAGATTGATTCTGTCATAATCGCCGTTGGCATAGGTATTGCGGAAGCGAACCACGCCTTCGGCATCCTTACCATCAAGCACCTGCAGCCCTTTGTTCACATGAATGTGCAAATCCTGTGCCGGATCATCATAATGCATATTGATGGGCACATCATATTCCACGCCGCCCAAAATGTCGATGACATTGCGAAAACCCATAAAATCCACTTCACAGTAGTAGTGTATCGGCATACCCGTCACCTGCTTAACCAAGCGAATGATGGTCTCCTCCGGGTTTTTATACCCCATGGAATGATTGATTTTATCGTATCTGCTTTCAGAATATTGCACGCGCGTATCACGGGGAATGGAAAGCACCTTCACCGTGTTTTCGTCCGGGTCAACCGAAACAACCATAATCACATCGGCTCTTGTTTTGTCCTTATCAAGACCCATTAAAAGCACATTGACCTTATCACTTGAGGCTTTGTCTAACAATTTTGCAAGCTCTGCAGACAGGTTTGTGCCAAAGAAAAACTGTGCCGCCGATAATCCTCCGCCAATGGTCAGCACAACTAATATCGTAATAATCATAGACAGGAAAAACTTTTTTCTGAACATTATTATGCTATCCTTTCTCTTCCGTTTATAATAGAAAACTCTGTTTGTTATTATACATAACAATAATGAACAGGTTGTGAATAGGTTCTTAACTTTTTTCAAACATATACCAATAATATCATATCATCTTTTCCCTGTTTTGTCAATCAAATTATATATAAGAACCTCACAAAGATCTGGTAGACTCAAGTTCGAGAATTTCAGGGAACCTTGTCGTATTCAAAATAAAAAAAGGTGACATACAGATAAATTCTGATGCCACCTTGTCGATATACATAACTTTATTTTTTCATTGTTTAAATCGCCTTATTCTGCCTCTTTTGTAAGTAAGCCGCAAACTGTTTCATAAAATTCATAAGGATTTTCACGAAAGCGACGACACATAGAAAGTGCACGCTGTTTATCACCCGCAAACAAAGAAAGCGTTAAAAGCTCATGCTTGCCCTCTTTCAATTCTAAATTCACGCAAAAACCGTTCTCAAAAACAGGAACAACATCGCATCGAATGGACTTACGGCTCTGCTCGTTTTTATAATACTGATTCACAGAATTTTTCAGGCTGTTTTTCACGCTGGCAAGCAGCTTATTTTCAAACATGTTGATCATATCTTCGCCGGAGGGGGTTAACACATATTTCTCCATATCATCGCGCCAAACGGTTTTGATATGATTTTCCTCCACCATACGGCCAATCATGTCGCAAAGCTCCATAAAATCAACACTGGTTCCCTCTAACATGCAATGCTTAAGCTCCACATCACTGACAGGAATATCCGCATAATAAAGCACATATAAAATAGCCAGTTTAATCTCAACCGGGTCTTTTAACCTGTAATAGACATTTTCCCATATGTTTTTCTTCATATTCCGCTCCTCTTTTCTGTCGCTATGTATAGTGTACCATAGAAAAAAAATGAAATCAACTAAAAAGCCTGATTCCGTTGAAATTTTTTCTTTTATGTGATAGAATGATTTCATCGAAGATGAAATCGTCGATATGAATTCTTGCGAATTCTCGATATGTCATAAATGACTCGATATGTGCTTCACACTCGATATGTCGCTGATGCGACGAGAATTCATATCATATCGAGTTTGAGGATAGCGAAAACATATCGATTTTGCGGTAGCAAAAATATCGAGCAAACGAAGTTTGCATATCGACAAAAGGAGAACAAAATGGAGCAGAACAAAAATCAATTAAGGGAAGAATCAATAGAATTTGCAATAGCTGTTTCAGATATATGTGATAATATAAAAGGTTGTAGTGTGTATGTAAATCAATTATTGCGTTCTTCGTCTTCTATTGGTGCGAATATACACGAGGCTAAGTATGCTCAAAGCAGGTCTGATTTTGTTCATAAACTTGAAATTGCTTTAAAAGAAAGCTCGGAAACAGATTATTGGCTTGAACTAATATATAGAAAGAACAAATTTGATGAAGAAACCTATAAAACCTTAAAAAATAATTGTGGTATTATTCGCAGAAAGCTTATTGCATCAATTACAACTGTTAAAAAGAATGAAAGCAAAGGTGATTAAATGAAAAAAGTATCCAAAGTAATTATTGGTATATTATGGATTGTGACAATTGTGCTTTCTTTCTATGTAGGAATGACATATCATTGGGCATCAACAACAGAAATGGATTTTTCTAAAGATTTTAATGATATAGTAGTTGAAGAGAATGATATGGCAGACTATACTGTTTTTATAGAAATTCCTGAAAAGTATGGTGCATTAAAACAGATACCTGAACCAATAAGGAAGACAATTTCATTATATATGCAGGCAAATGATTTAAAACTGTCAGAGGGAACACACCATTTCGATAGAATTGATGGTACATTGGATGAATACTTAAATGAACAGTTTAAATTTGAACCTATTAAATAGAGGCATCTAATTTATACACTGATTCTAGAATAGATTTAATCTTGTTAAATTTATTCAGCTAAATTCACCTGACGGCTTGTAGGGGACATTCACGAATGTCCCGCGGGCGGTTCGTGAACCGCCCCTACAATGTGCTACGCACACTTAAATGAAGAAAATCGTTTTTGACGATTTTCAACTACAATTATTCATCATTCATTATTAATTATTCATTTGTAGTCAATGGCACATTGACTACATCGTTCACTGATTATACAATAAAAAAAGTAATTGTATCCACAGGAGGGCCTCATGCAGCAAGAAATCACAAGAGCAGACCATCCGCTCATTAAGCAAACAGCCAGTTTAAAAGAGAAAAAATACCGTGAGCGATTCGGTGAATTTTTGGTAGAAGGAGAGCTTTCTGTCCTTTGGGCTCTGCAGTCTTCCTATGTAATTAACACCGTTTTTTACGCGGATGACTATACCTTGCCACAGCAGATTAGCGAAAACCTGGTCGACATTCCCACATACCGCGTGCCAACGCATCTGCTTGCCAAAATGGCCGATACGAAAACGCCACAGGGAATTGTATGCACCTGTGCCTTTCGCGAAACACCACCCCTTCCGCAAAAAGGAAGGTTTATCTACTGCGACCAAGTGCGCGATCCGGGAAATCTTGGCTCTATCCTGCGTTCTGCCGATGCACTGGGCTATGATGGTGTTATGCTCTCGCCCTTGTGCGTTGATCCATTTAATCCCAAATTAGTCCGTTCGACTATGGGCTCTTTATTTCATATCAGCCTGTATACCGATATAGACCTTGAGTCACTTAAAACCATGCAGAAAGGCGGATTTCAATTAGCCGTTTCATCCTTGACGGAAACCTCTATCAGCCTCGGCGATTTTGCACCTGAAGAAAACCTCATTATCGTTGTGGGTAATGAATCCAAGGGCGTTTCAAAACCTGTTACAGAGGCTGCCGATGTGGTTGTGAAAATCCCCATGGCGGGCAGCGCCGAATCTCTCAATGTAGCCGCCGCTGCTGCTATCTTAATGTATGAGGCAAATGCCGGGAGGCTCTCATGAATCCATTTATGATAGAAGCTCTGCAGGAAGCAAAAATAGCGGCCGAGCTGAACGAAGTACCCGTCGGTGCTGTTTTGGTGAAGGATAAGCAAATCATTTTCCGCGCACATAACACAACCGAAGCGGAAGAAAATCCCCTACGACACGCAGAATTTTCCCTGCTCTCTCAGGCACTTTCCACCCCAACCTACAGGCGCCTTGCCGGTTGTTCTTTATATGTGACTTTAGAACCATGCCCCATGTGCGCCGGCGCCATTTTGCTGGCTAAACCTGACAGGGTGTACTTTGGCGCCTACGACCCTGCTGTCGGTGCTTGCGGTGGGAAATACGACCTTCTGCGCGGAAGTGGCATTGAGGTTTATGGTGGTATTATGGAAGCAGAGTGCCAGGCGCTGCTCAAAAGCTTCTTTAAAACCTTACGCAAGTAGGGTAGATCGCACATACTTTGTTCAGGAAGGAACCTTTAAATGACAAACTATAATACCTGGATTTTTTTAGTTGTTTTATACGCTTTGCTCAAGGGCGCACGCGAATGCATGAAAAAAGCCGCCCTGAAAAAATCCGGAACCAATGAAATTTTATTTTTATATACATTCCTCGGCTTTTTAATGACGCTACCCTATGCCCGCTCTGCCCTTAGCATTGACCCCGTTTATATTTTTTACGCCTTTTTAAAATCCGCCGCCTGTTGCACGGCCTGGATTTTGTCACTGACGGCCTTAAAGCGCATGTCTGTCAGCCTGTACAGCGTTATGGATTTAGGGAGAGTGGTTTTTTCCACCCTGTTGGGTGTTTTCGTTTTAGGCGAAAGTTTCACGCCCCAAAAAGCTATCGGTATGCTGCTGGTCATTGCCGGTCTTTTGCTTGTAAACGCCAAGAAAAACGCCTCTGCAAGCGGTGCGACGGCAATTGCCTTACTTGCTGTTTTGCTTAATTGCCTGTTTAATGCCATCTCCGGCATGCTCGATAAAATCTTAATGAAAAGTATCGAGCCCAACCAGTTGCAATTCTGGTTCATGCTCTTTTTATGCTTGCTTTACGGATGCGGACTTTTAATTCGCCGGGATCGGATATCATTTAAAACGCTGATTAAAAACCCATGGATTTCGCTGATGAGTGTATCGCTGGTCGTAGGCGACCTGCTTTTGTTTAAAGCCAATGCCAATCCACAAAGCCAGGTCACCTTAATGACGCTGATTAAGCAGTCTTCGGTCATTGTTTCCGTCTTTTCCGGCTGGTTGTTCTTTAAAGAAAAGAACATCGCATACAAACTGCTCTGTACGGCAGTTATTGTCGCCGGTATTATGATACCGCTTCTGTTTTCGTAATATGATATAAAAGGAAAGAGTCACAGAGCATATAACGCTGTGACTCTTTCCTTTTTATATCATTTGTATCATTGACGCAAGATTTTCTTCTGAATATTCCACCTCTGCCGAATACATGCGTGCAAAATCGACCAGTTGCTCTGCTTCGATTGTGCCGTTTTTCTCTTTATCTTGTGCCCACAGTGCACCGATGAAGTAACAACTCATCAGCGCAAAGTGCACCCTTCCGGCATAATTGCCGTCACAGATAGCACCGCTCAGGTGCCGAAATACAAAATAAACAGCCAATTGTTCAAAGGGGATTTGCATCTCATCTTCCCCAAATACGGCTTCGCTAAAAGAAAAGCCCTTGAGCTTGTTTAGAATCTCTGTCCAGGCCTCATCCAACCGCTCTAATGCCATATACCTTGCACAGAGCGCCTCAAGTGAAAAGGAAAAAGAGAACCCAAATTGCTCTGCTAAACGAGAGAACCTCTCCCTGATATTTAAGCTTCTATCCTGCAACAAGGCAAAGACCTTGCGTCTGCGTGAAAAGAATACTGCCTCCTCATCTGAAAGCGCCACATCACGCGGCAGTGTGTGCGTAACCTTTTCTTGTTTTGTTAATATAATCCGCGCAGCCTCCTCGCAACACAAGCCCAGACCCGTTTCGTAAAAAGCAGAGTAAAAATTACGGAACCGGGGATGCAGTGCACAAATGTCGCACAGGCCATCCTCGCCTAAATGGCTGATGATTTCGCAAAGTCCCTGATTTGTTAAAAAGGGGCATCTCTCTCCCTCACGCAAGATAAAATGCGGCACTTCACCCTCGATATTTTGCCTGATTCTCTCACCCAGGTCTGTGTTCAGGGCACGATATAAGGCCATGGTTTCATCATCTATATCAATCTCCCAGCCTATGCAACAACTGTGTTTGCAACGGTCTGCAATGCAGCAGAACGAATCATAATAATCAGGACTAATTTCTATCATATCTTATCTCCTTATGGATTGAGTTACAAAACACCCGCATACATGCAAAAGATAAAGGCTGTCGGCCGGGTATCCAAACACCCACCGACAGCCTGTTATTTATTTTTCTGCAGAAAGCATGGCTGCAACATCAGAGAACCAATCCTGTTTTAAGTCTTCAATCGCACCTCTATCGCAAGCGGCTGCAATAGAAGGATCAATCGGCAGTCTGGCAAGCACAGGCAGGTTATAGCCGGCAGCAATTTCATCAATGTGGCTATCACCAAAAATTGCATATTCTTTGCCATTATCCGGGCATTTAAAATAAGACATATTTTCTACCAGACCCAAAATGGGAATGTTCATCAGTTGTGCCATGCGAACGGCCTTTTCCACTATCATGGAAACCAGTTCCTGCGGGGAGGTTACCACGATGATACCATCAACTGCGATGGATTGAAACACAGTCAGCGGAACGTCGCCTGTTCCCGGTGGCATATCGATAAACATATAGTCTACATCGCCCCAGATAACATCTGTCCAGAACTGCTTAACGGTTCCTGCAATAACAGGACCACGCCATACAACGGGATCGCTTTCATTTTCTAAAAGCAGGTTAAGCGACATCACCTGTACGCCGTTTTTGCTGGCAACAGGGTAAATACCCGCTTCGCTGCCAGACGCCTTTTCCGTAATACCAAAAGCTTTGGGGATGGAAGGGCCGGTGATATCCGCATCTAAAATCGCGGTGCGATATCCCATACGGTTCATAGTCGAGGCTAAAAGCGAGGTAACCAGGCTTTTACCAACGCCGCCTTTACCGCTTACAATACCGATTACTTTTTTAATTTGGCTCAGTTCATGAGGTTTTTCAGAAAAATCATGTGTGGCATGTTCGCAGCCCTGACAAGATTCCTTTCCGCATGAAGAAGCATGTTCACAACTTTGTGCCATTTTCTTTTCCTCTTTTCATTGAATGATAGTTTCTATAAAAATATTGTATCACATTCTCTCTTTTCCGTCAAGCAATCCCCCGAAAAGTCAGGTCTTCTTTTCTTTTTTGTATGATAATTCCATTTGTGGAAATAGATAATAAAAAAAGATGAGGAAGTGATAGCGCATGGCGTTTATCCATGACGATTTTATGTTGCACAGTGATGTGTCCAAAAGGCTGTACCACGAATATGCAGAAGCATTACCCATTATCGACTACCATTGCCATTTAAACCCCGAGGAGATAGCAACAGACAGACAGTATCAAAACATAACCGAGCTCACCTTAGAAGGCGACCATTACAAATGGCGGTTAATGCGCGCCGCCGGTGTGGAGGAAGACTATATCACAGGCGGGGCCGACCCGCAGGAAAAATTTAAAAAATGGGCTGAGGTCGTACCTTTATTAATCGGCAATCCCCTGTATCACTGGACCCATCTGGAGTTAAAGCGCTACTTTGGCATTGATGCCTTGCTGTCCGGCGAAACGGCCGATGAAATCTACCGTCACTGCAATCAGGTAATCAGTCAGAAAAAGTATAGCGCACGCTCTCTCATTACGCAGTCCGGCGCAGAAGTCGTGTGCACCACTGATGACCCCAGCGATGCTTTGACGGCGCACCAAACCCTGTCGTGCGGGTTTTCCGTTAAAGTGTTGCCGACCTTCCGACCTGACAAGGCCATCCTGATTGACCGCGATACCTTTTTACCGTATATGGAGAGCATAGGCGTTTCCTCATATACCGAACTGAAAAAATACATGTTAAAGCGATTGGACTACTTCCACGAGCACGGTTGCCGACTAGCTGACCACGGTATGGATGGGGGCATCCCTTTCGCTCGCGGTGATGCCGAGGCGGTTTTTAAGCGTGCCTTCTCCGGCGAAGCGATTTCGACACAGGAAGCAGATCTATACAAAACCGAGATGAATCTTTTCTTTGCTTCTGAATACGCAAGACGTGGCTGGACCTTGCAACTGCATATCGGTGCTCTGCGCAACACAAATTCTGCCATGGAAAAATCGGTTGGAAAGGATGCAGGCTTTGATTCGATTGACGATGTTTCTGTTGCACGGCCGCTGGCCCGATTTTTAGATACCTTAGAGGCAGACAACATGTTACCCAAAACCATTCTCTATAATCTGCACCCAAAGGATAACTATACACTCGCAAGCATGGCCGGTAACTTTCAAAAATCGCCGTGGAAAACAAAGGTTCAGTTTGGTTCTGCCTGGTGGTTTAACGATCAGCGTGACGGTATGGAAGCCCAGATGCGTACGCTGGCCAACTTCGGCATTTTGCCTTACTTTGTGGGCATGCTGACAGATTCCCGCAGTTTTTTATCCTTTGTGCGTCATGAATATTTTCGCCGTATCCTGTGTAATCTCTTGGGAACGTGGGTCACAAACGGTGAATATCCGTCTGATTATGACCGATTGGGTCAAATGGTTAAAAATATTTGCTATCTGAACGCAAAACAGTATTTCGGTTTTTAAAAACTAACAAAACTTACCGCAAACTAACAAAAGTGGTGCTTTTTTGCATATTGACACCTCTCATACCCAATGATACAATGTTGAAAAAAAGAAGGATGTGTCAATATGATTTCTTGTACTGAATTTATCCCACTTTACAGTGAATTTTTTACCTTTTTGGATAAAAGAGGCGGCCACGATGCCGTTATGCGTTACTGGATTCATGTCTCCGATAACAGCATTGGCGACAGAACCAATCCCAACAGCTTAATTTCCTTCATTGAAAGAGCCGATGACCCGTTTAAAGGCGCTGTTGCTTATTGGGACCACACACTGACCGAAGAGGCTTGCGATCAATATGCTGTCATAGACCACAAAAATCAGGTAAAATACAGTCATATGCGTCATTGCCCCTCGCGAGGCAGACTCAACGCCTTCGAGCATATTGAGCCCTATTACGATTACTGCAAACATTGCGATGTTATCTACCAACGCGTGTTAGAACCTTTTGGTATTACACATGAAATAGATTTGAGTCGTATCGACAATGCAGAATGTAACGGTTTGATTTATAAAACAGGCCATAGACCCGATGTTGACATCACCAAAACAGAAGAAGTTCCAACGGACGACAGCATGACCATCATCGATATGAAGGCAGAAGACAATAAATATCTGCATCGTGATTTCCACTTGATTGGTGATCTGGCACTTTCCTACTGTGGTGAAAAATTCGGCGATAACTGTGTTGTCCAGTTTCTAACTGAGTTTACCAACCGCTACTATGCACCCCAGATTGAAGATATTAAAAATCGTGGTTTGGTTGCCATTAAAGAGTGGCTGGAAGAGCTGTACGAGATTGAGGAGGCCTCCGAGGTGCTACACACCGAGCTTACCGATGACTGCTTAACGGTTACCATCGATAAAAGCCCTGTTATAGAGTATATGCATTCTTTGAACCAGGAACCCAGCCGCTACTATATCGAGGAAACCAGAACTGTTTACAACGCCGTAGCCGATGCCTGCAATTTGGGCTTTACATTAAATTATTATAAAGAAGACGGCGCCACTCAGTTTAAATTCTTTAAGCGTGCATTTTAAGTCAAATCAAAACTTTGTTGTGTTCATACACAAGCAAAAAGAGGGTGTAAAAAAACCAAGTTTTTTTACACCCTCTTACTTGGGGATAGGGAAAAATGCTTCAGAACGGACAAACTGAGCTTACAAAGCCTGATATAGGCTTTGTAAGGTTACCCGAAGGCGTACATAGGTACGTCGAGAGGCGAGGTTTGTTCGTAGCAAAAAGGCTTAAAAACATAGAAAAATCGAATAAAATGAGATTTTTCAACATATTTAGAACCTTTTGAAATTTTTAAACTATCTACATTCCATATACTTTCACCTTTTTGCGTTCTGGACTTTTTTTACATCCCCTTTCTTATATGTTT
The DNA here is from genome assembly GCA_015068555.1 of Oscillospiraceae bacterium. GTDB lineage: Bacteria > Bacillota > Clostridia > UBA1381 > UBA9506 > UMGS755. Next base: position 10,525 of record SVKI01000012.1, on the reverse strand, counting down.
TATTGTTTAACTGTTGCCTTCTTAATAACAATTGGAACAACCGGCACAGAAGGCTCACCGTTTTGCGCCGCCGTCATTTCCCCTTCGGTAAAGCTCAGAACAACCTCCATTCCCTTGGTCACTTCACCAAAAGCGGCATACAGACCATCAAGGGAGCTTGCCCTATCTAAGCAGATAAAGAACTGACAGCTGGCGGAATTGGGATGATCGGCACGCGCCATAGACAGAACGCCCTGCTCATGCGGAATCATATTCTGCTCAAAGCCATTGGCGGCAAATTCGCCCACGATGTTATAGCCTGCGTCGCCTGATCCGTTTCCTTCAGGGTCCCCTCCCTGTGCCACAAAGCCACTTACCACTCTGTGGAAAGTCAACCCATTATAAAATCCCGATTTCACCAGGTCTAAAAAGTTAGCACAGGTCTGTGGTGCGTATTCAGGATACAGAGTCACCTCAAACTTCTTGCCGTTAGTCATCTCAAATTCCACCACGGGATGACCCTCGGGAATCTCCGTGTAGGCTTTGATCCTTTCTGCCATCATTTCCTCCTGCATGTGCACAATATCCATAATTTCATCAGCCATACGATTGATGAAGGTCACAGCTTCTGCACGTGTACCCGTAGAGCCTGCATTAAAGCATCTGTTTTCATCGCCGACAGAAATGCCCATGCCCACCAGGCTTCCGATTGACTCAACAATCACCGCATCATAGGTAGCCTGTACCTCTGCGTAATCCGCAAGCGTCCCTGCTCCGTTTGCCGTAATGCCCACTACGTTTTTAAAAAAGCTACTGATGATAAACGCCATCTCCCAGCGTCGGATAGGGTCGTCACAATCTTTTGCAAGCAGTCCACCCGGAATCACACCGTCATAGGATAATTCCTCTGCCGGAATCAGATAGGTGCTACAGGCAACATAATTATAGGGAATGCCCCAGTGCTCCACATTCTCTATCTGCGGAATTTCAACCCCCAGAACAGCCGAGGTCAAAACCGTAACCATTTTTAAAAATTCGGCACGGGAGACCGTGTCGTTAGGGCGGAACAAGCCATTGCCGTCACCCTGCACAATGCCATTTGTATAGGCTTTTTCTATCTCCCCCTCTGCCCAATGAGACGCCACATCAGAAAAAGGATGGGCTGAAACGGCCATTGTGGAAAAAACCATCAAAACTGTTAATACGATTGCAATTATTTTTTTCATTTTTATCACGCTCCTGTATTCATATTCTTAGTATAACACACTTTTATGCTTTTGCAAAGACTATATTTCTTTTTTTCATCACAAACAAAAGTTACAAAATAACATGTTTTAGTCACCTTATGCCATGTTATAGCAGATTTCTTCCTGATACAATAGTTCCATAAACACAAAAGGAGATGAAGCTATGATAAAAATTACATTTATTGGCGCCGGTAGTACCGTTTTCGCCAAAAACGTTTTAGGCAATGTTATGCTGACCCCTACGATTTCCACCTCATCCGAGTTTTGCTCCGCAAAACCCACCTTCCCCTCAAGGGGAAGGCTTTCCAACAATTTATTCGTGCTATGCTACAATGTTACATAATAATATACTTTTTTGTATACTTTACTTTTCCATCTGTCATCGGTTAACCTTTATTGAACCACGCGCGCGTGGTTTTCGTTATACAAAAAGGGGTTGCCGCCATACGCGACAACCCCTTACCTTTAATAAACAAATTTATTAGTTTGTATTCGTCAGAATCATGATGGAATTTGCTTCAAAAATTCCAACATTTTCTGCACCGGCCGCTGTTACATTCTGACCGGGCTTCAAATCTCTTAAGTATTTGATTTTTCCGTCATTACTATCTAAAATCTTAACATTATCTTTTGCAAACACCTGCGTATCAACCGTGTTGCCGTTAGCATCTGTGTGTGTCACAACCAGCATATTGTAGGTGGTGTTTACCAGCTTAATCTGACCAGTAATCTGCATCGGTGCTGCAACCGATTTAACTGTGATTTTTGTGATCGTTGCACTGGTAGCTTCAATCTCTACATCAAAACCAAGACGAAGATCATAAATCGTTGCGGGTGCTCCGTCTAAGGTGATGCCCAGGTCGCGACTCAGGCTATATTTGGTGCTGCCACCATTGCTGGCAATGGTTATATAAGAATTTGCTTTGGAGATGGTAATCTCTTCAATGGTGCCGGTAATATTCTTCGTTACACCGATGGCCACAACAGAACTGATTTTACCATATTCTAACGTGATATCAACCTTATCGCCTACAAGTAAATCTTTAAAGGTTGTAACCGCAGAATTACGACGAATAGTAGCGCCCGATTTAACAGGGTAGCTTTCCAAATCGCCGGATTTTGTTTCAACGGTGATTAAAACATCGGGTACAAACTCAATGGCCGTTACACGAGCGCCTTCAATGGTTGTGTTTTTGCTTTCTGCTTCAAAGATAACCACTTTACCGGCAGAGACAGAAACCTTAACATAGTCGCCAACGGATACGTTACTCAGGTTACCTTTACCGCCGTTATACGACACTACCACGTCATCTGCCAACGCATAGGTTAAGGTCTTATCAGAATCAAGCGGTGTGAATTTAACTTTTGTTTGAGAATTGTCAGAAAGCTTTCCTTTATAAATAGCTTCAAAGCTCTCATCAACAGGCATCTCCACAACGTCTAAGGAATAAAGCGCTTCATTAGAGAAGGTGATAATCACTTCCTGACCTACGGACAAATCAGAAAGTTTTGCCTGTTCGCCATCTAACATAACGGCCACGGTGTTACCGACAGAATAAATTTCCGAATCCCCGTCTGCATTACGGATCGTCATGGTCATAGCCACTGTATCCACATTACTGATAACACCCTCGGCATATGTATAGTCCATACGAACAACCATTCTGTGAATCATCACAGCAATCTGTGCTCTTGTTACATCGCCCATGGGAACAAACTTGTTTTCTTCCATGCCCTGAATAATACCGGCCTCAGATGCAAAATAAACATAACCTTTTGCCGCTGATGGAATCGAAGAAGTATCTGCATAGCTTAATGTAACTTCCGGATTGGTTTTAAGCCAGATGTCTCCACCTAAACATTTTGCAATCAGCGTAGCCGCCTCATAACGCTTTAATGTTTCACCCTTATTGGTTGAAGAAAGATATGTCACAAGGTCAGCCGCTGTCAGCACCTTTTTATACATTAAATAGGCCGCTGCGTCTTTGGCATATGTATTATAGCTTTCCAGTTCTTCTTCGTATATCAAACTCGATAAGGAAACAACTGACTCATTCACCTTTTCATTTGAACCAAGCATGCGGGCAAACAGCGTGATTGCCTCTTCCTTTGTAATATCCTTCCCGGGTTTAAAGGTGCCATCCGGATAACCGGCAATAACCCCATCCTGAGCCAAAGCATTGATTGCTTCTTCTGCCCAACTGTAATTAGATGTTACATCGCTGAATTTAGTTGCCGCAAATGTTACCATGGAAAATGCAAACAACAGACAGATTGTAATCGCTAAAATTCTTTTTGCCATTTAAAACTCCTCCTTTGTCAAATCATACTGATTCTAACTTATATTATATCTCTTTTTTTAGGATATTTCAACAGGTTTTTTCCCTGTCACAAAAAAGTAATATAAGGCATTAAAAAAGGAATTTATTACCGGTTTTATTTTTGCTTTTTATGGCTATACTATGATTGTAGCCGAAAGCTACAATCCACTGTTCAAACAAATGCACATATCATGTCAGCATCTTGTTTGTACCGGATGGAGGCGTGTAACCATGAAGCAAAAAGCTGTTTGTTCAATGCCACTCAAGGAAGAAGTTGCCAAAATCATCGGTGTGTATGAATCAGTCAGGAAAAATGACGCCCGAAGAAAAGTCAGTAGCCATGAGTCAGGAAGAACAGATTGACAGAATTTATAAGATTCTGTAACAGCAACCTTCTGCAACAGCAAGCACGCGAAAATAGCCGAATTCTGCGGGCGTTTTACTTAAGTAAGGGCTCAAGCGGCATGCGGCTACTAAGATGTGCGAAATAATTTTTATATTTTCAAACATCTTAAAGGGTCTGTAGCAAAATGCTACAGACCCTCTTTCTTTTATATGTATTGAGTCGTTAGCGCACGTCTCCGTATGGCCGACGCGTGCCGGTTCTGATTGTATCCATGTAGTTAAGCGATAAGCCCGTTCCCCGTGCCACGCAAAATTCTGCATCTTCTGCAATGTGAACATCAAGACCTGTCTCATGGCTTAACAGCTTATCCAACCCATAAATAAGGCTGCCGCCGCCGGTAAGCAAAATACCGCCTGTGCTGATATCACCAACCAGTTCCGGTGGCGTTTTCTCAAGCACAGCATGTACAGCATCTACAATCATAGTGGCGCACTCTTCGAATGCCTCCAGCATTTCGTTAGAATTAACCGTAACAACCTTTGGAAGTCCCGTCACCAGACAGCGACCTTTAATTTCTCTTGACAGAACCTCATCACGCGGGTATACACAGCCAATTTCAATTTTTAACTCTTCGGCTGTTCTGTCACCAATCATAATATTATGCTTTTTGCGGATATAGCGCACAACTGCTTCATCAAATTTATCGCCGGCCACCTTGATAGAACTGCTTACAACAATTTCACCCAACGAAATAACCGCCACATCTGCCGTACCACCGCCGATATCTACAATCATATTGCCGTACGGCTTTGAGATATCAAGTCCTGCACCAATAGCTGCTGCAATCGGCTCTTCTATAATATAGGTTTTGCTGGCTCCCGCCTGCATAGCCGCATCATGCACAGCACGTTCTTCAACGCCCGTTGCCTGACTGGGCACGCAGATCATAACACGCGGCTTAAAAAATCTGTTTCTGCAAACTTTTTTCAGGAAATAGCGAATCATTTTTTCCGTTGTGTCAAAATCTGAAATAACGCCATCGCGCAAAGGGCGAATCGCCACAATATTGCCCGGTGTACGGCCAATCATGTTCTGCGCTTCAAGGCCCACCTTCAACACTCTGCCCGTTTTTGTGTCAATTGCCACAACACTCGGCTCTTTCAGCACAACACCTTTCCCCTTAACGTACACCAAAATGGTTGCTGTTCCCAGGTCAATTCCAATATCTTGTCCAAACTTAAACAAACCATTCCCTCCTTCGTATCTTCCTTATATACTATTATATATTTTTTTCATTCGCCATGCAACATCAATTTACATATTTTTCCTGTTTTTCCCTGCAGGACAAACACTCATACAAATGCCGCAAACGGCTCCGCGGCCAATCCGCTGGTAGGCCTCTTTCATATGGCGACTACAGGCTGCCCTGTCTAAGATGTTATTTCCCTCTTGCTCAAAGGTCTTCCCCGAAATAGCCATAGCCGGACATGCGCCGACACAAAGATTGCAGTTCTCGCACGGGCTCATCCGGAAGGCAGGTTTAAATCCGCCTGAAAGATCAACATCTGTTAAAACCGTTGCCAATCGAACCCTGGGACCATACTTTTCAGACAAAAACAGGGCACTTTTGCCGATGCATCCAAGTCCTGCAGCTACGGCAGCCTGTTTATGAGAAAAAAGGCCGGCAAGCCCGGATATACTTTGCGAGGCCGGTATACAAACATACCGTGCGCCGTGTTCCTCTAAAATCTGACCTGCCCGCAATGACAATCTGTCTAAAAATGCATTGACTGTGCGATAATGATGAAAATATGTGTGCGTTGGGCCCTGACTGATTGAATTAATCACCGCATCAGAGAGATGAACCACAATCGTCACAGCATAACATAAGTCAGAAAACTCTTCCGGTGGTGTAATCCTTGAAAACCCTATCTCGTGGGCACCTTCTGCCAGCAATATGTGTCTCAGTTTTTCAGTCATGTTTATCACCAAAACGTATCAATTCTTCCGCCTGTCGCAAGGTGGTTTCAGTCACTGCCTCACCGCTGATCATGCGCGCAAGTTCTTGCAGACGTACCTCATGCGAAAGCGGGACTACCTCTGTTCTTGTTCTGTCATTTTCCGTCTGTTTTTCAATCAGAAAATGGCTGGATGCCATAGCAGCGATCTGCGCTAAATGCGTGACGCACAAAACCTGCTTATTGGCTGACAAATCCCTTAACTTGCGGCCAATTTTTTGTGCTGCCATGCCGCTTACGCCCGTATCAATTTCATCAAAAATCAAAGTGCTCGCATCGTCACCATCTGTCAAAACCGACTTAATGGCCAATGTAATGCGCGATAATTCGCCGCCTGAAACTATCTTTCCTAGAGGTTTATGTTCCTCACCTGAATTGGTTTGTATCATAAACGTGATGCGCTCCGCACCATATAGGTGCAAGGGCACCTCTTCCATCGCAATCGAAAAATCTGCCTGCGCCATGTTTAAAAAATGCAAATTCTCGTTGATATCGACCTCAATCGCCGCTACAGCATTTTTTCGCAAATCCGTGAGCCTCTGCGCACTTTTTTGTGCTACAACTTCCGCCTCTTGTAAACGAAGCATCAGTTCTTCTGCCTGCGCCTCCGCGTTTTCTAAACGTAGCAACTCTTTTTCTGATTCCTCTAAATGCAACAGCACTTCTTCAACCGTCTGCCCATATTTTCTCTTTAACCGATAAATCACATCCAGCCTTGCTTCAATATCATCAATGGGCAATTCTTCTTCTGCGAGTTGCTCGTAATAAGAGCGCAGCTCGCGGGTCACTTCTTCCGCTTCCTCTAACAGACCCTGCAGGCGTTCGGCGCAATCTGATAAGCTGTCATCATATTCAGCCGCCTCTGCTAATCCATCTGATGCAACCGCCAGACCGTCTCGGGCAGCACCTTCCTCACCGTCTGACAGGGCAGTCAGAGCACCTGCCACGCAATGCTCCAGGCGTTTTTTATGATTCGCCATATCGCGCTTCCTTTTTAATTCCTCTTCTTCACCGGGGATCAGATTGGCCGCCTTAATCTCGTCAATTTCATAGGTCAACAAATCAATTTTTCTTAGTTTTTCCGCCTCGTCTATATCTAACTGTTCAACTTCTAATTGCAGCTTTTTCCAATTTTTATAGTCCTGCTGATAAGCCGTTAACAGTTCTCTTCCCTCTTCTTTTAAAAAACCATCCAGAAAATGAATATGCTTCGTTGCATCCAAAAGTGCCTGACTATCTCTCTGTCCATGGATGTTGACCAGTTTTTGTCCAACCTGTTTCAGGTCTGATAAGGTAACGGAATGGCCCGCGATTTTACATATATTCTTCCCGTCACGGAGGATTTGACGTGACAAAAGCAGTGCACCGTCCTCGTCCACTGCATATCCCATCTCAGTCAGTTCAGAAAGTACAGGTTCCTGCACATAAAACAAACCGCTGACCTCTGCCCGTTCTTCTCCGCTTCGAATCATTTCATGGCGGGCACGCTCACCCAGCAAAAGGTTAATCGAACTGATTAAAATTGATTTTCCTGCGCCTGTTTCACCTGTCAGGACGTTAAATCCCTCTTGAAACTCTATCTCCACATCATCAAGCAGGGCAATATTTCGAATATGAAGGGTAAAAAGCATCCTATCTCCTCCCGCCCGAAGTTTAAAGCAGTGTTTTAATACGGCTCACCAACTGCATAGCCGCCTCTTCTTTACGCGTCACGCAAAAAATCGTATCATCTCCGGCCAATGTGCCCACGATTTCACTCAGTGTCAGCGCATCTAAAACAGCCGCCGCAGCCTGCGCCATCCCGGAATGGGTTTTGATGACAACCATGTTTTGCGCATAGTCTACCTTTTTTACTGCACGACTTAAAATCATAAGCTGCGAGGGTTGGTCTTCACCCTGCATCTGCGGCTGCACATACTTATACACGCCGCTCTCGCCCGGCGACTTTGTTAGCTTTAGTTCTTTAATATCACGGGAAACGGTGGCTTGCGTTACCTGAAATCCCTCTTCCTTTAATAAAGCAGCCAGTTCTTCTTGGGTTTCAATCTCGTTTTGACTAATTAAATTCAAAATAGCTGCATGTCTTTTTTGTTTCATTGTTCAGCGTTCCTTTCCGAGAAGCTTTTCGTGCAATATGCTGTAGAATCGATTGCCGTTCATGCGAATTAACCTTGCAACATGTTTCGACCTTTTCACAATAAGCCTGTCACCAATGGAAAACATTTGCTCCGCTTGTCCGTCTGCCGTTACCATAGCCGGCAACGGGTTTTCAATATGTACACAGATGGTAATTTCTTTAGAGTCAGGAATCACTATGTTTTTTGCATAAATTTTATGCGGACAAATCGGCGTAATTAACATGCATTGCACGGCCGGGTCCACAATAGGTCCTCCTGCCGACATAGAATAGGCAGTAGAGCCCGTTGGTGTTGCCACAATCATGCCGTCCGCCCTGAAATCATCCACAAACTCTCCGTCTATTGACAAAGTCAGGTCAATCAATCTTGTACCTTGACTACGCGCAACTACGATATCATTCAGCGCATCAAATGTCATCGTCTCTCCGCCGTCCCTATGCAACTCACCCCGAAGCATCATCCGCTCTTCTATCGTATAGTCTCCGTTTAAAAGGCAGTCTAATCTCTCCTCAATTTCATGCCGTTCAACCTCCGACAAAAAGCCGAGATGGCCCAGGTTAATCCCTAAAACAGGTACACCACCACCGGCAGACTCGCGCGCTACCTGCAACAGCATTCCATCACCGCCCAACGCGATAACAAAATCTATCTCTTCATATAACACATCTTGTTTTCTGTACGCCTCAACGCCTTGTAAAACGCCATTAAATCGGTCACTGGTATACAAAAGCGCGCGGTTCTGCAGATAGTTGATAATCTGTTTCGTATACTGTAAATCAATGTCCCTGTCCGGATTTGGCATTAATAAAACTCTTTTCATGTTCCATCTTCCTAACAGATTTAATTACATTCATCCATTTTAAGTATATCATACCAATTCTTTTTTTGTCAATGTAAATATTCGCTTCGGATGCTTGACTTTTATTCCGTAAAGGTCTATAATAAGAAAAATGATATACTTCTATCGTCGGAGGATAACAACATGAAATATGTAGTGTTTTTAGGTGACGGCATGGCCGATTATCCCTGTGATGAACTGCAGGGAAAAACGCCGCTTGAAGTCGCCAATAAACCCCATATGGATGCTCTTGCCAAAAATGGCACCATGGGTCTTGCCAAAACGGTTGATGACAGTTTAAAACCCGGTAGTGATGTGGCCAATCTCAGTGTTTTAGGGTATGATCCGCTTCTTTACTACAGCGGCCGTTCTCCTTTGGAGGCTCTCTCTATCGGCGTTAATCTGAAAGCAACCGATATAACTTTTCGCGCTAATTTAGTCACCTTGACTGATGAGGATCAATATAACAAAAAAACCATGCAAGATTATAGTGCAGGAGAGATCACAACCGAAGAAGCCAGCGTTTTAATTGCCTATCTGCAAGAGAATATGAAAATTCCCGGTTTTTCTTTGTATTGCGGCATCAGCTACCGTCACCTTTTGGTTTGGGATAATGGCTCTTTAAATGTAAGTCTCACACCGCCTCACGATATTTCCAAAAGGAAAGTCAGCGAATATTTGCCCGGTGGCGCACAGGGTGCACTTCTTCTTTCCATCATGGAGCAAAGCCATCAACTTCTCAAAAATCATCCTGTCAATCTCGACCGCATCAAACGCGGCCTTGCGCCTGCCAATAGCTTATGGATTTGGGGCGAAGGAACAAAACCGGCTTTGGATCTGTTTGCTGAGAAGTTTGGTAAAAAGGCCAGTATGATTTCAGCCGTTGATTTACTAAAAGGTATTGGCGTAGGAACCGGTATGCATGTTGTAGAGATGCCTGATGTAACCGGCAATATTGATACAAATTTTGAAGGTAAGGCAAAGGCTGCCATTACAGAGCTTGCAAACGGCCAGGAGCTTGTGTACATACATGTAGAAGCACCCGATGAATGCGGGCACCATGGTCAGACGGATTTAAAAATCAAAGCTATCGAGTTGATTGACGAAAAAGTCGTTGCACCGGTTATTGACTATTTAGAAAGCACGAATGAAGAATACCGCGTATTGCTCGCTCCCGATCACCCCACACCGCTCTCACTTATGACGCATGTAAAGGATCCTATTCCCTTTGTGTTATATGAAAAAGGACAGGCAGAGGGTTCTGGACTTTCCTACACAGAAAAAAATGCAGAGCAAACCGGCTTGTACATTGATAAGGGTTGCGAACTAATGACTATGTTATTGAAATAAACACAGTCAAAAGAGGCTGTAAAATAACTTATGGTTATTTTACAGCCTCTTTTTTATAGAAAAAAATAAAAAGTAAAAAGGCCATTTCATTTCTGAAACAGCCTTTTGTTCCGGCGACTATCTATCTTCCCAGGCAGTCACCCGCCAAGTATTGTCGACGTGAAGGAGCTTAACTACCGTGTTCGGAATGGGAACGGGTGGGACCTCCTTGCCATTGTCACCGAATCGTAAGAATACATAGCGTACCCTCAAAACTGAACAAAGCAAAACTCATACAATTCTCAAAAA
>SVKI01000011.1 GCA_015068555.1 Oscillospiraceae bacterium | reverse complement strand
CAGAAGAATCTGTTATGCCCAATTTATTTTCAAGTGCCATAAAATAGCCCTCCGATTATTTTTCTATTAATCTATAACCATTCATAATAAACTCTGTTATTTCTTTTGATTTTACACGCATTCCCACGGATTTAAGTACATTCTTAATCAAATCTTCCGAAAGAGTAGGAATATATTTTTTAAGACTTTCATCATATTGCATAAGTTCATTAAAGAGTTTTATGAGCAGGTCATTTTTGCGCGTGATATTCTTTGGATAACCTCTTGATATAAGTGCCATATTGTTATCAAAATTCGGTGCTAAACCTACAATCTCACCAGTGTCTGCATCTCTTAAAACACCAAAGTTGAAGGTGTGTCTATCAGGATTTGCGCAGATTGTATCTAAAAATAACATCTTGACATAATCACCAACTGCATCCGGACAAATTATTTTAAGCATTTCAACGGATTTGATATAATCTTCATCATCGCCCAAGATGTTAAATGCCGGTTCAAAATTAACGAGTGCATTGTCTGTGAAATCTTTTGTTTTTATAACACCATTTCCACGCTCGTATTCCGCCATCTTAAAACCAAGTTCAACACCAAGTCTGTATATAAACAATTCAGAAAACATTTCATCATGGTTTGCTTTTTTGTACATCCACCATTGACCTTTTTTGAGTTTCCAGCACTTTTCAAAACTACCGATATTGGTAAGCTCAGGAGTTTTAGAAGTCTTACTGTTTGCAACTCTATTGAAGCTGTCGTAATTTCCTGTCAGTGCGAGATTCGCAAAGTAGTCATTATCAAATCTAACATCTTCATAAGTTAAATCTGAATCTAAGGGTTTTATCCAATAATTATCGGTAATTGTAGCGGCGTTAACAGCTAAAACCGTCGAGGTATCGTCTTTTTCAGTTAAACGGAGTGCTTTCTTTAACAATCTGGAATTTGCTCTATGGCAGTCTATTGCTCTTGTTTCAAGCCATTTTTCAACATTGCCTGTATTCTTCAAGTATAAAGGCAACATCTTTTCATTTATAATTTCAAGATTATTGTCTTGCCATTTTGCTACCGCAACATCTTTTGACATTATATAAAAATTCATAGTGGAGCACCTCCTTATTCCTGAAACATCAGGAAGTTTTTTAAATCTTCGGGGTAAAGTCCCATAACTTCAACCAAAGGTTTAGTATCTTCATTCTGCATAAGAAGAAGTATGATGGTAATGAAATTACTCCAAGTCAGTTCTTTTTTATGATTCTCTATATGATTAAGTGTGGTTTTTGTTAAACCAACTCTTTGAGCAAAGGTGTCTTGTGTTGCTCCGAGTTTTGCACGGAATACCGGCAAATTCTCAACTAATATAGAGATTAACTCTGCACGCTTGTTTTCATTTATTGCTTCACACATATTTAATTCCTCCGATTTTTGTATTCTTCCCAAGTCATTTGAAATAACTTATTACAACAGATTTCTCTTAATACAGTTCTTAAACCAATTAAAAAATTAATATTAATTTTAGCATTTTGTTTTTCGTATATATAGCGCCAATACTCAAAAGCGTCAGAAGATTCATTTAGTAATTCATTAAATAAGTTATCATTTTTTGAATTAAACCAATTCTGTATTCCTTTTTCAATTAAAAGTGCGGTTTCTCTATCTGATTTCTTAAAATCATTCCACAATACTTTTAGTTCATGTCCATGTGGTTTCTTACCATTAAATACTAATAATGCTTTAAGAAAGATTTCGCACGAAAAAGCTGAATTAACAATTCCAGATACGGTATGCGAGTGTATCCTATATTCGATATTATTAGGTTCTATTTCGCAACTTCTTGCACAATCAAAAAACGCACAAGCATGTTCAAACATACGCTTTGTATCGTAAGGAGTATCAACACTATGTTTTTCTTTTGTTTTTTGAACCATCATTATTTCCCACCATTAAATCTTATATTTTTATTATACCACACAAATTATAACAAATCAACACTTTTGCTATAAAAAGTGAAATTATTTCACTTTTTATAGCGGAATTTATTGACATTTTAACATTATTACATTATAATATACATAGTTATTAAAAATATTTTATATTAAAGGGTGATTGTATGGGGGATTTTTCTGTTATCTTAGCATTGTGCGATGAATGTATAAAGCATAATAAAACGCTTGATTTTTGCATCGATCGGGAATTTGTGTGTGATATTTGTGGAAGAAGAAGTTACAAAACATTTTCCGCTATTGTTGATGACGAAGATGATGTTGCTGATATACTTAAAGATTTTTACAAAAATGATGAAATTTTTAATAGGGCAATACAAAACAGAAGTTGCAAGTTATTATACGGAAAAAGTGCTGAAATAGAATAAATACATATACAAAAAGCACAGACCAAAAATAATCTGTGCTTTAACTTTGCCCATTTTATGCGGTTTTTAAGAACTTGGGTTTGTTACATATCATATGAATTGACGGAGCCGATGCTTTCAGCTTCACACCAAATCGACTGCCCTGTTTAACAATTTCAGGCTCCTCCAGGCGCAGTTCATCGATGGATGGTGTTACTATGCCATACCCTTTTTGCTCTACTTCGTTTAAGGCATAGGCAATTTTATCATATTTTTTCTTAACCTGGGCAAGTTCTGCCAAAAGCGACATCAGCTTATCTTCTCCATCAATATCAAATCCCGATGTCTCCTTTACGACACGATAAAACAGGGCCTCCGTCACGGTGACTTTAATGCACGCTGTCCCTGTTCCTAAATCAATCTCATGTATATTTGCATTTTCGATATGTTCATACTCTGAAATCTCTGCATTAAACGTATATAAATCATTGATTTTAGCAACGCGACCGATGGATTCTTTAACACAGTCGTATAAACCATTTTTAAGCCAATGAGCGTCATCAAGCACATCAATCCAGCCCGGCATATCAATGGTGATTTCACGTACAGGGAATTGAAATAAAACACTTTGCATAATCGTATAAATCTCTTCCTCTGTTGCTGATGCACAGTCAACCGGCAAAACAGGTACCTGATACCGTTCTTCCAGATAGATGCACAGATCTTTAGTCTCCTGCTTTTCGGGATATTTGGTGTTTAAAATAACAACAAAGGGCTTGTTAATAGCTTGCAATTCTGAGACTACCCGCTCTTCCGCCGGCACATACTGCTCACGCGCAAGCTCTGTGAAGCTGCCGTCCGTTGTGACCAAAAGACCGATTGTAGAATGCTCGCTTATCACCTTTTGCGTACCGATTTCTGCAGCTTCATCGAAAGGTATGGGCGTTTGCGCCCAGGGTGTTGTAATCATTCTCGGTTCATCGTTTTCCGTATGCCCTTGTGCGCCTTCTACCATATAACCCACGCAATCAATCATACGCACCTTCATTTTTACGTGTTCACCGGGACAAATTTCAACCGCCTCGTTGGGAATGAATTTAGGTTCGGTTGTCATAATGGTTTTTCCTCCTGCGCTTTGGGGTAATTCGTCCTGCGCACGCTCGCGGCTGTAAGAATCCTCAATATGAGGAATCACCAAAAGATCCATAAACTTTTTAATAAAGGTTGATTTACCTGTTCTGACGGGACCTACCACGCCCACATAAATATCGCCGTTTGTTCTGGTGGCTATGTCACGGTATATTGTATTGCCTTCCATCCCTGTTCCTCCTTTAGGTTGTAAAGAAAATCGTACATGTTAGTACAATATATTGTGAGAATAACCGTTTTATGACTAAAGATAAATTCTCTTACATTTTTTGCAAATTATCTTGATTTTACCAAGAACATGTGATATAGAAAATAGTAATAAAGGAGTAGTCGGCACAATCGTGTGATGATAGCAACAATTCGGAAGAAGATTCCTGTATCATCTTAAACGACGAGACTTATGTGCTATGAACAGAACAAGTAAAAACGGACAACAGAAAAAAAGAGACCTCCTATGGTATAATGAACGCATACCGAACAAAATTTAATAGGTTGCGTTCATTGCACCATAAATTTCCTTGAATTAATTTTAAACGGTAAATTTATGGTATAATGAAGTAAAAACCATAGGAGGTATTTTTATACCCAAACCCCTTGCCAAAAATGAACCTCTGTGTTATAATGTGTATTATGTTGGAGGTGGTTGGATTTGTTTGCAAAAGAGAGACATGAACAAATTGTTTCTATGCTTAGAAAAAAGAGAACGGTTACCACACCGGAGCTCGTACAACACTTTCAGGTTTCGATTGAAACCATTCGTCGCGACCTGCTAACCTTAGAGCAAAAAGGCTTGTTGCAGAGGGTGCACGGTGGTGCAATGATGCCGGGCGAAATGCGTGTTTACACTGAGTACACGCAGCGTATGGAGGAAAACAAAAAGGGAAAAATTGAGTTGGCTCATACAGCTGTATCACTTGTACATGAAGGCGAAATTCTTTGCATTGATGGCAGCAGCGCGACAGCGCTCTACTTTGCCAAGGTTTTGCGTGATGCTTTCAACCATTTGACAATTGTCACCAACGGCTTGGATGTATTTAATGAATTATCACATAAAGATAGCTTTGAACTCTTTTTGTGCGGTGGTTATTTTTCGCATCCTGAAATGGCCTTTCACGGCCATCAGACCATTGAAACATTGCGCAACCTCCATGTGCAAAAATCCTTTGTTTGCCCGTCTGCCATCTCTCTGCACGAGGGCGTTTGCGACTTCTCACACACCATGCAATCCGTTCAGATGCAGATTATGGCTTGCGGAGAAGAGGTTATCTTCTTGGCTGATAGCGACAAATTTGAAAAACGCGCCATGTTAAAGCTCTGCGATATGAGTCCGCAACACGTTTATGTAACCGATTCCGGTATTGATGCGGGTATTTTGCAGCTATATAAAGAAAATGACATGCAAGTCATCGTTAAATAGAAAGGAACATGCATAATGAAAGTTATACTTCTCATGGCTGACGGCATGCGTCACGACGCCGTGGAACACATCCCCGAAGTGCAGGAAATGATGAAACAATCCACCTACACCTTAAGGGCGACAAGTGTGATGCCCACCATCACACTTCCCTGCCATCTGTCTTTATTTTTAAGCGTTGACCCGGAACGCCATGGCACTACAACCAATGTATATGCGCCACAGGTGCGTCCGATTGACGGACTTTGTGAAAAGCTGAACCAGGCAGGTAAAAAATGCGCCTTTTTCTATAACTGGGAAGAATTTCGTGACCTTTCCCGCCCGGGTTCACTAACCTACTATAAAATGGTTGCCGGTGAAAAAGAAGGCTTTGCCAAAAGCACCTACGCCTTAACGGAAGACGCTATTTCATACATTCGTGAAAATCAACCTGATTTTGTATTTTACTACACAGGCCTGCCTGATGATGCCGGCCATACTCATTCCTGGATGTCTCCGGAATATATTGAAGCCGTAGAAACCAGTTGGAAGGAATTCAAGCGCATTATCGATACTCTTTCGGACGAATATACCATTGTCATTACCACAGACCATGGTGGACACGGTCGCAGCCACGGTACAGATATGCCGGAAGACATGCTCATCCCCCTCTTTATTAAAGGCCCGGATTTTGCTGAGGGAAAAGAGTTCGAGCAAGATGTAAACATTAAAGATATTGCACCTACAATCGCTGCACTTTTGGGTGCAGAGAGCGCTCAGGAATGGGAAGGTAAGGTTTTGTATGATCATCAATAATCAAAAAGAAGAAACAAAGCTAATCTGGCTTTGCGCTTTTATCTATTTTATCAGCTATATCACACGCATCAACTATGGTGCGGTCGTATCAGAAATGGTGACAAACACAGGCCTTAGTAAATCTGTTCTTTCCTGGGCGCTCACCGGCAGTTTTATTACCTATGGATTAGGTCAAACCGTAAGCGGCTATTTCGGCGACAAATTCCAACCGCGTTCTTTGGTATCATTAGGGCTTTGCACAAGCCTTTTGATGAACCTCTTAATCCCCCTTTGTCAAAATCCGGTACAAATGACAGTTGTGTGGTGTGTGAACGGCCTTGCACAGGCCTTTATGTGGCCGCCACTGGTTAAGCTTATGTCTAACTTGTTAGACGCCAAAGCCTATAACCGTGCAACCGTGCGCGTTGCCTGGGGAAGCTCATTTGGAACAATTTTTATCTACCTGGTATCCCCTGCCATTATTGCATTAACCGGTTGGAGATTTGTATTTTATTTCTGCACGATTATGGGACTTGCAGGACTTTTACTATGGCGCAAATCCTGCCCTAAAATAGACATGCAAACCACAACAATACAAAGAAAAATTACTGGAGAAAAGCCTGCAGGCCGCCTGATTACACCTATGGTCGTCTGCGTTATGATTGCTATCATTTTACAAGGTATCGTGCGTGACGGCGTGACCACTTGGATGCCTTCATTTATTGCCGAAACCTTTAAGCTCAGTAACGAAATTTCTATCTTAACAGGTATTGTTTTGCCTGTTTTCAGCATTTTATGTTTTCAGGCTACTGAGCGGTTATACGATAAAAAGCTGAAAAATCCACTTACCTGCTCTGCTGTTATTTTCGGTACAGGAAGCATTGCTGGGGTTTTACTTCTTATTCTATCTGCAAAAAATGCAGCAGTCTCCGTATTTCTCTCTGCTCTGCTCACCGGCTCCATGCATGGTGTAAACCTGATGCTCATCAGCATTCTACCACCTCTTTTAGCTGATAAAGGAAGAGTCTCAGCCGTTTCGGGCATCCTGAACACTTGCACCTATGTAGGCAGCGCCTTATCAGCATATCTGATTCCGGTTGTAACAGAAGCTTCCGGCAGCTGGTCAACAACACTACTTCTTTGGTTCTTATCTGCTTTTATTGGTACATTAATTTGCCTGTTCTCTATCCCGTCATGGAAAAAGCGCATGCATAAAGCTTAATCAGAATAACGTACAAGGCTCACCTGCGCAACAGATGAGCCTTGTATATAGAAAAAACCCGGCAAACATAATGTTTGCCGGGTTTATAATGCTTTTTATTCAGCAGTGAAGGGTAAAAGTGCAATATGTCTTGCACGCTTGATAGCCTCCGTCAGCTGTCTTTGATGCTTGGCGCAAGTGCCTGTTATTCTTCTGGGCAGAATCTTGGCACGCTCAGAAACGAATCTTCTGAGTTTTGCAACATCTTTATAATCAATATAATCGATTTTATCCTGACAAAAAGCACAAACTTTTTTCTTTGCTTTTCTGGGTCTGTTCATTGTTCTTTCAGCCATGTTCGAGCGCCTCCTTCCACAAAATTAAAAGGGCAAATCTTCCTCTTCAACAGGCATAAATCCGTCAATGTCGGCAGAGGGTGCCTGCGGCACGGGAGCAACCGGTGCTGAATAAGCAGGTGTTGCAGAATAAGAACCGCCGGATTCGTTTTTGCTTTGTGCAAATTCAACATCCTCGGCAATGACCTCTGTAGCATATCTCTTCTGGCCATTCTGATCATCCCATGAGCGAGTCTGAATGCGACCATCTAAAGCGATGCGCATACCCTTGGTAAAATAACGGCTGACAAATTCTGCCGTTTTTCCCCAAGCGACACAGCTGATGAAATCAGCCTGACGTTCTTCACCTTGTTTAACAAATCTTCTGTCACAAACGACAGTAAAGCTTACAACAGGTGTGCCTGACTGGGTATTTCTGAGTTCGGGATCACGGGCTAATCTTCCTACCAAAACAACCTTATTCATACGCGTTACTTCCTTTCATAATCAAGGAGCTTCCCTTTGGTTATTTGCTAATCTTTCTTTTTTCCTCTTTTTTGATTACGATATCTCTCATGATACCGTCGGTAATGCGATAGATTCTTTCCAGTTCCTGCGGGAAATCCGACTTAGCACTGAAATTAATCAACACATAGTAGCCCTCATTCTTATCATCAATCGGATATGCGAGTCTACGCTTACCCCACTCATCTACGGATTCAATCTCACCCGCGTCAGAAATTAATGATTTGAATTTTTCAACAAGAGCTGTGATTTTTTCTTCTTCTAAAGAAGCGTCGACCACGAAAATGGTTTCATACTTGTTGATGATCTCCATCATTTTTTCACCTCCTTCTGGACTTTGGCTCTTTGACAGACAAAGAGCAAGGATTAAATAGCATACTTTGGTACACTACCCAACTATTATATCTAAATTATTCCTGTTTGTCAAGCATTTTTTTCGTTTTGTTTACGCATCCCGACAGTATGTGTCTTTTTTTGTCACATAACCCTTTTCTAGCTGTCTGCGCTTATTCATTTCCTCATACAAATCAGGTACAACGGTACGTGTTGCCTTAAGAGCGGCATACCGAGTGCCTGCATATTGTCATAGGAATAGGCATTGGTAAAACGCAATCAGTTTCACTTGTTTCATGCCTCATCCTCCACAACATCATCGCGGCTTAAAATCAGTAGCATAACCCCTGAATCAACGCGGATTTTGGCCGTTTCTGCAACGAATTCATTGCTGACGCCGTATGGATTGCCCCATTGCATGCTGCCGTTATCAACGGGATAATACAAGCCCTCTGTATAAATGCCGTCTGTCTCTGTCAGTGGCAAGAGTGAAAGATGGTATCCCTCTCTTTTTTGTACCATGATTTCGCCGCTAAAAACCATTAATTCATTATGGGCATCTATCAGCCGCACCCGCACGCCCTTTAGATAGGCCATGTAGGCAAGTGATATAGCCGCAAGGCTATGGTCTAAACGGGTACCCCTTCCGCCAAACACCAGAATTTCTGTAGCCCCCTGCTCTATGGCATAGCGGATGCAGGTATGCAGGTCGGTTTCGTCTTTTTCTACAGGCAGCACAACGCGCTGCACATCCTTCGGCAGGCATGCCTCTTCCATGGAATCAAAATCGCCGATGACAAGATGCGGAGTTATCCCTATTTTTTTTGCTTGTAAATAGCCACTGTCGGCACAGAGAATTAAATCTGCATCCGAAACAAGCGGCTTGTAAAAAGCGGGCGATGAAACATCTCCGCCCGCTATCACAATCGCTTTCATATTGCGCTTCCCTTTCAAAAGTCAGTTTTACGCTTTAAAGTCACGCACAGCTTGCGCCGGATCATCACTGCCAAAAACAGCGCTGCCTGCCACGATAACATTGGCACCGGCTTCAACAGGTACATGCAGATTGTGCAGATACACGCCGCCGTCAACCTGAATATCAAAATCAGGACCAAGCAAACGGCGGGCTTCGCGGATTTTATCATTCACGTCGTTAATATAGCTTTGGCCGCCAAAACCCGCATATACGCTCATGATAAGCAGCATATCAATTTTATCAAAATAAGGAACAGCGCGCGAAAGCTCAGCATCCGGATTAAGAGCAAGACCTGCTTTTTTACCCAGGGCATGAATCTTGTCAAGCGTCTCGCCGATATCGCTGTCACACTCTACATGAATGGTGATGATATCGGCTCCTGCTTTTGCAAAGGATTCAACATATTTATGTGGTTCGCTAATCATTAAATGCGCGTCAAACACCATATTACTCTGGCCGCGCAAAGACTGCAGAACCGGGCCGCCGAAAGAGAGATTCGGCACCAGATGGCCATCCATTACATCTAAGTGCAAATAGTCTGCACCGGCTTCTTCAATGTTTTTTACTTCCTCACCTAGGCGAGAGAAATCTGCCGCTAACAGGGAGGGTGCTAATTTAATGTTCATTTTGTCATAACCTTTCTGCCTGCATATTGATTATTCTGCCACAGGCGCGCAGTATTATATTTTAATATTTATGATTTGCTTTTGCTTCCTGGTATAAGGCTACATAGCTTTCATAGCGTTCCTGTGTAATGTTGCCCGCCTCTACAGCCTCTTTTACCGAGCACGAAGGCTCTGCCACATGGGCACAGCCTGAAAATCGGCAGCCGTCTGTATAGTCTTTCATTTCGGGGAAATAGTTTGCCAGATTCTCCGGTAAAATATCCTCTGCCGCATAGGCTGAAAAACCCGGCGTATCAAACACATATCCGCCAAAAGGCAGTTCAAACAATTCTGTGTGCCGCGTTGTATGGCGGCCGCGCTTTGTTTTTTCACTCACTGTTCCGGTCTCTAAGCCAAAATCGGTGCTGAGCCTGTTGATGATGCTGGATTTGCCCACGCCCGAGTTCCCGGCAAAGGCCGTTATCTTATCTTGCAAAACTTCACAGAGCGCATCGTAGCCCAAGTTTCCTTCACGGCTGGCCGTGATAACTGTATAACCCGTTGTTTGATAAACAGCGGCAATGTGCGTTGCCGCTTCTTCGTCTAAATCCGTCTTGTTGATGCAGATGACCGGCGTCACACCCATTGCTTCTGCGGCCACCGTCAACCGATCGGCTAACCGAAGGTTCGGCGCCGGTGCCCCGACGGCTATGGTCACAATCAACTGGTCAATGTTTGCCACCGGTGGCCGGATAAAGGAGTTTTTGCGCGGCATAATTGCCTCTACATAGCCTTTATCTACTTCCTCAGCCGTTTGCTTGATGGTGACCTTATCCCCCACCATGGGGATTTCTCCTTCTTTACGGAACCGACCTCTGGCGCGGCACTCGATAAGCCCCGCTTCCGTTTGCACATAGTAAAATCCGCCGATTCCTTTTACAATTGTTCCTTTCAGCATAGTCTATCATTCCACACCGCCGGCATTAGGTGCCACAATGGGTACACCGCCTGAGGGCTTTTTCGTCGGCGTCGGTGTGGTGGCGGGAGCCTGCGTCGGTGCCTGGCTGGGAGCTGCTGTCGCGCCGGATTCTTTACCGCCTGATGAAACCTTTATATCAATGCTTGATTTTTCTTTGAGTTCATATCCGGGACGAACGGATTGAGAAATAACTGTGCCCTTCTTTTTAGAGCTTTCCTCGCGGATAATATCGCCGTATGTAAGGCCGGATTCAAGCAACGCAATCTTGGCTTCTTCTTCTGAAAGGCCAAGCAGATTCGGCACTTCAACAGTTGTTTTTTCTTTACCGCTGCTTACATAAACGGTGATGGTGGTTGCCTTATCAATATAAATGCCCGCTTCCGGCGTTTGACGGGTTACATAGCCTTCCGGAATGGTCTCGCTGACTTCTGTCACAACAGAATAACGCAAACCTTTTTCATCTAGTATTTCCTCAGCTGCTTCCTGCTTCCGATTGGTTAAATCGGGCATGGGGAATTCGCCTTCTCCCTTACTGATAACGACTTTAATGACCGCATTTTCTTTAACCATTTTACCCTCGCCGGGACTGTGAGAAATAATCGCACCGGGCTTAAGATTAGCGCTGACCTCCTCCTTTTCAATCTCAAAGGATAATTGACTGTTAACAACCATCTGTTTCGCTTCTTCAATGGTAAGACCCGTAAAATCTGGCAATTCCAGTTTCTCTGCCTGGTCAAGACCACCGATAAACTTAAAGCCGAATACCAGCATTGCCACAATCACAAAACCTGCCACGATACCGGAAATAATCGCTACAAGGTCAGATTTTTTGCTTGACTGTTTCTCTTCCTTTTTCATAATCTTATTCTCTTGTAGCGGTTCAATATCGGCTCCACCGGATAGAATTTCAGAATAATCCACCGTATTACCCGTGTACACCTTTTTAAGGTCAACAAGTGTCTGTGTGACGGAATCATAGCGATAGGCCTGGTCTTTACACATGGCACGCAGGATAACATTTTCAAGGCCCTCAGGCACATCCGCATTTAACTGTGTGGGCGGAACAGGATCTTTTTCAATATGCTGCATAGCAATGGCAATCGCTGTATCGCCCCTGAAGGGAAGCTCTCCGGTTACCATTTCATAAAGCACAACACCTAAAGAATAGATATCTGTTTTATTATCGGTATAGCCGCCCCTTGCCTGTTCCGGTGAAAAATAATGCACACTGCCCATGGTCGCATTGCCGGTTTTGATAGTGCTGGAGCTGATGACTTTAGCAATACCAAAATCTGTGATTTTAATTGTGCCCTCACGGGTGATAATCACATTGTGCGGTTTAATATCCTTGTGGATAATGCCGTTTCTATGGGCATGTTCCAGGCCGGCACAGATTTGCGCTGCATAGTCTACCGCCTCGCGCCAGGGAATGATACCTTTTGCTTCCATATATTGCTTAAGGGTCACGCCCTCCACATATTCCATGACAATATAGTCAAGGTCACCATCCTGACCCACATCATAAATAGAAACGATGTTGGGATGTGATAAACTGCCTGCCGACTGAGCCTCTGCCTGAAAACGACTGACAAACTCCTTATCCTCTCTGAACTCAGGGCGCAAAACCTTAAGCGCCACATAGCGGTTTAACACCTGGCATTTGGCTTTATAAACAATTGCCATGCCACCTTTTCCAATGGTTTCAACTATTTCATATCGATTTCCGATTAATCTACCGTCTAACATATTTCTCAATCCTTTCGAATAAGTCCTTAGTCTTTTTTCAAAATGACAGCCGTAATATTATCGTAGCCGCCCTTTTGATTGGCAAGATCAATCAAACCTTCTGCCAGGGCGTTTTCGCTCTTTTCTTTTTCGTGCATCAGAGCTTCTTTAATTTCGTTATCTGATAACATATTGCTGAGTCCGTCACTGCAAAGCAGGATGCAATCACCGGAGCAAACCGAGAATTCATAAATATCAATATCTACATCTGTATCGGTTCCAAGGGCACGGGTGATGACATTCTTTTGTGGGTGCTTTTCAGCTTCCTCAGGTGTTATTTGTCCTTTTCGCAATAGTTCCTGTACCAAGGAATGATCTGTTGTAATTTGGTGCAAGGCGCCACCACGAAGCATGTACGCTCTGGAATCGCCCACATGGGCAATCATGGCGTAGTTGCCAAAAACCAGACAGAGCGTAATGGTTGTTCCCATGCCGTCACAACCAATCTCAGAAACGCTTTTTTCATATATCATTCGATTTGCTTCACGTACAGCTTCAGCCAACAGTTCTTTTAGGCCCTGTGCGTTCATCTGTGCGAAAAAGCGCCGGTTAACCGCCTCGCTCACCAATCCAAGAGCCAATCCGCTGGCAATTTCACCGGCCCGATGACCACCCATGCCATCAGCAACAATGGCATAGATAGCATCAAATTTTGAGCTGTAATCGGAAATGTAGTAACCGTCTTCATTAATCGGTCTGGTTTGCCCTACATCCGTACAGCCGCCCCATCTCAACATGATATCACCTCAAATTCTCACTGCAGTTCTGTCTGCTTTACCTCGTGTTTTAACTGCCCGCAAGCTGCGCTGATGTCACTGCCCAACTCACGACGCGCTGTGGCAGGAATGCCACGCTCAGTAAAACATTCTAAAAAGGCTGCAACAGCCTGTTTTTTACTTTTCACAAATCCCTCTCTTGCCTGATTGACGGGAATCACATTCACATGATACGAAAGAGGGGAAAATAACTTCATCAAAGCCCGGGCATGCGCCACACTATCGTTTTTACCCTGAATCAATGCATATTCTACACTGATGCGTCTGCCTGTTTTTTGTTGATAAGCGCAAAGGGATTCCACCAGTTTTTCAAGCGGATACTTTTTGTTAACCGGCATCATCTTGCTTCTCTCTTCATTAAAAGGAGAATGCACCGAAACCGAGAGATTAATGGGCAAATTCTCTTCTGCCAGCTTTTTTAGCTGATCGCAAAGTCCACAAGTGGACAAGGTAAAATGCCGATAACCTATATGTAAACATTCTTCGTCATTGGCAATCGCCATAAAGCGCAAAACCTGCTCTAAATTATCAAGCGGTTCTCCCATGCCCATCAGCACCACATTCCCTATGCGCAGACCCATATCCTTTTGCGCCGATACAATCTGACCCAGAATTTCGCCTGCCATAAGGTCTCTCGTTTTGCCACCGACTGTCGACGCACAAAAAGCACAGCCCATATTGCAGCCCGCCTGGGTTGACACACAAATGGTGTTGCCGTGGTGATAGGACATCACGACGGATTCTATCACTTCTCCATCATAGAGCCTGAAGGCATATTTCACTGTTCCGTCTTTTGAAACCTGCTTACGCGCAATCTGTGGCAATGTCATGCGGCATGTTTCTTTTAACTTTTCACGGAAGGCTTTTGGCAAATCCGTCATGTCATCAAATGATTCTGCTCCGCCATAAAGCCACTTAAAAACCTGCTTGCCACGGTAGGATTTCTCGCCTAACGAAACAGTTAGATCACATAGCTCTGCGCGTGTTAAACTGTATATATCAATCATGTAGCATTCCTCTTTAGCTTAGCGATAAAGAATCCGTCTCCACCCTCCGGGGTGGGATACACGGTTCCCATGCCTGTTTCAAACAAGGCGAGCGCTTCCTGGCTCATCTCGGAGTGCGTAATCGGCACAAGCGAAAATTCCGGATGGCTCTCTAAAAAGCTTTGCACAACACCCTCGTTTTCCATTGGGTTCACCGTACAGGTGCTATAAACAAGCTCCCCGTCCTTTGCAAGAAGGCTTGCACAGTTTTCTAAAATAGCCTTCTGTGTCGTAACCAAACCTGCAAAATCCGTCAGATTCTCTTTATATTTAATATCCGGCCTGCGTCTGATAACACCCAGACCCGAACACGGCGCATCCACTAAAATTTTATCAAAAGGCTTCTCTGCTTTATATGTTGCCGCATCACATGCACAGGTTGTGATGATCAAAACACCCAACCGCTGCGCCGTCTGCGTAACAGAACGAAGCCGCTTTTCATATATATCAAGCGCCGTAATATCGCCTTGATTTTCCATCATTTCGGCCATATGGGTCGTTTTTCCACCCGGTGCTGCGCAAGCATCAAGCACACGGTTGCCCGGCTTCGGCGAAAGTGCCAAGGCCGCCAACTGCGCACTTTGATCCTGCACAGTAAAGAGCCCTTCAGCATAGGCAGAAAGCCGTTGCGGCGAACCGTTTGTAAGTAACAACGCCGAATGCGTTAGACTGCCGGAGCGGGCTTCTATACCTTCCTCTGCCAGCTTAGTCTTAAGCTGTTCTGCCGTCGTGCGTAGGCTGTTAATACGCACACACAAAGGTGGCATGACATTATTTTGCTTTAAAAGTTCTTGCGCCTTTTCGCCAAAGGTTTTTACATACCACGCTACAAGTTCTTCAGGATGAGAATAACGCACAGATAAAGCGCTTATACTCTCTGTTTCCGTCGGCTCGGGTAGGCCTTCCTTTGCCAGTTTACGCAAAAGGGCGTTCACATAGCCGCGCGAAGCACCATGACCATATTTACCGGCAAGCTTAACGGATTCATTCACCGCCGCACTTTGCGGAATCTTATCCATATAAAACATTTGGTATAAGCCCATACGCAAAATCGAAAGGATATAAACCGAGAGCTTTTTCAGCTTCACTGACGAATAGCGACTGGCGGCATAATCAAGCGTTATCTTTCGTTTGGTAACGCCGTAAACCAGTTCTTTGACAAACGCAATATCTCGTGCTGATAGTGAACTGTCGTGCATTTTTTCCTGAAAGCTGATATTTAAATAGGCCTGATTTTTTTCAATCTCGGCTAAAATTTTAAGGGCGGTTTCTCTGGCTTGTAGCATATAGCGAACCTCTTTGAGCAGATTCTTCGTTTTATCTTATATATTGTATCACACTTTTATCAAAAATTCAATATCTTGTGGATTATTTTTTAATTTTCCTTCACCGTCCGTAACCTGTTTTCTTCATCAAGCCCGGTTATACGGGCACCGCTTTTGGCGGCTTCTGTCAAAATGTTAATTTGGTTTTTGGTTATTCTTTCGCCGGGCAGAATAATTGGAATGCATGGTGGAAAGGCTGTTACGGCTTGCGCGCTGATTTTTCCCTCCGACAACGCGGGTAATACCTTTGCATTGGGTGCATAGTGCACCTCCTGCGGCGTCATCTCCGGCTGCACAAAAGTTGGCAGGAAAATAGGATTTTCAGATATCTTGTCTTGTTTAAGCGGCAACGAGTCTAAATAGGAAACCGCTTCATGCAGCCTTGCAAAATCCTCCTCACTGTTTGCCCAGGAGGACATAAGCAGTACGCTTTGCCTGTCGCAAAGCTCTGCATAAATGCCAAATTTTGTTCGCAGAATTTCATCAACTTCATAGCCGCTATAGCCCTTATCTCCATATAGAAGCAAGCGCTTTAGCGGGTCATCTATATAGGGTAAATCCTTTAGACAAGCCTTCACCCATTCTGTTTTTCGGGCGCCGTTTTCTTCCGCCCACAAAATGGCCTCCTCCATAGCTGAAAGCAAAACAAAAGAAGGACTACTGGTTTGAAAAACATGAATTGCCTCTCTCACAACATCAGCATCCCAACTACCATTTGTGTGCAGCAAAGCTGTTTGATTGGGCGCGCCAAGCGTTTTGTGAGCACTGACCACGCTGCAGTCAGCTCCCTGTTGCATCGCTGTTTGCGGCAACTGTTCAGAAAAGGCAAAATGTGCGCCGTGCGCTTCATCTACAAGCAGATAAGCGCCCTGTTTATGTGCTGCCTCTGCTATTGTTTTCAAATCAGCAACGGCTCCATAATAATTAGGACTTGTTACAAACACTCCCCTTACCTGTGGATAGCGCCCTAAGGCCTCCTCCACAACCATTGCATCAAGCACACCCGGCACACCGGGATAGCGGGAATCGGATGGCACCATATAGATAGGTGTAACACCCGTCAGGGCACAGGCATGCAGAACCGAGCGATGACAGTTTCTGTCAACAAGCACCACATCACCGGGCTTAAAGCACAGATAAAACATCGCCAAAATACCACAGGTTGAGCCGTTTACAAGATAAAAGCTATGGGCCGCGCCATATAGCTCTGCCGCCTTTTCCTCTGCCTTCAAAATGCTTGACGAAGGCTCGATGAGTGCATCTGTATCGGCCAGTTCTGTCGTATCATAACGAAAGGGATTCTCTTTAAGCGGCATTGCAAAAATACCCGCTCCGTTCTTGTGACCGGGCATATGAAATGATGCTTTTTCCCGCTGGTTATGTTGCTTGAGTTCTGATAGTATCGTCATAATTTGCATCCTTTTTGTTTTTCTTCCATCTAATATTGTATTTGATAAAGATAAAAATGTCAAACAAATTCCGACATAAAAGAAACGCAAGGCGTAAATTTCTGCGTTTTTTTCTTGACAAGACCATTTTAAAATGATATACTCATGTATAGATGAATAGATAAAAGCGATGAAGGAACGAGTAACCGACGGGAAGCATCAAGAGAGAGAAACATTTGCTGGAAGTTTCTTATGTGGAAAATCGGTGAAAACCACTCCGGAGCTGCATGGCCGAACATCAGTAAGCTTTGCCGTACGCCTGCGTTAAAGGCTAAGATTTATCAGAATCTGAGTGAAAAATCAAGGTGGAACCGTGCTTTATGCACCCTTGACAGCCGATAGCTATCGGTTTGTTTAGGGTGTTTTTTATTTTTTAGAATTATAATGAGGAGGCTATCTTATATGAAAGTGATTTACAATAACGGCACCGTCGCAGAATGTGCGCCTGAAGAAGAGCTGCATATCATCCGCCACACGGCCGCACACACCATGGCCCAAGCCATCAAACGCCTGTATCCCGATGCTATGTTTGCTTATGGCCCGGCGACTGAAAAAGGCTTTTACTACGATGTAGATTTGGGCGACAAAAAGCTTACCGATGACGATTTGATTGCCATTGAGCAGGAAATGAAAAAAATTGTAAAGGAAAACACACCGATTAAATCCTTTATCCTGCCCCGCGAAGAAGCCATCAAATTTATGGAAGAACGCGGCGAAAAATACAAGGTTGAACACATCGGTGATTTGGAAGAAGATGCGCCCATCAGCTTTTTCCAGCAGGGCGAATATGTCGATATGTGCGTAGGCCCTCACCTGTGCTACACCAAGGCCCTCAAGGCGTTTAAAATCATGGGTCAATCCGGCGCTTACTGGAAGAACGATAAAGACAACACCATGCTCACCCGTATCAACGGTATTGCTTTTGCCACACAAAAAGAACTGGATGATTACCTTGTTCTTTTAGCCGAAGCTGAAAAGCGTGACCATCGCCGTATCGGCAAGGAAATGAATCTGTTTATGATGAACGAAGAAGCCCCCGGCTTCCCCTTCTTCCTGCCAAAAGGTATGGCGCTGAAAAACGCCCTGATTGAATACTGGCGCGAAATTCACACCCGTGATAATTATGTGGAAGTTTCTACACCTCTCATCATGAACCGTCACTTGTGGGAAACCAGCGGTCACTGGGATCATTATAAAGACAATATGTATTCCACACAAATCGATGAAGACACCTATTGCGTAAAGCCTATGAACTGCCCCGGTGGCGTTATGGTGTATGCATCTAAGCCCCACAGCTATCGTGAGCTTCCGCTCCGTGTCGGCGAACTGGGTCTTGTGCATCGTCACGAGTTAAAGGGTGCGCTGCACGGTTTGTTCCGCGTTCGTTGCTTCACGCAGGACGATGCGCACATCTTCATGCGTCGTGAACAGATCACAGAAGAAATCGTGGGTGTTGTGCACCTGATTAACGAAGTGTATGAAAAGTTTGGCTTTAAATATTCTGTAGAACTTTCCACCCGTCCTGAAGACAGCATGGGTAGTGATGAAGATTGGGAAGCAGCTACAAACGGTCTTAAGAATGCTCTTGAAAAGCTGAACCTGCCCTACACCATCAACGAAGGTGACGGCGCATTCTACGGCCCGAAAATTGACTTCCACCTGGAAGATTCCCTGGGCAGAACCTGGCAGTGCGGCACGATTCAGCTCGATTTCCAGATGCCGATTAACTTTGATCTGGAATATGTGGACGATAAGGGTGAAAAGCAACGTCCGATTATGATTCACCGCGTATGCTTTGGCTCTATCGAGCGTTTCATCGGTATCATCACCGAGCACTTTGCCGGCAAATTCCCCGTTTGGCTCGCGCCTGTTCAGGCCAAGGTACTGCTTGTTTCTGAAAAATGCGCTGAATATGGCAAAAAGGTATATGAGGCTCTGCGCGAAGCTAAAATCCGTTGCGAATTAGATGACAGAAACGAAAAAATAGGCTATATGATTCGTGAGGCACAGGTTGTTGACCGCGTGCCCTATATGGTAATTCTCGGTCAAAAAGAAGCAGAAGAAGGTACGGTTTCCATCCGTCGCCGTGATACGCAGCAAAACGAAACCATGACCTTAGAAGCCTTTGTGGAAAAAATCAAACAAGAAACAATTGAAAGACTGTAAAAACAAATCTATAAAAAGAGCCTGTAGCGTTGCTACAGGCTCTTTTGGCATTATAGACAGGGTTTTATACTACACCTATATGGAACCAAATCAATGATTTCTTCTTCTGTAATACCATCAGGCAATTCAAGTGTAAAACTGTAATTTCTTATTCCACCATCTTCTAATTTCTCTACAGACACATCCAGCACAGCAATCTCCTTTGCTGAAAGCAGTTCTGTCATACGCTGTTGATAGACACCATCTGCCACTTCTTTAACACTCAGCACTTTAACTCTTGCACGCTCGGTTTTAAAAAGATGCAAATGCAAAAGAAGCTGCGCCAAAAGAATTAAAACCGTCACCGCAATGCCAACCACATACATGCCTGCACCAATCGCCATGCCCACGCCCGATATTGCCCAGATCCCTGCCGCCGTTGTCAGGCCACTGATGGTGTTGCGATGCACGAAGATCATGCCGGCACCCAAAAAGCCGATGCCGCTTGCGATGGTTGAAGCCACACGCGAAGGGTCAAGCCGCACATCTGCACCGTTATAAAGTTCATTCCCAATCACATCAAAAAAGGCATATTTTGAAATAATCATAATCAGTGCCGCACCGCACGCCACAACAAAATGCGTTCGGATGCCGGCTTCTTTTGATCTGTTTTTCCTTTCCCAGCCAACAACAATACCGCATATACCGGCCAGCAAAACGCGAAATATGTATTCCAGTTGTACCCATTCAAATTGCATACCGCTCTCTCCTTTTACATCATAGTCACACGCGCTTACGTTTTCATGACCCGGTAAAACAAGGCCGTGTTCCGCGCTTCTATATACCATATGCCACTGTTTTTTGTTTTATCCTATCGATTCATCAATTCCAAAATCGGCTCCGGCACAAATTTCGAAATATCTTTTCTGTAGCTGTGCAGTTCCATAACCATGGACGACGAAACCGCTACGTTATCTGCACGAAAATATACATATTCTAAGGCCGGGTTAATCAGCTTATTCACCTCAGCAATGTTTTCCTCGTAGTTATAATCCAGGTTATTCCGAAGGCCTCGAATCATGTAACCGATGTTGTGCTCTTTTGTATATTCTGCAACCAGGCCGTCATGCGCATACACGACGCAGTTATGGATATTGTTCTGCGCAAGCGTTTTCTCAATGGCCCGGCACATTTCTTCACTGTCGTAGCTTCTTTTTTTATTGGCATTCACACCGATAACCACATGCACCTTATCAAATAATTTGGAAGCCTTGAAAACGATGTCTAAATGTCCGTTGGTAAAGGGGTCAAAACTACCAGGATAAATCGCAATATTACTCATGATTACGCTCCTTTTCTGTCTCAATTTTAAACAATTTTGGTACTCCATGCCGAAACATCCCAAACCTCATCCACAAGGCCGGTGTAAAACTCACTTTCATGGCAAACAAGCAAAACCGTTCCTTTAAACTCCTTAATCGCCTTAGCAAGTTCCTCTTTTGCCATTACATCCAGGTGATTCGTTGGCTCGTCTAAAACCAATATATTGGCCGGGTTTTGCATCAGCTTGCACAGCCGGACCTTTGCATTTTCGCCACCGGACAGGGCACGCATCTGCGTGGTAATATGCTCGGTGGTCAGGCCGCATTTAGCCAGTGCCGCGCGGGCTTCTGCATTGGTCATGGATGGAAATTCGTCCCAAAACTCCTGCAAGGCCGTTTTATCTGAACAGCTCTCCTCCTGCTCAAAATACCCCACGCGAATAAACTGGTCATGCTCAATTTCACCTGCAAGGGGCGGAATGATTTGCAAGAGAGTCTTTAATAAAGTTGATTTACCCAAACCGTTCACGCCGCGAATGGCAATTTTTTTGTTCCGTTCTATCTGAATATCCACCTTGTTCGTCAGCGGCGAATCATAGCCGATAACAAGATCCTTTGCCGTTATTACAAAACGCCCCGGCGCACGGTCTGCCTGAAATACAAAGCTCGGCTTAACCTTTTCGGGCGCCAGACTGATTCTCTCCATTTTATCCAGCTCTTTTTGGCGGGAACGCGCCAGCGTGGCCGTTGCGGCTCGCGCTTTATTTCTGGCAACAAAATCCTCTAAATCGGCAATTTTCTTCTGCTGTTTTTTATAAGCCTGCTCGATTTGCTGTTTTTTTAGCTCGTGCATCCGTAAAAAGTCTTCATATGTGCCTTTATAACGCGTCAAAACCGTGTTTTCCAGATGGTAAATCACGTTGGTAACCTTCGTGAGGAACGGCATGTCATGCGAAACCAGGATGAAAGCATTTTCATAATTCTGCAAAAATCCCGTCAGCCATTCAATGTGGTTTTCATCCAAAAAGTTGGTCGGCTCGTCCAAAATCAGAATCATGGGATTTTCAAGCAATACTTTTGCCAGTAAAACCTTTGCTCTTTGTCCGCCGGAC
This sequence comes from Oscillospiraceae bacterium, assembly GCA_015068555.1. Classification (GTDB taxonomy): domain Bacteria; phylum Bacillota; class Clostridia; order UBA1381; family UBA9506; genus UMGS755. The sequence continues at coordinate 24,748 of SVKI01000011.1, read as the reverse complement.
AACTCGGTTACATCCCTATCCAGACCAATTTCACCCAAGCCTAAGCCATTGGCATATTCAGAGATTTTTGTGTCGATGGTATAGTATCCGGCAGAATCTAAAATCTCCTGCATTTCACCTACTTCTTCCATCATTGTGGCAATCTCTTCATCGCTTGCCTCCGCCATTTTATCATACAAACCAAGCATCTCATTTTCCAGCTCCGATAAATGAGAAAAAGCATCACGAAGCACATCGCGGATGGTTTTCCCCTTCTCTAGCGTTGAATATTGATCTAAATATCCATATGTAATATGCCGACACCATTCAACTTTTCCGTTTTCCGGATGAAGTTCTCCTGTAATAATCTTTAAAAAAGTGGATTTTCCTTCACCGTTTGCGCCGATTAATCCGATGTGCTCACCTTTTAAAAGTCGAAAGCTGGCATCCTCTAAAATCTGGCGTCCACCAAAGCTGTGCGTAATGTTTTCAGCATTTAAAATGCTCATGTAATCTTCTCCTTGTGTTGCGTCTTCAATTTTATTTATCGCAAATTAAATGGTTTAAATATTTTCTATCTCTCTTTCTTCTATATCCTTCAAGGTAATTCCTTCTTTATTTTTCCATTCCGTTCTGCCATTAGCATTTCTTCCCATAACAATCGCAGCTGCCAGAGACGGACTCGTGAACACATAATCTTTTATAAATACTTCATCCACAATAGTGCCACTATGAATCAATTTATTTCTCAATTTGATTAAGGATTCTGACATACTAGGTGTTGTCGAATTTGCTATTTGAGAATTTTTCAAAACCGCAAATCCATCCGATGTAGTAATACCTATAGCATCAGCGCCACGAGCTGCCTTGATATGAAATACTTCATTTTCTATATCAGTGCCTTCTTCTGCACCGGTCATAAGAACATCAAACGATTTATAACCTAATGTATTAACAAGCATTTTTGCATTTTCTATAAATTCATCAAGCATTGCCACATCATATTCAGAGATTGATGGACAGGTTGGTATGGTGCTGTTAATAACATCTGTTCTATTTGCATCTTTTGCCAATTGGTAGAATTTGTTCTCAAGAAACTTAACGTGTGCTTTATTGAGCAAATTGTCTTTACTGATCACCGCTATACAATCATTCCAATATTCTGTATCCTTTAAATGTTGTTTTAATCTTGTAACGATTCTTTCAGCTTCACCTACATAAATTGTATCATTTCCTTCTGCATTTTTACCAAATAAAAAATACACACCTGTATTGTCTGCATCTTCTCTCTTAGAAAAGTCGGAAATATCACCGCGAGAAATCTTATATACTCTTCCATTCCAATTTGACAGTTCACACATAATCCTTCCGTTTGGATTTCCTTCAAATATATACATTTGAATTGTTTTATCAAAACTTTTCATGTCGTTCAAGCCCCTTTATGATGCTTTTGTTTATATAAGGCAAAATTTAATAAAATTCTCAGTCAATCAGACACAACCCATTATACCATTTCCCGCATCTTCTGTCAAACATTGAAAAAAGCTATTGCAGAAAGATTCTGCAATAGCTTTTTTTACTAAAAATGGCGGGTAAATATATCATCTTTTTCCAAAAGTTCATCAATAGTCTGAAACCCTAATCGGTGTAAAAGTTCTATCACATAGGGGTTCTCTGCAGGGGATGCATAGGTCGACTCCTTACCATAGTGCATCACATGGCTTTTTCCTTCGTCCTTATCCTTCAAAACGCGCGGACCGCCCACGCAACCGCCGGCGCACCCCATGCCCTCAATGAAGTTAGCCTGAATCTCGCCTGAAAGCACCTTGTTTAAAAGTTCACGACACTCTTTAACGCCATTGGCATGCGCCGCCTTAAGCGGTAATTTCCGCTCCGGTCGTAGGCGCTTTAAGCAATCCTGCACCGCCTCACTCACACCGCCCGAATAGGCATAGGTGCGCCCCGCCTTCGAAGCATGCTCCCGCTCATCGGGTAGAACCTCATCCATATTAATTTCAGCAAATTCAAAGATATCCAGCATCTCACGAAAGGTGAGTACATAGTCTACCGCGTCCGCCACATCGGGCTCTTTAGCTTCCTTTTTCTTCGCCATGCAAGGGCCGATAAACACGGTAACGGCATCAGGAATCAAACGCTTAATGCCGCGGCCGCAGGCAATCATGGGCGAAACCGAGGCCGGGATATGCTCCATCAGCCCCGCCTGTTTGCATAAAGAAAGCCAAACCGGGCAGCAACAGCTTGTCAGGAGATAGTCCTGTTCTGTCTGTACTGCCCGGTCAAATTCCAATGCTTCCTTTAACGTTAAAATATCGGCAAAGAGCGCCACCTCAACCATACCTGCAAAGCCCAGTTTTTTAAATGCGCCGCGCAGCTTGCCCGGCGTGACATTCTCTTCAAACTGACCGATAAAAGCCGGCGCGATCATGGCATAAACAGGGCGCGTTCCATTATACAGTTCTTGCAAAAGGGGCAATGTCTGTTGCGTTTCTTTAAGGCTATCGCGTCTACAGGCATCAATACAGGCACCGCAGGCACGGCAGGCGTCCTGGCTAACGGTGATGTGACCATTTTCTTCTTTTTGCAAAGCATCAAACGCACAAGCCTTCACGCAGTCGCTCTCGCCCTCGCATACGCAATCCTCAATTACCGCAAACGCACCATCCCCGGGATTTAACAGGCACTCTAAATGATGGCTGTTAATGTCGCCTTTTTCAAGTTCCTTAATAGCCTGTTCGAGTTCTCTCTTTAAAGCTGCTTTTGTCAGGTTAACATAAAGCTCCCTGAATGTTTGCATAAAGCCATTAGTCCTTTCGATTTACTACATTATTCTGCAGTTTCCTCGTTGACTGTCTCAGCTGTGCACACTTCTTCTGTCTTTTCTTCTTTTTTGTTCTTTTTGAAGAATTCGGCTACTTTATCGATCAGCGTAGGCACTTTTTCGATAATATCTTCAACCGGCGAAGTTTCCTTATCCATGGGCATCAGGCGAATCTGACCCTGCCCAACCACCATAAACGCAACCGGTTCAATCACGGCACCGCCACCGGAGCCACCGCCAAAGTTTGCATTAGCATCAGGCGCAATCTGTGACCGTTCACCAAATTCCGACCCACCGGCACCAAAGCCGAAGGATACCTTTGAAATGGGGATGATAATAGAGCCATCCGGGGCGTTTACCGCATTACCCACGATCGTGTTCACATCAACCATTTCTTTAATGCTGTTCATCGCTGTTTCCATTAAGCCTTTAATAGGATGTTCTGTCATTTTTCTACACCGTCCTTTTTAAATTTCAATCTTACTTTTCATTAGGTTGACCAGCTTCCTTATTTTTATAACAACTTTCAGCAAATCAACCAGTTTAAATTGCAACATGCCGCAAAAATGCAAGCACATGAATTCCTTGGTAAAATCGGGTTTTACAATCAGTTCTTTTTTCGTAACACCAATGGCCGCATCTGCCACCTTAAGTAAAAGTGTACCTGCCGTCCAGACGGCACCGTTTAAAATACCCGTTAAGGCTGGGTTACGGGCGCCGTACTGCACGCTTAAGGAAAGCTCCGGGCAGGTGACCATCCTTCGTAATTCACGTATTATCTCAGCCATCTCTTGCTTCGTTTCTTTAAACGAACGGCAAACGCTTTTAGCAAGCGCAATAAAACGGCCAGGGGTCATCGGCTTCTTTTCCTTATCCCCCTTATCTTCTTTTGCCTTCTTTTCCTTCTTTGGTTTTTTTGATTCAGTATGTAAAGGAATACGAAAAGCAAGAGGTAAGCCTAAAATTTTTAGCTTTATGAGGAGCTGGTCCCTGCCCCGGTTATATTCATACACAATACCCGCTGTTATTTTAAAAAACAGCAGTGAAAAACAAGCAACGGCAAGAACGCCTAAAATTATGAGTAAAATGAGCATACCCTCACCCGCCGATTTCATTATCTTCTGTCACTTCAGTATCATAGCCCATTTCTTCTTCATTTATACCAAATTCTTCAACATCCGGTAAGCCCGATAAGGAGGAAAGACCAAAGCTGCGCAAGAACTCCTGGGTTGTGACATACAGAATCGGTCGGCCGGGCGCATCTAAACGCCCGTTTTCTTCTATTAATCCGCGTTCAATCAGTTTGTTGACCGGTCCGTCAGAATTAACGCCGCGGATAAATTCAATGCTCGAGCGTGTCACCGGCTGATGATAGGCCACAACAGCCAGGGTTTCTAAAGCCGCCGGAGACAAATTCTGTTTACGGCGCGGCTCCTTCAATTTTTGTATGTATGCATAAAAGCGCTCAGTCGTACATAACTGCAACGTATCTTCAAGCGTTATCACCTGCAAGCCTTTGCCATTTTGCTGATACCATATATTCAGTTGTTCTGCAGTTTTTAAAACTGCATCTTCATCACATTCCATAATTTCACCAAGTTGTGAAACCGGAACGCTTTCACCTGAAGCAAAAAGCAGGCATTCAAGCAAATTGCATGCATCAAAATTCATTGGTAATCTCCCCGTCTTTTATGCGCGTTAAGTATATTTCACTGTTTTTCACTTCAACACAAACATGACCCAATCGAATCATTTCCAGAATAATTAAAAACGAAACAACGATTTGCGGTCGCGATGTGAGGCCCCGAAAAGCAGATTTAAAACTCACATGCTTCTTGATCCTGAGTGTATTTTTGATATGCGTCACACAACTGGCAGAAGAAACGTGCTCATGACCGCCGATACCCACAAAGGAGGTCTTCGGTGGCGGTTCACGCCGTTGCGTTTTAATCAATACCTCGCCAAGCGCTTCTATCAACTGCTCCACATCAAAAGCCTGATCGCTGTAATCAGGCGCCGCCTTTTCAATTTCATCAGGCTTTTTACAGAATAAAAAGCGACCATCGCCTTCATGTTCTTTTAAAAAAACCGCCGCGGATTTCATTTGCTGATACGCAAGCAATCTGTCTGCCAGATTTTTGCGCGGGTCTTCTTCCTCTTCCTCATGGCGCGGCAAGAGCATTTTAGATTTAATCAGCAAAAGCTCTGAGGCCATCAGCAAAAATTCGCTGGATACTTCCATGTCAAAAGCCTGCATCTGCTCTAAGCATTCCATATACTGCGCGGTTATTTTCTCGATTGGAATATCATAAATACTGACTTTATTCCTTTTAAGAAGGTGCAATAAAAGCTCCAAAGGGCCTTCAAACACCTCTACGCTAAATGATAATTCCTGTATCATAATCCACCTACCAACAGAATCATCAGATTTGTTATCAGCAAACGCAAGGTGCCTAAAACAGGGTCTAAAACACCAAGACTCAAGGCGACCACCAAAACGAGCCAGCCCAGGTGTTCATAGCGCATGATATCATAATATAGGCGTGACGGAAGCAGAGATAAAAATATCTTTGAGCCATCAAGGGGCGGAATGGGAATCAGATTAAACACCCCAAGGCCGACATTCATGCTCACCAAAGCCGATAAAAACATAACTACAGCTCTACCGATTGTGCCACCGGGCAAAAAGGTTATCGACAACAGTTTTAAAATCAGCAGAGCCACATAGGCAAATAAAAAGTTGGAAACGGGTCCGGCCAAAGCCGTTAACGACATGTCACGTTTCGGTTTTTTAAAATAGGCCGTGTTAATCATAACAGGCTTGGCCCAACCGAAGCCAAAAAATAACAGACACAATGCGCCCACAGGATCTAAATGTCTGAGCGGATTAAGAGACAGTCTGCCCATGGCTTTGGCCGTACGGTCTCCCAACCAGTATGCCGCCAACCCGTGACACATTTCATGCACGGATATAGCAAGCAGCGCTGCCACAGCTCCTACCAACAGACTCACAATATCAAAACGACCCAGACGGAACAAGTCATCACTTCCTAAGCTTGTTTTTAGAAATATATATGATAATACAGTATATATTATACTAAATATTGTGTGTCCTGTAAAGGGGTTACACAAAAATTTTAATAAATTGTTCAACTTTTCACGCAGCAGAATCATTCGACTTTATCTCATAAATCGATGCCGTGACATGTTCTTCATCCACACTCATATAAAGTTGGATTGTCCCTTCTGTATTATTTAGAAAACGCAGGTCTATCGTTCCGTAATTAACCGCTGCATCATCCCCTTGTGCTGCATACGGCACCTCTTTTTGATGGCTCTTTTGCTCCAGGATGTTCAGTCCGGCATTCCGCACCGCCTGATACAGTGTTGTGCTGACCTGACAAACGCCACCGCCACAACCCAACTCTTTTTCCCCATTTACCAAAATTGTTGCATCCCGATAGCCTCTTTCTGCCGTCCTTCTGCCGACAACTTCATTAAAAGAAAAGCTTTCTCCTGCTCTCAGCGAATACCCATCAATGCATCCGGTGGCCAGATGAATATTATGCAGGCGATTTTCTTCTTTATCAATTAGCTCTGTTTCAGCCGATGCCAACAGTATTTTTTCAGGTTCTTTGGGTCGGGCAGGCACAGGTGTACTGCTCGGTTTTGTCGTTTCTTCCGGTTCGGTGATTTTTGGTTCCGTTTGCATATTTGTACAAGATGAAACGAGAAAAAACATTCCTATTATACAAATCATTAAAAAAAATCTCTTTTTCACATGTTTCTCTCCTTTTTTCTACTTATTATTCTTCGCTTGCAAAAGCTTATGCGTCACCACAAAAATAAAAGGCATAAAATGATTTAATCACATACAAAATAAAGATAATAGAAAAAGGAGATGATGAAATGGCAAAATCACGTCACGAATCCACGATCGAAATGGTGGAGCTTGTTCTGCCCAATGATGTGAATCTTTTGCATAACCTAAAAGGCGGAAGGTTAATGCATTGGATTGATATCGCCGCCGCTCTAACCGCTTCCAGGCATTCCAACCGTATTGTGGCCACCGTCTCCATGGATAGCCTTAATTTTAAACATCCGGCAAAGCTTGGCGAAATGGTGCGTCTGCGCTCAGAGCTTCTTTCTGTTGGGCGCACTTCTATGAAAATCAAAGTCACTGTTTGGGCTGAAAACCTACAAACCGGCTCCGTCATCAAAACAAACGAGGCAACCCTTGTGTTCGTTGCACTGGACGAAAACGAAAGACCGGTGCCCGTGCCTCGCTTGCTTGAATAAGCCGCATTACATATGAACAGGTATACAAAAACCGCTTTATCAAATATTTATGAAGTTTTTATTTTAAACTATTACTTTTTTACGAATTGCTTAATTTTTATGTCACAATCCATCGTATTGTGATAGATTATAGAAACAGAACACCAATTCTGTCTTTTTTTGCGATATTTTTTACTGGAAAAACGAATTGAAATACTATATAATGTATCCATAACAAAGACAAACTACAATATAAAGTTGTGAAAGGGGATTATGAATCATGAGGAGATTGGTCAAAACAGTCGCCATAGACGAGGTAGCGGGAGAGCACAAAGCCTTCGGCCTTGACTACTATGTTTTACAAAAAGATGTAATGTTCGAAGGAAAGACATACACACGCTATGGTTTGGAAATCTGCAAACGCGCCACACGCGAAAACGGAACGCCATACTTAGAATATAGAAAAATATTTGATTTATTTCATTCAGAGGAAGAGGCAGAGCATGTTCTTCTTTTGTTGGCGGCAGGTGCCGTAACACCCATATCGATGAAGGATATTCTGGAGGATTTGCTCGGCACGACCGAATTCGTTCATGAAGAAGTATTTGTTGAGGCTGTTTAAAAACGAAAACTTAGCATGACGGTTGCTTTTTTAAATTTAACACTTGACAACCGTTTACCCATGTGGTATGATTATCATGTTGAGTTTGGGGGTATAGCGCAGTTGGGAGCGCGTTTGACTGGCAGTCAAAAGGTCAGGGGTTCGAATCCCCTTATCTCCACCACGTCAGAGCAAAGTGCGTTTGGCTCCGTTTTCGCCGTACGGCGAAAACATCCATCCACTCCCTTGCTCTTCCTTCTCCCCAAAAAGCCAACGGCTTTTCGGGGGCCCTGGAAGTTCCAATGGAGAAAGTTCGGATATCAAAGCATCTTTTCCACCATAAAAACCCTTTAGGTTTCCGCCTTTGGGGTTTTTATTTTTCTAAACCATTCTTCAGCAGGAGGAAGACTATGAACGCATGCGATAACAAAAAGCCCTGCCCTTGTACATACCCGTGTGACAATCATGGAAAATGCTGTGCCTGTGTGGCTTACCACCGTGAACACAATGAAGGCATCCCCGCCTGCTTCTTTTCCAAAGAAGTCGAGGCTACCTATGACCGAAGTGTCCGTGCTCTTGCCAAAGACCGCGGCTTGATTCAGTAACAGTCTCTCCCCTATTCTCACCTTGACTGGGGACTTTTTATACGATATAATAAAAGCACGATGGTTACAGGAGTGATACAGATGGAAAACAACAAACAATCAGCGCAATCATTTTTTACTAAAATCGAAAATTTTTGGTATTATTATAAAACGCCGGTTATCTTAGCCGCTGTATTTATTTTTATTATCTCTGTGTTAATGATTCAAAATAAAGACTCGGTAAAAACCGATTTAAACATTGCATTAATCACAACCGGCACCGTACATGAGGGCACCATAAATTTTGAAAACCATGTCGTAGACCTTTTGAAGGATTCTGACGGTAACGGTGAAAAGCATGTTACTATGAGCCGCATTTTTATGACCTCGAATGAAAAGGACGAGAAGAACGAAACCGCCCGTTACCATGTTGAAACATTGCTTGCCGACAGAGGCGCTGTTATTTTTCTTTTCGACCGCACCAATTACGATCGTTTTATTGTTAAGGATGCCTTTTGCCCATTAGATGAGCTCATGCCGATAGATAACTACACCGATAAACTTCTATACCGCGGTGAAACACCCATTGCCTTTTCTTTAAAAGGAAGCCGTCTATTAGCTGACATGGGTTTTTCTAATGATGACCTGTATGCCACTGTACTCTTTCGCCGCCCAGAAGATGCGCAAAATCAAACCATTAACACACAATATGAAAACGGCGTGGCAGTTTTAACAGAGTTATTAAAATAACCACATCATGCCTGACCGATTCATACACATCCAATGTCACATCACAAGCGGAGGAAGCATATGAAAGTGAACGAAACTGAAGAAAAAGAAATGTTTCTTCGGCTGTCAGATCCGGATACATCTGCAGAAGCCTTAGATACCATTATGGAGTCATACAACTATATCCCAACCCTGCTTTCCCGCCGTTTTGCCGGCAAGGGTCTGGAACTTGATGATATTTATCAGTCAGCCTGTCTGGGGCTGATGAATGCCGCCAAACGCTTTGACTCTGCACGCGGCATTTGTTTTTCAACCTATGCTTCTGCGACGGTATTAGGTGAAATCAAACGTTTATTTCGAGACAAGAAAAATTGCATCCGCATCCCCAGGCAAATGTACGAGATTTTTTCAAAGGCTAACCAGCTTCGCAACCGCCATTTGGTAGAAAACGGTACGCTTCCCAGCCACGAAGAACTGGCTGAAGCACTTCAGGTCACATCAGAACAGCTCTCTCACGCCCTCTATTGGGGTGATGCGCAGGATGTTTGCTCGCTTGATCAGCCTATCGCCGATGGAGACGCTCTTTTTTCTGACTGCATCGGCATGGAAGACGATGAGTTTTTGCTGATTGAAAACAAAGATTTTATCGAAAGTTTTATGAAACGACTGACTGAAAAAGAGAAAGAATTTGTGCACTACCGTTTCTACGACGAGATGACACAAAGCAAAATTGCTTCGCTTATGGGAACATCTCAAATGAACATTTCCCGCATGGAAAAGCGTGTTCTTGCCCTGTTGCGCCAGTTTTACGAAAAAACAGTTGTCCTTTCGTAGCAAGTGCTTTACAAAACAAGTATTTCATGGTAGAATAAATAAGGATTACATCCGCCCCTGTAGTTAAGTGGATATAACAAGTCCCTCCTAAGGATTAGTCGCGCGTTCGACTCGCGCCGGGGGTGCCATCATGCCGCATAATGCCCATTTGGCTATTATGCGGTTTTCTTACATCGTTTAAACATATAACAAAAGAAGGTGAGCGCATGATTTGGGAATACTTGCGTGAAGAAGAATTTAAAAAGGCTGTCGAAAGCTCCTGCGGCCTGTGTGTAGTACCCATCGGCTGCATAGAAAAGCACGGTCAGCATCTTCCCATAGGAACAGACTCTATCTTAGCCACGGAAATCGTCCGGCGTGCTGCCGAGCGCGAGCCGGTTTGTGTTTTCCCCACTATGCATTTCGGAGAAAAAACAGGCGCGGGCGAATTTGCCGGAACTGTTATATTCAGCAGCGAACTCCGCCTGAAGCTATTAGAAGAAACCTGCCGCGAAATTCACCGCAATGGGTTTCGCAAAATTTTGCTGTTTAACGGTCATGGCGGCAATCAGTCCATGATTTCGCATTTTGTAAGAAGTCAACTGCAGGAGCCAAAGGAATACCTTTTGTTCGATTACGCCCCCGGTTCTGACTTCCCCACTCCCAATAAATTACTTTCCGGCAATTATGGAAAGCTGACGCCGGAAGACAGGCAGATTCTGCAGAACTATATTGAACAAAAAAAGCGCTACGGTCACGCCTGCTTCATTGAAACAGGCTGGATTTACGCCACCCATCCAGAGCTTGTGCGCTTAGACAAAATTGCCGATGAAAGTGGCACTTCTACGCACCGTTTTGATGAGTTTACTAAGAGAAAAATCAATTCTCCCTTTGCCTGGATGGCCAATTACCCAAATTCCTACGCCGGTGACATGCACGAAGGCATGAACGAGCGCATTGCTGAAGCCATGATGGAATATTCCGTGCAGAAGGCGGCCGATGTTTTCCGCTTCTTAAAGCATGAAACCATCTCCGAAACCTACCACGCAGAATGGCGCGCAAAACAAAACACCCATACATGCTGACACAAAAAGCGGTTATCGCATATGGGGTGTACTCTAAAGGACAGTAAAATTAAAAGGCTGAACGATTGATTTCGTTCAGCCTTTTATTGTAGGGGACGATGCCCACATCGTCCCGCAAAATAATTTGTCTGAAATCGGTTTGATATGTGATAAATATATTAATCATATAAACATTAAATACGAAAATGTAACAGTTGACAAATATGTAATAACGCCTAACCATATTCATATGATTATATTTCTTGATGGGACGATGAGGGCATCGTCCCCTACAAAGAATATTAAAACCATTGTTCGTTCATTTAAAACAATGGCAACGAAAGAAATTGGTTATCCTATATGGCAAAGGTCTTATCACGACCATATAATTCGTGGTGAAAAAGATTATCAAAAGATATGGGAATATATAGACACAAACCCTTCAAAATGGGAATTCGATTGTTTTTATAATAGCGAAACGGAGCGGTGAAAATCACTGCTCCGTTTACTGTCCTTAACAGTACGTCTATTATGCGACAACCGCTTTTAATATCAACCATCTTTTAATTCTTTCACCGTTCTGATTTTGGTTGCAGGCGTTTCAATATAGCTGAATAGTTCTTCTAAATCTTCTGTCATGATAAAAAGATCCAGGCAGCTATCCTTAATAAAGTTCTTTTGAATCGCATCCTCCATCGCTTTTGCAACCAGATTATAGTAACCACCGATGTTATAGAGTGCAATGGGTTTATTATGTCTGCAAAGCTGCTTCGAGGTGAGAATTTCAAAAAATTCTTCATACGTGCCGATGCCGCCGGGTGTTACAATAAATGCATCTGCATGATCTTCCATAATCTGCTTACGCTCACGCATGGTATCAGGCTCAATCAGTTCATTGCAAAAATCACAGATTTCTTCAACTGTTTCCTCCTTAAAAAACTTGGGAATCACGCCAATAATGTGGCCACCGCCATCACGAACGCCTCGTGCTGCAGCCCCCATCAGGCCATTCCCGCCGCCGCCAAAAACCAAAGAATGACCGCGTTCCGCCATTTTTTTACCCATAATTTCAACTTTTGTTATATAGTCGGCATCGATGGTTGGAGATGCCGCTCCAAAAACGCAAATTCTCATACCTGTGCCTCCTTTTTCCTTCTGATGAAAATAGTATGCCGTACACATCCGTTTTAGACTATTGACAAGCCTTTGCAACGGATTATATGTATATAGTATAACACAACACAATATAGATTTTCAATAGTGATTTTTTACTTGCACCAAAATTGAACATCATAGGACGAAAAAACGGCAAGGCATAACGCCTTGCCGTAGTAAGCTTTGATTAGCTTTAAGCGGGTGGGAAGCCCAAAATTATTTAAACTTTCTCTTTCTTGCCGCTTCAGATTTCTTTTTTCTTTTCACACTGGGCTTTTCGTAATGCTCTCTCTTTCTAATTTCAGAAAGAACGCCGTCTTTTGCGCAAGAACGCTTAAAACGACGAAGTGCACTATCCAAAGATTCGTGATCCTTCAGTCTGATTTCAGACATGTTATTCCCTCCCTCCGCTGCACTCAGTCAGGTTGGTATTCATGGTTATATAAAACCACAAATTACATTATACCATTTTCAAACCAAAAAGTCAACTAATATTTTTGCATTTTTCACAATTTATTTCTAATTTTATGTCATTTTTTAATTGCCTGCTCTTTTTTACAGTTAAGCATAAAAATTTGGATAGAATGATTTACTTAGAAGGTATCATCTTTTTCCACAACGGAATGGAAACCGCCGAAAGAAAAAGCGCACACACACCGATGAAAAACCAAATTTTTGTTGTCATAAACCAGCCTAATCCTTCGGCCATCTTTGGAAATATATAATTTGATATGCAGATGCCCAACGCCGCCGCACCATTAACAATGGCGCTTACCCTGCCCACGCATCCATATGGCGCAAATCTGCCAACGATATAGCCATTTATCATATATGCCGCTGTTACAAAAAGGGAGAGAAATGAAAGAGCCACAACAACAATTGCAAGTGGCCACTTACCCACAAACATTAAAACCGCCAGAACCGGGATTATTAACAACAAGAGAATTGTCATCGCTAATGATTCGTTTTTTACGCGAGAAAGTAAGAATTTTCTTGCAAAAAAAATGCCAATAGCACCCACAGCAACCATAACCGTGTTTAGTCCTGTTGCAAAAGATGCTGATATTTGACTGTAACTTTCCATCAACATAACGGAAGTGACACTTTTAATTCCTTGATTGAAAAAGGTTTGCACAAGAATTACAATCCAAATCAAAGGCAGGCCACTGAGCAATATAAGCTTAAATGTTCCTTCATTCTTGTTTTTATCACGATCTTCTCTGCTCATTTTCTCCATGTCATGCACAACCATTTTCTCTTCTGATGTGCGATATGTTAAAAACCAGTACAGAGCCATCAACAGCAAAAGTATGGCCGAAATCAAAAAGTTGCTTTGCCACTGGCCAACCAGTGCAGCACACAAATAACTTGCAAAATAGCCGGCGGGCGCCGTTAATGAAAAATAAAAAACTGCATTATGCCTGTGCGCAGGATAAAGTTGCGTGGAAAGAATTTTAAACAAGCCTGGATATGTAGCCGATTGAATGGCGCCATTTAAACACCATGTAACCATCATGACTATATAATTTTGATTAAAATAGATCACAAAATTCGCTAAAACGGCACCTAAAATACCAATTAAAACCAATTTGCTTGCCGAATATTTTTCAACAAAAAAACCTCCTGCCAATTGACAAATCGTATACACAACATAAAACATAGCACCAATAGCGCCTGTTTGTGATTTTGTTAATATGCCTTCACTCACAATTGCCGCCATAGCACCACTGTAGCAATTTTTTGTCATGTTCAAAACAGAATAAACAATCCAGATTGCCAAAAACAGATAATAACTTTGGCGTTCATTTTCCAAGTATTTTTGATTCACGTAAAACACTCCTATCAATCCTTCAACATCTTACGCCATAGTGGAATCGCTGCCGCTGTCGCAATCAATCCGAACATTGTCGTGCCTATCCAAACGTAGTTGGTAACCGCCCAGCCGAAACTGTCAGCAAGCCTTGTAAATACAAAGTTTGCAACCACGATACCCAAGGCCGCCATGGCGTTAAATACGCCGGATGCCGTTCCGTCATAACCATATTTTGCAAAACGCGCCGTCATATAAAAAACCGTAAGACTGCCCACCGTCATCAAAGAAACAACTAAAGTTAATGCGATAAACAAAATAACGGCAGGAATTTTGCCTACAAACACAAATAACACCACAAAAGGCACACAAAGTGCGTAGAAAAGCGACATACATATAGCTTCATTTTCAAATCGGTTAAGCACATATTTTCTTGCCACAAAGGAAGCAATCACACCGCCGCCAATCAGTAAAATATTGAGCGAATTGGCAAGTGAGGGTGAAATGCTTTCATAGGATTCCATCAGCATAACAGGCGTCAGCGCCTTGAGGCCACAATTGATAACGCTTTGAATAAGGTTCGAAATCATCAGGAGTATAGCACCGCTAAACAGAATCAGTTTAAAAAAACTAACTGAACTTTTTTGTTCCCGCTTAACAGACTTCTCCACATCTACGGTAACCATTTTCTTTTCAACGTATTGATACATAATAATCCATATAACGGAGGCAACAAAAAGGCTGATGGCCGAAATAGAAAAGTTGCTCTGCCAACGACTTACTAACGCCGCACAAATATAGCTTACAATCAAGCCAAAAGAATTTGCCAGAGAAATATAGAAAACACCTTTTTTCCTATGTACAGGGGCAAGCTGAGAAGAAATAATTTTAAATATGCCCGGCCACACACCAAACTGTACAACTGCATTCATGCTCCAGGCGATCAGCATAACCGTGTAGTTCTGATTATAATACACAACTGCATTACAAGCAGCAGCACCCAAAAAGCCGATAAACACAATTTTACCCGGCGAAAACCGATCGACTGCTATACCACCGACAACCTGAAAGATAGCGTAAATCAGATAAAACGCTGCATTAATAGCACCGGTTTGCGATTTTGTTAGTACCTGCTCGTTAACAAGGTCTGCCATGGCAGCACTGTAGCAGTTTTTCGTCATATAAATAGTTGTGTATAAAATCCATATCGTTAAAAACAAGAAGAGACTGAGCCTTTCATTTTCAAGATATTTCCGTTTCATCGTGCTTCCTCTTTTCTGCTGTAAAAATACATGTTTGTAACACCCGAAAAAATAGTATATCATCCTCTCTATAAAAAAGCAAGGCAAAAAGCAAAAAAAGCTGATAAAGGCAATACCTTTATCAGCTTTTCGACTGACAGTTAGTCTTCAAATTCTATTTCGATTTTTTCGTTGCAGTTAGGACAAATTAATTCGTCATCTAACATGTCTTCATCAAAATAAACCTTTTCATTGCAACCGGGGCACTCTACTTCGTAAAATTCTTCATCATCAAAGTCATCCTCGTCGCAATCACAATCACAGCAATCACAATCGTCATCCTCACAACCGCAATCGCAACCGCCCATTTCTTCGCACAGTTCGTCTGCAAAATCTTCCAGATCGTCTACACGCTCTTCGCAAGCAGTGATAGCATCGCTGTTGTCTTCAATGGTAGCGGCCATTTCTTCTAAAACATCAATAATTTTTACAAGCAGTTTGCCTTCTGCCTTGGATTCGTCAATCGCCAAACCCTCTGCAAGACCTTTTAAGTAAGCTGCTCTTTCAGATAAATAGCTCATGTTCATTCCTCCATTCTGGATTATTATACACGCTCCATGTATTCGCCGGTTCTGGTGTCTACGCGGATGGTGTCACCCTGGTCAACGAACAGGGGCACATTGATGGTTGCACCTGTTTCCAGAGTTGCGGGCTTGGTTGCGCCTGTACTGGTGTCACCCTTGAAGCCGGGCTCGGTTTCTGTAACAACCAGCTCAACAAAAGTCGGGGGTTCAACGCCAAATACAGAGCCTTTGTAAGAAAGCACAACAACGTTCATGTTTTCTGTCACGAACTTAAGTGCATCACCCAACTGATCCTGAGACAGGGGCATCATATCGAAGGTTTCATTATCCATGAAGTAGAATAAATCACCATCGTTATAAGAGTATGCCATGTTCTTTCTTTCAATATGCGCCTTGGGCATTTTTTCGGTGGGACGGAAAGTTTTTTCAACCACAGCACCACTGATAACATTTTTCAGCTTTGTTCTGACAAATGCAGCACCCTTACCGGGTTTTACATGCTGAAATTCTACAATCTGATATACATTTCCCTCAAATTCAAAGGTTACGCCGTTTCTAAAATCGCCTGCTGAAATCATAGTAATTCCAATGCCTTTCTGCCCACAATTTTTTTATACATCTTGCCGTGGGCGGACAAGACAGATAATAAACTTTTTAAATACCGGCATCAACCGCCGGTTAAAGTTCAATGCATTTAATTCTTTCTAAAGAGAAAAAGCCGCACGCTATATAAACGCACGGCTTTTCACCTCTAAATTAACCAAATCACCATAGTGCTTCGGTTGCATGCTCCCGGAGCATGTCCGGCTGCTTGAATCAAGTAAAAGTCCCGTGCTGCTATATAACAGGGCAATGGCGTATGCTCGTTTCACAGGCACATCACAGCCCTCACAGAACGGCCACTTCGCCATTATGTGGCTTTACTTAAGAAAGAACAGTGCAATTGATGTTATCAAGAAAAGAATAGCAACAACTGAAGTCCACTTTTCTAAAATTGCGTCAATCGTTCTGCCTTTATTCTTTCCGAAAAAGGTTTCAGAGCCACCGGCAATTGTACCGGAAAGACCCGCCTGTTTACCGGATTGGAACAAAACAATAACGATTAACAAAATGGTGATGATGATATGCAGAATCTGCACAGCCAACAACATTTGCAATTACCTCCATCCATTTTCTGCGTTTGCTGCCCCATAAAGCTTACTGCTCTTTGAGACCAAAACGCTTTCTGAACTTCTCTACACGTCCGCCGGTATCTACCAGCTTCTGTTTACCGGTAAAGAACGGGTGGCATTTGGAACAAATTTCAACCGTGATATTCTCCTTTGTGGAACCGGTTTCAATTACATTACCGCAAGCACACTTAATCGTTGTATCAACATAGTTAGGATGAATTCCTTCTTTCATTTGTTTCACCTCTTTCAGCCATTAACATATCATAGCGATTATATCACATGATTTCACATTTTGCAAGTTTTTTTTATCTAAATTTATATATACAACCGTTTGATTGTGTCTATAACTCAATCTCTTTGTTTTTTAACCGTCTTTCAATAAAGGAATCATAGAAGACAAGCTTAATCACAGCTATCACAGGTACGCCGATAAACATACCCAAAATACCGCCTAAAGAACCGCCGATAGTCACGCCGGCAATAACCAAAAGTGGACTGATACCCATTTGCTCCGACATGATTTTGGGGCTGATGAACAAGTTATCCAAAATTTGTACACCTATGGCGTACAGAATCACCCACAGCGCCATAATGGGCTGATAAAAGAAAGCCAAAATTACGCTGGGAATCGCACCGATATACGGACCAAAATAAGGAATCATATTCGTAATAGCGATAAAGAGCGAAATCAGCGGCGCAAGCGGAATACCAATTGGCACCAGTACAACCAGGCCAACGATAAACAATATCAGTGATTGCATCAATTTACTGACGATGAAATTCAAAAAAATCTCATTCATGCGCTTGCCTTTTTCAATAACGTTGTCTGCTCTTTCTTTTGACAACAGGGCATACACCAATCGTTTTGCCTGTTTGACAAGACCTTCTTTACTATAGAGAAAATAAACTGAAACAACTACACCAAATACGACGCGCACAACCGCCTTGACAGAAGTGGTAACAGCTGTTCCGACTGTATCGCTGATGGAGGATATATCGAGTCCTTTTAACCATGTGTATAAAAACTGCAGACCGCTTTCCAGCCAATTTTCTACAGCGAGATATAGGGATGAATTTGCCGTAACTGAAAAGTCAGATAACCACTGCTCCACACTCATGGCGTATCGCGGCAAGTTCAGCATCAATTCATTCACACCGGTGCGGATGGTCGGAATAATGGCCACCACAAAAATGGTGATAGCGCCGGCAACCAACAGGTATAAAAAGGCTATCAGGCAACCCCGTTTGACCTTTTTAGCCCTGGGTGTGTCTTTTTCTGAGTGAATCAACCGTTCAAAAAAACGAAGTGCCGGGTCTAAAAGATAAGCCAAAACAAAGCCCCACACAAAGTAAGCCACGCAATCATAGAGAACATCAAACAGACTCCCGAATGAGAGCTTTGTTGTAAATACAAGTTTAACAATAAAAACAGCAATGATAAACACAGGTAAAAGATTCAGGTAGGGTATTTTAAATTTTTTCATTTGTGCCTCCTTGTTTATGCCTCCAAAAATTTCTCGATGCCACAATATAGCGCCCAGGCGACTCTCTTTTGATAGTCTTCGTCCTGTAATAATGTTTCTTCTTTTTCGTTGGATAGAAATCCGCATTCAACCAAAACGGCCGGCACCTTTGCGTGCTTTAATAAGTAAATATCCTTGCCGGGCTTGATAGTGCGTTCCGAAGGTGGCTGCAACTGACTGATTAACTCAGCCTGTATAACTTCTGCCAACTGCTTTGACACATCCGTGCTTTCTGCATAAAACACCTGCGGACCGCTGTAACGGCCGTCGGTAAACTTGTTCATGTGAACGCTTACCAAAAGCTCGGCATCAGATTCATTCATCAGCTTGACGCGCGTTTGTAAATCCGCCCTCTTTTTCTCGCGAACGGTGCCACTTTTTGAATCAAAAAGACCCGCATCACCGGTGCGTGTCATCATCACCTCGGCGCCGTTTTCTTCAAGATATGCCTGAAGATATTTCGCTATTTTTAAATTCAGGTCCTTTTCGAGGACACCACTGATGCCAACGGCTCCGCCATCCGGGTCACCATGACCGGCATCAATGACAATCTTTTTTCCGCTACACGCCACACCCGAAACAGGATACACGCAGACCGAGCGGCAAACAAGGCCAAGCGCACCCAACACGAATAAAAACGTCAATGCTATGAGGATACTATTCCACTTTTTAACAAAAATAATCATCGACACAGCTCCCTATTTAACCCTATAGTTAAATATATGTGTCTCGTAATATGATTATGAGCGGCATATCACGCCGTGTAGTAAGGCCCCTTCAGCAGAACACATGGTGACCTGCACGAGATGACCGCATATATTTTCTTTGCTCTCTACCAACACGGTTATATAGTTCCCTGTTTTCCCCTCATAAACGCCCGGTCTGACTTCCTGTTCTATCAGTACCGGCATTTGTGCAGATACAAATTTCTCTGCAAATTCTGCTTGATATGCCTTTGTCAGGGCTATCATCTTGCGACTTCTTGCCTCTTTGACCTGCGGCTCTATCTGCCCTTCCATTTTGGCAGCGACCGTTCCATTTCGAGGCGAGTATTTAAAAACATGTGCATCTGCAAGATGCAAAGCTTTCATAAACGCAAAACTTGCCGCAAATTCTTCCTCTGTCTCTCCCGGAAAGCCCACCATGATATCGGTGGTGATCGCTGCATCGTCCATTGCTTCACGCAAATCCTGTACGGCTTGCATATAACCGGCTGTGAGATACTTTCTGTTCATTCTTTGCAGAGTGGCATCGCAACCACTTTGCAAAGATAAATGGAAATGGTGGCATACCTTATCTAATGCCGCAATTTTTTTCGCAAAATCCTTCGTGCAAAGAGTGGGTTCCAGCGAACCTAAACGGATGCGCTTAAGTCCCTCTGTTTTTTGCAACGCCTCTAACAAATCAACTAAAGTACCTTCTCCACTGTCTTTGCCCCAGGAAGCCAGGTGAATACCCGTAACAACCAACTCACAAAAGCCAGAAGCCACCAATCTTTTTGCCTCTTCTACCGTACTATCTATACTTCTTGAACGAATGCGTCCCCTGGCATAAGGAATGATACAGTAGGAACAAAACTGGTTACACCCCTCCTGCACCTTGATATAGGCGCGGGTATGTTCCTGCCCGGTTCCGTCAATCGATAAGGCTTCAAAACAGGCATCAACCTTTTCTTCTACCAAGTCAATCCGTTTTTGTTCCGCCAAAAACTGCTCAACGGCCTCCGGCACCTTGCCTCGGTTTGCCGTTCCAATCAGCACATCCACATCCGGGATTTTTAAAACAGCATCCGGATTGGTTTGTACATAGCATCCCATCACGACCAAAACCGAGTGCGGATTATGTTGTTTTGCGCGCCGGATCATCTGGCGGGATTTACGGTCACTTAAATGCGTCACCGTACAAGTGTTAATAATATAGACATCTGCCGTCTCAGAAAAATCGACAGCATGATAGCCTTTTTTTAAAAACTGCTCCAGCACCGCTTCTGATTCATATTGATTCACTTTACATCCCAGCGTACAAAAAGCAACTGTTTTAGCCATGCATTTTCCCCTTCTCTATTTGTTGCAACAGATAGCCTTCTCTGACACCCCCATTGCACACTTCCATACGCTTACAATCAAAAAACTTTGCTATTTCACATAAAATAGCCATACCGGGCAGTGCCGTGTCAAGCCGTTCCGGGCTGGCCTTTTGAATGCTTGTTTCTGCCAGTTTTTCGTCCTGCAACAGGCGTTTTAAAAGCAGTTCTAAAGCCGAAACCGCACCACCTGACGACGGGTCTAACAATTTTTCAAGCTCATAGGCGCCACGTGCTGCGCCGCCGATGCCATACAAAACATTGTAGGAACCTTCCTTTTCAAACGACACACTGATCATATCTTTTACACATTGTCTGAGATTGGCTATTTGTTCTTCTAAAGCCGGACGCTTACCTACAAAACGAACAAAAGCCGTTAAAGAGCCAATTGGCAGACTTTGGGTTTTGACAGGCTTTCCGTTTTTGATAATAATCACTTCACTGCTGCCACCACCCACATCGGCCAGAATACCAGTTTCTAAGGTTCTGTCAAAACCGGCACCAGAAAAGGTTAAAATCGCTTCACTTTCTCCGCTTAAAACCTCAATATCAATACCGGTACGCTGACTGATAGTTGCAACCGCTTCTTGTGAATTTGTAATGTTTCGTAAGGCCGCTGTAGCAAACACATGCAAGCTGTCTGCACCTGTCTTTTCAAGCGGAATACGCAGAGTTTCCAAGGCCTGACAAGCCGCTTCAATGCCTTCATCGGTCAATGCACCGTTTTCTGTTTTAGAGCCCAGCCGCGCCATCACGCGCTCATTTAAAATGAGAGACAACTGACCGTCCTTTATTTTATAAATGCATAATCTGACTGTGTTAGAACCGACATCGATCACCGCATACTTCACCGCAGCTGCCTCCCTTTTCTCTACCGTAAACTATTCCCTGTATTGCGCAGAGAACACCATGTTGTCTCATGCACCCTGCGGATACAGGGCGTTGTCATTAAAACTCCCCTAATCCGCTCCGTGCGTCAGCGTCACTGGCTGCATCTTCAGCAGGAGACGCAAACAGCTTTTCTCTGACCTTACGTTCCAACTCTGCCAGCAAATCAGGATTTTCCTGCAGATATTTTTTTGAATTCTCACGACCCTGACCTAAACGAACTTCTCCATAGGCATACCAGGTGCCGCTTTTTTGCAGAATGTCATATTCGGTTGCCATATCAAGTACGCAACCAACCTTCGAAATACCTTCGCCGTACATAATGTCAAATTCAGCTTCGCGAAACGGCGGTGCTACCTTGTTTTTCACAATTTTTGCCTTTGTACGTGCACCAACATTTTCCGTGCCCTGCTTAATAAATTCCTGTTTTCTGATTTCCATACGAACGGAGGCGTAGAATTTAAGCGCGCGACCACCTGTTGTCACTTCAGGATTACCGTAAATAACACCTACTTTTTCACGCAACTGGTTAATGAAAATAGCAACGGTTCCGGCCTTGCTGATAACACCGGCCAGTTTTCTCAACGCCTGGCTCATAAGGCGTGCATGTAAGCCCACATGAGAATCGCCCATCTCGCCTTCAATTTCTGCTTTGGGAACTAAGGCTGCCACAGAGTCAATAACGATCAGATCCACCGCACCGCTTCGCGTCAGCATTTCTGCGATTTCCAACGCCTGCTCACCTGTATCCGGCTGGGCAACAATCAAATCATCCACATTGACGCCCAAACGCGCTGCATAAACCGGATCAAGTGCATGCTCGGCGTCAATAAAAGCCACATTGCCGCCTGTTTTCTGCGCCTCTGCAACTGCGTGCAGAGCCACCGTTGTTTTACCCGAGGATTCAGGACCGTAAATTTCAACAATTCTGCCTTTGGGCAGACCGCCGATGCCGAGCGCTGCATCAAGGCTGAGTGCGCCGGTTGAAATAGACTCCACATTCAGGCGTGCTTCACTGCCAAGACGCATAACAGCGCCTTTTCCAAAGGTTTTTTCAATTTGGTTCATGGCCATTTTCAAAGCTTCTTCGCGCTCCGAAGAAGCTGATTTGCCAGCCGTATCCACTCGTTTTTTATCCGCTACAGGAGGTCTTTTTTCCAACATAACACAATCCTCATTTCTCTATCATAATTTAATCTTTTGCTTACTTTGATACAATTCTTTTTCTCACTTCGTTTAAGGCATGCAGCACGGATGCCTGCCTGATTTTTCCTCGTGTTCCGATGAGTTGTAAACGGCGGACCGTGGTACTTCCGCCATAAGCCACAGCAACATACACAAGTCCTACCGGTTTTTCCTCCGTTCCACCATCCGGCCCTGCAATGCCTGTGACGGAAACGCCTACTTTAGCACCTGTCGTTTTTTGAATACCTTCGGCCATTTCAATGGCTGTTTGCTCACTGACTGCACCGTATTGCGCCAAGGTTTCTGCCGAAACGTGCAGATGTTTTTGCTTTGCTTCATTAGAATAGGTCACAATGCTTTCGTGCAAAACAGAAGATACGCCGGGTACATCCCCGAGCGTCGCCGTTAAAAGACCGGCCGTGCACGATTCGGCACAGGCAATAGTCAGATTTTTCTCCTGCAGCAAGGCTACAACCGTTTTGGCCATGTCCATCTCATCATAGCCGTAGATATAAGCGCCTAATCTTTCCGACAGCTTTTTATTCATATCTTCAATCATGGCATTTGCCGCTTTTTCTGTTTCTGCCTTGGCAGCAATCCGCAGCGTAACCTCATTATCTTTGGCATAGGGCGCCACGGTGGGGTTTGCACTCTCCATCAGATCTGAAATAATATCGCCCACGCGCGATTCCCCAATTCCGAAAATGCGCACCATTTTTTCAACCATTACAAAGCCCGAACGTTGTTTTAAATAAGGCTCCACCTGTTCTGTAAACATCGGCAACAATTCTCTGGGCGGTCCCGGTAATAATATGGCTGTTTTCTCATTCTTTTCAAGAATAATTCCCGGCGCCGTTCCTCTGTCATTTTGCAAAATGACAGCGCCTTCGGGAATATAGGCCTGCTTTGTGTTTCCACCGCTGCAGGTCTTATGAAGGTATTGTTCTATCTGCAGCTTAATATCTTCATGAAAAAGCAGCGGCGCATCAAAATATGCCGCCACTGTTTCTTTTGTTAAATCATCGTCCGTAGGTCCTAAACCGCCTGAGAAAATAACCACATCAGCACGGGAAAAAGCTAACGAAACGGCATCTGTCAATCGGCCCGGATTATCACCCACCACCGTTTGATAGTGCACATCAATACCCAAAGCAAACAGTCTTTCAGATATAAACTGTGCATTGGTATTCACAATATCGCCCACTAAAATTTCTGTTCCAACAGCAATAATTTCTGCCTTCATGTTATTTCCTTCCTTATTCTGCCTGCTCTGCTTCTACGACGTCTGCGGCATCAATGTGTATGGCTCTGGGGTTAAAGGTTTTCATTGCCTGCAAAAGTTTGGCCGGCGGCTGAAAGGTCAGCAACATTTTTTCACCATCATGTACATACAAAACATGATACACATGACCGGCTGCAGCATTATAAACGGCTTTCTGTTTTTTTGAAATAGACGGATTTTCAAACTCCTTTTTATACTCTTCATTAGAATCGGAAGCCATAACCGTAATATTCTTGCACGTAAGGTTTGCGATTCTCTTTCTGATTTGCTGTGCTTTCACAACATCAACATCAAGTTCACCATTGGTAAAAATGTATTCATATTCTAAGTTAAAGTTGCGAAGCCACACAAAACAGCCATAAATAACGCCTGCCATACCCAGGAGAATGTACGGCGTTAAAAACGAACCTATCATCGGAAACACAACGGTAACCGCCACACAACCGATAAAGGCAACAAGTACAACACCCAGCCTTTTTAAAACATCAACCGTGGTTGATTTTTTTGTCATTAAATACTCCAGAAAAACGTCCATTTTCATCCTCATTTCGTTGATTATAAATTCTTTTTTTATCCTGATTGTAATTGAATGCGAGACATAAAGTTTAGATGCAACCTTTCAAAGGCTTCTCCTCGAGGAGAGGCTCTGCCGTAGGCGGTGGTGAGGTGCAGTAGGGTTTGGCGGTTTCCGACAAACCGTTATTATATATTTGCGGAACATCCTAAAGGCTGTTCCCTACATTTCCACCTCATCCGAGTTGCTTTGCAACCCACCTTCCCCTCAAGGGGAAGGCTTTTTTATTTCGCCAAAATTCGACATTCTTTATTATGATTTTGTCAAGTTAGGGACAAAATTTTTGTCGATATGCAAACTAAAGTTTGCTCGATATTTTTACTTCGTAAAATCGATATGTTTTCCCTTCGGTCAAACTCGATAT
>SVKI01000010.1 GCA_015068555.1 Oscillospiraceae bacterium | reverse complement strand
AAAAGAACCAAAGAGGAGTTTAAAGGAGCAAGGCTACAATTGCCTGCCGGATTAAACAACCTCCGGTTCAATTATATTCTACACAAAAGCGAGAATGTTGTCAAGGGTAATGTGCGAGGGGTGCCAAGGGGATGGTTCTGTTGACACCACCTCGGAGATGTGTAATCATCTCCGAGGTGATTTTTTATGCCAAGACAAGCACGCAAGAAAAGCGAAAGTGGGTTTTATCATGTTTTGTTAAGAGGAATTGGGCAACAAAACATTTTTGAGGACGAAGAAGACAATGAGCGCTTTCTTCAAACATTGGGAAGATATCAACACGAAATGCAATTTGAAATACATGCTTATTGTCTTATGGGGAATCATGTTCACCTTTTGCTAAAAGACATCAAAAACGGACACAGGGGGACGGTTCTCTTGTGTTCTCCTTCTTTTTAACTGCACGACAGAACCGTCCCCCCTGTGTCGTTGGCGGAGAGGGAGGGATACTCTGCGCCGGTCTTTTTTCGACCGCTCTTGGCGGTGCCCGAAAAAAACTACCGTGCTCGAGCTCCGCAGACCGGACTGCGATGCACTCCGGCTGCTTCGACGAACCCTCTTCTCGGGTTCAAATCCCTGCTATAGAAACAAAAGCACCACCAAATGGTGATGCTTTTTTGTTTGGCGGAGAGGGAGGGATTCGAACCCTCGAACGGGTATTAGCCGTTACACGATTTCCAATCGTGCGCCTTAGGCCAGCTCAGCCACCTCTCCGTGCGTATGTAGTTGTTTTGGAAAAGCCTCAAAACTTCTCGCAAGATAGAATTATAGCACAGACTTTATCAGAATGCAAGAGAAAATTGAAAAAAATTTTAAAAAATTAAAAAATATTTTAAATTTACTTGACTTTCCTGTTTCATTAGAATATAATGGATTCAAAGACTTAAAATATTGGCAGGAGGTTTCGTGCCGTGCCCGAGGTTTTGCAGAACGACTTAGTGCAGCAAAAGTCTGTCAACGCAGAGTCCAGCGAGGAAGAACTTGTAATTGCCGCGCAAAAGGGAGATGGCTACGCTGTTGAACTGATTGTCAATCGTTACAAAAGTTTTGTAAAGCTCCGCTCCAAGTCGTATTTTTTGGTGGGGGCTGACCGGGAGGATGTTATCCAGGAAGGAATGATTGGTTTATACAAAGCCATTCGCAGCTTCAAGGCTGACAGGAAGGTAAGTTTTAAAACCTTTGCTGAGCTTTGTATTACGCGCCACATCATAACAGCCGTTAAAACAGCCACCCGTCAAAAGCACATGCCGCTTAACACATATGTCTCGCTGAATGGGCATGAGAGCGGTCTGTATTATTTTGAACACATTGGATATGCAGGCGAAAACGAAGGTGCAAATCCGGAGAGTATTGTGATTGAACAGGAAGATTTCAAGGGTATGGAAGGCGAAATCGATAAACATCTTTCCGAATTTGAGGCCAAGGTGCTTATGCATCATTTAAATGGTTATTCTTATGTAAGGATTGCCGAAGCACTGCATAAAGACCCGAAATCAATTGATAATGCGTTGCAACGCATTAAGCGCAAGCTGGAAAAATTTCTCTTTAGTAACAAGGCTTCAGGTTGACGGTGTCGTGTGTTGGTTCTGGTAAAAGGGAGTTTGCTCCTTATTTACAATAAAATTTTTTATATTTCAAAGTGAGGGAAAACACATGTACGAAGACAAGACATTAGTTTGTAAGGATTGTGGTGCAGAATTTGTATTCACAGCCGGCGAACAGGAATTCTATGCAGAAAAAGGTTTCGAAAACGAACCCACCCGCTGCAAAGAATGCAGAATTGCAAGAAAGAACAGCCTGAGACAGTCAAGAGAAATGCACACTGCTATTTGCGCTGATTGCGGCAAAGAAGCTCAGGTTCCCTTCGAGCCGAAGGAAGACAGACCTGTATATTGCAGTGAGTGTTTTGCAAACCACAGATAAGTTCTGCTTCAGCAGAGTGATACAGAAGTAACAGTTTGTTACTTTGTGTTTGTGTTGGTGAACAACCTGCAAAGGTGAAGGTTATAACCTTGCAAGAGGTTGTAACAGTGTGTTGAAGTTGCTAAAGCAATTTCACCGTTGTTATACGTAATGTTTCGAAAGAGTGGGCTTTATCCCACTCTTTCGCATTGTATTACCCAATTTTTTGATGAAGGAGAGCAGCATGGCATATTCAAAAACCGAGCAGCTTGTTTTAGAAATGACAGAGCCCATTTGTGCAGATTTGGGTCTTTCTGTTTGGGATATTGAATTTTTAAAAGAGGGAAAAAATAACGTTTTACGTGTTTATATTGATAAAGAGGGAGGCGTCGGTATTGACGATTGCGAAGCGGTCAGTGTAGCGCTTTCAGCCAAGCTGGATGAGAAGGATCCCATCCCCTCGGCATATTCTTTGGAGGTTTCATCGGCGGGTCTTGACCGTCAGCTTAAGCGGCCTTCCGATTTTGCGCGATACATCGGCCATCAGGTGGATGTAAAACTCTATGGGCCGATTGACGGCTTGAAGGATTTTACAGCAGAATTGGTTGCCTTTGAAAATGAAACCGTTTTTTTGAATTATGAAGGTAAAGCCATGGAGATTCCGCTTTCAAAAGCGGCATCTGTCCGGTTGGCTGTTATATTTTAATTCGTCACATAAGACGAAGTATCTCCCGGTTTTCGGGAACTATAATGTGGAGGTCAAACATCATTATGAATCAGGAGTTTATGTCTGCGTTAACAGAATTATCGGCCAGCAAAAACATTGATAAAGAAATCATTATCGAAACCATTGAAAGAGCTTTGCTCGCGGCCTACAAAAAGAATTACGGTCATACACAGAATGTGGAAGCATCAATTGACAGAGAAACAGGTGCAGTTTCCTTGGTGCAGAAAAAGACTGTAGTGGACGTTGTAGAAGACGCTCAGGTGGAAATGGAACTTTCGGAGGCACAGAAGATTGATGCAACCTATCAGGTGGGTGATATTGTGCCGATTCAAATTGTTCCCAAAGACTTTGGTCGTATTGCGGCACAAACAGCCAAGCAGGTGGTTGTGCAACGCATTAACGAAGCAGAAAATGAATATGCTTATGAATACTACCGTGATAAGGAAAATACTTTAATCACAGGTCTTATTACCAAAGTAGAACAGCGTGCGGTCAGCGTGCAGATTGATGGCGACAAGGAAGCCGAAATGCCGGCGTCTGAGCAAATGGCCGGCGAAAGCTATGTGCCCGGTAAGCGCATGAAATTTTATGTGGTGGGCGTTAAGTCCTCCAAGGAAGGTCCGAAACTGACGCTTTCAAGAAGTCATCCCGGCCTGGTGCGCCGCCTGTTCGAGCAGGAAGTGCCTGAATTTTCAACCGGCGTGGTGGAACTCAAATCCATTGCTCGTGAAGCCGGTTCCAGAAGTAAAATCTCTGTGTTCAGTGCAGATGCTAATGTAGACGCGGTTGGCTCTTGTGTTGGTCCGAAGGGGGTACGCGTACAATATGTATGTGATGAACTGAATGGGGAAAAAATAGATATCGTTAAATATTTTGAGGATCCGGTTCGCTTTATCCAGGAGGCACTTAGCCCTTCAGAGGTTGTCAGCGTATCGGTAGATGAAGAAGCGCATGCAGCACATGTTGTTGTACCGGCGCATCAGTTGTCTCTGGCTATCGGCAAATCGGGACAGAACGCCAGATTGGCTGCCAAGCTAACCGGCTGGAAAATTGATATTAAGCCGGAGGAATAAGCAATATGAAGTCTGTACATGAGCCCATCAGGGAATGCATCAGTTGCGGACAAAAATTTTTAAAAAAAGAGCTTATGCGTGTGGTTAAAAATGAGGAGGGGATTTTCCCCGACCCCACAGGCAAGGCACAAGGCAGAGGTGCTTATTTGTGTAAGCAGTCTGCCTGTGTCGAAAAGCTTATCAGGCAACGGCGGTTAGACAGAGCCTTTCGCGGTAGAGTTGACCAGGCCGTGTATGATGCGGTGATACAGCAATTAGCGCCCATACAGGATGAGATGACTCATTGAACGTTGCTGACGGTGGGGCGGGCAAAACCGGCCCCATGCAAAATTTCGGAGGTGTGGAACTATGACAAAGGTGAGAGTACATGAGCTGGCTAAAGTGCTGGACACAAATTCAAAGGAACTGATAGCCCTGTTGGGAGAATTCGGTCATGAGATTAAAAATCACATGACTGTGCTTGAGCAGGATCAGCTCGACATTATATTTGAGGTTTTCACGCAGCGGTTTGACAAAGCTGTAGAAATTCCTGTTTTTGGTAAAGAAAAGGCTCCGGCGCCCGAAGTGTCGGAGAAAAAAGCGAAATCCAAAAAGGAAGTAGCAGAGTCGGCTGAAGCTCAGACAGAACCTGTTCCCCTTCCGGATGAACCTATTAAGCGTAAAGTGCGTCATGTTGATACTCGTCAGACTGTTTTGGATGTTAATAAGATGGATACGGAAAAGCTCGAGGAACTTGTTCCAACCAATGTATCGGAAGATGGTGTTAAAAAGCAGAAGCTCAAAAAAGGCGCAAACCGTCACCGCGACAATGCTGTCAACTCCAAAATGAAGGCGCAGCCTGTTAAGGAGCAAAAGGTTAAAAAGGAGAAGAAAAAAGTGTTAATTCCCAACGAAATTACAGTTGGCGAATTTGCTTCCCGCTTAGGCGTTTCTCCTACCGAGATTATTAAAAAGCTGATGACGCTCGGCATTATGGCGGCCATCAATCAGAGTATTGAATTTGATGTGGCTTCCCTGATTGCAGAGGATATGGGTGCAGAAGTAGAGCAGGAAATTATTCTGACTGATGAAGAAATTCTCCTTGCAGAAGAAGAGGATAAGCCCGAAGACTTAGAATATCGTTCGCCCGTCGTTGTGGTTATGGGTCACGTTGACCACGGTAAAACCTCATTGCTCGATGCTATCCGTAGCACCAATGTAACCGATACTGAGGCCGGCGGCATCACGCAGCACATCGGTGCACATCGTGTGCGCATTCATGACAAGAAAATTACATTCTTAGATACACCCGGTCACGAAGCCTTTACTGCGATGCGTGCAAGAGGTGCGCAGGTAACAGATATTGCCATTTTGGTGGTTGCGGCAGACGACGGCGTTATGCCCCAGACCATTGAGGCGATTAACCATGCCAAGGCGGCCAATGTCAGCATCATTGTGGCCATTAACAAAATTGATAAAGACGGCGCTAATCCCGACCGTATCAAGCAGGATTTAACTGAGCACGGCCTGATTCCCGAAGAATGGGGTGGTGATACCATCTGCGTGGAAGTTTCAGCCAAACAAAAGCTTAACATTGAAGGTCTTTTGGAAATGGTTCTCTTGGTTGCCGAGATGCGTGAACTGAAGGCGAACCCCAACCGCAAGGCAAAGGGTACAGTTATTGAATCGAAGCTGGATAAAGGCCGTGGACCGGTCGCAACTGTTCTGGTGCAGAACGGTACCTTAAAGGTTGGCGATATTGTGCTTGCCGGAACGGCTATCGGCCATGTTCGTGCCATGCTCGATGATAAAGGCAAACGCATTAAAAAGGCAGGACCTTCTGTGCCTGTTGAAATTACCGGTCTTTCCGAAACGCCCGATGGCGGCGATTTGTTCTACGCCATTGATGATGAGCGTTTGGGTAAAAGCGTTGTAGAAAGCAGAAAACAACAATTAAAAGAAGAAAAAATCAAAGCGCATACAGCTGTCACGCTGGATGACTTGTTTGACCGTATTAAAGAAGGTCAGGTTAAAGACTTAAACATCATCGTAAAAGCCGATGTACAGGGTTCCGTAGAGGCCGTTCGCCAGTCCCTTGAAAAGCTTTCCAATGATGAAGTGCGCGTTAAGGTGATTCATGGCGGTGTGGGTGCCATTCGCGAATCCGACGTTATGCTGGCCTTTGCATCTAATGCGATTATCGTTGGCTTTAACGTTCGTCCCGACCCTGGTGCGGCTGCCAGTGCAGAACGTCAGGGCGTTGATGTGCGTACCTATCGCGTTATTTACAATGCGATTGAAGAGATTGAAGCGGCTATGAAGGGCATGCTTGAGCCGACCTTCCGTGAAGAGGTGACCGGCCATGCCGAAATCCGTCAAACCTTTAAGGTATCCGGCGTAGGCACCATTGCCGGTTGCTATGTGCAGGATGGTTCTATTGCCCGTAATACGCAGGTGCGTATCGTGCGTGACGGCATCGTGGTGCACGAAGGTAAGCTGGCTTCGCTCAAGCGCTTTAAGGATGACGTGAAGGAAGTGAACGCCGGTTACGAATGCGGTTTGGGTATTGAAAACTTTAACGATATTAAAGACGGAGACATTGTTGAAGGCTTTAAGATGGTTGAGGTAGAAAAATAAAAGCCGCCTTCCATCCGGCGATACCTTTGAGAATGGAGAGGATACATTGTGAGTGCCAACCGAATCGGCAGAATCAATGAAGAATACAGAAAAGAGCTTTCTGATGTAATCAGAAATATGAAAGACCCCCGCATACCCATGATGACGAGCGTTGTGGCGGTGAATGTAACACCGGATTTACGCTATGCGAAAATCTACGTGAGCGTGATGGGTAGCGAGGAAGTGCAGCAAGAGGCCGTAAAGGCGCTGAAAAAGTCTGCCGGCTATGTGCGCCGCGAGGTGGGAAACCGCCTAAAGCTGCGTTACACGCCGGAGCCGGATTTTGAGCTTGACCGCTCCTTACAGCACGGCGCAAGAATTAACGAATTGCTCAAGCAAACACAAGGAAAATAAAGTCGATAAAGGGGTTATGCTTGTGGAACAGTTAAAACCGATCTGGCATGCGTTGCAAAAGGCGCAACGCATTGCCATTTTTACACATACAAATCCGGACGGAGATGCCCTGGGCTCTTCCTTCGGCATGAAGGCAGTGCTCGAGTCACTGGGTAAGCAGGCGGTTTTGTTTTTAGAAACAGAACTGCCTGAGCGTTTTTCTTACCTGAATGATGGCTATAGTCTGACAGGTGAGGCGGCCGATTTTGATACGGCGCTTGCCTTGGATTGCGGAGCCTTAAACCGATTGGGTTCTCTAAAGGATTTCTTTTTATCCATAGATTGTAAGGTGGTGCTTGACCATCACCGCGCCGATGCGCCTTTTGGAGATGTATATCTGACGGAGCCGATGGCGGCTGCCTGTTGTGAGCTTACCTATATGCTTTCCAAAATGCTGACGGAGAATCTGCCCCATAAGGCTGTTGTGGCCTTTTATACGGGTCTTTCTACCGATACGGGCCATTTTAAATATTCCAATGTATCGGTGCGCACCTTTACCATAGCAGCAGAGCTTTTGGCTTGCGGATTGGATCAACGGGCCATTACCCGCCATCTGTATGATACCGTTAAGCTGAAAAAGCTGAAATTTACGGGTGCGGTTGCCGAGCGGATTCGCGTATTCCATGATGGCAAAATCGGCGTTTTGCATTGCCCCGATAGCTTTATAGAAGCATACGACTTAGCGCATGAAGAGCTGGAAGAACTGCCCAATACCGTTCTCTCTGTAGAGGGTGTTGAGGTGAGCGTTTTGATTAAGGATAAAGAGCCGGGTAAGCTGAAGGTGAGCCTGCGCTGTAAAGAAAATATAGATTTGGCGTTGTTGGCATCGGAATTTGGTGGAGGCGGGCACAAATGTGCGGCCGGTTTTGTGACAGAGCTTTCGCAAGAAGTTTTGGAAGCAAAGTTGATTGAAACCATCGCCAAGCGCCTGGAGGAACTGGATGGCTGATAAAAAGAAAGTAGAACTGTTTACTGACGGTGCCTGCTCGGGCAATCCCGGTCCCGGTGGCTGGGGTGCCATTCTGCGTTACGGTGCCCACACGTTAGAGCTTTCCGGTGGCTACCGACTCACCACGAATAACCGTATGGAAATTTTGGCCGTGATTCGCGGACTGGAAAAGCTGAAGGAAGCCTGTGTGGTTGAACTCTACAGCGACAGTAAATATGTGGTGGACGCTGTGAATCAGGGTTGGGTGTACGGCTGGAAGAAGAAGAACTGGATTAAAAGCAATAAAGAGCCGGCCCTTAACGTGGATTTGTGGGAGCAGGTTTTAGTGCTTCTTTCAAAACATGAGGTAACCTTTCATTGGGTGAAGGGGCATGACGGACATCCGGAAAACGAGCGGTGCGATGTATTGGCCACAAGTGCTGCTGCGCAGGAAAACCTGCCGGAAGACACAGGCTACAGCGGAAACTGAGAAGGGAACAATATGTTTTTTGATACACATACACATTTAGATGATGACCGCTTTTGCGATGACCGTGACAGCGTGATTGAGGCAGTTTATGCAAGCGGTGTTACATTGGCGGTGAATATTGGCGCCGATCTGGAAAGCTCTCTTTCCAGTGTGGAGCTTTCCAAGCAATATGACTTTATCTATGCGTCGGTGGGTGTTCACCCGCACGATGCAGAAGACATGCAGGAAGCAGATGTTGAAGCTTTGCGTACCTTGTCGGCCAATCCCAAGGTTGTTGCCATTGGAGAAATTGGGCTTGATTATCATTATGAAAATTCCTCGCGGGATTTGCAAAAAAAATGGTTTCGTCGGCAGATAGAGCTGGCACGGGAGCTTGACCTTCCTTTTATTGTGCACGACCGCGACGCCCATGGCGACACGATGGAAATCATCAAAAGCGTAGGCTATAACCGGGGTGTTTTTCATTGCTATTCCGGTAGCGTTGAAATGGCCAAAGAGCTGGTCAATATGGGTTTTTATATTTCCTTTGCCGGTCCGCTCACATTTTCAAACGGCAAGAAGACGCGAGAGGTAGCATTAAGTGTGCCGGTGGAACGCATTTTAATTGAAACAGATAGCCCCTATCTGTCGCCGGAACCGCACAGAGGGCAGCGAAACGATAGCTCAAAGGTGCGTTTTGTCGGTGAAAAGCTGGCCGAGATAAAGGGTCTTTCTATAGAAGAAACGGCCCGGATAACCTACGAAAACGGAAAAAACTTTTTTGGTATACAGGAGTGAAGAAGAATGGATTTTTCAAATTTAATTTCAGACAAAATGTTGGGTGTTAAGGCTTCGGCCATCCGTGAAATTTTTAAAGTGGCAGCTGACCCCGAAATCATCAGCTTTGCCGGTGGCGTTCCGGCACCGGAAACCTACCCCGTGGAAGCGATTAAGGAAATCTGCGCAGATGTGCTGACAAGCGACTCCAACAAGGCGCTGTCTTACGGACTTTCTGAAGGCTACATCCCCCTGAAGGAAGCCGTTTTAGAGAGAATGCGCACGAAGGAAAATATCAATACAGAGAATCAGGATATCATCATCGTCAGCGGTTCACAGCAGGGATGTGACCTAACAGCCAAGGTGCTTTTAAACGAAGGTGATGGCGTGGTTTGCGAAGAACCCAGCTTTATCGGTTGCTTAAACACCTTCCGCACCTATAACGCAAAGCTTTATGGCGTGCCCATGAATGATGACGGCATGGATCTTGCCATTTTAGAAGAAACTTTAAAGAACAACAAAAACATCAAGCTGATTTACACCATTCCCACCTTCCAGAATCCTTCCGGCATCACCTCCGGTCTTGCCGTGCGCAAGGGTATGCTGGAGCTGGCACAGAAATATAATGTGGTGATTTTAGAGGATAACCCCTACGGCGAACTCCGTTTTTCCGGCGAAAAATTGCCGACCATCAAATCCATGGATACAACCGGTCATGTGGTATACCTGGGCTCTTTTTCCAAGGTATTCTCCCCGGGTCTGCGACTGGCGTATTTAATTTTTGATAAAGGTCTAACGGAAAAAATGACGGTGGCCAAGCAGGCAACCGATGTACATACCAATGTTTTTTCACAGATGATTGCTTCTGAATATCTGCAGAAGTATGATATTGACAGCTCCATCGAAAAGGCAAGACAGCTGTATAAGCATCGCTGTGAATACATGCTTTCCTGCATGGATACCTACTTCCCCAAAATCGTGTCTTATACAAGACCGGAAGGTGGCATCTTCATTTGGGTGACCTGCCCGAAGGGAACAGATACCGGCGCCCTGATGCGTGAAGCGGTAAAACGCAAGGTGGCATTTGTGCCGGGCAATGCCTTTATGACTGATGTGGATGCACCCAGCCATTGCTTCAGATTGAATTATTCAACCATGAGTGATGAAAGAATCTTAAAGGGCATTCGCATTTTGGGTGAACTGCTTACAGAAAAACTGTAATACATAGCCGCAAGCTGCGGCAGAACGGAGCCAGATATGGAAGAAAAGAAACGAATATTTTCCGGTATGCAGCCTTCAGGAGAACTCACACTGGGCAACTACCTGGGCGCGCTGAAAAACTGGATTAAATTACAAGATGAGTATGATTGCATGTACTCAGTTATGAATATGCACGCTATCACCGTGCGTCAGGAACCGGCAGAGCTGCGTAAAAGAAGCATGGAAGTGCTGATGCAATATATGGCGTGCGGCATTGACCCGGAGAAATCTATTTTGTTTTTCCAGTCTCATGTGCCGGCACATGCCGAGCTTGCCTGGGTTCTTTCGTGTAATGCGCAAATGGGCGAACTCTCGCGCATGACGCAGTTTAAAGATAAATCTAAAAAACATGCCGATAACATCAATGCCGGTCTGTTTACCTATCCGGTGCTGATGGCGGCCGATATTTTGCTGTACCAGGCGGACTTGGTGCCTGTTGGTAATGACCAGCTGCAGCACATTGAATTAACACGCGATATTGCCAATCGCTTTAACCACCACTACGGCGACACCTTCACTGTTCCGGAACCGTACATCGGTAAAGCCGGCGCCCGCGTGATGAGCCTGCAGTCGCCGGAGAACAAGATGTCAAAATCTGACCCGAATCCCAATGGTTATGTATGGCTGTTAGACCCGGAAGAAGTGATTATTAAAAAGTTTAAGCGAGCGGTAACAGATTCCGAAAGCGAGGTCCGCGCAAGTGAAGATAAGCCGGGCGTAACAAACCTTTTAACCATTTATGCGGCCGTTACAGGCAAGACTGTCGAAGAAGCCGAAAAGGAATTTGCCGGCCAGGGCTATGGCACCTTCAAGCAGGCGGTCGGTGAAGCTGTTGCAGCAGAGCTTGCACCTGTTCGTAAGCGCTATGAAGAGCTTGCAAAAGATAAAGCCTATGTAGAAGAGGTGTATAAAAAAGGTGCTGAAACGGCGGCGAAAATCGCCTATAAAACGCTTGGCAAGGTATATAGAAAAATCGGCTTTGTTGCTCGCTAAAGAAAGGAAATGAGCCATGCGATTAGATAAATTTTTAAAGGTTTCCCGCATCATCAAGCGCCGCACAGTTGCTAACGAAGCCTGTGACCAGGGCCGCGTAACGGTGAACGGAAAGCCTGCAAAAGCCTCCTATGATGTAAAGGAGGGGGACGTGCTGGAGCTACGTTTTGGTGAACGTACTATGCGTGCCCGTGTGGTACGCGTGACCGAGCACGCCTTAAAGGGTGAAGCGGCAGAAATGTATGAGGTTATGCCGTAAGCCTTTTGGATAGAAAGTCATCATAGGGGAGAATACTATGTTAGAAATTATTTTATTAATCGGTTTTTTAGCATTAACCATCTGGGCTTTTTGCACCAATCTCATTTGGGGACTCATTGTGCTTGTTGTACTGGGCATTTACTTTTATGTAAAACGCTACAGCCGCCTTTGCATCAGTCTTGCATTGCAAAACTATGCCAAAGGCGATATCAACGGTTGCTTTCGCTGGTATGAAAGAGCCTATAACCACGGCATGGATGTGCAACAAAAAATCACGTACGCCTACTATTTGATGCGTGAGGGCAGAGTGGAACGCTCGGAGAATCTGCTAAACGCAGTGTTAGCTTTTCCGCTGAAACCGGAGCTTAAGTATAAGGCTAAGTCTAACCACGCGGTGCTGCTACTTAAAACAGGCAGAAGACTGGAAGCAACAGAAGAGTTGGAAGAGATATTTCCTTATTTTAAGAACACAAACACCTATGGAAGCTTAGGCTATTTATACATTTTAAACGGCAATTTGATCAAAGCCAAAGAGTTTAACTTTGAGGCTTATGAATATAATAAGGATGATGTTGTGATTTTGGACAACATGGTTCAGCTCCACATCGCCTTAAGAGACTATGAATCTGCTTATCAATACGTGACGGAGCTTATGGCGAAGGAGTCACGCTTCATTGAGGCTTATTATAACGCTGCGTTGGTGGAAAAAGAATTAGGCAAGTTTGAAGATGCCAAAGTGCATCTTACGCATGCCCTGACTATACGCACCACTTTTATGAGCTCTGTCAGCCATGAAGAGGCACAGGCACTTTTAGACAGCTTGCCGACTTTTTGAGTGCGAATGAATTTTCCCTTTTAGGAGAAAACGAATGGATAAAAAATCACTACAGACATTAGAATTTGATAAAATTTTATTGCAACTGGCACAGTTTACGCAAAACGAGCCGGTTCGCAACCGTATTGTTTCCTTACAACCCACTGAATCTTTGGCCGAGGCAAATGCTCTACAGGAGCAAACGGCCTCGGCAGTGGGTGTTCTTTTGCGCCGTGGCAATCCACCGGGCATGAAAACGACAGATGTTACGCCCTCGGTTATGCGTGCAGAGCGGGGTGGCGTTCTTTCCATGCGTGAGCTTTTGGCAATTGCCGAGCTATTAAAAACAGCGCGCATGGTCAAGCGCTATATTGAGGATGATAAAGCATTGGAAGAAGGCACCATTACGGCCTATTGCCGGATGCTTGAGCCGTTAAGGTCTGTTTCTGACAAAATTTTTGATGCCATTATCAGTGAGGACGAGATGGCTGATACTGCCAGCCCGGAACTGCTTTCTATTCGCAGAAAAAAGAAAACGATGGCCGCCAAAATTCGTGACAGCCTGCAAGAAATGATTGCTTCGCCCAAATATCAAAAAGCGCTGCAAGACCCTATTGTAACGATGCGCGGCGATCGATACGTGCTACCGGTAAAAGCAGAGTGCAAAGGCGAAATCAAGGGTATCGTGCACGATTCTTCGGCTTCGGGTGCAACACTTTTTGTAGAGCCGATGGTGGTGGTTTCTCTCACCAATTCGCTGGCGGCATTAGAAGCGGAGGAGCGAGAGGAAATCAACCGCGTCTTGGCAGAACTTTCCGCTTTTGTGTGTGACTATAAAGAAGAGATAACCTGCAATGTTACGACAATTTTTGAGCTTGACTTTTTATTTGCAAAAGCAAGGCTTTCTCTTTCATATAACGGTACACAGCCTGCTTTGAATGACAAAGGCGTTGTGGATATTAAAAAAGGCCGCCATCCGCTTTTGCCGGCAGATAGGGTTGTGCCTGTGGATTTGTACCTGGGTGAGGATTTTGATACCTTGGTGATTACCGGACCCAATACGGGCGGTAAAACGGTTTCGCTTAAAACGCTGGGTCTGCTTTCCTTAATGGCGGCTTCCGGCCTGTTTGTTACGGCGGCGGAGAACAGCCGTCTTTCCGTTTTTGAGCATGTGTTTGCCGATATTGGTGATGAGCAGAGTATTGAACAGAGTCTCAGTACCTTTTCCTCCCATGTGGTGAATTTGGTCAGCATCTTAGAACGTATCAACGAAAGAAGCTTGCTGCTCGCCGATGAACTGGGAGCCGGCACGGACCCAACGGAAGGCGCAGCGCTTGCCATTGCGATTTTGGATTATGTGCGCAATCGTGGTGCTAAAGCGGCAGCCACGACCCATTACAGCGAGTTAAAGCTTTATGCCTTATCAACCGAACGGGTGGAGAATGGATCCTGTGAATTTGATTTGAAAACATTGTCACCGACGTATCGGCTTTTAATTGGCATTCCGGGTAAAAGTAATGCCTTTGCCATTTCACGCAGATTGGGCCTGCCGGAAGAAATTTTAGAGCGTGCCGGGGAACAACTGGCAGAAGATAATGTACAGATGGAAGATGTGCTGGCAAGGCTTGAGAAAAACCGGCAACGAGCCGAAAAAGAAAAGCGTGCGGCCGAAACCATGAACCGTGACATCCGCGCTTTGCGCAAAGAATTGCAAAACGAGCGTGCTGAGCTTGATAAAAAGCGTGTTAGGATTTTGGAAGAAGCACGAACAGAGGCGCTTCGTATTTTAGAAGATGCCAAAGAAGAATCTCAACGCACTGTTAAAGAGATTCGCGCCTTGCGTGATACGGCAGCCATTAAGGAAGCATTGCAGGAAGCGGAACGTGCCAAAGCAGCGCTGCGGGCCGAACAGGAAAAGTTGGCAGGTAAAAAGACCACGGCGCCAAAGCGGACGGGTAAGCCGCCTAAGCATTTAAAGCCGGGTGATGTGGTGCGCATTTTATCACTCGATCAGGTGGCAACGGTACTTTCTGCGCCGGACGCAACCGGAATGGTGCAACTGCAGGCAGGCATTATGAAGGTAAAAGCTAAACTTGAGGATTTGTTGTTTGAACAACATGAAGAAAAAAAGAAAAACTCCACGGTTTCAAAAAGCCGTGTGAGCAACGATATGAAAACGGAAATCGATTTGCGCGGTCAAACGCTGGATGAAGCCCTGATGGAGGTAGATCGTTTTATCGACAGGGCACTGATGGCGAACCTGCAAACGATTACGGTGATTCACGGCAAGGGCACCGGTGTTTTGCGCAAAGGCATTACGGATTACTTGCGCCACCATAAAATGGTCAGCGCCTTCCGTGCCGGTCAACTCGGCGAAGGGGATACCGGCGTAACGGTGATTACGCTTAAATAAAGGGGCTGTAAAAAAGGTCCTGACCGCAAAAAGGCAGAAAAAGTTAATGAGATGGTCTTGCGGAGCAATAGGGATTTGGCAAAAAGTTGAAAAATCTCAAGTTTTGAGATTTTACTCAAATCAAGCCTTTTTGCTGTGAACAAACCTCACCTCTCGGCGTACCATCGTACGCCTTCGGGTACCCCCTATGGGTTCGGTTTGTCCATTCAGAAACATTTTTTCCTATCCCCTTCTGATCAGGCTGTAAAAAAGGTCCTGACCGCAAAAAGGCAGAAAAAGTTGATGAGATGGTCTTGCGGAGCAATAGGGATTTGGCAAAAAGTTGAAAAATCTCAGGTTTTGAGATTTTACTCAAATCAAGCCTTTTTGCTATGAACAAACCTCACCTCTCGGCGTACCATCGTACGCCTTCGGGTACCCCCTATGGGTTCGGTTTGTCCATTCAGAAACATTTTTTCCTATCCCCTTCTGACTGGGCTGTAAAAAAGGTCCTGACCGCGAACCCAAAGAGGCAGAAAAAAACGGCTGTTGAACAATGTATAATTGTTTTACAGCCGTTTTTTCTGTTATTCAGCCATATTAATAGAAGCAATTACCTGTGGCTCGATGGGGCAATCGGAAAAGTCGGTGGGCACATTGGCGATTTTATCAATCACCTCAAGGCCGGCTGTTACTTTGCCGAAGGCGGCGTATTCACCATCTAAGTGCGGAGCTGCCTGATGCATGATAAAGAATTGGCTGGAAGCGGAATCGCGCACCATGGTTCTGGCCATGGAAAGAACGCCTCGTTCGTGCTTTAAGGGGTTTTCAAAACCGTTGGAGGCAAATTCGCCTTTGATGGTGGCAGCGTCTTTGTGGTTACCGTCTTTGTCGTAGCCGCCGCCCTGAATCATAAAGCCTTTAATCACTCTGTGAAAAATCAGACCTTCAAAAAAGCCGTCTTCAATTAACTGAACAAAGTTGGCAACTGTTTTGGGTGCAATTTCAGGATATAGCTCAGCCTCCATCACGTCGCCTGTTTGCATGGTGATAATAATTTTTTTTGTGTTCATGTATGTTCTCTCCTTCTGCATGTGTCTATGTATAACCTGATAATATTGTACCAAAAAGAAGAGGGTTTTGCAACAGATTTTTAAAGCTCTTCACAGAATATACACATTCCATAATCATAACACCTCTTTTTTATGCATAGATGTAAAAAGAAGCTTGTTTACCTTAAAAAACGGACAAAAAAAAGAGGCTTTTTTTGTTGTTTTTGTAGAAAACAGAAAAATTGCATTTTTTGCGCCAATATCAGGGAAAAGAATTTGACAAATAATTATCAATATGATACAATGTTATACTGTAATAAAAGGTTTTTTGTTGTCTGAAAACATGGAAAAAACAGGAAAATAAAAGCTTGATATACAGATGACGGAACCTGATTAAAGATTTTGCAGTCTATAATTGAAGATATGTAAAGGAGAGTCTATCATGAGTTGTAAAATTACTATCATTGGTGCAGGCAGTGTTGGTTCAACCATCGCGTATACACTGTCAAACGAAAATCTCGCGACAGAAATCGTATTGATTGATATCAATAAGAAAAAGGCTGACGGCGAGGTTATGGATATCCTGCAGGGTACCAGCTTCCGTGATCCTATCTCGGTTGAATCCGGTGATTATGCCGATGCAAAGGATTCCGACATCGTTATCATCACTTCCGGTCTTGCCAGAAAGCCCGGTCAGACAAGAATTGAGTTAACGCAGGCCAATGTAGATATTATTAAAAGTGTAGCACCCGAAATCACCAAGGCGGCTCCCAATGCTTTATATGTAATTGTGAGCAACCCCGTAGATATTATTACACATGTATTCACCAAGATTTCCGGTCTGCCTGAACGCCAGATTATCGGTTCCGGTACATTGCTTGATACGGCGCGTTTGCGTGTGGCTCTTTCTGAACATTTCGACATCGCACAGAAAAACATTCATGCTTATGTGTTTGGTGAACATGGTGATTCTTCTTTTGTACCCTGGTCTTGTGCGCAGGTTTCCGGTGTTATGCTGGATGAATATATTGCTTTATCTAAGGCCGCCGGCCGTGAAGTGCCCAGACTCGACAGAGAAGCTATTGAGGAATACACCCGTAAATCCGGTGGTACTATCATCGCCAATAAAGGTGCTACCTTCTATGCAGTATCCGCTTCTGTTGTTCGCTTGTGTAAGGTGTTGATGTCAACAAACAACTCAATTGTTACTGTTTCGACCATGATGCATGGCGAGTATGACTTAGAAGATGTTTGCCTCTCCACGCTGACCTTAATCGGTCCCAAGGGTGTTTACGGCAAGGTGCCCGTTAAACTGAATGATGAGGAATACAAAAAGCTTCATAACAGCGCTGATATGTTAAAGAGCGTTATCAGCCAGATTACACTGTAAGAAAGGAAGACTGTAAAGCTATGAAGTACAGTTATTATCCGGGGTGCACGCTGCGCACGAAAGCGCGGGATTTAGATGCTTATGCTAAAGCCTCGGCCAAAGCGCTGGGCTTTACCTTAGAAGAAATTGAGGATTGGCAGTGCTGCGGCGGTGTGTATCCTTTAGGAACAGATGAAATCGCAACTAAGCTCTCTTCTGTTCGTGCACTTTGCGCTGCAAGAGAAAAAGAGCAGGATTTAGTTACCTTGTGTTCTGCTTGCCATCATGTAATTAAGCGTGTGAATCATGATATGAAGCATAACGCTGACATGTGCAAAAGAGCCAATAACTATATGGAAAACGAAGTGCCTTATACGGGTGAAACCACCGTGCTTCACTTTTTAGAGGTTCTGCGTGACAGAGTGGGTTTTGATGTATTAAAAGAAAAGGTAACAAACCCCTTAACCGGCAAGAAGATAGGTGCTTATTATGGTTGCCTTCTGCTTCGTCCCGGCAAGGTTTTAGGCTTTGATGACCCTGAAAACCCCACCATTATTGAAGATTTTATCCGTGCCATCGGTGCGGAGCCTGTTGTGTATCCCTACCGCAACGAATGCTGTGGCGGTTACATCTCCTTAAAAGAAAAGGAACAGGCCAAATCTATGTGCGACACGGTGCTTGAAAGTGCAGCCGGTTTCGGTGCAGAAATGTTAATTACCGCATGTCCGCTTTGCATGTATAACTTAAATAAAAGCGGCACCTTGCCCGTACACTACTTTACCGAATTACTGGCTGAAGCTCTCGGCGTGAAAGAGGAGGCGGAAAAAGCCTGTGAATAATATGAAAAATCAAGTACAGCTCATTAAAGAAATTAGTGGCAGCAATCCGTACAAATGCATGAAGTGCGGCAAATGTTCTGCTGCTTGTCCTTCTTTTAATGAAATGGATATTAAGCCGCATCAGTTCGCGTCTTATATCATGAACGGTGAAATTGAAGCACTGGCGACTTCCAAATCGCTGTGGAAATGCCTTTCCTGCTTTGCCTGCTTAGAGCGTTGCCCGCGCGATGTGGAGCCGGCTAAGCTGATTGATGCCGCAAGACAGCTTGTGGTGCGTCAAAAGGGTCAGGATTATTTAAAGGCTGATGAAATTCCCGCCCTGCTTGACGAGGAACTTCCCCAGCAGCTTTTGGTTAGTGCGTTCAGAAGATACAGGAGGTGAGCACATTGCAAAGAATTGGTGTTTTTGTATGTCATTGCGGCAGTAATATTGCAGCAACGGTAGATGTTAAAAAAGTTGCAGAAATGGCCCTGAAGGAGCCCGGCGTTGTTCATGCTGATGATTATCCCTACATGTGCTCCGAAGCAGGACAGGCTTTAATCGCAGAAGCCATTCGCGAGAAGAAGCTGACCGGTATTGTGGTTTGCTCTTGCTCGCCCCGTATGCACGAGGCAACCTTCAGAAAGGCGGCAGAGCGTGCCGGCATCAACCCCTACATGGTTGAAATTGCAAATATCCGTGAGCATTGCTCCTGGATTCATAAAGATATGGAAGTGGCCACTGAAAAGGCAGTTATCTTAGCCCGTGCGGCCATTGCCAAGGTGAATTTAAATGCGCCTCTGCAACCGGGTGAAAGTCTTGTAACCAAGCGTGCGCTTGTGATTGGCGGCGGCATCGCCGGCATCCAGACGGCACTTGATATTGCAGAAGCAGGCTACGAGGTAGACATTGTTGAAAAAACGCCCAGTATCGGTGGCAGAATGTCACAGCTTGACAAAACCTTCCCGACGCTTGACTGTTCAGCTTGTATCTTAACCCCAAAAATGGTGGAAGCGGCAGCGCACGAAAAAATCACCATCCACACCTACAGTGAGGTGGAAAAGGTATCCGGCTTCGTGGGCGACTTTACGGTTGATATCCGTAAAAAGGCCCGCAGTATTGATATGACAAAGTGCACCGGTTGCGGACTTTGTCAGGAAAAATGTCCGTCCAAAAAGGCGCTCAGTGAATTTAACAGAGGTCTTTCGACCAGAAGCGCGATTTACACGCCTTTTGCACAGGCTATCCCCAATGTGCCTGTGATTGACCGCGAAAGCTGTATCAAATTTAAAACAGGTAAGTGCGGTTTGTGTGAAAAGATTTGTCAGGCCGGCGCGATTGATTACAGCCAGCAGGACGAAATCGTAACGCAGAAGTATGGTGCCATCGTGGTGGCAACCGGTTTTGATACCATAAAGCTTGACCGCTACGATGAATTTGCCTATAACCAGAGCAAGGATGTTATCACCTCTTTGGAACTGGAACGCATTATGAATGCGGCAGGCCCGACCAAGGGTCACTTAGAAAGACTGTCTGACGGCAAACATCCGAAGCACATTGTGTTCGTGCAGTGTGTCGGCAGCCGTTGCAGTGATGACCGCGGCAAGAGCTATTGCTCCAAAATTTGCTGTATGTACACAGCAAAGCATGCTATGCTCATCCGTGATAAGTATCCCGATGTGGATGTAACCGTATTTTATATTGATGTTCGTACACCCGGTAAAAACTTTGATGAATTTTACCGCCGTGCTGTTGAGGAATACGGCGTCAATTATGTAAAAGGTCAGGTTGGTAAGGTTGCACCGCAGCCTGACGGCCAGTTGCTTGTACAGGCTGTGGATATGCTGGATAACAAGCAGATTAAGACCTATGCGGATATGGTTGTGCTTGCAACAGCTATCGAGCCAGAGCCTTCCGTTCGTAAAATTGCAACCATGGTGACGGCCAGCATCGATACAAACAACTTCTTAACAGAAGGCCATGCTAAACTGCGCCCTGTAGAATCTCCTACAGCCGGCATCTTCTTATCCGGTGTTTGTCAGGGTCCGAAGGATATTCCTGAAACGGTTGCCCAGGCAGGTGCTGCGGCGGTGAAGGCCATTGGTCTTTTGGCTAAGGATAAGCTGATGACGAACCCCTGTACAGCAAA
Organism: Oscillospiraceae bacterium; assembly: GCA_015068555.1. GTDB lineage: Bacteria > Bacillota > Clostridia > UBA1381 > UBA9506 > UMGS755. Next base: position 32,389 of record SVKI01000010.1, on the reverse strand, counting down.
ATCTGATGAACTGTTATGTAATGGCTGCTCGGCTTGTGCTAACGTTTGTCCGTATGGCGCCATTACCTATGAAGATAAAGAAATCAACGACCACGGCATTCGTGAAACCCGTCGTGTTGCTGTGGTAAATAATGCTCTGTGTCAGGGTTGCGGTGCTTGTACCGTAACATGCCCGTCAGGTGCTATGGACCTGCAGGGCTTCTCGAACAGACAGATTATAGCGGAGGTAGATGCAATATGTCGATAGATACAACCTTTAAGCCGAAAATTGTGGCCTTTTGCTGTAACTGGTGCAGCTATGCCGGTGCAGATCTTGCCGGCAGCAGCCGTCTTTCGTATCCTGCAGATGTAAAAATCATTCGCGTACCCTGTTCCTGCCGCGTGAATCCCATGTTCATTCTGCGTGCTTTTGAAAAGGGTGCCGACGGTGTAATTCTTTGCGGATGCCACCCCGGCGACTGTCACTACAGCACGGGCAACTATTACGCAAGAAGACGAATGACCCTGCTGTTCTCCATGCTGGATTACATCGGCGTTGAAAACGGCCGTACGCGCGTGGAATGGGTTTCTGCAGCTGAGGGCGTGAAATTCTCTACGACCATGAATGAATTTGTTGAGAAAATCCATTCTCTGGGCAGAAATGTCAGATTGGGGGATTTGAGATGCAAGAATTAGTGAATCGTGCCAAGGAGCTTCTTTCAAGCGGTGCTGTTAATCGCGTACTTGGTTGGAAAAAGGGCGATCTGGGTTACAACCCGGAACCGGCATTTTTTGAAACTGCTGAGGAACTCGAAGAATTTGTGTATAACGGATTCTGCGGTGCCAACTTAAGCAAATATATGATTGAAGCCTGCAAGCAGGAAGGTAAAACTTTAGTTATGTTAAAACCTTGCGATTCTTATAGCTTTAATCAGCTTTTAAAAGAACACCGTGTTGTGCGTGAAAATGCCTACATCATTGGTGTGGGTTGCCGTGGCAAGCTCGATGTTGAGCGCATGAAAAAGCTTGGCATTAAGGGCATCACAGCGGTATCCGGCGCCGAAATGGACGGCCCTGATACACTCACGGTTGAAACCCTGTATGGCACCAAAACCTGTGCTTATAACGATGCAATGCTCGAACGTTGCCACGTTTGCAAGGGCAAGGAACACGTTGTGTTTGATGAGGTGATTGGCGAATCGGTTGATACAGTCGATGCTGAGCGCTTCAGCGAAGTAGAAAAAATTGAGGCCATGAGCCCCGAAGAAAAGTTTGCCTTCTTCCAGAAGGAGCTTTCCAAGTGCATTCGCTGCAACGCCTGTCGTAATGTTTGCCCGGCTTGCAGTTGCCGTAAATGTGTGTTTGACAGCACCAAGTTTGACAGTGCACAAAAAGCAAATGTGGATTCCTTTGAAGAAAAAATGTTCCACATCATCCGTGCCTTCCATGTGGCCGGACGTTGTACCGATTGCGGTGAATGCAGTCGTGTTTGCCCGCAGGGTATTCCGCTTCATTTGTTTAACCGCAAATTTATCAAGGATATCAACGAATTCTATGGTGAATTCCAGGCTGGTAGCGATGCAGAAGCCAAAGGCCCGCTCACCGATTTCACCTTTGAAGACGTTGAACCGAGCATTGTTGCAGAAAGGGGATAATGTATGTTTAAAATAGCAAAAAGCGAACTGCCATCATTATTCCGTTTGATTGCAGACGCTCAGGATTTATATGTACCGGTTGATATAAACGGCAGTGCTAACTTTGCAGCCTGGGATGAAGATGCGATTGTAGATATCGACACCTTAAAAACCGTAAAATCGCCTAAGGACGCATTCTTCCCGCAAAGCGAAACGCTGTACACCTGCCGCAGAGAAGATAAAAAGCTTTCCATCGAACCGGAAGCATTGCAGGATAAGCCGTTTACCGTTTTTGGTATGCGTGCCTGTGATGTGAAGGGTATCGAGGTGTTGGATAAAGTCTTTTTATCTGATCCGGTTGATACCTTCTATGCCGCACGCCGTGCCCACGGCACCATCGTGGCTTTGGCTTGTCACGAGCCGGAAGAATCCTGCTTCTGTAAGGTATTTGGCGTAGATGCGGCAGAGCCCGCCGCTGATATAGCAGCCTGGCTGATTGGCGAGGACCTCTACTGGAAGGCGCTGACTGAAAAGGGTGAAGCCCTCACAAAAATTGTTGCTTCTGTTTTAGCTGAATGCGATGAAGCAGAAGTGGAAGCAGAAATGGCTTCGATTCGTGCTATCACAGAAAAGCTGCCGTATGCTAACCTTTCCTTAGAAGGTTGGGACGGCAACGCACTGGATGCAAAATTTGATTCTCCCCTGTGGGAAAAATTATATAAGCCCTGCTTAGCTTGCGGTACCTGTACCTTCTCTTGCCCAACCTGCCAATGTTATGACATTAAGGATTATAACACAGGTAACGGCGTACAGAGATACCGTTGCTGGGACTCCTGCATGTACTCTGACTTTACCATGATGGCGCACGGTAACAACCGTACCAGTCAGATGCAGCGCTTCCGTCAGCGGTTTATGCACAAGCTGGTATACTTCCCGGCCAATAACGACGGTATGTATTCCTGCGTAGGTTGCGGACGTTGTGTGGATAAATGTCCCGCATCACTCAATATTGTAAAGGTGATTAAAGCTTTTGCGCAAGAGGAGGGAAAAGCAAATGTGTGATTGTCATTGCCATGACGACTTTTCGCTTGACACATTAATTCCAAAGGTGGGTATCATCACCGATATCCGTCAGGAAACACCGGATGTTAAAACCTTCCGTGTGAATGCGCCCGAAGGTGGTAAACTGTTCGAGCATATGCCCGGTCAGTGCGCTATGGTTTGCGTGCCAGGTGTCAGCGAGGGTATGTTTTCGATTACATCTTCTCCTACCAATAAGGAGTATCAGGAATTCAGCATTAAGCGTTGCGGAATGCTTACTGAGCAACTGCACAGCTTAGAAGTTGGTGACGAGATAACCGTTCGCGGACCTTACGGTAACAACTTCCCCGTAGAAACCGAGTTAAAGGGTAAAAATCTTTTGTTTATTGCCGGCGGTATCGGTCTTGCACCGCTTCGCTCTGTTATCAATTACGTCATTGATAATCGCGAAAACTACGGCACCGTTGACATTCTGTACGGTTCCCGCTCTGCTGACGACTTGGTTCAGCTTAAGGAAATTCGCGAGGTTTGGGAAAAAACAGAGGGCGTGAACGTATATCTCACCATCGACAGAGAGCAAGAGGGATGGGAAGGTCATGTTGGCTTTGTACCCGCTTACCTTAAGGAAATCGGTTTTTCAACCGATAAAACCGCTCTTGTTTGCGGGCCACCGATTATGATTAAATTTGTTTTGGCGGCTCTGATGGAAATGGGCTTTTCTAAAGAGCAGGTTTACACCACGTTAGAGCTCCGTATGAAGTGCGGCGTTGGTAAATGCGGACGCTGCAACATCGGCTCCAAATATGTTTGTAAAGATGGCCCGGTATTTCGTTGCGACGAGATAGACGAGCTGCCCAATGAATATTAAGAAAGGACCGTTACGATTATGGATAACATGGTAAATGTATACTTTTTCGGTAAGAAATACAGCGTACCCGGTGACCTGACCATTATGACGGCTATGGAATATGCCGGTTACACATTAAAAAGAGGCTGCGGTTGCCGCCATGGCTTCTGCGGTGCCTGTGCGACCATTTATCGCATTAAGGGAAAGAACGAACTCAAAACCTGTCTTGCTTGTCAGACACAGGTAGAGGAAGGCATGTATGTTGCAAGCATTCCCTTCTTCCCGACCGATAAGCGCACCTATGACATTGAGGAGATTAAACCGACCCAGCAGATTATGATGGAACTGTATCCTGAAATTTACAGCTGTATCGGTTGTAACGCCTGCACAAAGGCCTGCACACAGGATTTAAACGTTATGCAATATATTGCGTATGCACAGCGTGGCGAATATGAAAAGTGTGCAGAAGAATCCTTTGACTGTGTAAGCTGCGGTTGCTGCTCTGTTCGTTGTCCGGCCGGCATCAGTCACCCCATGGTTGGTCTTTTGGCAAGACGTTTGACCGGTAAATATATCGCCCCTGAAACCGACCACTTAAAAACTCGTGTGGAAGAAATCAATAAGGGTGCTTATGATGAACTGATTGAGCAGATTATGCAAAAGCCCATCACAGAGATGAAAGAACTTTACAACACCAGAGAAATTGAGAAATAAGGAGGGAATCATCATGTTTACAGCGGAAATGCTTGAATCTATCAAAAAGGTGGAGGCAACCCGTCAGGAGCGTATGAAAACAGAGCCCAGAAGAATGACGGCCGATGAAAAGGATGCCCTTCTTAAGGCATACCATCCCGACTACCGTGAAGATGGATTTAAAGAAATTAAAATTGGACCCAACAAGGGTCAGAAAGCCCCGGCAGAACTGACTGATTTGCTGCATTCAAACAGCAGACTGTTACACACATCCGTTGACCTTTCTAAAGTTGACTATGATGTGGATGTGCTGGTCATTGGTGGCGGCGGTGCCGGCTCTTCAGCGGCAATCGAAGCACACGAAGCCGGTGCCAATGTTATGATTGTTACTAAGCTTCGTATCGGTGATGCCAACACCATGATGGCAGAAGGTGGCATCCAGGCAGCTGATAAAGAGAACGACTCTCCCGTTCAGCATTACTTAGATGCGTTTGGCGGCGGTCACTTCGCAGCGCGCCCCGAACTTCTGCGTCGTTTGGTTATGGAAGCTCCCGATGCCATAAAATGGCTTAACAATCTGGGCGTTATGTTTGATAAAGATGCTGACGGTCGCATGGTTACCACCCACGGTGGCGGTACTTCCAGAAAAAGAATGCATGCCTGCAAAGACTATTCCGGTGCAGAAATCATGCGTACTCTGCGTGATGAAGTGATTAACCGCGGTATTCCCGTGGTAGAATTTACTTCTGCAGTGGAACTGATTAAAGATGAAAAGGGTCAGGTTGCAGGTGCCGTGCTCCTTAATATGGAAACCGGCGATTACGCAGTTGCCCGTGCTAAAACCGTTGTTATCGCAACCGGCGGTGCAGGTCGCCTGCATTATCAGAACTTCCCGACCTCCAACCATTACGGTGCTACAGCCGACGGTCTGATTTTAGGTTACCGTGCCGGTGCACCCCTTCTGTATCAGGATACCATTCAGTATCATCCCACAGGTGTTGCATATCCTTCACAGATTTTTGGTGCGCTCGTTACTGAAAAAGTGCGCTCTTTGGGTGCAATGCTCGTTAATAAAGATGGTGAAGCCTATGCGCATCCTCTTGAAACAAGAGACGTTTCAGCTTCTGCCATTATCCGTGAATGCGCCAACGGCAAGGGTGTAGACACACCGCTTGGCAGCGGTGTATGGCTGGATACACCGATGATTGAAATCTTAGGTGGCGAAGGCACTATCGAAAAGAGAATTCCTGCAATGCTTCGTATGTACTTAAATTACGGCATTGATATGAGAAAGGTTCCTATCCTTGTATATCCCACTCTGCATTATCAGAACGGTGGTCTTGAAATTGGTGGCGATGGCTTTACCAAAGCAATTTCCAACCTGCTCGTTGCCGGCGAAGCAGTTGGTGGTATCCACGGCAGAAACCGCCTGATGGGTAACTCCTTGCTTGATATTATTGTATTTGGTCGTAATGCAGGTAAGGCTGCAGCAGCTCGTGCTAAGGACGTAACCTTAGGCACGATGACGCTGTCACATGTTGATGACTATGCTAAGGAACTGGCCGGTGCCGGCCTTGCAGGCGATGCGGTATCTCCGCTCCTGCTGCCTCAGTATGCCCGTCACGAAAGATAAAAATTGTTCCTAAAACACCGTGGCGGTTGTGACCGCCCCGGTGTTTCGGATGTATAGACGGAAATTTATTTCATATAAGAAAGGAATATTTGTTATGACATTATTTGGTGGCGTAATTTCTGTTACGGGAATTACCTTTTTAATGTTTTGCTTGATGATTATTGCCTTCCTGGGATATGCACTGGGTCGTGTAACGATTAAGGGCGTTAATTTAGGAACAGCCGGCGTATTTATTGTCGCTCTGCTTTTTGGTTGCTTTTTCTATAAGCCTTTGGCTGCACAACTGCCTGAATATACCGACAAGGCTTTGAAGATTATTGAAAGCTTAGGCTTAATTTTCTTTGTAACCTCAGTCGGCTTTATTGCCGGTCCCAAGTTCTTCAGCAATATGAAAAAGAATTTTAAATCCTATGTGCTTTTGGGTCTTTTAATCATCATTGCCGGTGGACTTTCGGCTGCTGGTTGTATTTACTTAGGCGAGATATTTGGCTACGGTTCAAGCATTGAAACCAGAGAAGGTTTTACAGCGATGATTGTTGGTCTTTTATCCGGTTCTCTTACCTCCACACCAGCTTTTTCTGCAGCGAAGGACACGGTTGCAGCTGAACTTGAAAGCCTTGTTTCTGTTGGCCACGGTATTGCCTATATCTTCGGCGTGCTGGGCGTTGTTCTATTCGTTCAACTCGTGCCGAAATTCTCTAAGGCTAATATGGCAGAAGAAAGAGCTAAACTGACGCAGATTGATGACGGCGAAAAGAAGGAATACAAAGGCAAGTTGATTGAACTTGACGGCTTTGGTATTGCGGCGTTTGCACTGGCGGCTATCATCGGCGTTTTAGTCGGCATGATTAAAATTCCTCTGTCCGGTGGCGGTTATGCTTCGTTGTTTGCCGGAAACGGCATCAGCGGAACAGCTTTTTCTCTCACCACAACCGGTGGTTGTCTTTTAATGTCTTTGGTGTTCGGTCACTTTGGCAGAGCCGGAAAAATTAGTTTAATGCCGCCGGAATCTACCTTAAAGGTATTTCGCGAATTGGGCTTGATGTTGTTCTTAATCGGTGCCGGTATTCCCGGCGGTGCAGAGTTTGTTGCAAACTTTGACCCCATGTATTTTGTATACGGCGTGATTATGACAATTATCCCCATGATTGTAGGTTATCTGTTTGCTAAATATGTGTTAAAACTCAGCTTGCTCAACAACCTGGGTTCTATCACAGGCGGTATGACCTCAACGCCTGCATTGGGCACCCTGATTAACACGGCAGGCACCGAAGAGGTTGCAGCAGCTTATGCAGCTACTTATCCCATCGCACTCATTGTAGTTGTTCTGGTATCGCAGTTCTTGATTATTATCTTTAAGTAAAGGAGAATTTCAATGCGTGAACTTAATGTCAGTTTAATCACCGATGTGGTGGAAAAGCTTTGTATTGAAGCAAATAATCATTTGCCCGAAGATGTTAAATGTGCCATTAAAAGCTGCCGTGCATGTGAAGACGGCGAAATCGCTAAAGGCGTTTTGGATAACATCATTGAAAATTTTGAAATTGCAGATAACGAAAATGTGCCCATTTGTCAGGATACCGGCATGGCTTGCGTATTTTTAGAAATCGGTCAGGATGTTCACTTAGTTGGCGGCGACCTGACAGATGCTGTAAACGAAGGCGTTCGCCGCGGTTATGACAAAGGCTATTTGCGTAAATCTGTTGTGGGTGATCCCGTGCGTCGCGGCAACACCGGCGACAATACACCGGCAATGCTCTACACTGAGATTGTGCCCGGTGAGCAGGTAAAAATTACTGTTGGCCCCAAAGGCTTTGGTAGCGAAAACATGAGCATGATTCGCATGTTTAAGCCTTCTGCAGGTCTGCAGGGTATCAAAGATTTTATCATTGAAGCTGTGGAAACTGCCGGTCCGAATCCCTGCCCGCCTATGGTCGTTGGCGTGGGTATCGGCGGTACCTTTGATAAGGCGGCGCTGCTTGCTAAAAAGGCACTGATGAGACCGCTCGATTCTTCTCATCCCGATCCGTTTTATGCAGACCTTGAAAAAGAAATGCTTGAAAAAATCAACGAATTGGGTATTGGTCCTCAGGGCTTTGGCGGAAAAACCACAGCGATTGGCTTAAATATTGAAACACTGCCAACACATATCGCAGGTATGCCCTGTGCCATTAACATTAACTGTCATGTAACCCGTCATAAATCGGAGGTGCTTTAATATGGCCAGAAAGATAACATTACCTCTTACAGAGGAACTTGCAAAAAGCTTAAAAGCCGGTGACGAAGTGCTTTTAACCGGTACCATTTACACCTCCCGTGATGCAGGTCATAAGAGAATGTGCGAAGCACTGGCTCGCGGTGAGGAGCTTCCCTTTGACCCGCAGGATGCGACCATCTATTATGTCGGCCCTACGCCTGCTAAACCCGGTCAGGTAATCGGTTCTGCCGGTCCGACCACAAGCGGTCGTATGGATGCCTATGCACCGACGATGATGTCGGTTGGTGCACGTGGCATGATTGGTAAGGGCGCTCGCCTGCCGGAAGTTGTGGAAGCCATGAAGGCGCATAGCGGTGTTTACTTTGGTGCAATCGGCGGTGCGGGTGCACTGCTTGCAAAGTGCATTAAAAGTGCAGAACTAATCGCATTTGAGGATTTAGGTGCTGAGGCTCTGCGTAAGCTGTATGTGGAAGATATGCCTCTGGTTGTCATTATTGACAGCGAAGGCAATAACCTATACGAAGAGGGTAGAGCAGCATATCTTGCTAACCGTAAATAAATGCTATAAAAAAGACCGGATTGCGATGCTCCCTAACGAGAGCTGCCGCAATCCGGTCTTTTTTTATGTTATATCTCAAATCCAACCAACAAGCCGCCTTTTTCGGCATAATAGCTGCAAAGACCTCTGCATTCTCTGATGGCAACATCGGCAGAGGGGGTACTTTCTTTAATGAGATTCTTCAGGCGAATAGCGGCAGGGAGATTCTGACTGTGTGCAATGCGTATCTTTCCGCCCTGATAACCACTTGCCTGTAGATGAGAGCAAATGGATTTTAGTGAGGCGTTTTCGCCGCGACACTTGCTGAGAGGCTCTAAGGTGCCCGCATCACTGGCTTTGCCGACGATGCGGATGCCAAGCAGACCTGTCAGGCGGGCGATGGCGGGGGAAACTCTGCCGTTTGCTGCGAAGTTTTTTAAGGATTCCAGCATAAATATAAGACCTGTTTTCTGCTGATAGGAAGAGATAAGGGGGCAGATTTCCTCATAGCTCATATTTTGCGTAATACATTCTTCGATTTTTTCAATCAAAAGTTCCATTTCAGGTCCGGTCGAAAGTGTATCAATGACAAAAACGCGCGAGCCTATATGTTCGGATTCATACATTTTTTTGGCAATACAAGCAGCGTTATAGCTTCCCGAGAGTCCGCTTGTGATGGTCAGGCAGAAAATGTCATCGGCATCGCCGAAGGCATCTAACCAATCAGCCGGGCCGGGGCAGGATGTTTTGGATTTACCCTTGTATGCATCAAAAAACAGAACCATTTCTTCAACACGGAGAGCTGTGTCATCTGTGAATTCTCTCTCATCTGTCATGATTTTGAGAGGCGCCGATGCAAAATCAATCTGCTTGAGGCTTTGTATATTGGCTGAAGAATCAGCCACAATCTTAATTTTTCTCACAATAAAACCACCTTTCATAACTGTACTTTCAGCATATCATATGGGTCATCTGTCGTCCACCTACCGGCGATAGAATGCGCTCTTTGAACAGTAGAGAGGCAATTCTACGGAGCGGAGAGAACTTTTTTGCCTTGATTTTTTGTCTGTTTCATCATATAATAAAAAAGGTAGATTGTATTAAGGAGCACTCTCATGAAGGATACAAAAATTAGATTGGCACAAAACATCATCAAGCTCAGAACACTTCGTGATATGACGCAATTGGAGCTTGCTGACCAGCTGCATTATTCAGACAAAACCATATCGAAATGGGAACGGGCGGAATCCACGCCTGACATTGCAGCACTGGTAGAAATGGCAGAGTTTTTTCATGTTTCTCTTGATGCGCTTGTCATGAGTGACAAACCCGAACAGGTTGCAAAGCTGCGGGAACAAGGAGCAGGGAAGTATAACCGGCATATTATCAGCTATTTGGCAGAGGCTGCTGTCTGGCTTTTGGTGTTGCTTGCGTTTGTGATCACCACAATGATTCTTCAGGAGGTCACCTTTCAATGGCTGTATTTTGTTTTTGCCCTGCCGCTTGCTATTGTGGTGCGCTTGGTTTTCAACACACTTTGGTTTAATCCAAGAAGGAATTATCTGATTATTTCCTGCCTGATGTGGTCAGTGCTGTTTGCTATACATATGTCATTTCTGTACTTTTCTATCCAAACGGCGCTTTTATATTTACCCGGTATCATCGGCCAGATTTCCATTATCCTGTGGTCATTTGTGCGCAGAAGGAACAAAGAGTAACAAATAAAGAGAAAAAACTGTCTTTTTTGTATTTATCATAAGAAAAAAATGTTTTTGATAGAATAAACATTGCATTTATGTTTAAAATGCAATATAATGTAAAGTAAATACAAAAGACAAGGAAGAGAAACATGGGAAAGATAACAAGAGTGATCGATACAGAAGGTAATCTTCGTATCAGTTTTATAGACAGCCGTGATATTGTGAATGCGGCGCAATCCATTCACCACACATCACCCGTAGTGACGGCGGCTTTGGGCAGAACGCTGACGATGACAGCGCTTATGGGTTCTATGCTGAAGGCTCCGACGGATAATGTAACCGTGTATATTAAAGGTGACGGCCCCTTAAAAGGCATGGTTTGTTCTTCGGATGGTGCCGGCATGGTAAAAGGCTATGCCTATGAGCCGTTGGTAGACATGCCGCTAAAGAGAGGTAAGTTAGATGTCGGCGGTGCTGTGGGCAAAGGCTCTTTGGCTATATCGCGCGACCTGGGCATGAAGGATCCGTATGTGGGCCGAGTCCCGCTTGTAACCGGCGAGATTGGTGAAGATTTTACCTATTATTATGCAAAGTCGGAACAAACACCGACCGCGATTGCCTTGGGCGTTTTGGTGGATACGGATTTAAGCGCCAAGCAGGCAGGCGGATTTATTGTGCAGCTGATGCCCGGAGCAAGTGATGCTGTGGCGATTCGCCTGGAAGAAAATTTAAATGCATTGCCGCCACTTACGACAATGCTGGAAGATGGCCTTACAGCTGAGGAAATTATTGAAAAACTGACAGAAGGCTTTACCATTAAATATTTAGACGGTGCAGAATATGAATATCGTTGTGATTGCAACCGGGATAAAATTTGTCGGGCTCTTATCAGCCTTGGTAAAGAAGAGCTCTGTGATATGATAGAAAAAGACGGCGGAGCGGAGATTACCTGTCAGTTCTGCCCAAAGGTGTATCGTTTTAGCAAAGAGGAATTACAAGACCTGCTTGTGTAGGAGGGAATCAGTATGAGAATTATCATTGTGGGAGACGGTAAGGTCGGCATGATATTAACCGAATATCTGTCGCGGGAAGGCCATGATGTGATGGTAATAGATAACAATCCTGAGGTTGTTGAACACGCTGTGAGTGCCTTTGATGTGGCAGGTCTCTCCGGTAACGGCGCGAATTATAACATTTTGGTTGAGGCCGGTGCGACTCGTGCTGATTTGCTGATAGCGGCAACCAGCTCGGATGAGATGAATATTTTAAGCTGTCTGATGGCAAAAAAACTGGGCACGGATCATACCATTGCCCGCGTGCGTAATCCGGAATATGCGCAGCAGCTTGTTTTTATTCGTGAAGAACTGGGCTTGAGCATGATTGTTAATCCTGAATTTGAGGCAGCCCAGGAAATTTCACGCGTATTGCGTTTTCCTTCTGCTATTAAGCTGGATTGCTTTTCTAAGGGTCGTGTGGATTTAGCAGAAATCAGACTGCCGGAAAATGGATACTTAGCCGGACATAAGCTTTCTGAGTTATATAAAATCTGTAAAGAAAAAGTCTTAATCTGTGCTGTTCAGCGTGAGGATGAAGTGTACATCCCTGACGGGGACTTTATGCTTTTGGCAGGGGATAGAATCCATATCACCGGCTCGCACAGCGCCCTGGCTTCCTTTTTCAAGGACATTGGCATGTTTAAGCAGAAATCCAAGCATGTGTTAATCATCGGTGGTGGTAAGATTGGCTACTATCTGGCTCGCCAGCTGAGCGATACCGGCGTTGATATCCGCATTATTGAGCAATCGGAAAAGCGGTGCTTAGAGCTTTCTGAAATGCTTCCTAAGGCAACGATTATCCACGGCGACGGAACAGACCATGCCACCTTGCAGGAGGAAGGTCTCGCCAGTTCTGATGCGTGCGTGGTGCTGACCGGTATCGATGAAGAGAACATGGTTCTTGCCATGTATGCACAAACGCTCGGCGTTTCAAAGGTAATTACTAAAATCGACAGACGCTCGTTTGCTAATATGGCAGAGCATATGGAAATAGACAGTTTTGTTTCCCCAAAAGTCATTACGGCCAATCGCATCATCCGCTATGTGCGTGCGATGGAATATGCCAAAGATGCTGACATCAAAACGCTGTATAAGATTGTTAACGGCCAGGTTGAGGCTTTGGAATTTGCTATCCGCGATAAAAGTCATTATACGGATAAGCCGCTAAAGGCATTGAAAATGAAAAAGGGTATGCTGATTGCCTGCATCATTCGCCATGGCAGAGTGATTATTCCTAACGGTGACAGCCATTTAGAGGTTGGCGACAGCGTTGTTATTGTAACAGCAACGGATGGTTATGTGAAGAATTTAGAGGATATTTTTGCATAGGAGGTCACAGGGTTATGAACTATAAAATGGTGGCCTACCTGATTGGGCGCATTATGGTGATTATGGCGCTGCTGACGTGTTTACCCCTTCTTGTGGCCATAATCAATCATGAGAATACTGTAACCGGTTTTTTGCTTGCAATTGCTTGCCAGCTTGTCCTCGGCTTTGCTTTTAGCGTTAAAAAACCGAAGCATAGTGAGTTGTATGCAAAAGAAGGTTTTGTTATTGTGGCTCTGGTATGGATTTTCACTTCATTGTTTGGCGCTTTGCCTTTTTATTTGAGCCGTGAAATCCCTTCTTTTATTGATGCTTTTTTTGAAACGGTATCAGGATTTACAACAACCGGTGCAACAATCTTAACGGATATTGAGAAGCTTTGTTTAAGTTCGTTGTTCTGGCGCAGCTTTACGCATTGGATAGGTGGTATGGGTGTGCTTGTATTTGTGCTTGCCGTGCTTCCCAAAAGCCACGCCAGCCAGTCAATTCATCTGATGCGTGCAGAGGTGCCGGGCCCGCAAGTGGGCAAGCTGGTTTCCCGCATGCGCAGTACGGCGCGGATTTTATACGGAATCTATATTGTCTTGACTTTACTTGAGGTTGTTTGTTTGCGTATTGCTGGCATGTCTTGGTTTGATAGCCTGCTGCACTCGTTCTCTACAGCCGGTACCGGGGGATTTTCTACAAAAAATGCAAGTATAGCGGCCTATGGCAGCGTGGCGATTGATGCTATCATTACGATTTTTATGATTTTGTTTGGCGTCAATTTCACTTTGTTTTATTTGATCTTAACGGGTAGAGTTCTGCAGGCGTTAAAAAGCGAAGAATTACGATGGTTTTTGGGTATTATAGTTGTGGCCGCAGTGATTATTACCTTAAACATTTCGTCTCAGTATGCGAGCTTTTTGGAGGCTTTTCGCTATGCCGTATTTCAGGTCAGCTCCATTATAACAACAACCGGCTTTATTACGGCGGACTACGGACAGTGGCCACTCTTATCCCAAAGTATTTTGATATTGCTCATGTTCTTTGGTGCCATGGCCGGTTCAACAGGTGGCGGTATTAAAATCTCCCGTGTGGTGATTTTGTTTAAAACAGTCTTTCACGAGATGCGCCACCAGCTTAGACCGCGTTCGGTTTCCAGCCTTAAGTTAGAGGGCAAGGCAGTAGACGAAAAAACATATTTGGGTGTTATGTCGTACATGTCGATGTATGTGTTCATTTATGTAATATCCATGTTGCTCGTATCGCTCAACAATCTATCTTTTGCAAGCACATTCACGGCAGTCGGCACCTGCCTTAACAATGTGGGACCAGGTCTTGAAGCGGTGGGACCGGTAAGCAATTTTGCCTCACTTTCCGGTTTTTCTAAGCTGGTACTTTCTGTAGATATGTTAGCCGGTCGTTTGGAATTTTTACCCATTATAACTTTATTTAGTCTTTCAACCTGGAAAAGAAGATAGAAAAGGAGTGTTACACAATGCCACACATAACATTAAAAATGTATCAGGGTAGAACAGAAGAGCAGAAGAAGGCGGTGACAGAGGCGCTTTCCAAAGCCCTGCAGGAAACCTTAGGATGCACGCCGGAACATGTAAGTGTTTCAATCTACGATTACGACCCCAAGGAATGGGGCGAAAAGGTTTTTTATCCTGAAATTATGAAGGACGAGGCAAATTTATATAAGAAGCCTGAATATAAACCAATGTGAAAAAAAGGTGTAACCGCAGAAGCGGTTACACCTTTTTTATGGTTATTTTTATAGGATTGTTTTGCGTAATTCTTCGGGAGATTTGGGTGACAGGTAAGCCGGTGCCACATCGAAAACGGTTTTGCAACCGGTTTGACCTTCTGCCTGCATTTTGTAAGCCGCTCTTGCGTAGGCTACAATGACTGAGGAAGTAAATTCGGGGTTTGAATCAAGCTTTAAGCTATATTCGATTACATGCGTATTTTCCTTATTTAAACCGGTTTTTCCGCAACGGATTACAAAACCGCCGTGGGGAATGCCGCTGTGGTTTTTGGCCATTTCTTCAGCGGTGATGAAGTGCACCGTGGTGTCGTAATCGGCAAAGTAATTGGGCATGGTTACGATTTCATTTTCGATTCTTTTTAAATCGGCTCCTTCAGCTGCGACCACAAAACATTCTCTGATATGCTTTTCGCGGGTCGAAAGCGTGGGGTTTTCACCACTTCTTGCGGCGGCGAGAGCAGCATCTACAGGGATAGTGTACTGCCGTGCGTCTAAAACGCCATCAATACGGCGGATGGCATCAGAATGCCCCTGGCTTACGCCTTTGCCCCAGAAGGTGTAATCTTCGCCTTCGGGCAAGACAGCCTGGGCATATAACCGGTTTACAGAAAACAGGCCCGGATCCCAGCCGGATGAAATAATGGCCACTTTTTTACCGGCAGTTGCAGAGGCATGAACGGCGGCAAAGTGTTCCGGAATCTTTGCATGCGTGTCGAAGCTGTCAATAACGTTAAAGTTTTTCGCAAGCTCCGGGGTTTGTGTGGGCAGGTCAGTTGCGCTGCCACCGCAGAGAATCAAGACATCAATCTCATCCTTATGAGAAAGAATTTCATCTATGTGAAAAGCCTTGGCGCCGGTCAGCGTTTTAAGCGTTTTTGGATCTCTACGGGAAAAAATACCATAAAGCTCCATGTCATCATTCTGGCAAATGGCACATTCGACGCCCTTGCCCAAATTACCGTAACCAACAATTGCAATTTTAATCTTCATGCTGTTCCTCTTTTCGTTTACAAAATCAACATATTTACCTTATTTATTATATATATATTCCTTTATAAAGTCAATAAAATTCAGCTAAAACCAAGTAATACTATGATTCAATAAGAAACAACCACCCGTAAAGGGTGGCTGTTTATCATTGTGCATTTAATTTTTGCATAAATTCTTTTTCCATCTCTAAGATGTCTTCCAACCAGTAAACGCCGATGTCTAAAGCAGCATATAAACTGTCACGCTCTGCTTTTTTGATTAAGCGAGCAGAACTTATATCCTCGCCGTTCTTCTCCAACAGTTCAATCATAACCTTTGAAGCAACTTCTAAGTCGTTTACCTTTTTGGTTTCTGTGATGGTGAAACGAGTGATAAAGTTTTCGCTAAAATCACCATAATACAATTTGTTACCGTCACGCAGAAGCGGACGACCCTCATATAATAAGAATTCTGCTTTTTTCTTTGCCATGATATTTCTCCCTTCCGGCCGCATATACGGCTATTCCGTCATTATTTTATCCTTCCAGCTCTTTCAAAGTGGAGAGGTCAATGTCATCGTCTGTGTGGCGTTTGGCGCTGTCTTTGATAATCACAAGCTCTGACACCTTGAACTCGCTCAAAGCATTTTCTGCCGAAGAATCAAGGCGAATTTGCGCCAACCCCCTTAACAGATTGGTAGAAACCACAACGCCCCGACCGGCCGGCGACTCCACAATGGCGCCAACATTGGGCGTTTCCTTCAGCAGGGCCTCGTAGGCATCCTGTTCATATTTTAAACAACACATTAATCTGCCGCACGTACCGGAGATTTTTGTGGGGTTTAGCGAAAGAGACTGTTCCTTAGCCATCTTAATAGAAACGGGCTCAAAATCACCTAAAAACAAGGAGCAGCAAAGGGGTCTGCCACAAATTCCGAGGCCACCGCGCATCTTGGCTTCGTCACGCACGCCGATTTGTCTCAGTTCAATGCGGGTTTTAAACACTGAGGCAAGGTCTTTTACCAACTGGCGGAAGTCAACACGACCGTCGGCGGTAAAGTAAAATAGAATTTTGCTTCTGTCAAAGGTATACTCAACATCTATTAAGTTCATGTCGAGCTTGTTAGAGCGGATTTTAGACAGGCAGACATCGCGCGCTTCTTTTTCTTTTTTTGCATTTTCGGCCAATGTTTTTTTATCGGCTTCTGTTGCTTTTCGAATGATTTTTTTAATGGGAATAGAAAACTTTTTTTCGTCAATTTCTTTTTCGGGCATGGCAATCTGACCGTATTCTGTGCCGCGTGCTGTTTCGACAATGACGCCGTCTCCCATGGAAAGCTCTTTTCCGTCGGGATCAAAGTAATAAATTTTTCCCACCGCTTTAAAGCGGATTCCGACTACTTTTATCATGGATTTCCTCCTGAATTACACACATAAGTTCGAGAGAAGCTGCAGTAAAATTCGCATTTTTTTGCAATCGTTCTCTATATTTTATAACAGCTTCCATCATGCGCACAAAGGAGGCAGGCTCAAGTGCCCGGCTCAGTTGCTGCACGGCTGTTTTATGGTCAATACAAATCATTTTTTCAATCCCGGATGTATGCATGCGCAAACAATCACGGAGAAACAGCAGCATAAAATCGGTGATATCGTTAACCTGTTCTTTTTGATCGGTTAAAAAACGCTGCATATCTGTAAATGCCGCATCGCTTTTATGGAAAGAGGCAAGCTGTTGCACCGTGCTTTGATATAAATCGTAATACGCGTCATCACCGAGCATTCGTTTACCCCGGCCTAAAACACCCTGACAAAACCGGGAAACAAAAGCAAGACGCGTCGCATCGACATCTTGTTCTGTCTTGAAGTAGCCTTCACACAAACGAAGCGGCAGAGGCAAAAGCTGCAATTTTAATGCGCGCGAAAGAACCGTGTCTAAAAGAGCCTCTTTGTTTTGGCTTAATAAGATAAATACCGCGTATTGCGGGGGTTCTTCCAACACTTTCAGCAAGGCGTTCTGTGCCTGCACAGTCATCGTGTCTGCGTCGTTTACAATAAACACCTTACGACCGGAGGTAAACGGTTTGATGGAGGCTTCTTTAATTAATACATCGCGGACTAAATCTACGCCAATGGTTTTCTTATCCTCCGGTAGTAACAAATGAATACAGTCAGGATGTGAATCGGCAGCCAGCAAACGGCACGACTCACAAACTCCGCAAGCATTGCCGTTTACGGGGGTTTCACACAATAATGCGGCTGTAAAGGCCCTACACACGGTTTTTTTGCCGATACCGGCGGCACCGGAGAGCACATATGCACTCACGGTGCGACCGGATTTTACAGCCTGTTGTAATTTTTCGCACACCAGCTCATGGCCGATGATGGTTTTATAATCAAACCTTTTCAAAACGCTCCACATCCACTACAAAGATGGTTGCGCCACCCACTTCAATTTCTTCAGGGTAGGCAGCGTAGTCGTTCCCGACTGCGCCGATAAAGGGTTCGGGAGTAAACATGATTTGTTTTCTCTTCATGCTGTGTTTGGAGATGATATCAACAGCCTCCTGCACCAGGGCTTCATCGGTGCCGACTAAAAGCGTGGTGTTGCCAGCGCGCAGAAATCCACCCGTAGAGGCCATTTTAGTTACAGAAAAACCGGCTTTATTCAGCTCGCGCATAACCAAATTACCATCTTCGTTGTTTACGATTGCAAATACAAGTTTCATAGAAATCCCTTAACCTTTCTGCCTGCGGATTAACCCATGCATTTTACTGCAGGCATGTAAAACGCATTTTATATAAAGCCGAAGGGCTATATAAACTATTCCTTTTTCATGCTTTTATACAATTCTGCCATAAACTGACCGACATCGCGGGCAGCATAAGGCTTAGCGATGTGCCTAATGTTATGTTTTAGCATCTCTGCCTTAAAGGGATGGTGTATCAGTTGATAGACAGCTTCTGTAACGGGAAAAGTTTCACTGACGGAAAGAGCAATACCGTTATTTAACATAAACTCTTTATTCCGGTCCTCTTGCCCCGGAATTGGGTCAAGCATGATAATCGGCAGATTTTTTGCCAAAGCCTCCGAAGTGGAAAGTCCGCCGGGTTTGGTTATAATGCAATCTGCAGCATCCATCAAAGTGGCCACCTGATTGGTATAACCGTAGTTTACTATGGGTTTATATTTCGTCATGCGGTCAATAGAATTCTTAAGTTTTTTGTTATTGCCGCAGACAGTGATGAGCTGAAAATCTTCATTCATTCGATTTAAAGTACGAACGGTTTCCAGCGTACTGCTTCCGTAGCCCATAGAGCCCATCATAACCAAAACGGTAAACTTATCTTCTATTCCCAATTGCCTGCGTACATCTTCTTTGCTCTGCTTATCAGCAAAGTGAGGCTGAATGGGTATACCAAAGGGTTTGATTCGCTCGGCCGGGTGTCCCTTCTTAATGGCCTGATACTCCAGCAGTTCTGAAGCCGTGATATAATAGTCCATTTTTGTATCTTCCCAAAAGGGATGAAAGGTGAAATCGGTCACAATCGCAATTGCCTTGGCGCGGATTTCGTGTTTTTTACGCAGATAGGTAAAAGCCATTGCCGAAATCAAATGCGTGGCAACGATAATGTCCGGATTATAGGCTTTTATATATTCAAAAAGCTTCTTGTTCAGAATGGATTTAACAACCCTGCCAAGCCCGGACGCCTTGGTTGCGTCACGTCGGTCGGCCATATCGTAAATCGTGCCGTAAACTCTTGGCGTTTTGGTGGTGGAGAGCAGATATCCTTTTTGCAGATATTCTGCAAGCAGCGTGCTTGTATTGTCAACAACATCTAAAAATTCACATGTAACCTCCGGTTGACCCGCAAGGTATTCCTGTACGGCTTTAGCCGTTTGATGATGTCCCTGTCCGGTGGGAACAGATAAAAACAGCACTTTCATACGCTACCTCCGTTTAGAACAGACCGGGTATATTCAAACCGCCGGTGATGCCGGCCATGCCTTCCTCCATCAATGCGCCTGCTTTACTGCCGGCTTCATTGACGGCTGCAACGATTAAATCTTCTAACATTTCGATATCATCGGGGTCAACGATTTCGGGTTTCAAGCTGACGGAAACAACATCGCGGTTGCCCTTCATCACAACGGTTACAGCGCCGCCGCCTGCTGTTCCTTCAACGGTTTGCTCGTTAATCTCATTTTGCATGCGTTCCATGTCTTCCTGCATTTTCTGCACGCGCTGCATCATGGCGTTTCTATTCTGGTTTACGCCACCACCTGTAAATTTGTTTCCTTTTGCCATTGGTATCATAGCCTTTCTGCCCACTGATTCATTTTGTGTAATGCGCATGTCTTATCGTGGGCGGATAAGGCGCAGGAAAAACTAAATAATTTCAATCTCTGGATGAGACTTGCTAAGCTCTATCAGGCGATTAAAAGCATCATCTTCATTTGTGGTTACACCGGCCTCTTTTTCGGAAAGACAAAGCACTTCCCAATCCTCGTTCGTGACGGCGCGGATGGCAGTTTGAATCAGCTCAATATTACCGGCACGGCTCACGACGGTTTTATTCATCATGGCGTCTTTAGGAAAGACCAATGCAAATTTTTGCTGCAAAATCATGGGATTGGCCCGGTTGATGTGAGGCAGTACGGGAATGCCACCGTGGGCCTTCATATAGTCTTTCACTTCATCAAAACGGTCAATAACAGACCCGTTGCCGGAAACTTCGTGTTTTTCTTCTGCGATGGGTTGTGCTTCCGGCTCTATGACGGGTGCAGGAGCTTGCACAGGAGCGACGTGTGTCAGCTCCGGTTCCTCCCAAGGAGGTGCTTCCTGTTCCGGCGGAGCGGAAGAGGTGGTAAAGCTGCCGCTTGCCAGCCTTTTTTCGAGCTCAGCTATGCGCGCGCACAGCGCTTCTAAAGAGGCGTCGTAAGCCGGTTCGCAGAGCTTAACCAAGGTAAGCTCATAAACGGTTCGGCTATAGCCTGAGGTTTTGGCGCTGGCCATAGACTCGTTCATCAGCTTTAAAGCATAGATCAGCTTTTCGCGGGTGAAGGAGGCAACCAGCGTTTTCATGCGCTCTAATTGCGCTTCTGAGGTGTTTATAATTTGTTCCGGCCGGTGTGTTAATTTCACCACCAACAAATCACGAAGGAAGCGGCATAGGCGATCCATAAACACTTCCGGCTCTTTTCCGTTTTCGATAATTTCATCTAAGACCTCAAGGGCAGCACCACCATCACAACGGCTGATAGCGTCGCAAATGGAAAATAGTGCATCATAATCGGTAATGCCGATAATGTTCAACAGTTCTTCGTAACCAATAGCCTCATCGGTATAGCCTAAGGCCTGCTCTAAAATGCTTAAAGAATCACGCATGGAGCCATCACCGAGTTCTGCCACAAGACGCAAGGCTTCGCGGCTGACGCTTCGGCCGGAGGCGGTGACAATTTCATGCAAATGATTGGCAATGGTTTCGGTGGTGATGCGCTTAAAATCAAAGCGCTGGCATCTTGAAAGCACCGTTGCCGGAATTTTATTCAGTTCCGTAGTAGCTAAAATAAAAAGTACATGTGCCGGTGGTTCTTCCAGGGTTTTTAAGAGGGCGTTAAAGGCCTGCTCGGTGACCATGTGCACTTCGTCAATGATGTATACTTTCTTTTTGGCGCGGGTTGGCAGGAAGGCGACATCATCAATCAGGTCTCGAATGTTTTCGACCTTGTTACGAGAGGCACCGTCCATCTCAATAACATCTAAAATACTGTCATCCAAAATACCACGACAGATTTCACATTCATTACAGGGATTGCCGTCTACGGGGTGCAAACAGTTCACAGCTCTTGCCAAAATTCTCGCTGTAGAGGTCTTTCCTGTGCCGCGGGTGCCGCAAAACAGATAGGCATGTGCTAAATTTTCCGTTTTGATTTGGTTGCGCAGGGTTTGTGTGATGTGCTCCTGGCCGGCTACATCGTTAAAGACCATAGGTCGCCAAGTTCTATATAGCGCTTGATAGGCCAATCTGCACACCTCCCTTACCGGCTTTTGGCTCATTCATTATGGGTAGAATTTTTGTGGTAATACGAAAAAAACCGCTCTTTTGGCGGATTTGTTTAAAAATGTTGCCCCAACAGGACCTCTGAAAACAGATTCACACCGGGTGGTCCTGCATCACATCCAAGACACCGCTTATCGCTGCTTGGTTCCCCATCTGACGAGGTTCACAGGCTCAGATTGCGCAGGACCCGGCCGACAACGCTTGCGCGCTGAACGCTAAATTATTATATATATTATATTATAACACATCCGGGCATAAGATTCAACAGTTTTTTTTATTAGTTTAAACGGAAATGCAGAGGAAATAACCAAAATACATTCGAACGATTGTATTTTTTTGGCTTTGCAGAAAAACATCTTTACAATTATTCAGTTTTGTAGTAGTGTAATATGAGGAGTCGTATATTATAAGGAAGGAAAAGGGACTTGCAATGGCCGTATTACGATATTGGTTGTGGTTAACACTTAAAAAGGGAATTGGCAATCAGAAAATGCATCGGCTGTTGGACTGCTTCCCATCGCCCGAGCACATCTATCATGCGGACAGGAAGAAGCTGTCTTTATGCGCGGAGCTTACGCCGGAGGATGTTGAGGTTTTATGTGATAAAAGCCTGAGCGAAGCAGAGTCGGTCTTTAATTTGTGTCAGGATAAACAAATTAAAATTTTAACCCCTGAGCATGAACTGTATCCCAAACTTCTTTTATCAATTCCCGATCCGCCCTATGTATTGTATGCAAGGTATGCGGAAAGGATAAATTTAAATGACCATATGACAGTGGCTGTGGTTGGCACGAGGAAGGCTACGCCGTATGGACTGACGACGGCTGAAAAACTTTCTGCCATTATGGCCAGTCAGGGCATAACTGTTGTCAGCGGAATGGCTCTTGGTAATGATGCGGCGGCTCATTGGGGTGCGCTTTTAGCCGGTGGTAAAACCGTTGCAGTTTTGGCGGGTGGTGTGGATAAGCCCTCTCCGCCTTCTCATGCAAAACTCATGCGCGAAATTATTAAAAATGGCATGGTGTTGTCAGAATATCCGCCGGGGACGCCATCACTTCCGCACCATTTTAGAGCCAGAAATCGTATTATTAGCGGTTTATCAAGAGGCACAGTTGTGGTTGAAGCGCCTGAGGGAAGCGGTGCACTCATCACATCCGGCTATGCTTTGGCTCAAAACAGAGATGTTTTTGTGGTACCGGCTGATATTACAAGCTCTTTCAGCGTTGGCTCTAACAAATTATTGGCGCAGGGCGCTATACCGGTGTTGGGCCCTATGGATGTTTATCATATGTATGAAACAAACTATTCTGCCATTATGGAGAAGAACCGACCGGTTCTTTCGCAGCAGAAGCCTATAGAGCTTTATGAAACTGAAGAAATAATGGCGGAAAAACCAAACAAACAGCGGGTCAAAAAGTCTGAGCAGGTCGTACAAACTGACAGAGAAGAGCCTAAGCAACCGTTACCGGAACTGACCGAGGAAGAGCAGGCTGTGCTTGCTCATCTATCCAAGGACCCGATACACATTGATCAGCTGGCGGCAAAAGGATTTTCGCCGGCTATGCTTTCAGCAACCTTGACCACTTTGGAGATGAAGGGTGTGGTACAAGCCATGAGCGGAAAGCGATTTTGCCTGATGTAGGTAATTTATGAAGGAGGAAGAAAATGGCATCTAACTTGGTTATTGTAGAGTCTCCGGCGAAAGCGAAAACCATTAAGCAATATCTCGGTAAATCCTATAGCGTAATGGCCTCATTTGGCCATGTTCGTGATTTACCTAAAAGTCAGCTCGGCATTGATATAGAGCATAATTTTGAACCAAAATATATCACCATTCGCGGTAAGGGTGATTTGCTTGCTAAATTAAAAAAGGCGGCCAAGGAATCTAAAAAAATATACCTTGCAACTGACCCGGACCGTGAAGGAGAAGCAATTAGCTGGCATTTAGCACAACTTTTGGGTATTGACGAAACGGAAAAATGCCGTATTACATTTAATGAAATTACAAAAACGGCGGTGAAAAATGCCATTACCGAGCCACGTGCCGTAGATCGTGATTTGGTGGATGCGCAACAGGCGCGCCGCGTGTTAGATCGTATTGTGGGCTATAAAATCAGCCCGATTCTTTGGAAAAAAGTTAAAAAAGGCCTATCTGCCGGTCGTGTGCAATCGGTGACCTGTAAGCTGATTTGCGACCGTGAGCAGGAGATTGAAAATTTTGTGGCAGAGGAATATTGGCTGATCGAAGCAAAACTGTCAGATGGTAAAGCAAAAGTAAGCTTTGTTGCTGATTTTTATGGAAAAAACGGCAAGAAGATCAAGCTTACCAATCAAACAGAAGTGGAGAAAGTGTTGGCGAATTTGCAAAGTGCCGATTTTGTTGTGGATTCTGTTAAAGAAGCAGAAAAAAAACGGAATCCGTCGCCTCCTTTTATCACCAGTACCCTGCAGCAGGAAGCTTCGCGTAAGCTCGGCTTCACCGTTAAAAGAACCATGCTTGCTGCGCAGAATCTCTATGAAGGTGTGGCCGTTCCCGGTCACGGAACCGTGGGTCTAATCACCTATATGAGAACAGATTCTTTGCGTATCTCAAAAGAAGCAGTTGCCGAAGCGCGTGCGTACATTGGTGAGCAATTTGGAAAAGAGTATTTGCCACATACGGCTCGCATTTATAAAACAAGAAACACAGCACAGGATGCACATGAAGCCATTCGTCCCACGGATGTTTCACTGACGCCGGCACTTTTAAAGGGTGCCTTAACACCGGATATGTATAAGCTGTATAAACTGATTTGGGAACGCTTTGTAGCATGTCAGATGGAATCGGCTGTTTATAACATGGTGAATGTTGATATACATGCCGGGCAATATGTCTTTAAAGCAAGCGGTAGCCAAATGAAGTTTAAAGGCTTCATGGTGCTGTACGTAGAAGGAACAGACGAAGAAAACACAGAGAAAAATGCTAAATTGCCGCCCCTTTCTGCAGGTGATAAGCTGATTTGTGCAGGCATTGAAAATACGCAGCATTTCACGCAGCCGCCACCGCGTTATACCGAAGCAACGCTGATTAAGGCGTTGGAGGAAAAGGGCATCGGCCGACCCAGTACCTATGCCCCGACGATTACCACCATCACCTCCCGTGGTTATGTAAGTCGCGATAAAAAGCAACTGGTGCCCACAGAACTGGGTCAGGTGGTAACGGATATTATGTCGGACTATTTTGCAAACATTGTGGATGTGGCCTTCACCGCGAATATGGAAAAGGAATTGGACTCCATTGAAGATGGTGATATGGACTGGATGAACATCATCCGCAAATTTTATGGTCCTTTCCAGGAACATCTTCAAAAGGCAGAAAAAGAATTGGATAAAATCAAGGTTGCCGATGAAGTATCAGATGTTATTTGCGAAAAATGCGGACGCAACATGGTGTATAAGATGGGTCGGTTTGGTAAGTTTTTGGCCTGCCCGGGCTTCCCGGAATGTCGGAATGCCAAGCCAATCGTCAAGGAAACAGGCGCCATCTGCCCTAAATGTAAAGGTCGAATTTTAGAGAAGAAGTCGCAGCGTGGCAAAAAGTATTTTGGTTGTGAAAACAATCCTCGTTGTGATTTTATGACCTGGGATACGCCGGTTGCTACGGAAACCTGTCCTAAGTGCGGAGGATTGCTTCTGAAAAAAGCAGGTAAAGCTAAAAAAATCGTGTGTAGCAGTGAAAATTGCGAATATGAGAAAAAATTATAATAAGAAACTCGTTGGGGTTACAATAAAAAGGCTGTAGCTAAATGCTACAGCCTCTATAGTTTTATTTCGTCAATAATACCCAAATCCCAGGCAAGTCGTGACAAAACATATTTATCTCGAATGTCTTTTGAGGCCTTAAAGGTCATGGGCAGGATGGCTTCATCAAGGCCGATTTCGGAAAGGGTTTCGGGCATTTGAAGAGTTTTTAAAATCGCATCAAATTCAGCGGAGGAGGGAAGTTCCTCCCGTATAATGGAACAGATATCATCCCAATGCTGTATAATGTGTGTGATTCGCTCTTTGTGTTTTAGAGGATCATACTTTCCCTCTTTTTGTTCAAGGGCAATCATGGCATCGGCACCCTTGCCAACGAAAGCACGAAGCTCATCAAACCAGTTATCAATATCAAAACCGGCCACATAGGTTTGTGCGCGGTGTATATCGGGCGTTATTCTCAATATTTGCTCATAGGCTCGTAGTGCGTAGCGTGTGCCGATGGCACACTGAATGCCGTGCAGGTCAACCGGTTCGCCAAACGAAAGGCCACGCATATCCCACAGGTGTGAAAAGTAATGCTCGATGCCGGAGGCCGGTCTTGAAAGCCCTGCGTATTCCATAGCACAACCGCAGGCGACGAGGCCTTCTAAAATGGTTTTCACGCTATCGTCATTCCGTTCCATCAATCCCGGAGAAGCTTCGATGCAGGTGTGTAAAATGGTGCGGATATAATCGGCAATGGCTTCGCAATAGTATTCGCCGGTGATAAGATGGGAAATGCGCCACTCGCAGAGGCTTACATACTTTGCAAGCATATCACCTATGCCGGATTTAAGCATATGCATGGGTGCTTGCTTTACGATATCAATATCGCCGATAACGACCCGGGGACAGGTGGTTGGGAGGCTCACTTTCACGCCGTCCATCGCCATGGAAGAACTGGCAGAAGCATAACCGTCCATAGAAGGAGCGGTTGCTACAACGATATACGGAAGGTGCATATGACTCGCTAAAATCTTTCCGATATCGTTTAAGACGCCTGAACCGAGTGTGACGATGCAGTCGCAACTTGAATCAAAGTGCATAAGAGCGGAGCCCACGGCGTGTTCGTCCGGCTCTAAATGTGCATCTGAAAAAACATGGGAGATGCAGACGATACCATTTTCACGCAGTTGACTAACGATTCTGTCGCCGGCTAAGGGGTAGGTGTTTACGTCAGACAGCAAAAAGACTTTCTTCCCGCCATACTGCTTAACAAAGCTTGCAAGCCGGGTAAGTGCTCCATTTTCGATGACGCAAAATTCCAGTGAAGAACGGTGAACCTTGCCGCAGGAACAGGTGATTGTACCATCAAATACAGTAGATTCTATCATGTTAGTGCCTCCTGTTTGCTTATTTCTATGTAAAGATATTACAGGAAAAATTGTGCGTTGTCAAGCGGTTGGGGTACAGCCGAGTCATTGGTGCGGTATTTTGGCCGTAAGGAAGTGGTAATAATGCAAAATAAGCATTTGATTTTGAGGCGTAAAAACAGAAAGGTCCAAAATGAAACTCTGCCTTGAAAAATAATTTTGCAAATATAGTGCAGTTTCAGCTGCTTCAGGCTCTAATGAGCGCAGATTGATATGGCAAATCAAATAATCTGTCAGGACGTTAAAGTGGTCAGCGATGTGAATTAAGGTGGCATAATCAGGCTGTCTTTTACCACTCTCATAATTGGCAAGACAACTGCGGGAGATGCGTAACTTTTTAGCTAACACCTCTTGCGAAAGACCGGATTCACGACGCAACTGTTTTAAACGGTTGGCACATTGAGTGTAAAGATTCATAGCCTTACCTCCATAAAATGAGTTACAGGGCTATTATATCTAAAATTAATCAAAAAGTCAATAAAAATACAAATATAATTTAAAAAATACAAGAAAGCTACAGAAAAACACAATAAAAGAGTTGTACATTTGTACAACTCTTTTTAATATATTATGTTAATCCCGGTTTCTTCCTAAATAGAAGATGGCCATTGTTCCAGGGCCGGAATGAGAACCAATAACAGGATCGATACAGTTGATAAGTGTTCCCTTGACAGAAAATTTATCCAGAATCAACTGCTGTACATACAGAGCCTCTTCTTCGCAGTTTCCGTGAGCAATGTAAATCATTTGCTCTTCAGGGTTTTCT
Organism: Oscillospiraceae bacterium; assembly: GCA_015068555.1. Lineage (GTDB taxonomy): Bacteria > Bacillota > Clostridia > UBA1381 > UBA9506 > UMGS755. The sequence continues at coordinate 5,022 of SVKI01000010.1, read as the reverse complement.
ACCGTTTGCTCCATATGGCGAACCATAGCCTGAAAAGACTGCTTTCTGCCGCGTGCTTTTTCTACTACGATCAGTTTGCCGTTGTCATCAACATGCATAACGGGCTTGACCTGTAAAAGTGAGCCTAAAATGGCTGCTGTGCCGGATACTCGACCACCACGTTTTAAGAAGAATAGGTCATCAACGGTGAACCAGTGGCACATGCGCAGACGGTTTTCCATTAGCCAATCATACACTTCATCAATGTTCTTTCCGGCCTTTTTAAGCTCGGAGGCGTGATAGACCAAAAGTCCCTGTCCCAGGCAAGCACACAGGGTATCAACCGTCAGAATCTTGCGGTCGGGATATTTTTCTCTTAATAGTTCGGCTGCAATGGTAGAGGATTGATAGGTACCGCTTAAGCCTGAAGAAAAGCCGATATATAAGATATCAAGCCCATTTTGGAGAAACTCCTCGAAAAAATCGGTAAAAGCATCCGGTGAAATCAGGCTGGTTGTAATGTGCTCTTTTTCCTCCATCATGGTGTAAAATTGTTTTAAATCTGTTTTTTGACCTTTGATATAGCTTTTTAATTCTTTATCTCCCACATGAAAGGTAAAGGAAATAACTGACACACCGCATTGTTCGATTAATTCATCTGTCAGATTGGCAGAGGAATCCGTTAAAATTATATAGCTCATCATGTACTCCGTTCTGTCATAAGACGATTTATTGATAAAGGGGTAAACTGCCTAATCTAGTATTAAAAACTATTTTATCATAGATTGCTGAGTGCGTCAAGAGGGAAGTATATAAATATACAAAAAAACAAGAGCCAGACAGGCTCTTGTTTTTTTGTACGAATTCCTTTATTCTAAAAGGAGGGAAAATGAAAAAAAGTTTGGTTGTTGTGTTTGTTGTGGTGTATCTTTATAATAGCATGATTCGACTTTTTTTGCAATTCGCACACTTAATAAATTTAAAAAGACAATAAAAAAAGTTTTGGTAAATTTGCATAAAGATTCAAAACATCCCTTTTTATGCGCCTTTTGACGAATCACTACATATTGTGTCGAGGTTGACAGAATCTTGTATGACTGGTATAATAAATATGTTGTGATTAGTATTGAGGAGGGCTTGTTGTGAAAAAAATCAGCGCGATATTACTTATTTTATTCATCTGTTTTACATTTGTACCCCAATCGTGGGCCAAAGAGGCTACGTTACCGGAAATTGTTTCGGAGCATGCCATTTTAGCGCAAAGAGGGACAGGACGCATTTTTTATGAAAAAAAGGCAGATGAAAAAGCATATCCTGCCAGTACAACCAAGGTGATGACGGCCCTTTTAGCCATTGAAAATTTAGATCCTGCTACCGTTTTAACGGCCAGTGAAACGGCTATCCGGATTGACCGTGACGGAAGTAATATAGGCATTTTACAGGGTGAAAAGCTTACGGTAGAGCAGCTTTTATATGCCCTGCTTGTTGCTTCGGCCAATGATGCGGCCAATGTTTTGGCAGAAGCCGTTGCAGGCGACATTCCTTCTTTTGTGGATATGATGAACGTGCGTGCCGACGAGTTGGGGATGCTCAATACAAATTTTGTGAATACCCATGGCTACCACGATGATAATCATTATACGACGGCGCGTGATTTACTAACCTTGTGTATGCATGCTATGGAGAACGAGTTGTTTGCTAAAATTGTGGGAACGGCACAGTATGAGATCCCGCCGACGGAGAAGTATGAAGAAGTTCGTTACCTGTCTAACAATAATGCGCTGATTAATCCCATGAAGGGACATCAGTATGTATATAAATATGCTTCTGGCATTAAAACGGGTTCTACGCAAAAAGCAGGTTTTTGCTTAACCTCTTTTGCCTCAAAAGACGGAAAGGAATTTTTCTGTGTGACGCTGGGAGCTCCTTTTGAAAGCACGGAGAATGGTTCTTTCTTAGATACAGCAGCTCTGTTTAACTATGCATTTAATAACTTTTCTTTACATATCGTTGCAGATGTCAATGAAATTATTGCCACACACGAGGTGCATTGGGCCAAGGGCAATGAAACGGCCATTTTAACAGCACAGGAGCCCTTTGAAGCTTTGCTGCCGGGTGGTTATGATAAAAACAAATTATCCTCGGAGATTGTTGTTGAAGAGGAGATTTATGCACCCGTTAAAAAGGGCGATATTTTAGGCAGGGCAGAATATTTTTATGATGGTCAGTCTTTGGGTGCAGTTAACTTAGTTGCGAATCAGCCTATATCGAGAAGCTTTTTGCGCATGGTATTTTCGACGTTGTTCCATCTGATTTTCAATGTTTGGGTTATGACGCCGCTGACCATTATCGTTTTGTTCTTAATCTTGCGGTCGATGCATGAGGCCAAAAAGCGTCGTATTGCGCGTGAACGCCGTCGTCAGCAGATGCGCCGTGATTTTTACAACCGATGATTACGCATCCGATCCCGCCGTTTTATGATGAACATTCAAAAATACTGATTTTAGGCAGCTTTCCTTCGGTTAAATCCCGGGAGCAAGGGTTTTTCTACGGACATCCGCAAAACCGGTTCTGGCGCGTTTTATCGTCTGTTTTTGAAGAGGAGGTGCCACTGACAATTCCCCAAAAAAAGGAGTTCCTAAAAAGGAACAGAATTGCCCTGTGGGATGTGTTGGCTTCTTGCGAGATTACAGGTAGTGCCGACAGCAGCATTACAAATGCCGTGCCAAATGATATAAGCTGCATTTTGCAGAATTCTGCGGTTATAAAGATTTTTGTTAATGGAGGAGCGGCGGAAAAATACTTTAATCAATATATGCGCAAAACATATAACATACAGGCGCAAAGGCTGCCTTCCACCTCGCCGGCAAATGCCGCCTGGTCATTAGAGCGGCTTATAGAAGCGTGGCGTGTTGTGAGGTCTTTAGGATACAAAAACAGGCTGTAGCATTTGCTACAGCCCCTGGTACAATAAAAGTGTAAGTCAATTAACTATTGATGTAGTTGATTGCTTGCACTTATTTTTTTATAATAAGAGATGAAATGGTCTGACGTACAGCCCCCGGTTTGTTGAGACAGTAAATTTGTCAAGGGTTAGTTATTTTGTGCAAAAGGAGCTTTCGAATGTTTTACGCTGCTTAAAACTCCATGATGCCAGCCTGAGGAATTGTACAGTCGTATTTTACCATTGCAATGGCAAAGGGAGAGATTTTATCGGCAGGAATGTGGAGGTCAATATAAACCCAGTTAGCGTCTTTGGTCACAGTATAACCGTCAAGCTCGTCTTCCTGCTTTTCATACCCGTTATAAAGAACGGTGAAATTCCTGGCATCGGCAAACGGCAATCCCACACGTACGGTCATACCATGTTCAATCTGCAGTGCATCACCGTTCGCGTTGCGACAATATCCCACATGCTGCGGATAGTGCGCATCGAGCATTTTCAGCATTCGTTCTGCGTCAATGTCACACATCTGTGCCATTTTGGCAATAACGTCGTTCATGGGTTCATAATACGCTGCGACGTTTTCGGCAACGTTGGGGTCGGTATAAATGAATACCGATTCCAACCCGGGCATTTCGGGATGGCCAAGGCCAAACCCTATCTTGTCTCTGTTTTTCCAAAGCTCAATGCGACTCTTTCTTCTCATTGATGCAGTATTTCCGTAAGCCCGAAGACTGTGATTTATCCCGGGGCCTACAACTGTCCTTGTAGGATAACCTGCATAATACTCACCATGCCATGTTCTGCATCCGATCCTCAATGCCTCGAGGATTTGAGGAACGACGCTTCCCTCCCATCCGGTTTCGAATGTGCCGCCAAGGGTGTGGTAGTGGTAATATGAGTATAGCGATGCCTGAGCCGGCCTGCCCTTCTGCACCAGGAAACGACTGTTGATTTCCTCATCTGTGCACTCTAGACACGTCTGCAGAAGGACCTCTAAGCTATCCAGACTCTTCATGGCATGCCCCGCATCCGTACCGGCTTGCTGTACCTGACAGACAAATTCATTGTTATAAAAGCGCTGCGTCGGGTTTCCGCTAAAACCCAAGGACTCAACGACCATTTGGTTCTGATAAATCACGCCGTGAACATCCATCATTAGATCGGGTTTGTAAAAATCCAGCGTCTGCTTGATGGCGTGAGCCGCCGGAGCAGTTTCGGCATCAAATGAGATTCCGTTGAAGTCAAAAGCAACATACTCATCTATTCCGGCCTCGTTTTTACCCGCATAGGCATCATCTTGCTTGGCATAGGTATAAGGATTGGAACAGGGAATCATCACGATGATGAGCTTTTGGAGCATCTCGCCGGCATCCGGGGCATCCGAAACAAGATAATTACCTACGCTGAGCAGTGAGTTAATGCCGGAAAGCTCCAATGCATGCTGGGCCGTAAGCAGAACGACTTGCTTATCCTCGTCGCTCACGTTAGGGTCGGTAAATACTGCTTTTAAGATGTCATAGCCGCCGCTTTTGCCGATTGTGCTGACGGTTACATATCCCGGCTTTTTTTTGCACCAACCATCCATATATGCCGGAAATTCCTCAACGTGGAGACAATCACGAACTGATAACTGTTTCATATAAATCGTCCTTTCGTTCATTGACAAATATGTTGTTATGGTATTATTGTAATATTTATAAACCGGAAAAACAAGTCACATATAGAAACAAAAAGTGTACTTTTATAAAGTGAGTCTTGACTGAAATAATATTTTATGATATAAATGAAATTGTGGTTATATGCGAAAATAGAATTTTTTTTGGGTAAATAAAGAAGGTTCTTTACTTATTATGGGGGAATCGGCATGCTGAAAGAGCCAATAGTGCCTGTGATTGACATAGAAAAAATAATGAGTATTTTTTATTTTGAATTTGCCAAAAACTTTAATGGGTCCATGGATAAACACAACTTTTGGGAGATTGTATATGTGGATAGGGGCGAAATCATCGTTACGGCAGGCGAAACAAAGCATGTGCTCGGTCGAGGTCAGGCAGTTTTCCATAAGCCGAACGAACCGCACAATATTGTGGCTAACA
>SVKI01000009.1 GCA_015068555.1 Oscillospiraceae bacterium | reverse complement strand
TGCGTGGCTGGCAGGCCAATAAAAAAACGCACTTGTGTGTAGCCAGTAGTATTAGGGCTATGCCCGAAAATGAAAAACCCCCCGTTATACGGGGGGATATTTATTTATATTCTTATGTAGGAATCAAACGCAACCCTGGGCCTTCATAGCTTCAGCAACTTTTAAGAAGCCGGCAATGTTAGCACCTGCAACAAGGTCGTCGCCCAGACCATATTCGTTAGCAGCCTTTACAGAACTATCGAAAATGTTCTTCATGATGGTTTTGAGCTTTTCGTCAACTTCCTCAGCAGACCAGCTGTATCTCATGGAGTTCTGAGACATTTCCAGACCGGAAACAGCAACGCCACCGGCGTTAACAGCCTTGGAAGGAGCAACGATAACGCCATTTTCCTTCAGGTAAGCAACAGCTTCGTTGGTGGTGGGCATGTTAGCCACTTCCACATAGTATTTAATGCCGTTAGCAACAATTTTTTCAGCTTCTGCCATGCCAACTTCGTTCTGTGTAGCACAAGGCATGATGATGTCAACCTTGGTACCCCAGGGCTTTTCGCCGGGGAAGAAGGGAACGCCGAATTTATCAGCATAATCCTGAACGCGGTTTCTGCAGGAAGCACGCATTTCAAGCATAAAGTCGATCTTTTCATCGGTGCTTACGCCGTTTTCGTCATAAATGTAGCCATCGGGACCGGAGATGGTAACAACCTTACCGCCCAGTTCGTTAATCTTCTTAACGGTACCCCAGGCAACGTTACCGAAGCCGGAGATTGCGAAGGTTTTGCCCTTGATGTCATCGCCGAAGTGCTTCAGCATTTCAACTGTGTAGTAAACGGCACCGTAACCGGTAGCTTCAGGACGAATTAAGGAACCACCAAAGGAAATACCTTTACCGGTTAAAACGCCTGTAAATTCGTTCTTTAATCTCTTATACTGACCAAACAGGTAGCCAACCTCTCTTGCACCAACACCGATGTCGCCTGCGGGTACATCGAGATCGGGGCCGATGTGTCTGTAAAGCTCTGTCATAAAGCTCTGGCAGAAGCGCATAACTTCAGCATCAGACTTACCCTGGGGATTAAAGTCAGCACCACCTTTACCACCACCCATGGGCAGAGAGGTAAGACTGTTTTTAAAGGTCTGTTCAAAGCCTAAGAACTTAATGATACCGGCATATACGTTGGGGGCAAATCTAAGACCGCCCTTGTAAGGACCGATAGCAGAGTTAAACTGCACTCTGAAACCGCGGTTAACCTGCACTTTGCCATTATCATCAACCCAGGGAACACGGAACACGATCTGTCTTTCGGGTTCTACCATTCTGTCGATTACACCGGCTTCAACGAGGTCGGGGCGCTGTTCAACAACAGGTTCAATTGTTTCCAAAACTTCGGTTACGGTCTGAATAAATTCAGGTTCGCCGGCGTTTCTTTTCTTGACGTTTTCTAATACGTCTTGCAAATACTGGTTTTTCATACAAATGCCTCCCATATTTTTCAAAAAATGGCATACCAGCACAAGCCTTGGTATGCCCTGAAAGTATAACACAAATATTATATATAATTCACAAAAAAATGTCAACACTTTTGTTTGTAAAAATTTTTTGGACAACCAAATATTGTGAAAAGTAAACGAAAACCGCATAACGGCGGTGTTTTTGTATATGCTTTTTTCAGGCATGTACAGCAGGTGTTGACCGGTTTTTTATATGTATGCAACCGAAAAGCCGGTCAACAATTTTGCTGGCCGGCTTTTCGGTTTTCCTGTTGTGTGACAGAGAAACTTACTTTTCGTCTTTGTAAATTTCTTTAAAGTATTTGTACGTATCAACCTTTAATTCGCCGCAGGCATCTTCGTCGCAGGCAACAATGCCACAGGGATGCATCTGCAGAGCGCTAATGGTCCATGCGTGGTCAACGCCGCCTTCTACGCAATGACGCAGAGCGCGTGCTTTGTTGTGACCGCTGATGAGAAGCAGAACCTTTTTGGAATCGCAAACCGTGCCAACACCAACGGAAAGAGCGGTTTTGGGCACCTTGTTTGGATCGTTATCAAAGAAGCGGGAGTTAACAATCAAGGTATCCTGTGTTAGAGCGCGAACGCCTGTGCGCGAGGTAAGAGAAGTGAAGGGTTCGTTAAAGGCAATGTGGCCGTCTACGCCGCTGCCGCCTAAGAACAGGTCAATACCGCCATAAGAAGCAATTTTATCTTCGTAGCGCTGGCATTCTGCTTCAAGGTCTTCAGCCATACCGTTTAAGATGTTGATGTTTTCTGCAGGGATATCAATGTGATTAAAGAAATTATCATGCATAAAATACCAGTAGCTCTGGTCATGGTCTTTCGGGAGACCTACATATTCATCCATATTAAAAGTTACAACATTTTTAAAGCTAACAGTTCCGGCTTTATTCATTTCGATCAGCCGTTTGTACACGCCGAGAGGTGAAGAACCGGTCGGAAGTCCGAGAATAAAGGGACGATTTTCTGTATGACTGTTAATTGCATCGGCAATGTGTTGGGCAGCCCATGCACACATGTCATCATAATTGTTCTTGATAATAAGTTTCATTTTACACACTCTCCAAAATCAAATTTCAGGAGTCTAATAGCAGTATCTCCCAATAGACATTATTATACTCCTTTTTTATCCAATTTGTCTACCTTTTTTTTAAAACTGCGTAGATTTTTATAAAGGGGATAAGAAAAAAGTATACATGATTCGCATTGGAGGATTGCATGTATGCCTTTTTTGAAGGGGTATAACAAAAGTACACTAAGACTGCGTAGGTTAACCGATACCATCAAAACTATGATGCCGATATTGATGCTGTCAGCCGTAAGCAGAAAATTTAAAAAATGTAATGAAAAGTTACCCGTATAATAGATCATGTTTATTTGAAAAAACATCCTGTAAACCCCTTGGAAAAGTTGCCAACGGAATATGAGTGTGGTATAATGAACGCATACCGAACAAAATTTAATAGGTTGCGTTCATTGCACCATAAATTTCCTTGAATTAATTTTAAACGGTAAATTTATGGTATAATGATTTCAACGAAGTTGAAATCAGCGATATAAATTCCTGACGGAATTTGCGATATACCTTGCGGTGCGATATATTACTTCGTAATGCGATATGTCCCTTCGGGACGAGATAAAGGAATTTATATCATATCGCAACGGAATGAAATGGAGTTATATCGCATTTGAGCATAGTGAAAATATATCGCACGAGCGAAGTGAGTATATCGCTAAAAACAAGGTGCATCTTTCCTGTAACCTAATTATATAATTGGCATATACGGATTTTTGCTTTGCAAAACGCCTGCAAGTTTACAACTCGCTTGCAGTCTTTCGGTCTGCGTATGCCAATTGACGGCGTCGTAAAAACGCCCTTGCAAGCAAGCATTTTTACTCCTGGTAGAATGAATTGCATGGAGACATTAAATTTTATCGTGAAATGTACGAAGAAAACAAAGAGGAGAATGAAACATCAAATAAAATGGTTTGCCGATTTTGATATTTACATATTACGCGAGGAAATCCCGTTACAACAAGAGCAGAAGATTTGACAGAGGTATAGAAAGGCATCTCTTTGGCAAGAGATACCTTATATTGATTACATTTAATCCTCAGATTCCTTATAAAACACTTTTATAACTTAAGAAAGAGATGAACACAGTGAAAAAACAAGACATTGACCAATACAAAAAAATGACCACCTGGCCTATTCCCAAACTTGTCATTACCCTGGGCATTCCGACAACCATCAGCATGTTGGTCACCAATATTTACAACATGGCCGATACATATTTTGTCAGTGAGTTGGGTAACAGTGCCAGTGGGGCAGTTGGGGTTGTTTTTGGTTTGATGGCGATTATTCAGGCGTTCGGCTTTATGTTTGGCCACGGCGCAGGCAGCATCATTGCGCGAAAACTGGGTCAGCAGGATGTGCACAGTGCAAGCGTTTTTGCCTCTTTAAGCATTACTGCGTGTTTTTGCGTTGGTATGTTGATTGGTGTTTTGGGTCTTATCTTTATAGAGCCTATCATGCGTCTGATGGGCAGTACGGAAACAATTCTTCCCTATGCGAAAGGATACGGAATTTATATTTTGATTGCCTCTCCTGTTACGATGATGAGTTTTGCTTTGAATAATATTTTACGATACGAGGGAAAAGCATTTTTTTTCATGATCGGTCTTACCATTGGCGGAGTTTTAAATATCATCGGCGACCCTATACTGATATTCGGATTGGACATGGGGATAGCGGGTGCGGGACTTTCTACAGCTATTTCGCAGTTGGTCAGCTTTTTGATTTTGTTATCCGTGTTTTTACGGGGCAAAACGCTTAGCAAGTTACATGTGAAATTTATTAAGGAAAATCCACAAGGCATTTTCACAATAGTGGCAACCGGCCTTCCCAGTCTGTGCCGGCAAGGTTTGAGCAGTATTGCAACCATGTTGCTCAACAATCTGGCAGGTAGCGTCGGGGGTGATGCGGCCGTTGCGGCTATGTCGATTGTTAATAAAATCACCTTTTTTATTTTTGCTGTGGGTCTTGGAATCGGCCAGGGATTTCAGCCGGTTGCGTCTTTTAACTATGGTGCCAAATTTTATTCAAGAGTGAAAAAAGTATTCTTTTTTACTTTTACGATAGGTGAGGTGATTTTGGGTGCCTTCGTTGTTGTGGGTTTGATTTTCTCCAATCACCTGATAGAGCTTTTCCGTGATGACAGGATGGTGATTGAAATTGGAACGTTAAGCCTTAAGTTGCAGCTGCTATCACTTTTTTTCCATCCAATTACAATTTGTTCCAATATGCTGTTTCAAAGTATAGGTGAAAACAAAATGGCCACCTTTTTATCCATGCTCAGAAGTGGCATCCTGTTTATCCCTATCCTGTTACTGCTGACGCATTTTTTTGGACTCTTCGGCGTTCAATCGGCGCAGGCAATAGCAGATGTGTTTGCATTCTTTATTTCCGCACCGCTTGTGCTTAATTTTTTACGAAATCTTCCTGTGGATCAACCGAAAATAGGAAAAGCATAGGAACCAGATAGCATAACTTGACTATGAAGAAGAGCGGATATAAGAATACAATGTCAGTTTGAATGCCCTTATGCATGAAGAATCAAAAAATCGACAAAATATATAAAAAAGATATGCAAACAGGGAGACTTAAAAATGGGAGCCTTATTAAAAAATCTTGGTTATTATAACGGAAAATATGATTTGATAGAAAACATGAGCATACCCATGAGCGACAGGGTTTGTTGGTTTGGTGATGGCGTTTATGATGCCACAGCGACCAGAAACAGCGTGATTTATTGCCTGGATGACCATGTAGAGAGATTTTATCGTTCAGCGGCTTTGGTAGAAATTGAGATTCCCTATTCAAAAAAAGAATTAAAGGACTTACTAAATGACCTTGTTTCCAAGGTTGATACGAGTGAGTCAAGCGGAGAAGCGTTTTTATATTGGCAGATTACAAGGGCGGCTAATGTGCCGAGAAATCATGTCTTTCCGGCTGATTCTGAGGCAAGTTTGTGGGTGACGGTTACACCGAGGAAATTAGCTGATATCTACCACCGGGCCAGGCTGATCTCCTATGAGGATATACGCTTTTTTATGTGCCATATTAAGACCCTTTGCCTGCTGCCGAATGTGCTTGCTTCTGAAGCGGCCAAAAGGGCTGGAGCAGAGGAATGTGTGATGTACAGAAAGGAAGCAGATGGAATAAAAAACCGGGTAACAGAAGGTGCACACACCAATGTGCATTGTTTAAAAGACGGCGTTTTTTACACAGCACCGTTAGACCACCTTGTGCTTCCCGGTATTGCAAGAAAGAATTTAATCAAAATGTGTCGGCAATTGGGTGTTCCGGTTAAAGAAGAGCCTTTCTCCCTCGAATTTTTAATGCAGGCAGATGAGGTGATGCTTTCTTCCAGCTCGAACTTTTGCATAGTGGCAACCCATGTGGATGATATCCCCGTGGGAGGCAAAGCGCCCGGACTATTGAAACAATTGCAAGATGCTCTTTTTGCAGATTATCTGCAGGCAACAAAGTAAGCAAAAGGTGTTGCTTTTAGGCCTTAAGCGTGATACAATAGAGTGTAAAACAGAGGTGCAACATGAAAGAATTTGTACAAAAAAACAAAGAGCACATGTTTACCATCATGCAAGAACTGTGCATGCTGCCGGCGCCATCTCATTTTGAGCAAAAACGGGCCGCATATTGTAAGGCCTGGCTTGAAGAGGCGGGCGCTACGGGCGCGTATATTGATGAAGCTTGTAATGTTATTTACCCCTTGGGATGTGAAAACAGTCGGGAGATCACAGTTTTTTCGGCACATACCGATACTGTTTTTGAGGATAAAGAGCCCATGCCGTATCATGATGACGGTACCAATATACATGCGCCCGGCGCAGGGGATAATACGGCGAGTGTGGTTGTGCTTTTACTGATGGCCCGCTATTTTATAGAGAACCGCATCATGCCTTCTCGTGGGATTTTATTTGTATTTAATGCCTGTGAGGAAGGCTTGGGCAATTTAAAGGGTATGAAGCATCTGTTTTCTTCTTATCAGGGCAGAATCAAGCAGTTGATTGCCTTTGACAGTAGGTTGAACATTGTCCACGACCGATGCGTTGGTTCGGAGCGCTTTTTAGTTGAGGTGAACACCGTTGGCGGTCATTCATATAATGATTTTGGGCATGCAAATGCCATAGAGGTTCTGTCCGGGCTTGTCAACCAAATATATACGATTCAAGTGCCGGAAAAAGCCGGTACGAAAACTACATATAATGTGGGAACGTTGCATGGTGGTACATCGGTTAATTCTATTGCCCAGCATGCAGAGATGCTTTGCGAGTACCGCTCTGATGACAGAGAATGCCTTGCTTACATGCGAAGGCGTTTTGAGGAGATTTTCAGGCAGGCTGAGAGACGGGGTGTTCAAATTACCATCAAAGAAGTGGGCGCAAGACCGTGCGCCGAGGTAGAGCCGGAAAAGATGGAGGCACTTAAGCGATTGGTTGTTCCTGTAATCGAAAAAGCCATAGGTGAAGCAGTCACTCTGACAAGTGCCTCGACCGATTGCAATATTCCGCTTTCCCTCGGGGTACCGGCACTTTGCGTGGGCGTCAGTCAATATGAAGGCATGCATACGAGAGAGGAATATGTTGTGAAGGAATCTATGGAGCGAGGACTTTATATGGCTCTTACGTTAGGGAAGGCGATAACAGAGTTAGAGAATGGCGCTGGGTGAAACGCAGTATATATTTTAAACATAGGACAAAACAAAGGAGAGAAACAAATGAAAAAACTTGTAAGCGTATGTCTTTTAGTGGCGATGTTGATGGTTTCCGTTGGCCTGCCCGTCTTGGCAAACGAGTCGGTGGCTATTACGCCGGAAAAGGCCCTGAACTGCTATACAGAAACATTAAGAGCCGCCAAGGCGCCGAATGGGTTTACTAATTACAAAGGCCATTTTTACATTGATTTTGATAATAATCTCATTCCAGAGCTGGTTATGGTTTATGCTGATGCGTCCAACTGGGATTATTGTGCGGTTTTTTATTACTGCAACTTAAGCTTTGATTTTACAAACGGTTTAGATCATTCAACTCCAATATATCGGGCTGCCGGTATTTATGAATGTCCTGAGACGGGATATGGCACGGATATACTTGCAACCAGTATCGGTGGCAGCGGTGGCACAGATGCCGGCATTTACCGCCTGGAGGATGGTCAATATGGCATCGGTATAGAGTCCTTTGGCGGTGCCGGCAGTGAGAAAAAGCTATATTGCTATGGTGGTCCGGAATTTTTCGATTCATACTACGGTGCCGGTGAAGAAATCTGGAACCTTCGTCAGCAAGTGCCGGGTGAATTCGAATTTTACACGGTTCCCAACCCCAAAAATCCGTTCAATGACGTTTCTAAAGATGATTATTTTTATGATGCTGTTGTATGGGCCAATGAAAACGGTATCACGTCCGGCACATCGGTTAGAACCTTTTCGCCAGAAGCAACCTGCACAAGAGGGCAGGTGGTTACCTTTTTATACCGTTTAAGCGGACGGCCGAGTGTGAAGGGAAGTAATCCTTTTACCGATGTGGATGACTCCGATTATTACTATGATGCGGTGATTTGGGCTGTGCGAAACGGCATTACCTCAGGAACTTCGGGCACCACCTTCTCGCCGGAAGCGACTTGCACAAGTGCGCAGGTGATTACCTTTTTGCACCGTGCAAAAGGAAAGCCGGTGCCAGCAACGGTCAATGGTCGGTATGAGGGCGCCTATTATCAGAATGCAGCCATCTGGGCAGAAGAAAACAGACTGTTCGAGGGGCTTTCTACAGCCTTTTCGCCGGACAGAGAAGCAACCCGTGCAGAAATTGTAACCTATATGTACCGTGATTCTTTTATTGAGGTTGAAAACGGCTATGTAACAGAGCTTGTAATTTCTTACCGACCCTGATATTTGTACGTAGTGAAATCAGTAAATGGAGGAAGTTATGAAAAAAGCATATATCTTTGCCGGTGTTTCTATCTTTTTTTGGTCGACAATGGCTGTTTCAGCTAAACTTCTGCTGAGCGACTTTAACAATATTCAGGTGTTATGCTTCAGCTCGTTTTTTGCGGCAGTTAGTTTATTTATCTTCAATTTGGTAACCGGTCGCCTGAAAATCTGCAAAACATACGGCGTGAAGGATTATCTCATTATTTCTCTGGTGGGTATCCCGGGTATCTTTTTATATCATATTTTTTATTATGGTGGGGCGGCGTTGCTGCCGGCTTCGCAAGCGTTTATTATTAATTACCTGTGGCCGATTATGAGCATCGTGTTTGCCTGCATCATTTTAAAAGAGAAAATGACAATCCGCAAGTGCATCGCCTTACTCTTATCCTTTTTGGGTGTTGCCCTCGTTGTTGGAGGCGAACTGCTGACGTTGAATCCCAACATCGTTTCCGGTGGCCTTTTATGTGTTTTGGCAGCAATTTCATATGGCTTGTTTGTGGCCGTCAATAAAAAGTACAATTACGACAACTGTATTGCCATGATGATTTATTTTACAGTTTCGTTTTTGCTGACAGCTTTAATGGTCATTGTGCAAAAAGAGGTGATGTTGCCGCAGGGAACCCAAATTTTAGGCTTCCTGTGGAGCGGTATTTTCACCATGGCAATACCGAACACGACCTGGGTGTTTGCATTGGCCAAAGGGAACACAGCCAAAATCTCAAACCTTGCGTACCTAACCCCCTTTGCATCGCTTTTGTGGTCCGGCCTTATCCTGCATGAGCCTCTAAAGCTTATGAACTTTGTCGGACTGAGCATCATCATTTTGGGAATTTTGATTCAGCTGAAGGACACCAAAAAGAGTGAAAACAAGAGGAAGTAAATTAACTATTAATATGCAACCTGCTATTTCAGAGATTCAGGAAACATACATTCCCGATGGTTTGCATCCCAACGATAACGGCAATGCTGTGATTGCACAAAAATTGCAAAGGTTTTTAGAAATGCTATAAAAATTATCTGTTCTGAAAGGAGAAGTCATGAAACTGGTATTACTTACAGCGCTCGGTGTAGGCGGGGCAACCGCTGTTGGAGCGGTGATTGGTTTTTTATTTAAAAATCTATCTCACAAGTTTTCAGATATCATTCTTTCGTTTGCCGCGGGCGTTATGATGGCAGCAGCCGTATTGGGTTTAATTTTACCCTCACTTGAATATGGCGGAAAGCTCAGCGTGTTTGTTACGGTGGTTGGGATTTTTGTCGGCGCCTTGACGCTTAACATTTTAGATAAATTAGTGCCTCATATGCACAAACTGGTGGGTATTGATTCAGAAGCACATAACAATGCCAGCCTGAATAAAATCTTATTGTTTGTGATGGCCGTTGCCATACACAATTTGCCGGAAGGTATAGCGGCGGGTGTTGGCTTTGGTTCGGGAGATGCCTCACGTGCTTTACTGATTGCAGGCGGTATAGCCCTGCAGAATATTCCGGAAGGCATGGTCATTATTGCCCCTATGCTGTCTGTGGGCATATCAAAAGGCAGAACCCTTGTTTGCGCTTTGCTGACGGGGTTGATTGAAGTGGTGGGTACATTTATCGGCTATTTTGCCGTTAGTGTTTCTGCCTTCATTCTACCGTTTGCACTCGCCTTTGCAGGCGGCACCATGTTATATGTGGTGAGCGATGAAATGATTCCCGAAACGCATGCCCATGGCAGCGAGAGGGCAGCAACCTACACCTTCTTAATCGGTTTTTGTATTATGCTGATAAGTGATGTGCTGTTAAGCTGACAGAGAATAAAAGAAGCGGCGTAACCAAGGTTACGCCGCTTCTTTTATTTCTTGCTATCAAAATCTGCCCGGATTTTGCTTCTGTACAGATGTGTTTTTAGCGCTTTCCAGTCAAAGGGGATTAAGGGATATAAATAGCCTTTGCCTGTAACGGTTTTATTGGTTGCCATTACAATAACGATTAGAATCAAACCGCCAATAAAGCCCCAAAGTTTAAAGAAATAGGTGAGAATCAGCAAAAGAACACGCATGAATTTAAACGCATAACCAAATTCGATGCTGGGCTGTGTGAAGCTGGCAATGGCGATAAAGGACATATACAAAATCACGTCAGGGACCATCCAGCCGGACTTTACTGCAAAATCACCCAATAACAGTGCGCCGATGATGCTGAGTGAATTTCCCAACATGTTGGGTGTGTTTACTGAGGCCAGCCGCAGTACATCAATTGCCACTTCCAGCATTAAAAGCTGCCAGATAACAGGCACATTGGCAGGTTCTGATAGCCCCAAAAAGTGTAGCTGTGGTGGCAACATATGCATGGATTCTAAAGTTAAAAGCCAAAGGGGCGAAAGCACCAGGGTGAAGAAAAAGATGAGATTGCGAATCATGCGGATATAGGTGCCGATGAGGGGCGGAAAATAAAAATCGTTTGGTTCCTGCAAAAAATCGAGGATAGAGGTGGGCAGTACCATAGCTGCCGGGGCGTTGTCGACCAGAAGAATGATGTTTCCCTCTAAAATAGCCGCCGCAGCAGAATCAGGACGCTCGGTGTAGCGTACTTTAGGAAAGGGGTTGTACCACCTGCTGCGCACCAGGCATTCTGCCAAACTTTCTAAATTGAGGGTCAGAGATTGCGTTTTGATGCCCTTGACTTTATTGCGGATAATGGCAAGCTCATCGGGCTTTGCCAAATCCTCAATATACACAATGGCAACATCGGTACGGGAACGGTCGCCAATATTAACCATCTCTACAATCAGCTTGGGGTCACGAATTCTTCTCCTGATCAGAGCTGTGTTAAAGATGACGGTTTCGACAAAACCGTCACGGGACCCGCGCATTACCCGCTCCTTTTCAGGCTCTGAAACTGAGCGCATGGGGTAGTCACGCAGATCTAAAATCAGGGCCCCCTTAAACCCGTCGATTAAAAATACACTTTTGCCCGCTAAAAGTTGTGTGATAACGTCATCGGTTTTGGTGTAGATATCAACCTCTGTATATGTGATAAAGCGATCGACGAAATCCTGCATATCCGTCGCCTGATTCACAGCTTTTGGTGTCAGATTAATGAGCTGTGCCACCAGGCGCTCCATCACAATATCGTTTAAAAATCCGTCTAAATAATAAAGCCTTCCCTCACGACCGCCAAAGTTGAAATTACGAACGAGTAGATCGGTGCTCTTTCCAACCGGCAGTATCTCATCGAGTAAGGCTTGGTTTTCGGTTAATTTTTCGGTTAAAATCATGGCCGCACCTCATTCTGTATTTTTTGTTAGTATGTACAACAAAAAGAAAACATATGCGATGCGGCCAATGAAACATTATCTTTTTTGACCGTTTACAAAAACGGCTTTGATGTTTGCGTCAAGCGTGAGCAGCTCTCCCTCGTGAATCACAATATCGGCATCCTTGCCGGGTGCCAGGCTTCCGATGCGGTCGCAGAGACCTACACTTTTTGCGGCGTTTATGGTGATAGAGCGAAGGGCTGTTTGTTTGGAAACACCGTCACGGTGGATTAGAATAGCCGTTAGATACAGCGTGTGTATCGGTTGCTCCGGATGGTCTGTGATGATGGCAAAAGGTATGCCGGCCTTATCCATATCCACATGGATGGCAGAGGTTTTGTGCCTAAGCTCCGGCTTACTGCGATTTGAAATAGCAGGTCCCAGCAAAATCGGTACTTGTTTTTGTGCCAAAAGGTCTGTTAAGAAGTGACCTTCTGTGCAATGGTCAAGTGTGATTATGATGTCAAATTCCTCGGCGATACGCAGAGCAGTGCAGATGTCGTCGGCACGGTGCACATGCACCTTAAGTGGCAGTTCTTTGCGGATGACTTTGGCCAGTATTTCGTTTTTAAAGTCTAATTCTAAATTGTCCGTTTTGCCTGCGGCTGTATAAGCATCCTGTTTGCGCACATATTCGCGGGCGTTAAACAGGGTTTCACGCAAAAGTGCCGCCGTGCCCATGCGTGTTGCGGGAAACTTTTCGCCGTTTGTTTTTTTAGGGTTTTCGCCCAAAGCGGCTTTTAAGGCAATAGGCTCTTTAATGAGCATTTCTTCTATGTAGTCGCCTGCGGTTTTAAGGGCGGCAAACTGCCCGCCGATGATGGCACTGCTGCCGGGACCGGTGACAACCGTTGTCACACCAGCGCGAAGGGCTTCCTTAAACGCCAGGTCACTGGGGTTTACGCCGTCAATCGCGCGCAGTTGAGGCATGATAGGATCGCCTGTTTCGTTGCCGTCAGCGCCCTCTTCACCGGCACCTTCTTCCCATAGACCAATATGGCAATGGGCATCGATAAAGCCGGGGAGTGCATACGCACCGCACGCGTCAAACACTTCTTCGCAATCATCTTCTGAAACGGTTAAAGCATCCATAGGACCGAGGTCTGAAATGGTGGTTCCATCTATTAAAATATAGCCATTTTCATAGTCTGTATCTTCCATGGTGAGAATATGTGCGTTTTTTATCAGTTTCATGTTTACTTCCTTCCTTGTGGGAAAAGTTGGCACTTCCTTCATTATTGTATAGGAAATCTGTGTTTTTGTCAATTATTTTTGCAAATACTGTTGACAGGCGCGTGAAGAATGTTTATTATATATATAATGAGGTTTTTTGTACCCCACCGAGGATAAACGGAAGCTTTAAAAGAAAGCGTCCGGTTGATTTTGAAAGGATTGATTCATAACCATGAGAGTTTCAAACATGATGCTCAAAACTTTAAGAGAGGTTCCTGCAGAGGCAGAAACAGTCAGTCATCAACTTATGTTGCGTGCCGCTATGATGCGTAAAATGGCCGCCGGTATTTATTCCTTTTTACCGCTGGGCTTACGCACCTTGCATAAGGTAGAACAAATTGTGCGCGAAGAAATGGATGCAGCCGGTGCACAGGAACTTTTGATGCCTGCTATTTTGCCGGCAGAATATTATCAGGAGTCGGGTCGTTGGGATGTGTTTGGCCCTGAAATGTTCCGTTTAAAAGACAGAGGCGCCCGCGATTTTTGCTTAGGCCCTACGCACGAAGAAATTTTTACACAGATTGTAAAAGGAGAGGTTTCTTCGTATCGTCAGCTGCCATTAACCCTATATCAGATTCAAACCAAATACCGTGACGAACGACGTCCGCGTTTTGGCGTTATGCGTTCCCGCGAATTTATCATGAAAGATGCATACAGCTTTGACAGGGATGAAAAAGGTTTGGATGTTTCCTATCAAAAAATGTACAAAGCCTATTGCAACGCCTTTAAGCGCATGGGTCTTGACTTTATTGTCGTAGATGCCGACAGCGGTGCTATGGGCGGTTCCGGTTCACAGGAATTTATGGTTAAATCCGAAAGCGGAGAAGATACTGTGGCTTATTGCGAAGCCTGCGGTTATGCGGCAAATGATGAAAAGGCTGCTTGTGTGCCGGAGAAAATGGCTAAGGAAGAGCCGAAGGAATTAAAGAAGATTCATACCCCAAAAGCCGGCACCATTGAAGAGCTTGTTGACTTTTTACATACAGATGAAAAGCACTTTGCAAAAACACTTCTGTATGCGGCTGATGGCAAAACTGTTGCTGTTATGGTTAGAGGCGACAGAGAAGTGAACGAAACCAAGCTTGCAAATCTGCTTGGAGCAAATGAACTGGCTCTGGCTGAGGCTGATGTTGTGGTAGAGGTAACCGGTGCAAGGGTTGGCTTTGCAGGTCCTATTGGTCTTCCTGTTCCGGTGTACTGTGACCTTGAAGTGGCAGAAATGTCAAACTTCATTGTTGGTGCTAACGAGAGCGACTACCACTATGAAAATGTTAATATGAAAGACTTTACACCGGAAGTGATTGCAGATTTGCGCACCATCACAGAAGGCGATGTCTGCCCACGTTGCGGCAAGCCCGTCAGCACAACACGCGGCGTTGAAGTGGGTCATATCTTTAAACTGGGCACTAAGTATACAGAAGCGCTTGACTGCACATATCTGGATGAAAATGGCGCCGCTACAAAAATCGTTATGGGTTGCTACGGTATCGGTATTAACAGAACCCTTGCCGCTGTTATTGAGCAGAATAATGATGAAAACGGCATCATCTGGCCTGTGAGCGTGGCGCCTTATCAGGCGGTTGTTGTACCTGTTAATGGCACGAACGAAGAACAAATGGCACTGGCTGAAGATATCTATAAAAAGTTGCAGAAAAACGGCATCGAAGTGCTTTTGGATGATCGTAACGAGCGCCCCGGTGTTAAGTTTAAAGATGCTGATTTGATTGGTATTCCGGTTCGTATTACAGTTGGTAAAAAAGCGTCTGAGGGTATTGTGGAATATAAATTAAGACAAGAAGAAGCCGCAACAGACCTCGCGATTGAGGAAGCCATTAAAGAGGCATGCGCGTATATTCAAACTGCGTTACAATTTGAAAGGGAAGAGTAATGATGAAAAAGATTCTTTCGTTCCTGTTGGCAATCATCTGCATGGCTTCTATAGCAGGCTGTGCAAAAAAGAATGTGGATGATCCGGCTCCGGCAACGGATGCGCCGATTGCGTCTGAGGCACCGACCGATGATGCGCAGCAGCCGGCGAATGAAGATCCAATGGCAACATTGGCGCCTTCTTCCAATAAAACGGTGGTAACTGAAAAAAATGCTCCGGATATTTATTGGAATTATGACATAGCCTATCATGTAAAGGGCTGCGAAAAATTAACCAAGGATGCACAGAAAATCCCCTGGTCAATGGTGGAAGAAATTGCGCTCAGACAATGTCCTGTGTGTAATCCGCCCCAATACGAAAACTATATTGAAAACGAACAGTAAAAGGGTGTGAACGCCGATGAAGAAGGTACTTTCTATATTGCTGACCGTTTGTATATTAATCGGCGTATCAGCCTGCGGTAATCAAAGGCAAGCAGAACCGGTGGATGAGTTTGGACTGACGGCTTATGAAAACCATCATGAAAAGTCGGTCAGCGGCGGTATGTTGCGCTTGGCATTAACCGGGGCAAAAAGTTTAAACCCGGCATTAGCCACAAGCGAAAATAATAGACATGTTTTAGGTCTTGTGTTTGACGGCTTGTTTAAAACCTCTGTCAATGATGCACCACAACCTGTTTTGTGTGAAAGCTATTCGGTCTCGCCGGATGGCTTAACCTATGAATTTATCATTAAAAGCAATGTGAGCTTTCACAATGGCGCCGTTTTAACAGCGCAGGATGTTGCCGCAAGCTTTGAACTGGTGCGTGCATCCGGCGGCGTTTTCTCCGGACGTTACAGCGAAGTAGCCTCGTACGGTGCAGAGGGTATGAGTTTTGCCGTGCAACTAAGTAAGCCGGTTGCAAACTTTATCGCCTTAATGGATTTTCCCGTTCTTTCACAAGCGGATTTTGGATCAATAGAGCAAGCCCTTGCCAAAGCGACAGAATATGTGCCTAACGGCACGGGCCGCTATAAGGTGCAAAGCTATAAAAAAAGCAAAGAGCTATACCTGTCTGTGAATGAGAATTATCATTGTTCTTTTGTGCCACATATTTCAGACATTCAGGTGTTGTTACTGCGGGATCGCGAAACAGCCGTGGCAATGTTGGAAAATATGCAGATTGATCTACTGCCTTCTGATACGGTAGATTTATCTCAATACACGCCCAAAAGAAATCTTTCATCATGCGAATATATTGATGGTAGTTTCACCTTTGTGGGTATTAACAATCAGAATCGGGCACTGCTTACAACGACAACAAGAATTGCATTGGCCGTTAGCCTGGACAGAGCATCAATTTTAAGCGCCGGATCGATTCAGCACGCTGAAACGGCGGATTTGCCTATTCCAAACCACTCTTGCTGGAATGATGCAAGCTTATCAACAGTTGGTTATGATGTAGCCTATGCCAAAACACTTTTGGCAGAAGACGGATGGCAGGATTCTGACGGAGACGGATTTCTGGATAAAGAAGTGTATGGTGAACGGGTTGATTTAATACTCGAGCTTTTGGTGAATGAAGAAAATGCCACACGAATGAAGCTGGCTGAAACTGTTAAGAATCATTTGGCAACCGCCGGCGTAGTTGTGCATGTAACGGCTCTTCCCTTTACAGAGTATTCTGAACGCATTGCAAATCAAGCATATGATTTGTTTATTGGTAACGTAAGATTGAGCCACAATTATGATGTATCATTTTTGTTTAAAACAGATGAAAACTTTTTGGGCTACTCAAATGAAGAGGCAGATGCCCTTTTATCACGTATATCGCTATCGGGCAGTGAAGAGGAAAAGCAGTCTTTATTCCGCGAGCTTTGCGGTGTGTTAAAAAGAGATATGCCTATGATTGGCTTATGCTTTGAATATGATTTGCTGATTTTTGACGAACGTCTCATGGGTGGTATCACACCATCGGCAAGCGATATTTTTTATGGCATCGAACATTGGTTTTTGTCCGATAAGTAAATGTGTAGGCTGGGTATTCAAAAAAGCAAGGTGAAGGTTTTGAACATACGAATCAATCCGGAAGAGGTTTTTCGTTATACAGCGGCTGCTTCACTGTCTCATGATGCAGACTGGCAGTGGCAGGTAGAAAAAGCGATTGCAGAAACGGAGGCACACATAAGCCCCCGGTTTTGTTATCGCTTTTTTTCTGTTCAGCCGGAGAAAAACGGCATCTGTCTTCCGCAAACAACGTTGTTTTTACCCGGTGAGGACATTAAAAAGCATTTGTGTCACGCTGAAGAGTGTATTCTAATGGCGGCAACGTTAGGTAGTGGCACAGAACAGTTGATTCGTCGCGCAATGGCGATTTCTATGACACAAGGTTTGTTGATTGATGCCTGTATGGATGCGGCTATAGAGGCCTTATGTGATAAGGTCTGCGAGGAGATTGTGACAAAATTAGACGCAACCAAAAGCCTAACAGACAGGTATAGCCCCGGTTACGGAGACTTACCCCTGACTATTCAGAATCAGTTTTTAACAACACTTGATGCCCAAAAGCAAATCGGCTTACATGTATCAGAAGCCTTAATTCTGACACCTAAAAAATCGGTAACTGCGGTTCTGGGTATAGTGGATAAGTCAGAAGATAAAAAACGTTCATCGTGCAAAACATGCAACTTAAGGGAAACTTGTCAATATAAAACCTGCAGAAAGGATGAAACAGAATGAATATCAGAGAGAGATTAGCCGATACAAACCCGATTTTGTTTGATGGAGCCATGGGAACTATACTGCAGCAAAAGGGCCTTTTACTTGCAGGTGAAACGCCGGAACCACTCAATATTCGTGAACCGGAGGCAATCAAAGACATCCACAAGTCGTATCTTGACGCAGGTGCGGAGATTATCACGACCAACACCTTTGGCGCCAACCGTAAAAAAATGGCAGGTTCATCATACACTCCCGAAGAAGTGATTTCTGCCGGCGTTGCACGCGCTAAAGAAGCTGCTTCCGGAAAAGGATTTGTCGCATTAGATGTGGGACCTCTGGGAGAACTATTAGAACCAATGGGAAGCTTATCTTTTGAGGAAGCCTATGATGTTTTTAAGGAAGTGATTGTCTGTGGTGCCGAGGCAGGTGCTGATTTGGTTTTAATTGAAACCATGACAGACTTATACGAAGCAAGAGCGGCTCTTTTAGCCGCAAAAGAAAACAGTGATCTGCCCGTATTTGTTACGATGAGCTATGAGGCAACAGGCCGCACCTTTACAGGTTGCCTGCCCGAATGCATGGCTGCGGTTTTAGAGGGAATGGGTGCTGATGCAATCGGCTTTAACTGTTCGGTGGGCATACAGGATATGATTCCCCTTGTGGAAACGCTGGCACAACACACGACCCTGCCCATCATCGTGCAGGCTAATGCCGGCTTGCCGGAGCAGAGCGTGGATGGCAAGGTGAGCTATCACAACGATGATGGTGATTTTGCAAAATACAGCAGACGCCTGGCAAAAATGGGTTGCAAGGTTTTAGGCGGTTGTTGTGGTACCACACCTGAAACCATTCAGGCAGTTAAAGAGGCATTGACCGACGTCAACATCACAAGAAACCTGCCGGTTATACCGCCTCGCGTTTGTTCGCCGACGCGTATGGTGCAGATAGATGACGTTAAAATTGTCGGCGAAAGAATTAATCCCACCGGCAAAAAAGACATGAAGGAAGCACTCAGGACGGGTGATATGGAATTTATTCTGCGCCGTGCCATAGAGCAGGAGGAGGCCGGTGCCGATATTTTAGATGTCAACGTCGGCCTGCCTGACCTTGATGAAGTGAAGGTGATGGAGCGCGTGCTTAAATCCTTGCAAGGTGTGACTGATTTACCGTTGCAAATTGATTCTTCTGACCCGAAGGTTTTAGAGCGGGCGTTGCGCCTGTATCATGGTAAAGCTATCGTCAATTCTGTTAATGGAGAGGATACACAGCTGGATGCTGTTTTGCCGCTTGTTAAAAAATATGGAGCGGCGGTTATTGGCCTTACATTAGACGAAAAAGGTATTCCGCAAAAAGCCGAGGAACGGTTTAAAATCGCAGAGAAAATTGTGGCACGTGCTGAAGCCTATGGCATCAGTCGCCAAAACATCTGTATAGACGCTTTGACTCTGACGGCTTCTGCTGAGCAGGAGGCGGTTGTGGAAACTCTGCAAACGCTCAAATTGGTCAAAGAGAGGTTGGGAGTGTGCACGGTTTTGGGCGTTTCTAACATATCGTTCGGCTTACCTTGCCGCGAAGAATTAAACCGCAGTTTTTTGACCTTGGCCATGGCGCATGGACTTGATCTTGCCATTATCAATCCCAATGTGAAAAGCATGGTCGATGCCATTGCTTCTTTCCGTGTGTTATATAATAAGGATAAGGACGCAAGTGATTATATCAAACGCTTTTCAAATGCAAATGCTGTGAGCGAAAGTAAAGATATGCCCGCCAAAGAACAAAGCTTTAAAGCCCTGATTCGTCGCGGCTTAAAGCGTGAAGCCGAGGAGATGATACAGGCAATGCTTTGCGATAGAGCGGGTTATGAGCTCATTGAGCGGGAGATTGTTCCAGCGTTAGATGCTGTGGGTGCGGACTACGAAGCCGGTCGGCTTTTCCTGCCGCAGTTAATCGCGGCAGCAGAAGCGGCTAAAGGCGCTATGGAGCTTATCAAGTCGTCGCTTGCAGTGCATGATGCAAACACGGCGACAGAAAAAGTGATTATTTTAGCTACGGTTAAGGGCGATATTCACGATATTGGTAAAAATATCGTGAAGGTGATGCTGCAGAATTATGGCTATCAAGTCATTGATTTGGGACGTGATGTTGCACCGCAAAGTATTGTAGATGAGGCACAGATGCATAAAGCATGTTTAGTCGGACTTTCAGCCTTGATGACCACAACTGTTACCAATATGGCCGAAACCATCCGTTTATTGAAGGAGTCTCTGCCTGCGGTTAAAACAATGGTTGGTGGTGCTGTGTTGACGGAAGAATATGCAAAAAGCATTGATGCCGATTATTACGCAAAGGATGCAAATCAGGCTGTTAGCGTTGCCAAAATGGTATTTGGCGACTGATTTTGTCATATAACCGCCCTATAGATGTAACACAAAAGTAAAATAATACCAATTGACCTTTGCATATCAAAATGATATAATAATGTTATAATACCCAAGAAAGATATAAATGGAGGGACAAACATGAAAAAAACAAAAAACCTTTTAGCGTTTTTGTTGGCCTTTGTGATGCTGTTCTCCCTGGCTGTTGTGCCTGCAACTGCAGCACAGTTCAGTGACGTGGCAGAATCTTACCAGTATTATGAAGCCATCCAATCCTTGGTTGCCCGTGGTGTAATCAATGGCTATGAAGACGGTACTTTCAAGCCGGAGGCAACTATTACCCGTGCTGAATTTTGTAAAATGGTTATCTATGCGCTGGGTTTAACCAACCTGGTAGCTAATGCGGGAACCGATACAGGTTTCCCGGATGTAGCCGCAGAACATTGGGCAGCAGGCACCATTAAGCTCGCTGCTAACATGGGCATTGTTAACGGCTATGATGACGGCACCTTTAAACCCCAGGAAAATGTTACATATGAACAGGCTGTCAAAATGGTTGTATGTGCTACTTCTGATCAGCTGGCAGAGGTTGCTAACTTAAACGGCGGCTATCCCAAGGGCTACATGGCTGTTGGCAGAAGCGTTGGTTTAACCAAGAACATTACAGATGGCGCTGATGCAGCTCCGGCTATGCGTGGTACCATCGCAAAGCTGGTACACAACATGATCAATGTGGACCTTTCTGAAATGGGCATCGATGCACCGTCAGTTGGCGTTGGTGGCGGTATCGGTAGCGGTGTCGGCTCTGACGGTATTTCCGAAGTAAAGGGCCAGATCGTCAGCGTTTATGGCGCAACCATCTTGGAAGAAGACGATTCTGATGTAGCCAAAGAGCAAATTAGAGTTCGTTTTAACAATGGTGAAGAAGAAATTTATTCTATCAAAGACCTGGCTGTTAAAAAGAATATCTATGAATATTTAGGTAAACTCGTAACTGTTTACTATAAAGAAGATAATGTTAAGGTTCAAACCCTGACAGACTTGACCCTGCAGAGAAACAGAAACGAAGAATTAACCGTTAATACCGCTGACATTCTGCCTGATTATTCTGATACTTCTCTTTATTATGCAGATCAGAACGGTGACGAAGAAGAAGTTGAAATTACAGATGATGCAATCATTATGTTCAACGGTCGTCGCACAGAATCAAGCTTTGAAGATCTGGTAGATGCCAACATCAATAAGAGCGGTTCTATCCGCTTCCTTTCTGCTAACGGCAACAGCGTGTATGACATTGTGTTCTTCACAGTATATGACAGCATGTTTGTAACCAATGTAAACAGCTCCAGCCGTGTTGTTTCCGGCGAAGGTGGAAAGAGCTATACCATTGACGATGAAGATAAGAATAAGCTTGTTACCATCTTAAAAGATGACAAAGCTGCAACATTTTCTTCCATTGCTAAGGGCCAGATTCTTTCTGTTTCCCAGAGCCTTGATAAAATGGTATTGGAAGTGCTCATCTCTACCAAAACCGCTGAAGGCGTTGTAAGCAATATTGATGACGATGAAGTGACCATCGGTGGCAAGACCTATTCCTATGCAGCGGATGTTGAACCGGCTGACATTGAAGCAGGCGTTAACATCAAGATGTATTTAGATGCCTTCAACAAAATCGTTAAATACGAGCAGAAGGCCTCTACTGTTAGCTACACCTATGCATATCTTTTAACCTTCAAAAACGGTTCTACCTCCATGGAAAACAAGGTTAACATGAAGGTGATCGACTTAAACAGCACAACCGTTAAAGATAAGAATGCTATGAAGGTTGCTGACAGGTTAACCATTAATGGCAAGGTTTACAAAATGCCTGCTGAATACGATGCTGCATTAGCTGCTATTGAGACAGCTGCACAGCGTTATTCTCTTGCTGATACCGTTTATGAACTGGCAGAAGGTGAAGTATATCAGCCCATTAAATATGCTACTAAGGATAATAAGGTTTCCGACATTTTAGTTGGTAAACCCTTGGCTGAAACCACCGATGCAGATTTAAAGGTTGATGCAAGTGCACTTACCACAGCTATTAAATGTACAACTGGTCACACCGTTTTAGGTGGTATCTATAACCTCACCGGTAACACGAAAGTGCTGGTGCTGCCTGCTGATCGTTCAGCGGTTGGTGATTATGTGATCAGAACCGGTACCAATTCCGGTTTCTATGCCGGCGGTTACTATAACGTTCTTTTGGTTGATCTCAATAAGTCCGGCACACCTTCTTTGGTTATCGCTTATGAGGATGATGCAGCTGCTATGGCCCCGGCTAATGAATGGTCTTCCATTGTTCCCGGCGTTGTTATCAACAAAAAGGGTGTTGAAAATGATTTGAACTGCATCACTGTTCAAACCGGCAGCGAAAAAATTGATTACTATGATGAAACCACAGAATTTTATAGCCTGGTTAAGAAGGGTGACATCGTAAGAGTTATTTATGAAACCAATGAAAATCAGCAGAAGATGATTGAGGAAATGGAAATTGTTGCCGAAGCTGAAGAAGTATATGCAGGCAACGAGTTCTTAAAGATTCCAAGCCGCACAGGAATTGTGAAGTTTGCATCTTCTGACAGCGGTACCACCAGACAACTTCGCGAAGGTGAAGATGCTTCCAGCAATGTAACACCGAAGCTTTCTATGCAGATTGGTACAGCCTTTGACAACGAAAGCAGCCTGTTCCATGCGCTGGATTATGCTGATGCTGAAACAGAGTGGAACAAGAACGCACTCGCAAATGAAGGCAAGTTGCTTAACTACACCGCAACATCCGGTGCTAAGGTTGTTGTTGTAGAGTTTAACAGCAACGGTACGGTTTCTAATGTTGATACAGAGAATGGATCTATCGCTGAACTTGCAACCTATGTATATAGCACAGAAGAAGAACCGGCAGACAAGATTTTTGTTTACCGCAGCTATGAACAGGTAAAACTGATTGTTGTGTATCGCGCAAAATAAGAAACACAACGAACCATACAAAAAGGACTGTAGCATTTGCTACAGTCCTTTTTTGCGCTCGGTGTATTTTGCTAAAGCCCCTTTTATTTGCCTAGAATATCAGATAGATTCGCCTGAATCTTTTCAGCCACATCGGGCTTATTCATGGAATATACGTGCACATTGGTGATTTGGTTTGCATATAAATCGATGATTTGGTCGGTGGCGTAGGCAATACCTGCCTGCTTCATGGCGGCAGGGTCGGAGCCAAACATATCTACAAGACTTTTAAACCGCTGGGGCATAAAGGAGCCGGAGAGTTTAATGGCCCGTTCTACCTGATTGGCATTGGTAATGGGCATGATACCGGGGATCACGGGAACCGTTATGCCGGCTTCGCGGATCTTATATAAAAAGTTATATAAAAGATTATTATCAAAAAACATCTGGGTGGTGATAAAATCGCAACCGGCATCAACTTTTTCTTTCAGGCGGCGGATGTCTTCTTTTTGGTTCTCGCTTTCCGGATGAATTTCAGGATAGCAGGCACAACCAATGCAAAAGTCGGCATTTGCATTTTTTAATTCATAAATCAGGTCAATAGCATAGCGATAATCCCATTGGCTGCGGTCGGCATCCGCCAATTCTGCCGGGATATCACCGCGCAGAGCCATTACATTCTGAATGTCTGCTGCCTGAATATCCTTAATTTTTTGGCGCACGGTTTCCTTCGTTGATGAAACGCAGGTAAGGTGAGCCAGGGTGGGCACATTATAGAGCTCCTTAATATGCTTTGCAATGTCTAATGTATACTGGCTCGTACCGCCACCGGCACCGTATGTAACACTCATGAATGAGGGCTTTAATTTTGCAATTTCTTCTGTTGCTGTTTGAACGCTTTCAAAGCTCGTTTCCGTTTTCGGCGGGAAGACCTCGAAGGAAAGAGAAAGCGTGTTGTTTGTCAGTAAATCAATAATCTTCACTTTTTTCTCCTTTTGCCTTGCTGCTTTGTGGGAATTTAAAAAAGTACAAAACAAGGCCTTATATTTCTTTTATTATATGCTTTCCTTTTTTAAAAGTCAAGAGAGAGCTTTAGACTTCACTATGAAAAAAATGAGGTTGTAGCGTTTGGCTACAACCTCATTGCACTTAGTATTTGCAGAACGATTAAA
This sequence comes from Oscillospiraceae bacterium, assembly GCA_015068555.1. Lineage (GTDB taxonomy): Bacteria > Bacillota > Clostridia > UBA1381 > UBA9506 > UMGS755. Next base: position 28,436 of record SVKI01000009.1, on the reverse strand, counting down.
AAGAGTCGCAAGGCTTACGACTATAACCAATCAGTTTAATAATCCTTATCTGTCGTTCAGGTTATCGAACTGATTGTTTTGTTTCTGCTGCTGATTGTTCTGCTGATTCTTCTGTTGCTGTTGGTTATTGTTATTGTTGTTCTGCTGATTGTTGTTACTCTGCTGATTGTACTGGTTTTTGTTGTTTTCTTTAGACATGACAAATCCTCCTGTAATTTAAGGCCACCATCATGGGGCGGAATAAGAAAGGTTCGTCATTAGTATGGCCAAGCTATATCGGCTTATTCGTTTTTTGCAAAAATTCTTTTCCCGATAAACTCCCATCCGTATTTGATACCGAAATATTTGATGGGAAGCATAACAATAGCGGTTGCAAGGCGATTGCTCAGAACCACCCAGTATGGATTTTTATATAAAATATGTAGCCACAATGTTGCAAGACCGAGGTCTATGAAAAGGGTTTGCAACAAAAGACAGGATAATATATGCTTATAATCCTTTTTTTTCTTATAGAGAAAAAATCCGAAAGTTAAACCATAGAGAGCTTCGTTTAAACCAAAACCGGGGAAATAAGGTCCTTTTGGAAAAATTAACATGCCGACAAAATCAGATAGAAAAGCAGAAATGGCGCCCACGTAAGGGCCGAACACCATAGAACAAAGGGAAACAGGCACAAAACCAAAACCGATTCTGATGGTTTGCGTTTCCCAGGATAAGAATCTTGTCACCACCACGTGCAGGGCGATAAACAGAGAAATCGTGACAAGCATTTTCGTAGTAATCTTCTTTTTTGACATAAAAAAACACATCCTCTCATTGCAGGCAATCGCCACAAAAAAGAGTTGTGCTTGCTCTTTTCGTGACAGCGGAATGCGGCTATGATACCGCGGAATGCAAGCATTCCTTCGTACAGTGGCAACTTCCCGTCCAACTGTCACTTAACGCATCAAAACCTACTCTGCCAGCTATGCAATTTTTGTACTTTTTCTATTATATACAAAACCTCTTTTTTTGTCTATTCTTTTTCTAAAATTAAATGCGTATGCATGTAAAAAATGACATAAAAAGAATAGAAGTTTTAAATTATGAAACACTAATTAAAAAAGGGAGAGTGGTACGATTTGAGACAAAGTCTTCGCATGGGAGAACAAACGATTGTATGCCCGAATCGTCCTGTTATCTTAGGGACAGGTACCGTTGCAGGTAAGAAAGAATCAGAAGGGCCGATTGGCAGTTTTTTTGATGTTATTGCAGAGGATAATGTGTTAGGGAAAGAGACTTGGGAAAAGGCAGAAAGCGAGTTTGCACGGCGGGCTGCCGAGGAGGCTTTTGCGGCAAGTGGTTTAAAACCTGAGCAAATCAATTATTTATTTGGTGGAGATTTGCTGAATCAATGCACGGGCACAAGCTACGGCATTCGTGATTTTAATATCCCGTTCATGGGTCTTTATGGTGCCTGCTCAACAATGGCGTTGGGACTTTCTGTGGCTGCAGTTTATATAGACGGCGGCTATGCTGACTATTGTGCTGCCGTTACGTCCAGTCATTTTTGCTCCGCTGAAAAGCAGTTCCGTTTTCCGCTTGAGTACGGTGGCCAAAGACCGCCCAGCGCACAATGGACGGTGACTGGTTCTGCCTGTGCTGTCTTGGGTGCGAGTGGAGATGGGCCACGTATTGACTGTGTCACCAACGGAAAAATTGTTGACATGGGTATTGTCGATGCCAACAATATGGGTGCTGCGATGGCGCCTGCAGCGGCCGATACATTGATTCAACATTTTGCTGATACAGGCCGTGACCCGTCTTATTATGATTTGATTGTCAGCGGTGATTTAGGCCTTGTGGGCAAAAACACCGTTATTGATTTAGCCAAGAAATCCGGCTATGAGCTCAGCACATGCTATGAAGATTGTGGCTTGATTATTTTTGATCGCGATAGTCAGGATGTGCATGCCGGCGGTAGCGGTTGTGCTTGCTGCGGCCTGACCTTTTGCGGCTATATTTATCAAAAGCTCAAGCAGAAAGAATTAAGGCGTGTACTGGTTATGGCGACAGGCGCCTTGCAGAGTACGTTAGCCGTTCAGCAGGGTGAAAGCATGCCCGGCATTGCACATGCTGTGAGTATTACCAGTGAGGACTAAACGGTCAGTATGATGCCTGCTCACTGTGTTAAAATTTTGCCTATTGCTTTGCCAATTAGCTCGCCGGAGTAAATGGCCTCTTCTAATGTGTTGACGCCGGTGCCTACCTCAATAATCATGGAACCCTTTGTCATATGCTGATTAAATCGCTCTGTGCGTATGTTGATAGGACGGCACAAACCCGGTGCTATACGGTTTAGTTCGTCTTGAATTTTTACGGCAAAGCTTAGATTATGTCGCCAGTTTGGGTGGTACAAGTCCATAGCATCTGTGCCTATAACAAACATAATTTGGGCTGCTTTTTTGCCGTCAACTATGGCGGTTGGTTTTGATAAGGTACCGTCCTCTCTTTCGATATAATCTCTGTGGATATCGAGGACAATTTCAAGGGTTTGATTTCGTTTTAAGTTTTCGTCGATAACAGCCATTGTCTTTTTGTAGGATTGGTTATACGAGGGCGAGTCATTTTTGGTTGTATCGTGAATCACGGAAACACCGGATTTTTTGAGGTATGTAGCGATTTCTTTGCCGACGCGCACCACGTTTTCGTCAGGTTGTTCGCTGCGTGAGGAAGGACTACTTTGATAGGCTTCTGAGGTATGCGTGTGCACGATGAGTACGCGTGGTTCGTCATTTTTAGAAACAAAGGAAAGCGGTGCATGCAGTAATTCATTTTCGTCGATGTGAGCACCGGGGGAATTGATAAAACTGATGTTGTCTGTGGAAAGGTCTTCTTCAGCAACAGAGAGAGAATTTGCTTCGTATAGAACGGTATCCGGATTTTCCTCCTTTTTAACGCCGCCGTAATGGGCGGCGTATTTTTTTCTCATTTCCGCTGAAGACTGTATGCTTAAAATTGTGTTAGCCAGCAAATCATAATCCGTTACACGCCAAACTGTGTCGGTATTTGGACTGAGAATTGGTAAAGCCTGTTGCAGCAGTGATTTATAAAACGAAATTTCAGAAGGAAACTGCAAAAAGACGGGTGAAAAAGCTATAAAACCAACCACGGCCAAAATAATTGAAATAATGGAGCCGCGGGGAAGGAAAAACACCCCGCTGATGTGATGTTGATGCTTGTACATAAGAAACCTCCCGGATAGAAAAGACATGAATATCCTGTTCTTTATCTCTATGCACGGATGGTTCAATGTATGACGAAAAAGCTTGACGCACCTTACTAATTGTAGTACAATAAAAGAGATGGGGTGTGAGACCATGAAACGAGATTTGTATGCGGAAAAAAGACTGTCTGAAGCACTTTTAAATTGCTCCTTGTTTTCAAAGGCGCTTTGTTATGAAAGTGTTGGTTCGACCAATGATATAGCCAAAGAAGAGGCTCGGCGTGGTGCCGTAGAAGGTACTGTTGTGATGGCACACGAGCAGACGGCTGGCAGAGGCCGTATGGGTCGGACATTTCATTCACCATTAGGAGACGGACTTTATATGAGTCTTGTTTTGCGGCTGGCATCTTGTGATAACCTTGGTCTGATAACGGCCGGCGCCGCTGTCTCGATGCGCCGGGCAGTTTATGATGTGTCAGGCACCTGGGTTGATATAAAGTGGGTCAATGACCTGTTATATGAGGGAAAAAAGCTTTGCGGCATCTTAGCAGAGGGTCAGTTTTCAAGCGAAGGAGATTCTTTGCATATCGTTTTGGGAGTGGGTATTAATTTACGTAGGCCTGCTATGGGATATCACCCGGATATACAAGGAAAGACGATTTCTCTGGAAGAAATAAACTCTACGGCTGAGATTGATGCGATTGCACTGGCTGCGGCTTTTATCAGACAGTTTTCAGCCTTGTACAAAGCTTTGCCGCAGGCGGATTTTTTATCGGAATATAAAGAGGCTTGTTGCCTGATGGGAAAGGAAATCAGGTATCAGAAAGAAGGCATTACATACAGAGGTCGTGTTATGGATATCGACGACGAAGCGGGGCTTGTGATTGTCAATGAGAGGGGCGAACGAGAAGTTCTTTTTATGGGTGAGGTCAGCCTGGTGAGAGAGGATATATGATTGTAAAGTTTTTGTGACGAATCCGGATTTATCATTGCAGAACAAGGCAATTTCAGATACAATACAGGTAAGAGTGAGAGAAGGGATGAGAAATATGAAACCGATACGGACGATTTTAATTTTATTAGTAGTGATAGCACTGCTTGCAGGAGGCTTTTATTGGGTCACGGTGTATGAACCCGAGCCGGAAAAACCCGATATTTCAGGCATACAAACTGTGAACATGTTTAAGGTTGAAAAGGACTCTATCGCCTCTGTGCAGATACAGAGCCTGACAGAAACCTACACTGTTTCGCGCAGTGGAGAAGGCTGGGTTGTAAACGATAATCCGGGTATTAAAGCAAGCAATTCCCGCATTGAAACCCTGGTTTATGAATGTGCTTCCGTAACGGCGCGTGAGCTTTTAGACGAACATGCAGAGAATTTACTTCAATACGGTTTAGATGCTCCTACGCGTCGGGCAAAGATTACGTTAAAAGATGGCACGGTACATACCATTTTAATCGGCGATACAACGCTTGATGGTTCGCTGTGTTACCTGATGGTTGAGGGAGAAACAAAGGTTTACACCAAAAGTGCCAGCGGTTGCGATAGTTTAACCTGTTCCTTGTCACGCTTGCTTGAGACAGAGATATATTTTATGGAGCCGCAGGATGTGGCCTATATCTCCATTAAAAAGACTGGCGCAGAAGAAATCCTGTTAGAGCGCGTAGAGGTGAGCGTTAATAATGCCGGTGAGCCTTTATATGAATGGCAGATGAAGAAGCCCTTGATTAAAACCGGTAATGCTTATAACATTGAAGATCTTTTACTGGAAAACATAGCAGAACAAACCGCGATTACTGTGATAGCGGCAGGAGAGCAAAAGGGCAGTTATGGCCTGGATACACCCCGTGCAGAATACACGGTTAAAAATGCTGATGGATCAAAGAGCTATACGGTTACGGTGGGTGAACTCTATGAAGATAACACCTATATCCGTTTGGCGGGTGACAGCGCGATTTATCAGGTGTCCTCCGGTACACTGGACTTTTTAAAGCCCGGCTACCGTGACCTTGTCGATAAGCTGATTCACATTGAAAATATTCAGAATGTAAGCTCTATCGACATCAGTGGCAAAGGCAAAAACTATACCATGAATATAAAAGGCACATCCTTTAGCATTAACGATAAAAAGATTGATGAAAAGGTGTTCCGTAAGACGTATCAGGCCGTCATCGGTCTGACGATGGACGATTATACCAACGATCCGGTAACTTCGGCGCCTGTTTATACCATTACCTATAACCGCAATGACGGTCAACAGGTAGAAGTAAGCTGTCGCGAATATGATGACAGAAATTACTATGTACAGGTAAACGGAGAGGGTAATTTACTCATTCGTAAAAAACAGATTGATAACATGGTTTTAGTCATTGAGCAGACATTAGCATAAAGAACAGGATGTGATTTTTATTACACCGGCACAGTTAAAACAGATTTTACAATCTAATATTTTAAGTATATCGCCTTTGACGGCAGATGCCGCTCAGGAAGCTCATCTTCATGTGGAGGCAGGCGCACATATCTTACTGGCGCCGCCGTGTAAAACCTGTAACGAGCAGGAGGCACAAGTGCTCAAAAAGTTGCTTGAGGTAGCTGACGAAAGCGCCTTTGTGGCTGGTCAGATTACGCCACTTACAGAAGGTTTACAAGAGGTGGGCGGCAACCTTTTATATGATGATTACTATCAAGCTATACTTGGGCAGGCGCGTTTTTTAGAAGAAGAAGGCATGTCTATGATTTTTATGACGGATTTTGCTGATGTTTTAACGGCCAAATGTGCACTGTATGCCGTTCGCGAGGGTTCATCCTTGCCTGTTTGTGTCGGTATGCGTTTACAGGAAGGGGAAGAAGGCCTTAAAAAAGCCCTGGCTGTATTAATCACTTTGCAGGCGGCTGAGGTTTCAGCCGTGGGCATCACAGGTGTAGACATTGATGAAAGTCTGGAGTTATTATCCGCCATGCAGGCCTTTGCAACGGTGCCGCTTTTTGCCATTACCACAGCAGGCAGTTTTATAACGCCGGAGGACTACGGCGATTATGTATCTTCCTTTGTGAATCAAAAATGTGCTATGCTGGGCATATGGCATAAAAGTGCAGCCTTTGCTGCAGCCGTAACCAAGGCCTCCTGGCAGCTTTCTCCGCTACTGCCTGACTTTCCTGTTTTAAATGCCATTTGTTCAGATAACGAAACCATGTTTTTAGACTTTAAAGGAAATATTGTGAGTCATCAAAAACCGTTTATTGAGATAAAAACAGAGGAGCTATCAGATGTGCAGCAGGCACTTTCTGTCTTTAACCGACCGGGCACTGCACCGGTATGTTTTTGTATTAAGGATATTGATGTGCTTCGCTTTGCCCTGATGCACTATGCCGGCAGACCGGCCGTGCGTTCGGATGAATATGGAGAGATTTTGGCTCGCGAACTGGGTGCTTTTGTGATGAGTGAGAAGCAGGATGAGCAACCGGAAGAAACAACGGATGGAGGGCAAGGCTGATGTACGCTGTACCTATTGCAAGACTAATTGAAGAATTTGCAAAATTACCCGGTGTCGGTAAACGAACGGCAGAACGTCTTGCCTACCATGTAATGAAGATGCCGCGGCAAGAAGTGGTTGCCTTTTCAGAGGCGCTTTTAGCTGCTAAAGACCATATCACCTTTTGTCCGGTTTGCCAATCACTGACAGAAAAGGTACCTTGCGAAATTTGTTCGGATACAAGAAGAGACAGAGGTCTTATCTGCGTGGTTGAGAAGCCGAAAGATGTGATTAAAATTGAAAAAATCAGAGAATTTAAGGGCCTCTATCATGTGCTGCACGGAGTGATTTCCCCCATGGACGGCATAGGCCCTGATGATATACGCATCAAAGAATTGTTAGACAGGGTTCACAAGGGTGAAGTGCGCGAAGTGATTATGGCCACAAACCCCAATTTAGAGGGGGAAGCGACGGCTATGTATATTGCCAAACTGCTGAAAAACTTTGGCATTAAGACAACGCGGCTGGCACATGGTATTCCCGTAGGCGGCGATTTGGAATATGCCGACGAGGTAACCCTGACACGGGCGCTGGAGGGTCGTCATGAAATCAATTGAGGACCGGGCTAATTTACAACCGAATGAGACAATTGAAAATCTGGGAGAAGATTATTATATCATCCAGGGAAAAGATGAGTTTCGCTTTGGAACTGATGCTGTAAAGCTGGCAGACTTTGCAAGCGTAAAGCCAGGTGATAAGGTGATGGATTTATGCACGGGAACCGGCATTGTTCCGCTTCTTTTGCATAGAAAGGCGAAGCAGGCGTCGTATTGTGGATTAGAGATTCAACCGCAGATGGCAGATATTGCCAAAAGAAGTGTAAAGTTGAACGACTTGACAGACGATATTGAGATTATAGAAGGGGACCTCAAGGAGGTAAGAAGCCATTTCACGGCGGAAAGCTTTCATGTAGTGACCTGTAATCCGCCGTATATGAAATACGAAACAGGTAAGCAAAATGCACGCGAGCAGGTTTCCATAGCCCGACATGAAATTTGCTGTTCAATGGAAGATTGCGTGATGGCAGCTTCTTTTTTGCTACGTAGCGGCGGCAAGTTTTATATGGTACATAGGCCGGAGCGTCTGGCCGATATTATGACGGTTATGCGGCGGGAAAAAGTAGAACCGAAACGGTTGGAGCTGTTTGCCAAAGCATCGGGAAGTACGCCGCGGCTCATGGTTATAGAAGGGCAGAAGAATAGAAAAAGCGGCTTGATTGTGAGCCTTTATACGGGGGAGAATGCATGACGGAAAAGAAATATCAATTGGATAAAGGCACACTTTATCTCGTGGCAACGCCCATAGGAAACCTCGAAGATATCACCTTGCGTGCTATACGCACGCTGCAGGAGGCTGATCTGGTTGCTGCTGAGGACACAAGAAGAACAGCAGCCCTACTGAATCACTTGGAAATAAAAAACGCATTAACCAGCTATTTTCAGCATAATGAAAAACAAAAGGGCGAATTTTTGATTGAAAAATTGCTGGAAGGTCAGACAGTTGCCTTGGTATCAGATGCCGGAACACCGGCGATTTCAGACCCCGGTGAAGAGCTTGTGCGCATGTGTATTGCCCATAACATTCCCGTTGTGCCTGTACCGGGTGCCACGGCGGCCGTTTCAGCGCTCATTGCCTCAGGACTCCCTACCGGTCGTTTTTCTTTTGAAGGATTTTTAAGCGTCAGCAAAAAAAGCAGAAAAGAGCATTTAGAGATGCTGGTGGGTCAACCCTATACTATGATTTTTTACGAAGCGCCCCATAAATTGCGCAGAACCCTGCAAGACCTATATGATGTGTTAGGGAACAGGCGCATCGTGCTTGCGCGGGAACTGACGAAAAAGTTTGAAGAATTTATGCGTGTTTCTCTTACAGAAGCCATTTCGTATTATGAAATGCATGAACCGAAAGGGGAATATGTGCTTTTGGTGGAAGGCCAGCAGGAACCGCTTCCAAAAGAATGCGAATTAAATAATTTATCTGTTTTGGAACATATTAAATACTATGAAGAGCAGGGCTTAAGCCCAAAAGATGCTCAAAAAGCCGTTGCGACAGACCGCCATGTTTCCAAACGGGAGATTTATGCGGCAGCCTTAGAAGAGAAGGATAGAAAGTAGCAGGCAGAAAGGATTGACAGGATGAAAACAAAAAAAGAAACATATGTAATTAAGCCGGGCGTGCGCCTGCACCATATACAAACAAATCAGTTTAAAACAGTGACTGTCGGCTTGCATTTTCATAGACAGTTAACCGCTAAAGAAGCGTCTTTAAACGCGCTTCTCACCGATGTGATTCGTCGCGGTAATAAACAGTACACAGACAGTGCCACACTGGGCCGGTATCTGCAAACCTTGTACGGTGCTTATTTTGATGCAGACATCCGGCGCAAAGGGGAAGACCAGATTCTTTCCTTTACCATCAGTACGGTAGCTGACCGTTTTATCCCCGGTGGGGATACCTGCGTGCAAAAATCCGTTGCGCTTTTGTTTGACATGGTTTTTCAGCCACAGGTGGAAAACAGCGCATTTCGTTCTGATTATGTGGAGCAGGAGAAGAAAAACTTAATTAACGATATTGAAGCTCTGATTAACGATAAGCGCTCGTATGCACAGTGGCGTCTGATTGAAAATATGTGCGAAGGTGAGTCCTATGCGGTGCATGAGTTGGGTGATGTGGAATCTGTTCGCGCTATCACGCCGGAGTCACTCTATGCGCAGTATCATAAGGTGATCAGTGAAAGCCCTGTGGATGTGTTTGTAACCGGTGAGGCTGATATTGATGCTATTTGCAAGCTTGTTACAGAACGCTTTAGCACTATTACGCCGCTGGAAGCCTACCCTGTAACAGATTTATATATACCCAAAGAAGGCGTTAGAAGAATCGAGGAGAGTTTTGACGTATCACAGGCTAAGCTTTCCATGGGTTTTTATACGGGTGTTAAGCCGACAGATGCACGCTATCCGTCGCTCATGGTCTATAACAGTATATTAGGAAGCGGTGCCCATTCAAAGCTCTTTAATAATGTGCGCGAAAAGCTGAGTCTTGCCTATTATGCGGCATCGCGTCTGTATCGCTATAAGGGTTTGATGGTGATTGCTTCGGGCATTGAGTATGCCAACCGTCAGAAGGCTGAAGATGAAATTTTTGTGCAGATTGAAGACATGAAGCAGGGCAACATCTCTGCCTATGAATTTGATGTTTCTGTTAAAAGCATTATCAATTCTCTGCGCTCGTTAGGTGATGATAACGGCTATTTAGAGGATTATTATCTGGGTCAATCCGTCAGCGGAACCAATGTGTCAATCCAGGAGCAATGTGAGAAGATTCAGGCGGTTACAATGGATGATGTTGTGAAGGTGGCACAGGTTATTAAGCCGGAAATGGTGTATGTTATGAAAGGCAAAAAGGAGGCGTAACAATGCAATTTACAAAACATTATAATGAAACTCTGCAGGAAACATTATACACCGCAGAGCACGAAAGCGGTCTTACAATTGCGGTTATGCCCAAGGAAGGATACAGCAAAAGCTATGCCGTGTTTGGGACGCATTTTGGTTCTGTGGATAATCGCTTTATTCCGCCGTTGGGCAAAGAACAGATTGTGTTGCCAGACGGAATCGCTCATTTTTTAGAACATAAAATGTTTGAACAACCCGACGGCTCAAATGTGTTTGAAAGCTATGCACGCCACGGTGCCAATGCCAATGCATACACGAGCTTTCATGTGACGGCTTATCTCTTTGAAAGCACACAAGACATTGCAGAAAATCTCGGTATCTTGCTTGACTTTGTGCAAAAACCGTACTTTACAGATGAGAATGTGGATAAAGAACAGGGCATTATCGGTCAGGAGATCGGCATGTATGACGATGATCCGGGCTGGCAGCTGATGATGAGCTTTCTGGGTGCTATGTTCAGCGAGCATCCTGTGCGGGTGGATATTGCCGGCACGGTGGAAAGTATTGCGAAAATTGATAAAGAAACGCTTTACACCTGCTATAACACCTTTTATCATCCCTCCAACATGTGCTTGTTTGTGATTGGTGATGTTACACCGGAGCTGGTAGGCGATTGCGTTAAAAAGCATATTGTAAACAAAGAAAAACCGGCAGAAGAGATTCAGCGTTTTTACGGTAACGAGCCGAAGCAGGTGTTGCAGTCGGAAGTGACGACAAAACTGGATGTGAGCGTACCCATGTTTATGCTGGGTTTTAAAGATCCTGATTGTGGCTACAACGGGAAAGAGCTTTTGCGTAAGGATTTGGAGCTTTCTGCCATTTGCGAAATCCTGTTTGGAAAAACAAGTCCTATCTACACGACGTTATATAATGAGGGCTATATTTTAGGCGGCATGGGCGCTGAAACCGCCTGTGAAAAGGAATATGGCTATGTCGCCTTATCAGGTGAAAGCCAAGACCCGAAGATGGTACGAACGATCGTTTTTGAGGGTCTTAAAAAGGCGCAGACAGAAGGCATCAAGGCCGAGGATGCTGAGCGTGTGCTGCGTGCTATGACGGGTCGCTACATCAAACAGTTTAACAACCTAAGTGGCGTGGCACATGAATATATGAGTCAAGCCTTTAACGGCATCGGCCTGTTTGATTACGCCGAGGTTATTAGAGATATTACGGTGGATTCATTAAATGAAAGATTGCGCACATATTTTGATACGGAGCGTAGTGTGCTTTCTGTTGTAGAACCGCGCTAAGCGCGTTGAAGGGGGCATTTGTATGAGGGAAAATACCATTGCTTTTCCGGGGCTGGGCATAGGTCCGTTTACCATTTCGGAAGGCTTTCACTTTTTTGGTCTTTCAATTCATTGGTATGGCGTTTGTATTGCGCTGGGGATTATCCTGGCTTATCTGTATTGCAAAAAGAAGGCCGTGCGCTATGATATATCATCTGACACCCTTTTAGATGTGCTTTTATACGGCCTGCCTTCTGCTATTGTCGGGGCAAGACTCTACTATGTCATTTTTTCGTGGGCCGATTATAAGAATGACTTTCTTTCTGTGTTTAAAATCTGGGAAGGCGGTATAGCGATTTACGGTGCTATCATAGGTGCTTTCATTTCAACTTTTATATATTGTCGCAAGAAAGAGATTTCCTTTGGTAAGATGTTGGATGTTTGTGCCTTTGGTCTTTTAATCGGACAAATCATAGGGCGCTGGGGTAACTTTATCAATGCTGAGGCCTACGGTGCCTTAACGGAAACGGCCATTTTCAGAATGAAGCTTGTTAACAGCGGCATAACGGTGCATCCCACCTTTTTATATGAATCCTTATGGAATGTGTTGGTTTTTGGTCTTTTGCATCTCTATGAGAAGAGGCAGACATTTAATGGAGAACTGTTCTTAGTGTATGCAAGCGGCTATGGACTTGGCAGGATGCTGGTTGAGGGTTTGCGTGAGGATAGCTTATGGCTGGGCGCATTGCGTATTTCGCAATGGGTTGCAGGCGTTTGCTTCATTGTTGGCATTGTGCTCATCATCCTGGGACGTAAAAAAGCAAAACAGTAATATTTCACATAAAATCTGCAGTTTTTATTTTAGCACTTGCGTGATTATGGTTATAAGTGATATAATGAACGCAAACTTTATTAAGATTTAATTTGTGGCGTTCATTGCATCGCAAATTTCCTTAATTAATTTAAATCGGCTTATAATAAATAAGTGTTTTTTACACGCTCAGAACCACAAATGAGCAGGAGGTACATAATGTCTAACACAAATCTGCACGAAACTTTTGGTTGTCATGTGTTTAACGACACGGTTATGCGTGAGCGTTTGCCCAAAGCAACCTATCTTGATTTGAAACATTCTATCGATGAAGGCAGTCCTTTGGCTTCCGGAACGGCAGAAATCGTAGCCAATGCCATGAAGGATTGGGCGCTTGAAAACGGTGCCACCCATTACACGCACTGGTTTCAGCCACTTAACGGTTTTACTGCCGAAAAGCACGATTCCTTTTTAATCCTTTCTAAAGAAGGAAGAGCCTTAACCGAGTTTTCAGGCAAGGCCTTAGTGAAGGGTGAATCAGATGCATCAAGCTTTCCTTCCGGCGGCCTGCGCGCGACTTTTGAAGCGCGTGGTTACACGGCCTGGGATTGTACCTCGCCTGCCTTTTTAAAAGAAGATTCCAGCGGTTTAACCCTTTGTATTCCTACAGCATTTTGTTCATATAATGGTGAAGCGCTGGATAAAAAAACACCACTGCTTCGTTCTGTAGAGGCTGTTTCCAAACAGGCCGTGCGCGTTTTGCGCTTGTTCGGCGATACGGAAACCAATCGGGTACAGGTGAGCTGTGGTGCAGAGCAGGAGTACTTCCTGGTGGATAAAGATATGTTTAAAAAGCGTGCTGACCTGATGTTTACCGGTCGTACACTTTTAGGCGCAAAACCGCCCAAAACCCAGGAGATGGATGACCATTATTTCGGTACATTAAAAGAGCGTGTTTCGGCCTATATGACAGAACTTGATTCGGCGCTTTGGAAGGTTGGCGTGCCATCGAAAACAAAACATAACGAAGCCGCACCGGCCCAGCACGAACTGGCACCTATCTTTGAGATGGTGAATGTGGCTTGTGACCATAACCAGATTACCATGGAGCTGATGAGAAAAATTGCTGACCATCATAACATGGTTTGCCTGCTGCATGAAAAACCTTTTGCAGGACTCAACGGTTCGGGCAAGCATGATAACTGGTCGCTTTCAACTTCGGGCGGTGTCAATCTTTTAAACCCGGGTAAAACACCTCGTGAAAACGCACAGTTTTTAGTGTTCTTATGTGCGGTTATCAGCGCGATTGATACCCATGCAGCGCTCATTCGGGCCTCTGCTGCCAATGCCGGTAACGATTATCGTTTAGGCGCGCAGGAAGCACCGCCGGCCATTATTTCTATTTTCCTGGGCGACGAGCTGACGGATATTTTAGAACAACTTGAAACTGGAGAAGAGCATGAGACTATGCAGGGCGGCGTGTTAGATACAGGTGTGCCCAGCCTGCCCAACTTGTCACTTGATACAACGGACAGAAACAGAACCTCACCCTTTGCCTTTACAGGCAACAAGTTTGAATTTAGAATGGTACCTTCTTCTGCCTCGATTGCAGGGCCAAACACGGTTTTAAACACCATTGTGGCAGATGCACTATCAAATATAGCCGACCGTTTAGAAGGCGCTGCAGATTTCGATAAGGAATTAAACGAGTTGCTTGCTGAACTAATTAAAAAGCATAAACGTATTATCTTTAACGGCAACGGTTACGGTGAGGAGTGGGTAGCAGAGGCAAAACGCAGAGGTCTGCCGAATATTAACAATTCTGCTGAATCCTATGCGGCCTTTATTTCGCCGGAATCTGTGGCGGTGTTTGAAAAGCACCATGTATACAGCGAAACAGAGCTTCGTTCGAGATATGAAATCAAGCTTGAAAAATACAGTAAAATTGTGGGCATTGAAGCTCGCACACTTCTTATGATGCTAAATAGCCAAATCGTACCCGCCTGCACAAAGTTTGCAGGTCAGACGGCACAAAGCATTGCGCAAATTAAGGCATCGGGCGTGATGTGCGACACTCAGGCCATAGAGGAAGTACTTCGTAAAACAACAAGCGGTATTTCGTCTTTAGTTAAGGGTATGAAAAAGTTAGAGCGCGCTGTTGAAAAGTTTGAAAAATTTGGTGATGATTTTGAATCACAGGCTCGCTTTGCCCGTGATTCTATCGTCAGCGTGATGAATGAAGTGAGAAAATATGCAGATGAGTTAGAGGTGATTGTAGGCAAGGAATATTGGCCTATTCCCACCTATAGCGATTTAATCTACAGTGTATAAGGGGATTCAGATGGTTATCGATTTTCATGTACATATGTTTCCTGATGCTATGGCTGCCAAAACGATTGAAATCCTTGCCGATAAGTCAGGGCTTGCACCGCATGCTGACGGAACGGTCGGCATGACTTCGGCCAAAATGAAAGAAGCAGGTGTCGCAAAAGCCGTACATCAGAATATTGCAACCAATCCGCACCAAATGCAAAAGGTAAATGATTTTGCTATTGCGATCAATCAGAAAGAGGAATTTATCTGTTTTGGCAGTGTGCATCCGGAGGCAGAAAATTATAAGGATGAGATTAAAAGAATTGCGGATAGCGGTTTACAGGGGATTAAATTACACCCCGATTATCAGGGTTTTTTTATTGACGACCCGGTTATGCAGCCTTTATATGAAGAGGTACTGAAACATGATTTGATTCTTCTTTTTCACACAGGTATTGATATTGGCCTTCCGCCACCGGTGCATGCAGCGCCAAAAGCCATCGCAAATACCTTGGGACTCTTCTCAGGAGAGAAGGTTGTGTTTGCACATATGGCGGGCTTTCAGATGAATGAGGAAGCTATGGAATATGTGATTGGCCGGGATGTGTACATTGACACATCATGCACGGCAGAATACGCCGACAGGGCAACCTGGGTTACCATGCTGCAGGCGCATAACCCTGATAAAATTTTGTTTGCTACAGACTTTCCCTGGGGTGACTTTGGGCACGAAATAGAGGCAATTCAAAAGTTACCTGTTGATGAACAACTAAAAGAAAAGATTTTGCATGAAAATGCAGAAGCATTGCTTTCTTTATAATAAAAGGCTCTGTTAGTCCACGGAATTGATTTTTTTTGAATTTGTAAGAAGGATTTGGTATGAAAAAGAAAACTATTATAATATCTATGTTGGTGGCAATAACACTCTTAATTTCATTAGCTGCTATCTATTTTATAGGTAGTGGATTTTCAAAAATGACTAATGTGGCTTTGCATGATTATTCTGTGTCAGAGGATGGAACAGAGATTATCCTTAATACAACAATCATTACCTCTATTGGGCATACTAGAGGTTTTAAGGATAATGGTGGTGGCGCAAAACCGCATTATCTAACATTTTATTCAACATTTGGTGGTATTAATAGTGAATGGGGTGCAACAAGAGAACATACCTTAATATTAGATAAAAATGATAGTGAAATATACTTTAATCGTGCAGATGGTGGTTATGAACTGGTTTTACAAAAAGATAAAGAAACCGGAGAATGGGTAAGACCGTAAAGTTTAATTATATCTCTACATTCTAAACCTTTTTGGAATGTGGGGATATAAAATCACTATAGTAGGCTAACAGAGCCAAATAAAAAACAGCTGTTCAAACATTCAACAGCTGTTTTTTATTTTATTTGTGAATCAGGTCTGATAAAACTTTCATGGTGTTAGCATCCGGCTCAGGAAGGTGTGCGAAGGGGAAGGGAAGATGCATCGCGTCGTATTTTGTCTGGCACAGTTTGCGGAAGGGGAGTAGCTCAACTGAGTCCACACAACGGTGCGACTGTGCAAATTCCTGCAATATAGAAATATTTTCTTTGTTATCATTCAGCGTAGGAATAATCACCTGTCGCAGGGTGGTAGGAATGGAAAGTTCCTCTAATTGTTTTAAAAACAATAGCGGTGCCTGCAGGCTGCATCCAACATGAATCTGATACATGTCTTCATTTGTATATTTAATATCTAATAATACACGGTCTGTCACATAAAGCAGCTTTTTAATATCATCATTCATCAAACAACCGGAGGTGTCCAAGCAGGTATGAATGCCGGCTTCGTGGCAAAGTGAAAAAACTTCCCCTGCAAAAGGAGCCTGCAAAAGAGGCTCACCGCCGGACAGCGTGATGCCGCCTTTGTCACCGAAATATTCCGTATATCGCTTTGCCTTCTCAACGATTTCCTTTGCTGTGTATGGCGTTCCGCCATCTAAGGGTTGGGTGTCGGGGTTATGACAACAACCGCACGACAGGGGACAACCCTGTAAAAATACGACGAAACGAACACCGGGGCCATCCAATGTGCCGAGTGATTGAATGGAGTGCACGGCTCCTGTTTGTGTGCTCATAGGGCTTCGTGGAAGGTACGGCTGATGACTTCACGTTGTTGCTCACGTGAGAGCTTGTGGAAGTTTACCGCATAACCGGATACGCGAATGGTGAGATTCGGGTAGGCTTCCGGATCTTCGTAGGCCTTCATCAGGGTTTCGCGATTTAACACATTGACATTGATGTGATGTGCCATTTTAGCAAAATAACCATCCAACACAGACACAAGGTTGTTGATGCGTTCTTCTTCTGTTCGTCCCAAGGCCTGGGGTGTGATAGAAAAGGTGTTAGAAATGCCGTCACGGCAGTCATCATAGCTGAGCTTGGCGACGGAGTTAAGCGAGGCAAGGGCACCATTTTCTTCACGGTTATGCATGGGGTTGGCACCAGGCGCAAAGGGGGCAGAGGCTTTTCTGCCGTCTGGTGTAGCACCGGTGTTTTTGCCGTACATAACATTTGAAGTGATGGTTAGCACAGACAGTGTGTGAATGGCGCTTCGGTAGGTCGGGGTTTTGCGAAGCTCTGTAATCACCTTATGTGTCATATCTTTTGCAATTAAATCCACGCGGTCATCGTCATTACCGTATTTGGGGAAGTCGCCTGTTGTTTCAAAGCTTGTGATAAAGCCGTCGCTGTTTTTAACAGGTCTAACCTTAGCATAGCGAATGGCAGAAAGAGAATCGGCCACAACGGAAAGACCGGCAATACCAAAGGCCATAAAGCGCTCTACATCGGTATCGTGAAGAGCCATTTGTGTTTTTTCGTAGGCATATTTATCATGCATGTAGTGAATGATGTTCATGGTGTTCACATACAGGTGACTGAGCCAGGCAAGATAGATTTCAAAACGCTCCATAACGGCGTCATACTCTAAGGCTTCTACATCCATCACGGGCATTTGCGGACCGATATGGATGCCGCTTGTGGCGTCATACCCGCCGTTGATGGCAATCAGGAGCAATTTGGCGAGATTGCAGCGCGCGCCGAAGAACTGCATCTGTTTGCCCACCTTCATGGCAGAAACGCAGCAGGCAATAGCATAGTCATCGCCATAAATGGGACGCATCAAATCATCGTTTTCATACTGGATGGAATCCGTATCGGCAGAGACCTTTGCACAAAAACGCTTAAAGGCATCCGGTAACTGTTTCGACCAAAGCACCGTTAAATTGGGTTCGGGCGAGGGACCTAAGGTGTACAGCGTGTTTAAAATACGGTAGCTGCTTTTGGTAACCAAGGTGCGTCCGTCTTCACCCATGCCACCAACAGCTTCGGTAATCCACATGGGATCACCACCAAAAAGTTCATTGTATTCAGGGGTGCGCAGATGACGCGCCATGCGGAGTTTGATAACAAAATCATCAATCAACTCCTGAGCACCTTCTTCGGTCAAAAGACCATTTTTGATATCGCGCTCAATGTAAATATCAAAAAATGTGCTGACGCGTCCTAACGACATAGCGGCACCATTTTGCTCTTTAATAGAAGCTAAATAGGCAAAGTATGTCCACTGAATCGCTTCACGGGCATTTTCGGCCGGACGGCTGATGTCGTAGCCGTACATGGCAGCCATTTCCTTCATATAACCTAAAAAGGCGATTTGTTGATAGAGTTCTTCATCTACACGAATCTGATTGCTTTTAAAGGTGCCGCCTGAAAGCTTGGCCTTATCCTTTTTCTTTTCCTCTATCAGCTTATCAACACCATACAGTGCTACACGGCGATAGTCGCCGATGATACGTCCGCGGCCGTAAGCATCCGGCAGACCGGTGATAACATGACACTTGCGTGCCTGACGCATTTCGTCAGTATAAGCACGAAAAACACCATCATTATGGGTGGTACGGAAGCGGAATTCTTCTTCGACCTTTTGACTGAGTTTATAGCCATAGGCCTCACAGGCCTGGCGTGCCATGCGAATGCCGCCGAAGGGGTTAACGCCACGCTTTAAGGGACGGTTTGTCTGCAGGCCGACAATCAGCTCGTTCTCTTTATCAATATAGCCCGGTGAATAACTGGTGAGAGAGGAAACGGTGGCCGTATCAATATCCAAAACGCCACCGAACTGACGCTCCAGCGCAAACAAAGATTCCACCTTCTTCATGAGCGCTTGTGTGCGTTCTGTTGCACCGGATAAAAAGCTTTCGTCGCCTTCGTAGGGCTCATAATTGGTTTGAATGAAGTTGCGCACATCAATGGCTTTCTGCCAGTTTCCGCAGGTAAAAGTATTCTTCATATCCATGTTCATTACCTCCTGTAGTAAAAAAGGGCAATTCAGTGCTATACTGAATTGCCCAGACGGTCGGCTTATATTCTTTTACATTCCACCGCAGTACTCTGCGCAATCCGTCAGTTATGTAAAAGACAAGTTTATTATACAAAAAAAGAAACAATTTGTCAAATAAAAATATTAACAAAAAAAGAGTTGCTGAAGGGTGAACAAGTCCAGTAAAAACAGACAATAGAAAAAACAAAACTGACACCACTTGAAAAGCAATGTCAGTTTGTTGCTTAAATCTAAAATTCTACTTTAGAACCTCTTTTTTTGTACTGTCTGCACAAAGCGGTGCAGTTCAATTTACTGCAGTCTCTTTTTTCTATTAATAAAAAAATTTTAAAATGATGAGCAAAAAAAGACCGGGTAATCCGAACAATCCACAGACAGAAGCTGTGACAATGTTCAGGCCAATATAAAAGCCTGTCCCTGATAAAAGAAGGTTGCATATGTAAAGCCCCAAGCCCCCCAAAACGGATTGAAATATCATGAAAATGACGGTTTTAACCGTTCGGCGAAATAAAAAACAAAGGGCTAATGCGAGTAGTGCAGTAAACAGATAAGCGGCGATTTCCAAAAAATTCATAGGGTGCCTTCCTCTCTGCTGCAGGCAGTTTTGCAATACATCACCCAGGGGTCATTGTACAGCCGTTCCTTTTTGGCGCGCTGTAAATAATAGTTTAAACGGGTTTCGGCAGCTTTAATTTCGTAAATATAATACTCTATAAGATTGGAATCTTGTGTGTAATTATAATTGTTGCGTGCGGCTTCTAAGTCACTTTGCGCCAAGCGCAGTTCGTGAATAAATTCTGTTTGCCTTACGAGTTCTTGTTTTCGTGCCTGATTGCTTTCGTATATGTGCTTTAAGTGATGAATCAGATTCCTGTTTTTTGTTTTAGACAGTAACATCGACATCTCCTCCTATGTTTTACTAACAGTATAGTCGGTGAATCTGAGTTTTATTCCTGTTTTTTTATTCAGCACTATTTTTCTTAGGTCTTAGAAAGGGCGTGTAATAAAATGAATTTCATTTTATGACACGCCCTTTACATATTTAAAAATTAAATTGTGTAAACCTGCTATTTATGACCGGCGATGAGAAGGCTCTAACCAATGGATTCCCTCTCCGCCACTGACACAAATATGAATCATAGCCGTTTTCACGCCTCTGTTTTAGCTAACTGCTTTTCACAGAATTCCAGATCTTCTATGGTGTTAACGCCGAATATTTCGTTATTATCGGTCACTGTGCATGTGATGATTTTGGCGCCTTTGCCAAGCAGAATTTTGGGGATATCCGTCAAATAATACTCGCCTTGTGCGTTGTTGTTTTTCAGCTCTTTAAGGTTATCAAAAAGGAGCTTAGCATTAAACACATACACACCAATATTCAGTTCCTTGACAGCTAACTGCTCGGGCGTGCAATCCTTGGTTTCTACAATATCGAGTAGGTTGCCGTTTTCATCTTTTATAATGCGGCCGTAGGGGAGAGAGTCATCTACAATTGCCGTCATAATGGTGCAATCGGCATTTGCTTCTTCGTGTGTTTTGATAATTTTTTCGTAAGTAGCTTTGGAAAGAAGCGGCATGTCTCCATAGAGCACTAAAACATTGCCGTTATAACCCTCAAAATGGTCTCTCGCACAGTTGACAGCGTGACCGGTGCCAAGCTGTTGGTCCTGATCAGAAAAAAGATATTTGCCGCCGGAGAGTGCCTCACGGACAGCTTCTTTTTTGTAGCCAACCACCACAACGGTATCTTCCTGCGGAATGAAGTTAATGTGGTCGAGTACATAAGAAATTAAAGAACGGCCATTCGCCTGTCGTAAAACCTTAGGCATTTGAAACTGTTCTGACTGTAAGCGGGTGCCTTTGCCTGCACCCAACACGATAGCTTTCATAAAAATGTCCTCCTGTTTGCTGTTTATTTATGTTAATCTCTTTTTCGATTTATCAAAATCAATCTAAGCAGCTGCATGGCCGAAACAAGCGCCGCGGCCACATAGGTCATGGCGGCAGCAGACAGCACCTTTTTAGCCGACGGTATCTCATCCGGATTTAAAATGCCTTCCTCACGCAGTGTGGTAATGGCACGACGACTGGCGTTAAACTCTACAGGCAGTGTAATCAGCTGAAATAGAACCAGGGCTGAAAACAAAAGAATACCAATCGAAACCAATGGTTGCATGCTCATAATGATACCAATTAAAATAATCGGCACAGCAAGCTTAGAACCCAAGTTTGCCACAGGCAAAACCGAGTTACGTAAACGAATGGGCACATAACCCACAGCGTGTTGCACGGCATGGCCGGCCTCGTGCGCGGCAACACCGATTGAGGCAACAGAGGTGCTGTTATACACAGAATCAGATAAGCGAATGACATTGCTTTTAGGGTCATAGTGGTCAGATAAATGACCGCTGACGTGCTCGACAGAAATATTATATAGCCCGTTTTTATCTAAAATTTCACGCACAATCATAGCCGCGGTTTTTCCACCGATGCTTAACTGCTTCTCATATTTTTTAAACGTGTTTTGCACCGAGATTTGTGCAAATGCAGCAATCAAAATGGCGGGCAAAACCAATACCAGATAGTAAGAATCATAATAGAAAAAAGGCATAATAAAAGCTCCTTTATCGTGGCTTTTTTAATGGTATCTTATGCAATGCCTAACAACATGGTTGCAAACCGGAAGTAAATAATCAACGAAATGGCATCTAAAATAGTGGTGATAATCGGGCTTGCCATTACCACGGGGTCTAAATGTATTTTTTCGGCTAAAATGGGCAACATACCGCCAATGATTTTCGCCAGTGTTACAATGCAGAACAAGCTGGTGCAAACCGTTAATGCAACGGGGAAGGATACATTGTCAAAAATCATGATGCGTGCTAAATTGACAATGGATAAAACGAGGGCAATGGAAGCACCAACGCGGCATTCCTTCCACATAACCCGTGTGATATCGCGAAAACTCAGTTCGTTCAGGGCCAGGCTTCGTATAATCATTGTTGAGGATTGGGCGCCGGCGTTACCTGCCGTTCCCGTCAGCATGGGGATGTACGAGGTTAGTGCAACAACCTGGCTTAATGCCCCTTCAAAGTGGCGAATGATCATGCCCGTTACGGTGGCGGAAATCATGAGCACCAAAAGCCAGGTCACACGATTTTTCACCAGGGTGAACACACCGGTTTTTAAATAGGGTTCTTCCGTCGGCGTCATGGCTGCCATTTTGTGGAAGTCTTCGGTGTTTTCCTGCTCGATAACGTCCACGATATCATCGATGGTGATGATGCCGACGAGGCGGTTTTCTTTATCTACAACAGGCATAGACAAAAGGTCATATTTGCGGAAGAGGTATGCTGTTGTTTCCTGGTCATCAAGCGTATGAATCTGCTTGACGTTTGTATCCATAATTTCTGCCATGGTCGTTTCCGGCTTGCTTAAAATCAGTGTACGGATAGAGACGACGCCCTCTAAATGGCGCTGCGGACTCAGCACATAGCAGGTGTTAATAGTTTCTTTATCAATGCCGGTCTTCCGAATGTGGCGCAAGGCCTCCTCAGCGGTGGTTTCGCGTTTTAAATCCACAAACTCTGTTGTCATGATGCTGCCGGCACAGTCATCAGGATATTGCAGCAGTTGGTTAATAGTCTTTCTTGTGGTTTCGTCAGTATTGGCCAAAACGCGTCTGACCACGTTGGCGGGCATTTCCTCCAAAAAGTCAACCGTATCGTCCATAAACAGTTCATCCATAATTCGGCCAACTTCCGTGTCGGTGATAGATTCGATGATATATTGCTGCATGTCGCTGTCCATTTCGGTGAAAACTTCAGCTGCCGTTTCTTTGGCCAGCATGCGGAAAATACGCAACATTTCATCGGAAGGAAATTCAGCCAAAAGGGACTCGATATCAACATAGTTCATATCGAGGAGCATAGAGCGGATTTTTCCGTATTGGTTATTTGCAAGAAGACCTTTTACAATGTCTACCAAGGTTTCTTCTATCATCATTGTTTCTTCCATGTGCGTTCCTTTCCGGGAACGCATCAAAAGAATCAGGCGCAACAAATACGTTCCCTTGTTGTATCAATATTCATATTAGCACTTCGCCCGGGAACAGTATCCATAAAAACGCCTCCTTACCAAGATTATTCATCTTATTATTGTATCGCATTTTTAATGAAAAATCAATGTTTTTTTATCAGAAATGTGTATTTTAACAGGGATAAATTTCGGCGCCTAATTTGCGCAGTTTTTCGTCAAGACGGTCGTAACCCCTTTCAATGTGATAAACATCTGAAATTTCGGTGTCGCCTATGGCGGCAAGGCCAGCAATCACCAAAGCCGCACCGGCACGAAGGTCAGTTGCACGGACACGTGTTCCGACGAGATGTTTTTTTCCTTCAATTACAGCAGAACGCCCTGTAACCTTGATGTTAGCGCCCATCCTGACCAATTCGCCGATGTGCATAAAGCGATTTTCGAAAATTGTTTCGGTGATAATGCAGGTTCCTTCAGAGACGGCCAGCAGGCTGGTTACCTGTGCCTGCATATCGGTGGGGAATCCGGGAAAGGGAAGAGTTTTTATATCGACTGCGCGGGCCATCTTTGCCGCGGAGATGGTGGCGGAATCTTCCTCAATTTGTAAGGTGTGATTCATTTCGCGCAGCTTGGCCGTGAGCGGGTTTATGTGTGCAGGCACAATGCCCAAAACGGTCACCTCGCCATGAGTTGCAGCGGCGGCCGTTAACATGGTGCCGGCCTCTATGCGATCAGACATAATCGTGTAATTGGTACCCCGTAGGCAGGAAACGCCATTAATCATAATGGTATCTGTTCCGGCACCGGCAATCTTAGCACCAAGACAGTTTAAAAAATTTGCAAGGTCTATAATTTCAGGCTCGGTGGCGGCGTTCTGGATAACGGTAACACCCTGCGCTAAAACGGAAGCGCAGAGTATGTTTTCTGTTGCACCAACGCTTGGAAAATCTAAGTAGATTTTAGAACCAACCAGTTTTTTTGCTGTAAGATCAAGAAAACCGTGGCTGTTTTTGCATTGCGCTCCTAAGGCAATCAAGCCTTTGATGTGCAGATCAATCGGTCGGGCGCCAATGGCACATCCGCCGGGCATGGATATGCGAACATGTCCGGTGCGGGCGAGAAGAGGACCCATCATCAAAATGGAGCCACGCAGGCGGCCGGCAAGAAAATCGGGGATTGTTTGGCGGTTGATGGTTTTGGCAGAAACAGTTACGCCATCGGTCGTTTGATGAATCGTGCAACCAAGTTCAGTTAAAATCTCATACATAACGCTGATGTCTGTCAGGTGCGGTATGTTGCGAAGAGTGACCGGCTGATTTGTAAGAAGGGTGGCAGCTAAAATGGGGAGAGCGGCATTTTTGGCGCCGGCAATCCAAACGGTTCCGCAAAGCGGTTTATGGCCGTGAATGATAAATTTTTTCATCGTTTTCATCCTTGTTTTGCATTCTTAATACAAGTATTGCCGAATGCTGCGGGAACATACAAAACAAAAATTGAGAAAACATATTGTTTTTTGCAAATAATTTGTATATAATGAAAGTAGTAAAATTCTTTATGCGGAAGGGAGTGCCATATATGGAAAAAATTTTGGCTGATTTGAAAAAAACAATGAACACCGCGGTAAAAAAATCAGGAGAGCTGTTAGAGGTAACTAAGCTGAAAATGGCAATCGCCGGCACGCAGAACGAGGTGCAGGCGGAATTTGTAAAATTGGGCGAATTGGTATACTTAATGGCAAAAAGTGATGATAAACCATCAGAAGATGCCGAAGAAATCATTGCTCACATTGATACATTAAAGGAAAAAATCAGTGAGCTTGAGGCCAATGTGGCGGAGCTGACGGCGAAGAAAATTTGTGCTTCCTGTGGCAAAATATGTGAAGAAACAGCAGGATTTTGCTCGGCATGTGGTGCAAAATTTGAAGCATAATAAAATAATAGAGAGATACAAAAGGAGTTGCTGAAGCGCGGCAACTCCTTTTGTATATAACGAAAATATTAAACTTATGATTTAAAAAACCGCATGATGTGCAGTAGCATATTCAGGTTATCTTCATAAATTTCGTCAAACTGAGAGAGGGGCAGGGGATTTTTACCCATACCGACTTCAATTGTAAAAGCAGGTATGCCAAACTCTGTTATAACCCAATCCTTATAGCCTGAAAAATCTGCCATGCCGCCTGGTTGTTCCACTGTATAACCACCGATTTCTGCTAATTCTTCTGCCAGCTTTTGTGAGGTTTTTGCGGCTTTTTGGTTAAAATCAAAATAGATTTCTTTACCCTGACTGTGATAGGCTACGGCAATGTGAGGCCTGAAGGAGCGGGTGAACTCGGCAAGAGCCTTTGATTCCGGCTCACTTTCCGGTTCATTACCGCTGTTGCGGGTGGGAGCGGGGCCATAGATGCCCAACTGGTGTTGAGCAAAGAGGCCTTTTTCAAAATCAGCATCATAATTATGATTGAGGTCAACGCCGTTGATGTTGGCCTGCCATGTGCTAAAGTTTGTGCTATCACCGTTCCAGGCTTTAAGCCGCGTTTTCTGAAGGGGCGTATGTTCATTCCCCAAGCCGTGGATTTGCAGGTTGACACCGTCGGGGTTCACCATGGGGCACATAACGATGGATAAGTCGTGGAACATCTCGTGCAAGTTAAGCATGCCAATAGCAGTGTGGTTATTGTGGTGATAAGAAAGAGTTTCTAAAAGCTTCATAAGCAGCAGGGAGGTGATCCATTCCATGGCGTGATGTGCGCCGTTTAAAAACAGTTTTTTCTCTCCCTGCCCCCATTGCAGGCAGTGAATCTCTTTACCCATAACGGATTGCCCGATAGAAAAGGAACGCAAAAACGGATATTCGCCAAGCAGGAAAGAAATGTCATTCTGCAGCACCTCGTATGAATAAGGGCGTGTTGTACTAATTATATGCAATCATATCACTCCTTGACTGGATTACTATTACTATATAAACGCTTTCTCCTTTTTAGAATATACACGGCAAAAAGGGTGCATAATTTTTTTGTTTTAAGAAAAACTAACCAGGAAAGGAGAATGATATGAAACAGACAAAACAAGCACAAAAAAAGCAACGATTCTCACCGGCCTCTTACATAGGGGTGGGAATCGTTGCTATTGTAGGATTAGCAGGGCTTTTTTCTTCCCTGCGCGTTATGCAGGTGACCGAGCAGATAACAAATCAGACAGAGTTACCGATTCAATCAAACTTGCCTGTATTTTCACCGACCCAAGAGCCTGCCGAAGCCACTCCGCCTGCTAAAATAGAAAAGCAGATTGAAAAAGCTTCGGCGCAACAGGCAGAAAAAGCCGTGAAAAAAGAACCGTTTACTGTGATGATGCCTTGCCCTGGAACTGTGGCAGTTCCTTTTTCAAAAGATGCACTTCTTTTTTCAAAAACCATGGGTGATTGGAGAGTGCACGAAGGACTTGACATAAAAGCCGAAACAGGGGAAGAAGTGAAAGCCTGTGCAGATGGCGTTGTGACAAAAACCTTTAAGGATCCGCTGATGGGACACACCATTATTCTGCAGCATGAAGGAGATTATCAAAGCCTGTATCAGAATTTAGCCTCGACGGAAATGGTGCACGAAGGCGACCGGGTGGAAAAAGGGCAATGTATCGGCGCTGTGGGAGACAGTGCGGCGGCTGAAATGCTCGAAGAAGCACATGTGCACTTTGCAATTTTGCAAGGTGATGGCTTTCTCAATCCCATGGATTTTTTAAAGCAGGAATGAACACGGTCGATAAGTCAAATCCTTTGATTGCAGTATTTAATAGCAAAAAGAGCGGGATGAAGAATACCGTGACAATGCAGAGAAAAGAGGGGTAAAAGTAGTTAATATAATAAAGCATATATTAGAAATAATATTTGCTTTGTGTATTGACTTTTTATTGGTCTTACGATACAATATAATAAAATATCGTTTCCTTGTTAAAATGCTATTCTATGCAGAATTTTGTCATAGACACAGTACACCGGAAGTGCAGGGAATATGATATTTTTAATTGAATACATTCACACAGAGTGTCGGTTATGCTGTAAAGGCTCTATCTGCAAGGCATAATCGGTGTAAAGGGAATGGGGTGAGAATCCCCTGCGGTTAACTGTCGGTGTGTGCATCGAATGTTTTTATATCCGTTATCGAAAGATAGTCATTGGGAAACTGAGAAGGCAGGATATAAAAATGCGGACTTTTTTAGTCTATATGGTGCGAGTCACAAGACCTGCTTTGATATTATTCCGTAAGTGCTCATTTGCATAGGAATGATGTTTTCAGATTGAGGTGCTGAAAGTAATTTTGGGGCTTTGCCCCATTTTCTCATCTGAATTGTGATTCATCACAGAAAAACTCAGCTGTGGTAATTTTTCAAAGAAAAATTGCCGCAGTTTTTTTATTGCCTGCGGCTACGGAGGTGAAAACGCAAGCAATAAAAGTGATGAATTGAAAGGAATGAATCAAATTGAAATTAAAAAAAGGATTTAAAAGTTTTGCGGCTGTTTTATTAGCATTCACAATGCTTATGTCGTTTCTGCCTGTGGGGGTTATGGCGGCAGACAGCATTACAGTTTATGCCAGCGTGATAAGAAACGGAGAATTTACAACCGGAAAAAACAACGAGACAATGGCGTATGTTCCGGTTACATTAGAGAGTCAGTCTCCAACGATTGATGGAGCATTTATCAACTTACATGAGACATATTACATAGACGGATCGAGTGGTTACAGAACAACTCAGATGCCTTCGTACACCTCCATCACAAAATTTTGGGGCGTTGAATCTGATCGTGTCAGCTATTATAATAATAACAACTATGCGATGGGCCTGACAGATCCCGTTGAAGATGGAGCGCATCTCGTTTTTTGGTTCTATCAGGATGCCACAGGCTGGTCTGACGCATACACATTTTTTGATAAAACGACTGCAACGGTTGCCAGTGGCGATACTTTGGATTTAACTCTTACTAAGGCAGGGCATTCAGGAAATTCTCCTTTTTCCGGTGCAGTTATTACTATTGATGGCGTAGAGGTTTCGGATAAGATAACCGATGCCGAGGGTAATGTTTCTCTGTCGTTTGAAGAAGGTGGTACATATACGGTTTCTGCTAAATTTGACGGTTCATACATTGTACCTCCCGTTTGTATTGTTACTGTAACGGAAGAAGGCAAAACGGATGCGGAGTATGTGGCAGAAGACAAAGAAGCGTTAAATGTCATTTACACTAACGGACAAAATCTCAATCTCCCCAAAATCGGTAAGAGTGGAAAAACCAGAATTGAATGGACTTCTGATAGTGCGTGTGTAGACCCAAATACCGGTGCAGTAACTATTCCTGATGGGGATACATTAGTCACTTTGACAGCTACAATCTTTTGTAATGGCGAATCTGGTACTGTAACATTTCCTGTTAATATTCCCGGACGCCTGAGTGTGGCAAAAGCGGCAATAGGCGCAAAT
>SVKI01000008.1 GCA_015068555.1 Oscillospiraceae bacterium | reverse complement strand
CATATCAAACCGATTTCAGACAAATTATTTTGCGGGACGATGTGGGCATCGTCCCCTACAATAAAAGGCTGAACGAAATCAATCGTTCAGCCTTTTAATTTTACTGTCCTTTAGAGTACACCCCATAAGCGACAGCTGCTTTTTTATGTTTAATTTTGACTGATAAAAAGACGCGACATGATGGTTTGCAGTGCAATCATAACGCGGTCGTGGTCAATTTTTCTCTCGTTTTCTTCGTCGGCTGAAAGGGCGGCTTCGTTTGCGAGCATCAGATGCTTAACAGCCGCGTTAATTTCGTTTTTATATTCCATGGAAACAGAGGAAAGCTCCTTAGAAAACCGCGTATCGGTATCAGGTGCTACGGCAGCTTGATATAAGTCAATCACTTCGTCTGTGCTTTCTGTCGGAGAATATTCATGTGGAGGCGTTGCATCAAATAAACAGAGGTTTAAATCGCGGATGGCCACCATGTCATAACTGACAGGATCAAAAGCGCAGTGATAGCATTCCACAATAAATCCGCGTTCTTTTGCCTTTTTTGCCAATTCCTTCATAAAGGTTGATTTACCTGTGCCGGGTCTTCCTTTTATAAAGTAGCGCTTTAAGCCTGCTGACAACACTTCAATATAATCAACAGAACCGTTTACAGTTGCAGAACCAAAAAAACGGTGACAAAGTGTTCCGGTCTCGTTTCGTTTTTCGTCTTGCAAGATTTGATTAATTTTTTCGCTTGTAAACTGATTTAAAAGCACATAATCGGTTGCGTCTTTATAAATTTTTTCCCACTCATCATGAACGGCCAAAGCTTCTTTAAAATGCTTCCATGCCTTTTGCATATGTTTTTGATAGGTGTTGATGCGCTCGTTGATCATCAACGCAGACAGAGATAAATCGGCATCATATAAGGGTGTGTTAATGAGTGCAGTCTGGTTTTGCGGCAACAGAATTCCCTCAGGACTATTATCTAACGTGTTGTGAATCATTTCTATGTCTACGTCTTGCTTCTTTGCTTCGGCATAGCATTCTCGGATGAGTTTGGCAGCTAAACCGCGCGGATATCCCTCCAGATGAATGACGTCGCGGTAGCCGTCTAATGCCTCCTGCATATAGCTTGTGTGGCCACCCGAACCGTTTGTGGTCAAAAAGTAATGAAGCTCCATAAAAATCAACTCCCTTTTAGTTACTCATACAGTATATGCATATAGCTCGCTTTGGTATGATTCTACAAGAGGGAAAGAATGTAATAGATGATTCCCGCTGCAACAGAGGAGAGCACGCCATATACAATGACGGGACCCGCAATGACAAACATTTTGGCAGCAAGCCCGAGTACCAAACCCTCTGATTTGAACTCCATAGCAGGAGAAACAACGGAATTTGCAAACCCCGTAATGGGAACAATGGTGCCGGCACCGGCAAATTTGGCGATTCGATCATATAGACCGAGTCCTGTCAGCAATGCACCAAAGAACACCATGGTGACAGAGGTTAAAAGAGAGGCATTTTCCTTGTCGCTACCTAAACGCATGATACCATCACAGATAAGCTGACCGATGATGCAAATGAGACCGCCAATTAAAAAGGCTAAGCACACATCCTTAAGCAGGGGAGAGTTGGGTGTTTTTTTCTCTATCAGTTTTTTATATTCCTGTTTTGTCATCTTCATTTAAATACTCCTTTTTTATAACCGGAATGGTATGCAAATACTTTTTTATACATGATATATGTATTATTAAATTTTTAACAAAATTTATACTTTTTCTCTTGTGTTTTCAGGCCGAATCTAGTACAATATTCTTATATGTATTTAAGGAGTTATCTATATGCTAAAAAAGTTTTTGCGCGTGATGATATGGGTGCTTCTTGTGGTTGTGATTTATGTTTTATTAGATGCTATTCCAGCAGCAAGAACCCCGGCTTTTTCAGCCGATGTGTTGCCGAATGCTGCGACCTATTGCGGGACGGATGCAGAAAACGAGCTGATTTTCCGGCTGACGGGTCTGGGTGCCTCTGCTGTGCACGATTTTAAGCAGGCAGGCGTTTTAGAATCAGCTCTGGAAATCTTTTATCGGCAAAAGCAGGAAGCGTTGCATACTAAGGATGAATATCTGTGTTTTCCCACTACTAAAGCAGAGGTTTTGCATGATGAGGAAGGCAGCAGAAGAGAGCTTGTTTTTCCACCGGTGCATGCAGGGGATATTTTAATCACAAAATCTACCGAAACGCTTTTATACCGACATGGCCATGCGGCTTTAGTTTTAGATGACAGCGGTCGTACAATTGAGTCATTTATGATTGGCGTCCCGTCAGATATTTTAACGGTGGACAATTGGCGATCTTATTCCACGGTGATGATTCTGCGGCCGAAGATATCACAAAAAGAAATTGCCCAAAAGGCGGCAGAGTATGCCGAAACATCTTTACAAAATATACCATATAATATATGTACCGGAATCCGTAAAAAAGATAAATCAGAAACCGGTGTTGATTCAACCCAGTGTGCACACCTTGTCTGGCAGGCATATTATGCATCCGGCCTTGATATAGATGGAGATGGCGGATGGTTAGTTACGCCCCATGATGTAACGAAATGTTCTGAATTTGAAGTTGTTTTTTCGTTTGGCTTTGGAAAGAATTCTACTTGGTAAAAAGTTGACTGATTAGGAGGAAGAAACATGGTAAAAGTTACGGTCTGCATCGGAAGTTCTTGTCATATTAAAGGGTCAAAACAAATTGTGGAGAGTTTAGAAACCATGATTCACAGACACGGTGTACAGGATGAAGTCGACCTAAGCGGCACTTTTTGCATGGGCAAATGCACAGAAGGTGTTAGCGTGATGGTGGATGAGGTCTTGTATTCGGTAACGCCGGCTTCGGTGGAAGCGTTTTTTCAAACAAAAATTCTGGAGAAAATCAATAAGGGAGATATATGAGTATGGCTGAATGGCTGAAATTAAAAAAATCCAACTGTAAAAACTGTTATAAATGCATTCGTCATTGCCCGGTTAAATCCATTCGTTTTTCTGGTAACCAGGCGCATATTGTAAGCAATGAGTGCATCTTATGCGGCCATTGTTTTGTTGTTTGTCCGCAAAACGCAAAGGAGATAACTGACGAGACGGAGATCGTAAAGGTGCTTCTATCCGGTGATGATCCGGTTATTGCAAGCTTAGCGCCTTCCTTCATAGCTAACTACGGTGTGGGAATTGAGTCCATGCGTGCAGCTTTAAAACGCCTGGGATTTGCAGATGTTGAAGAAACGGCTCAAGGTGCAACAATGGTCAAGAACGAATATAACAGAATCCTGCAAGAGGAGAAACGGGATGTTTTGATCTCTTCCTGCTGTCATTCTGTGAACCTTTTAATTCAAAAGCATTTTCCCAGTGTTTTGCCATATCTTGCCGGAACAGTATCGCCTATGCAGGCGCATTGTATGGATATTAAAAAGAGATACCCCAATGCAAAAACCGTGTTTATCGGCCCGTGCCTTGCTAAAAAAGATGAGGCTGATTACTATAGCGGTATTACTGATGCCGTTTTAACCTTTGAGGAACTCACGGCATGGCTCGCTGAAGAGCACATTGAACTGGAGCAGACTATAGATGATGTAAAAGAGAGCAGGGCGCGCTTATTTCCTACAACAGGTGGCATTCTGCAAACGATGGGAGAGCGGATTCCCGGCTATACATATTTAGCAGTAGATGGAACACAAAATTGCATTGCGGTTTTAAAAGATATTGAAGAAGGCCGCATTCATAATGCCTTTATTGAAATGTCAGCCTGTGTTGGCAGCTGTATTTCGGGGCCGGTTATGGAGAAGAAGAGTTACTCTCATCTAAAAGAGCAGTCCATGGTTTCAGACTATGCCGGCGAAGACGATTTTGTTGTCGACCAGCCGGAAAAGCTTGCGCTTTATAAAAATATTGAACCGATACTGAAAAAGTTACACAGGCCGGGCGAAGAAGAAATCCGTGCTGTTTTGAAGAACATGGGTAAAACCAAACCGGAAGACGAACTCAACTGCGGTTCCTGTGGCTACGATACCTGTCGTGAGAAGGCGATTGCTATTTATCAGGGTAAGGCTGAGATTTCTATGTGCCTGCCATTTTTAAAGGATAAAGCCGAGAGTTTTTCTGATAACATTGTGAATAACACACCCAACGGTATTATTGTTGTTAACGAGCAGCTTGAGGTGCAGCTGATTAACAATTCTGCCAAACGCCTGCTTAATCTGCGCGATGTAACTGATGTTTTAGGTGAGCCTGTGGTCAGAATCATGGATCCGGTAGATTTTGTTCATGTGCTGTCAAGCGGCGAACGCCAATCGGCTAAAAGGGTTTATATGGCAGAGTATGACAGATATATGGAACAAACCATTATTCCGGATAAAGACTATCATGTTATGATTTGTATGTTGCGTGATGTAACTGAAGAAGAAAATAGCCGCAAGAAGAAGGAAAATATCAGCGCACAAACCATTGATGTGGCGGATAAGGTGGTTGATCGTCAGATGCGCATCGTTCAGGAAATTGCCTCTTTATTGGGCGAAACCGCGGCAGAAACCAAAATTGCCCTGACAAAACTTAAGGAGACGATTGCCAATGAATGATTTATGTGCTGATATTGGCTACAGAAGCATCAATCATGTAGGCGAAGAACTTTGCGGTGACCATATTGATGTGGCCAGTGACGAAAATTCCACCATCGTGGTGTTGGCAGACGGTTTGGGGAGTGGTGTGAAGGCGAGCATTCTCTCCACCTTGACTTCAAAAATTATTTCCACGCTCATGGCGGCCGGCCTATCCATTGAAGATTGTGTATCAACCGTGGCAGCGACTTTGCCGGTTTGCTCTGTGCGCGGTGTGGCGTATTCGACCTTTACCATTTTGCACATTGTGGATAATGAATTTGTGGAGATTATTCAGTTTGATAATCCGCAGGTGTTCATCCTGCGCGACGGTGTGAATTACGATTATCCAAAGGAAGAACTAACGGTTGGTGATAAAAAAATTATTAAGTCTAAAATCCGTCTGCATGAGAACGATTTGTTTGTGGCGATGAGTGACGGTTGCTCTCATGCCGGCATCGGACGGGCTTATAACTTCGGCTGGAAACGGTCAGACATCATCAATTTTGTTGAGGCACTTGAGCCGGCCGGGTATAATGCCAAAACTTTGGCAACTATTTTGATTGATGAATGCGATAAGCTCTATGGCAGTGAGCCGGGTGACGATGCAACGGTTTGTGTGGTGCGTATTCGTAAGCGCAATCCGATGAACATTTTATTTGGTCCGCCATCTAACAGAGATGATTGCAACAGAATGATGTCGCTTTTCTTTTCTAAGGCGGGTAAACATATTATTTGTGGTGGTACAACCTCCACCATTGCAGCCAAATATTTAGGCAAAGAACTGCGTCCCAGCCTTAAGTTTGAATCGCCCGATATACCGCCCATTGCGGAAATTGAAGGTGTTGATCTGGTGACAGAGGGCGTGATTACGGTGAATAAAGTCTTAGAGTACGCCAAAGACTTTGTTTCTGAAAATAAGGAATATACTCACTGGGCAAACGGTCGTGACGGTGCCTCGCGGATTGCAAGGCTCTTATTTGAAGAGGCAACCGATATTAATTTCTATGTGGGGCGCGCTATCAATCCGGCGCATCAGAATCCGGATTTGCCTATCAACTTTAATATTAAGATGAATCTCGTTAAAGAGCTTTCAGAATGTTTGCAGAAAATGGGAAAACGAATTATAGTCAGTTATTTTTAAGGTGGAAGAATATGGAAAAAACAAAAACAAGAAAATTTGATACAAAAATACAACATTTAAAGTATAAAGTTTTGCGTGAGGTGGCAAAGCTTGCCTGGGAAGACAGGCTGATGGAGGAAATCACCGATATCCCTGAAAAAATTGTGCCGGGTCCTCAGGCAACGATGCGTTGTTGCGTGTACAAAGAACGCGCTATTTTATCCAAACGCGTAAAGCTTGCAACAGGTGGGGATAAGGAAAACCCGAATGTTATAGAGGTGATTACCATTGCCTGTGATGAATGCCCCATGGGTGGCTTTGAGGTAACAGATGCCTGTCGCGGATGTCTGGCGCATCGCTGCGAGGATGTTTGTAAGTTTGGTGCCATCACCTTTGACAGTCACCAAAAGGCGCATATTGATAAAAGTAAATGTAAAGAGTGTGGCGCTTGTGCCAAGGTGTGTCCGTTCAGCGCTATTACAGACCACAAACGCCCCTGTCAGAATGCCTGTAAGGTGAAGGCTATCTCTATGGATGAAAATAAGGCGGCTTATATTAATAACGATAAGTGTATTGCTTGTGGTGCCTGTGTGTATCAATGTCCTTTTGGTGCAATCTCGGATAAATCATTTATTTTAGATGCTATTTCGCTGCTCAAAGAGGCAGAGAAGAATCAGGCAATGAAGGTTTACGCCGTTGTGGCACCAACGATATCCAGTCAGTTTACCTATGCAAAATTAGGACAGGTGGTAACAGGTATTAAGGCCCTGGGATTCCATACGGTTGTAGAAGCAGCACTGGGTGCCGATATGGTGGCTGCGGCAGAATCAAAAGAACTGGCAGAAAAAGGCTTCCTAACCAGTTCGTGTTGCCCGGCCTTTGTGACATTTATTAAGCAGAATTTTCCTGATTTACTTCCCTTTGTATCGCACAATTTATCGCCTATGGCGATGATCTCAAAATACATAAAAGATACCGATGAAAATGCAAAAATTGTGTTTATCGGGCCATGTACGGCTAAAAAAGCGGAGGTTCAGCTTGACAGTGTTGCACCTTATGTAGATGTGGCGCTAACTTTTGAAGAGCTGCAGGCGTTGTTTGACAGTCGCGAAATTGATATTTCCGAGCTTTCTGAGGGTGTTCTTGATAACGCTTCATACTTTGGCCGGATTTTTGCTCGTTGCGGCGGACTTTCTGATGCTGTGGCTCAGGGACTTAAGGAGCAAGGCTTGGCAGATTTTGAACTAAAGCCTGTTTCCTGCGACGGTATAGAAGCTTGCCGTGTGGCACTGTTAAAGAAGAGCAAAAAGCTGTTAGATGCCAACTTCATTGAAGGTATGGCGTGTACAGGCGGTTGTATCGGCGGTGCCGGATGCTTAACACATGGTGCAAAAGATAAAAACGAAGTGGATAGATATGGCCTGGAAGCATACGAAAAAACCATTACAAGTGCCATCAGCGTGCTGAAAAACGGATAATATTAACAAAAAAGACGTTTTTTTCAAAATAATTTGTTTTTGCTATTGAAAAAACATTGTATTTTGTGATATAATTCCAAGATAGTGGAAAATTATGAAGATTTTTCACAGTGCCGCGTGTGTTGCGGTGTCGTAAATAACGGCCGAAAACATGGCCGGCGCTGGCTGAAAAGCCAAGAGAGGAAAAGTAGGAGGACGAAAGAAATGAGTAGTGTATTAGACAAAAAAGAAAAAAACACAGTAGAGTTTACCATGACGGTAAGCGCAGAAGCCTTCAAGGCAGCAATGGATCAATCTTTTAAGAAAAATGTTAAGAAGATTACCCTGCCCGGATTCAGAAAGGGTAAGGCTCCCAGAAAGCTGATTGAAAAAGCATATGGCGAAGCTGTGTTTTATGATGATGCAATAGATATGGTTTTTCCGGCAGAATATGAAGCAGCTATTAAAGAGCTTGCCATTGAGCCGGTGGATGTACCGAAGCTGGATGTAAAAGAAATCGGCAGCGACAAAGACCTGGTTATGACTATCAGCGTAACCGTAAAGCCGGAATTTGAGCTGGGCGAATACAAAGGCATTAAATTAGATGAAATCAATCACACCGTAAGTGATGAAGATGTAGATAAAGAGCTTGCGCAGAAGCAGGAAAGAAATGCACGCCTTGTAACGATTGAAGACCGTGCCGTAAAAGAAGGTGACATTGCAAACATCAACTTTGAAGGCTTTGTAGATGGTGTTGCATTCCCCGGCGGCAAGGGCGAAAATTATGACCTGACAATCGGTTCCGGCCAGTTTATCCCCGGCTTTGAGGAACAGATCGTGGGCAAAAACATCGGCGAAGAATTTGATGTGAATGTAAGCTTCCCCGAAGAATATCATGCTGAAGATTTAAAGGGTAAGCCGGCAGTGTTCAAAGTGAAGGTTAACAGCATACAATATAAAGAGATGCCCGAACTGGATGATGAATTTGCAAAAGATGTAAGCGAATTTGATACATTGGATGCATTAAAAGCAGATATCCGGGCAAAATTAGAAGAGCAGGCAGCAAAAACCACACTGCAGGAAAAGGAAAATGCTGTGATTGATAAGCTGGTTGACAGCACTAAAATCGACGTGCCCGAATGCATGGTTGATACCCGCATCGAAAACATCATCCGTGAAAACAACATGCGTATGGCACAACAGGGTATGAGCTTTGATCAGTACCTGTCTTTTATGGGCAGCAATCTGGATCAGTTCAAAACCATGATGCGTCCCAATGCTTTAAAGCAGGTTAAAGCAAACCTGATTTTAGAGGCTATTGTAAAGGCAGAAGCATTTGAAATCACCGATGAAGCAGTGGATGCTAAAGTGGTTGAAATGGCTGAAATGTATCACATGGAAGCAGATAAGTTAAAAGCCAATCTGCAGGAACAGGATGTTGCCAACATCAAAGAAGACATGAAGATGGAAAAGGCAGTAGTTCTCTTGGTTGAAAACGCTAAATGGTCTAAACCGCGTGCTAAATCAACCACTAAGGCTGCAGCAGATGAAAAGCCTGCAGCAACCAAAACAACCAAGTCAACTGCGGCTAAATCAACAACTGCTAAAACAACCAAATCAACTGCAGCAAAATCAACAACCAAAACAACCAAGGCTACAGCTGAAAAAGCAGAGAAAGCGCCTGCAAAGAAGAAAACAGAAACCAAAAAAGCAGTGAAAGAGGATAAACCGGAGGTAGAATAATGAGTTTAGTACCTGTTGTCGTTGAACAGACCAACAGAGGCGAGCGTTCTTACGATATCTTTTCCAGACTGTTAAAAGACCGCATCATTTTTCTCTCAGAAGAAGTCAATGATGTAACGGCCAGTTTGGTTGTCGCACAAATGCTCTTTTTAGAAGGTGAAGACCCGGATAAAGACATTCAGTTTTACATTAACAGTCCCGGTGGTTCTATCACCAGTGGCATGGCTATTTATGACACAATGCAATACATAAAATGCGATGTGTCTACCATTTGTGTCGGTATGGCTGCCAGTATGGGGGCATTTTTATTGGCGGCAGGTGCCCCGGGTAAACGATTTGCCCTTCCCAACAGTGAAATTATGATTCATCAGCCTTTAGGCGGTATGCAGGGTCAGGCAACAGATATTAAAATTCATGCCGACCGCATCATTAAAATCAAGGCGACTCTCAATCAGATTTTAAGTGAGCGTACCGGTAAACCCTTAGAGGTGATTGAACGCGACACAGAACGCGATAACTTCATGACGGCTGATGAAGCAGCCGACTACGGATTGATTGACCGGGTTATTACATCTCGGTAACATGTTAAGACACAAACCTGTGTCGACACATCATAATAAAAGAGGTGCATATTTTGGCTAATAAAGGCAATTCTAAAGAACTGCACTGTAGTTTTTGCGGTTCCAATGAAAGCCAGGTTTTAAAGCTCTTTCAAGGGCCGAATGCGAATATTTGTAACGAATGTATTGCTATGTGCAATCGTTACATGGGCAATCATTTTGATTATGCCGATTTAGACATTAACCTGTCAGGACTTCCTAAGCCCAAAGAAATAAAAGAACAGCTGGATCAATATGTCATCGGTCAGGAAAGTGCCAAGAAGGCTTTGGCCGTTGCGGTATATAATCACTATAAACGTATTGAAAGTAAAGAGCAGACCGGAGAGGTGGATATTCAAAAGTCTAATATCTTGCTTTTGGGTCCAACCGGTTCCGGCAAAACTCTGCTGGCACAAACTCTGGCTAAAATTCTGAACGTTCCCTTTGCTATTGCTGATGCTACCACCTTAACCGAAGCCGGTTATGTGGGCGAAGATGTTGAAAACATTTTGTTAAAGCTCATTCAGGCGGCAGATGGCTCTATTGAAGAAGCGCAGCGTGGTATTATCTATATTGATGAAATTGATAAAATCACACGTAAATCCGAAAACACATCCATTACGCGTGACGTCAGCGGCGAAGGTGTTCAGCAGGCTCTTTTAAAAATTTTAGAAGGTACGGTTGCTTCTGTTCCGCCTACAGGCGGTCGTAAGCATCCGCATCAGGAATTTTTACAAATTGACACGACTAACATCTTATTTATATGTGGTGGTGCTTTTGAAGGCATAGAAAAAATCATAGAGCGCCGCACGGGCAACAAAACCCTTGGCTTTGGCGGAGAGGTGATTTCTAAAAATAGTCGTGATGCAAGTAAAATCCTTTCTATGTTAGAGCCGCAGGATTTGTTAAAGTTTGGTTTGATTCCCGAATTAATCGGTCGTTTACCGGTTGTTACAACCCTTGATATGCTTGATCAGGATGCACTGATCAGTATCATCAAAGAACCGAAGAACGCACTGCTTAAACAGTATAAAAAACTGTTTGAACTTGACGGCGTGAAGCTTGAGGTTGAGGATGCCGCCATCAGTGCCATTGCTCAGCGTGCATTAGACAGGAAAACGGGCGCGCGCGGCTTGCGTTCCATTATGGAAGAAACCTTGCTTGATATTATGTATTCCTTGCCTTCGGAAGAAAATGTAGCAAAATGCATTGTAACCGAAGGTTGCGTGACAGATAAAAAGAAGCCTGATTTGCTTTACAAGGAAAAGCAGAGAAAGCAAGCTATGTTAAATGAATCAGTATCATAAAATAAGGCGGCAGATAGCCGCCTTATTTCATATCGGGGAGGTTTTGTAAATGGAATGTATTGAAGTTGGAAAAATTGTAAACACACACGGTGTTCGCGGTGAGATTAAGCTGAACCCTGCTATTGATTATGTGGAAGAACTCACCGAGGTGGATACTTTTTACCTCAAGGACAAGTCCGGTTATATACCCCTTTACGCAGAACGCGTGCGCATTCATAAAAACTGCGCTATTATCAAGGTGCGTGGTATAGATGATATGTCAACGGCAGAAACCTACCGAGGTCGCACCCTATTTGTCGAAAAAAGCGAAGATTTGCCGGAAGGTGAATTCTATATTGAAGATATCATCGGCCTCACAGTCAGCACGGAGGATGAGGGTGTGATTGGCACTGTCAGCGATGTGCTTCGCACAGGTGCCCATGATGTGTATGAAGTGACAACGCCGGATGGCAGAAAGGCTCTCATTCCGGCGGTTTCACAGTTTGTCAACGACATTGATATGGATGAAAAAATCATGTATGTAACGCTGATTGAGGGCATGCTGGAATAAAGTTATTGTACATAGAAGGAGCTTGTCATGAGAATTGATTGTCTCACGCTGTTTCCGCAAATGTTGCAATCCGTTTTGGAAGAAAGCATCATTGGTCGTGCGGTCAAGAATGAAATTTTAGATATCAGATACACCAATATAAGAGATTTTGCTGAAAATAAACATAACCGTATCGATGATTCCCCCTATGGCGGCGGTATGGGCATGGTGATGCAGGCAGAGCCTATTTACAGGGCATTTTGTGAAGTGACAAAGGATGCCTCTGCAAAACCCCGCGTGATTTATCTTTCGCCCCAGGGTAGAGTTTTTAATCAGGCAATCGCCAAAGAACTTTCCACAGAGGAACATTTAGTATTTTTGTGCGGTCACTATGAGGGTGTGGATGAACGAGTTTTAGAAGCGCTTGAGGTTGAAGAACTTTCAATCGGCGATTATGTGCTGACCGGAGGCGAAATTGCAGCTATGGCGGTGATTGATGCTGTGGCAAGATTAGTGCCGGGTGTATTGCCTTCTGAGGAAGCCTATAGTGAAGAATCTTTATATAATGGACTTTTAGAATATCCCCAGTACACACGCCCGCCTGTTTTTATGGGGAAAGAGGTACCCGAGGTTTTGCTTTCGGGACATCACGAAAAAATCGAAAAGTGGAGAAGAGAGCAATCTATTTTGCGAACGCTAAAAAAGCGCCCCGAGCTTTTGCTTGAGGCAGAGCTTACAGAAGCAGAATATGATTGGGTGGAATCGCTGATGAAGGAGGATAACGATGGATTTAATTGAAAAAACAATCAGCCAGGAAGAAATCTTTAAGGGAAAAATTATCACGTTACGTCGTGATACCGTGTCTTTGCCAAACGGCAGCGAAGCCACGCGTGAGGTGGTTGAGCACCCGGGCGGTGTAGCGGTTGTAGCTGTGAATGATGACGGAGAAGTATACATGGTGCGTCAGTTCCGCTATCCCTTCGGTGAGGTGATTATGGAGATTCCGGCCGGCAAATTAGATGCTGGTGAAGATCCATTTGCGTGTTGCGTGCGTGAACTTGAA
Source organism: Oscillospiraceae bacterium (assembly GCA_015068555.1). GTDB lineage: Bacteria > Bacillota > Clostridia > UBA1381 > UBA9506 > UMGS755. Next base: position 43,773 of record SVKI01000008.1, on the reverse strand, counting down.
GAGGAAACCGGTCTTTCAGCCCAAAAGTATGATTATCTTGGCAAGTTCATGGTTTCTCCCGGCTTTTGCCGTGAATGGATTCATATCTACCTGGCACGGGAACTTTCAGTCGGCGATGCGCATCTTGATCCCGATGAATTTTTAGAAGTGGAAAAAATCCCGATGGATACATTGATGGATATGGTTATGCATAACGAGCTGCAAGACGGTAAAACCGTGATTGGTATTTTAAAAGCCAACGAATTTATGAAACGCAGCTGAGTTCTTGACAAAAAAAGGACGCTGTGTTATACTGACGGGGTAAGTAATCCAGATGGTCGCGGGGATGCTATGCATCAACGAGGAAAGTCCGAGCTTCGCAGGGCAGGGTGCCGGGTAACTCCCGGTGGAGGCGACTCTAAGGATAGTGCAACAGAAATAGACTGCCGGTTTTAAACCGGTGATGGTGGAAAGGTGAGGTAAGAGCTCACCAGCGTTGCGGAGACGTAACGGCTCTGTAAACCCCATCCGAAGCAACACCGTATTGGCTCGCATAGGCTAAGCTTGCCCGGCATGCCTTTGCTTGGCGGTGGCTTGAACCGGGTAGTAATATTCGGTCTAGATAGATGATCATCAAATACAAAACTCGGCTTACAGGATTGCTTATGCCAAAAGAGACGCTTTAATAGCGTCTTTTTTTTGTTTGCCCTTGCGTATTAAAGCATTACCCTTGAGGGGAAGGCTGCAAAAAGATAACCCATTCATGGGTTGCAAATAATCATTACAAGGTTGGCAGGCCAATTTAAAACGCTCGTCTTGTCGAAAAAACAGTCGCGTTCTATATTGACTTTATAGAACAGTCGTGCTATAATTGGCATATATGGAGTTTTGCTTTGCAAAACTCCTGCGAGTTTACAACTCGCTTGCAGTCTTTCAGCCTGCGTATGCCAATTGACGGCGTCGTAAAAATGCCCTTGCAAGCAAGCATTTTTACTCCTGGTAGAATGAATTGCATCTTTCCTGTCAGCTAATTATATAATGATACGGTAAATGACAAAGGGGTACCCCTTTGTAGTATGTATACCTACATACTACAAAGGTCTTTAGTGATCGTTTTGAGAATTACTATCTCTGCTTGCAGAGGTGTTTACATATACATTTTTATATTAAGAAAGGAAGTAAAAGATGAAGAAAATTTTATCATTACTGGTTTGTGCCTTAATGGTACTGGGCACAATGAGCTTTAGCGTGTTTGCTGAAGGTGGCGCTGTAACAGAAATTGATATGGATGCTTTCCTCGCACTTGTAGAAAGTGGAAACGGTGTATATGACGGTAAAAATATTACCGTTAAATGGTCCCCGGAGAGTGGCTGTCGCAATAATATATCAGGACATGCCTGCCCCGCAAACGATGCTCCTGCAACGGGAAACACGCCTCACAGAGTAAACAACAATAATTTGCAGTATCAGATTTTAAGTAGCTTAGGAGATGTTGAAATCTCTAACGTTAATTTCGTTTTTGTTCCCGCTGATGGCGTATATTGTGCTAATACTGCTTGGGCAAATTCTTATACGGCAGTCGCACAGAAACAGGCGGAATTACAAATACTCAATACAGGTAAACTCACTTTTACCAATTGTACATTTGATAAAGTTCTTGTTTCTCCCTGGGATGCAAGTGAAACATATGTAGATGGTTGTACCTTTGCTAATGTAGATGCATATGCGCTTCATTGGGTTAGAAGCGAAAAAGCCATTGTTACAAACAATGTTTTCAATAACTGCAGAAGTGCAATTATGCTTGCAGCCGATGGCGATGTAACACAGATTTCGATAGAAGGTAATAAATTCAATGATGCAGTTGAGAGCGGCGACAACATGCGTGGTCTCATTCAGTTTGCTGCAGGCGGTAACTATGCAAATGCTGCTATCATGATTGCAAACAATGTTTCCAATAATAACACTCCCGCATTCTGGCAACTTAATGAAAGCATTAAAAATGCAGAAATTGCCATGGTTGGCAACACAATGAATACGGATGATTATGTGAATAGCGGAACAAATGTAAGCCTTCCTATCCCGAGCGAAAACATCTATACACCTGTAGCTTCAACTAATGGCGTGCCGTATGAAAGCCTGCAGGCTGCTATCAATGACTTAGATGATGGCGATAGTATGGTTATCTTTGCAGGTGAATATAATTATGGTGGCGATTTTGTCATTGACGAAAGTGACATTGAAATTGTAGCACAGGGCGAAGTTGTTATCAACGCAACACCTTTCTTTCGAGGTAAAAAACAGCGCATTGAAGGAATTACCTTTAACTATGAACCCAAATCACAACAAATGTATGGAAATAGCGGTACGTTCGTAAAATGCGTATTTAATTCAGAAGGTAGTGCATTCCAGTGGTGCTATCCTACCGGCGATGTTACATTTGATGAATGTGTCTTTAATCCAAAGGGTGCCTCAAATGAGGTTTATGCATTCCATGCAGATGAGGCAAATAACTCAAATCTTGTTATGAGAAATTGTAAGATTCTCAATGGTGTTGTGGCTCTTTGTGCGACGTATAATACTGTTACCTGTGAAGGTACGCAGTTTAAAGGCTATGCATTCAACTCTTGGGGAACCGCAAACGGGTTAACATTCAATGAATGCCATTTTGACCTTGAAAGATCTATATTTGTAGGCTATTCACCAAAATATATGGCATACTTTAACGATTGTACAACCGAAAGCGGAGAACCCATTGCTATCTTTAAAAGCAGCACCAACGGAAACGGAACTGCTATTGTTGATGGAGTTTGCGTGAACAAAGTTGCTTTCATAACAGATGCCGAGGGAAATACAAAATACTACGAAACCCTCTCAGAAGCTATCACAGCTGCAGTAAAAGATGACGTTATCGATTTAATGGGTAACGAGGTTGCAGTAAGTTCCATGCCGGGTGTAGCGGCTAAAAACCTTACCTTTAAAAACGGTACTATGGACTTCACAAGTGCTGCTCAAGGCAGTACTATGCTCAATATCAGTAATAATCAAAGCGTAAAATTTGAAGATATGACTCTTCTTATCAAAGAAAGAGATGACAGCACAGGTATGTTTTATTGGATAGATCTGGTTCATCCGACTGCTACAGCATATTTTGAAAACTGCGTTATTGACTTTGATGATATTCAGTATTCTTACATCTGTGCGAATGGCGATGGTAGCGTATTCTTAAAAGATTGTGAAATTGAAGCTGCTTACGGAAACTTTGTTTACAGAGCCGGTGCAACATTTGAAAATTGTACATTTGATGGCTTTGCTGACCTTGGCGAAGGGGATGTTGCCGGCAACATGATTCTTTGGGCAGCAAAACCCTGTGTCCTCAAAAACACAACTGGCTACACAAGACAATTTGGCTCGATTACCGAAAATGGCACGATTGCCGTAACAGAAGGCTCCTATGTCTATGCTGAAAAGGTAAGACATTACTATGGCCCCAATGGTCCCGAACCCAATCCTGATAAATACACAGCAGGCCTAATTACGGTTGATAAAAGTTCCACCCTTGAAGCAGTTGAAGCCGACACAGAATTGTTTAACGATGCTTCTGAAGGTGTTATTAACACCGAGGCAAGCAAGATTTATGTTCAGTACAAAAAAGTTGACGTAGACGCAAATGGCGAAGACAACCTGGAAGGTAAAGATAAGTATCAAATCATTCTTGCCGGCGTGAACGATGTTGCCGCAAAAGAAATCATTCACGAACTTGCATCTGCTGACCTGACCTTTGCTTTTGACGGCACCCAGGCTGTAACCGGCGGTGCTATGGACTATGCTGTTGAGCCTGCCGAAGGCGTTAGCCTGACACAGAAGGGCGACAGATTTATGTTCAACTATGATGGTTACAAAAAGTATCAGGAATCCGGCGCTGCTATTCCGATTGGTACCATTACCATCAACGGTTACGGCACATACACGCTGAAAACAGATGATAGTGTAACAACCAATGCCGTATATGCAACCGAAATCAAGAACAGCATTGTTGATGGCTTCACACCGGCTGCAGGTCTTGTTATCAATCCTCCCGTACCGGTTGGCGAAGATATGGTTGGCTCCATCTCTGCAACCATCAAAGTCCCGACAAAAACTCTTACTATTAAAGTTGACTTCCCGAATGAAGTTGTAGACCAGGCGAAAGCATATCAGGAAATGAAGGTTGAAATTTCCGGCAATATTGACGGCGTGAACAAGACCATCCCCTATGAATTAGGTGGCAAAATGCTGGCAGACGGTTCTTATGTTGTGACAGTTGAAGATAAACTGGTTCTTAACAACACCTACACCGTAACCGTTTCCGGTAAGGGTTACAGAACAGCTCGTTATGCTGTGAATATGAACGATCATAAAGAGCTGTACTTCTGGAACAACGTGATGGACAAGGCAACCGATGTAGAGAAGGGTGAATACAGTACCTTCACAACCTTCTTAGCAGGTGATATCCTGGCAGATAATCACATCAACATTTATGACCTTTCTGCTGTGGTTTCTCACTTTGCTGAAAAAGCAGGCAATACCGAAAACGCTTGGAAATATGTTGAATATGACTTAAACCGTGACGGCGTTGTAGATTCTAAAGACGTAGCTTATGTGCTCGTTTCCTGGAATAAATAATCAGTCATAAAATGATAAAAGGCAGACAAAGCTTGCTTTGTCTGCCTTTTTGTATAACGAAAACCACGCTAAGTCTGCGTGGTTCCAAAGAGCTTTTAGCTTACATAATAAAGCCTTCCCTTTGTGGATGGGGTGGATTGTAGGGCACAGCCTTTAGGATGTGCCGCAAATGTACAATAACGGTTTGTCGGAAAGCGCCAAACCCTACAATCACCCGTCAAAAGAGCAAAAGGGTTGTTTTACGGACGTTTTATGAGGTATAGGCATTGACGTCTTCTAAAGTGAGACCCTTGTGCAGAGCAAGGTTTATGCCGCCTGCAACAATTTTTGAAACCGTTTCTATTGTCAGGTCAATATCCTTCGGTGTCACCATGCATCGGCTGATGTCTTCCGGCAGCAGATGATGCAGGGCGGCAAGCATTTTGCTGCGTTCGTTTTCTTCGTCGGCACCTGATGAAAGAGTCATGGCGTGCATGACATCCGCTGTCAGGGTTGCTGCGTCAATCACGGTTGGAACACCAACGGCAATCACGGGAATGCCCAGCGTTTTCTGATTCAGTTCTTTTCTTTTGTTTCCGACTCCGGCACCGGGACTGATGCCTGTATCGCAGAGTTGAATGGTTGTGTTTAGGCGATTTAAATTCCGGGCGGCCAGGGCATCAATCACAATCACGGCATCGGGTTTAACGGTGCCGGAGATGCCTTGCACGATTTCGGCCGTTTCCATACCGGTGAGCCCTAAAACGCCGGGTGCAATGGCGCTGACGGGACCAATGCCTTTTTCAGCAGTAAAGGGAGGCTGATGCATTAAATGGCGCGTGACCAATACTTTGGAAACAACCAGTGGTCCCAAGGCATCAGGTGTGATGTTGTGGTTGCCTAAGCCTACAACAAGAATCAGTTGTTTCTCTTTCTTAGGCAGCAGGCCATTTAGTTCATTGGCTAATTGTTTGCAAATGTATGCGTGATATTCGGCATCAGCGAGATTTAATTCATTAAATTCCAAGGTGATATACCGGCCGACTGGTTTTCCAAGCGCTTTGGCCGCTTCTTCGGTTGATACTGTGACGCGGGTGACAGCTATGTTATTATGTCTGGACGTATCACAGGCAACACCCTGTATGTCGGAGGTGGATTCGGTGAGCATTTCGTGGGCTTCAATGGCCAAATCGGTACGGATTGAAAACATGAAAAACATCCTTTTCTTTATAGTATGGATTCGATAAAAATCCGGGATAATTATATTTTTTTAAAAAAATTTAAAAATATGTGGAACTTTTTTTAAAGCATTGCGTCTAAAGAAGTGTAAAACAAAATAAGAACCTCGCGAATTTCTAACAAACTAAAGGTTGAGAATTTCGGAGAACCTTGTTGTGTTCACAATAAAACGGTGAAAAACCGAATAAAAAGGAGAGTACATAATGAAAAACAAAAAAGGAATTTTATTTGTAACCGCACTTTTGGCAGCCAGCTTGATGGCAGGCGGTGTAAGCGCCTCTGAAATCGCCGCAGATACACCGATGCTGATTGCAGAACAGGAAGAAGTTGTTCTTGGAACGGCAGCAACACATGCAACCTGCGATGGTGTGATTACCGAAGCTGTTTCTGATGAAATGGGCCAGTACATTGTGATTGGCGAAGCAGAAGAAGCACAGCGCTTAAACCTCGGTGAAGCAACTGTTATCATTTTAGCAGACGGCACACCGGCTTCTTTTGAAGAACTGACAGTAGGCACAAAAATCAGAGGCTATCATGGCCTGGCAAGCACCTTCAGCATTCCGCCTCAGAGCGCAGCAGAAGTGATTGTGATTGTGAATGAAGAAACTGCTGTGGCTCCGTTATATGGCACCGTTGCTTCTGTAGCAGAGGGTGAAAACGGTCTGGAGGTTTCCACGGCTGATGGCAACTTCATCTTCTTTGTTGGTGCTGAGGCTGAAATCGTTCCCTATCGCACCAGAAATATTGTAACCGCTGCCGACATTAAAGCAGGCAGAAAGATTTTAGCTTGGAGCGAAGTGATGACCATGAGTCTGCCTGCACAGGCTGCTCCCACCAAAGTGATGCTGCTGCCCGAAGAAGTTGTTGTAGAAGAGCAGGAAGAACTTCTGCCCGGCGTGTATGTACAGGGTGAACTCTTTGCCGGCGAAGTGAAGGAAAGCGAAGGAACAAAAATGCTGCCGATTCGAGCTATCAGCGAAAAATTGGGATACGAAGTTATCTGGAACGGCGAAGCAAGAAGCGTTTTGGTAGAAAATGAATCTAACGCTCTGACCATTGTGTTAGACAGCGAACAGGTTACCGGTAAAGAGCGCGCAGCCTTAACCTTAGCGAAGGCTCCCGCTTTGATTGACGGTGTAACCTATGTGTCTGTAGACTTTTTTGAACTGCTCACAGGCGATGCTTCCGTGGTTATCGTTAACGAATAAGAATGAATTAAATACAAAAAGAGCTGTGATATAAATCACAGCTCTTTTTGTATGCCTTGGGCAGGTATGAAAAAAGACATCCATATAGGATGTCTTTCTGGTGACCCGTACGAGAATCGAACTCGTGTTACCGCCGTGAAAGGGCGGTGTCTTAACCGCTTGACCAACGGGCCTTAATGATATAATTTTCTGCCGCTCATCTGCGACTTTATTAGTATAGCAGATAAAAAGAGGTTTGTCAACAACTTTTTTTAAAAAATTAAAAATTTTTTCTTACTGCTGATGTATAAAAAACTGCAAGCCACCAAATGATTGGCAGCTTGCAGACAACATGCGTCAATATACTACAACGGTTGTACCTACGGGAACATAATCGACAAGCCACTGCATGTCGGGCTGCAACACACGCACGCAGCCGTTTGATGCGGGGCGACCAACGGTGCCGTCATACACGGTGCCATCGTAGCGCATTAAAACCGAGTGGATGGCATAATTGCCGTGGAACACCATAACAGGGCCCACATAGTAATGTTCATAAGGCCAGCGCTTTACCAGATAATCATAGGCAAAAACGCCGTTGATGGTGGGTGTTACATTTTTGCCTGAGGCACAGGGCATCACTTTTTCAATGTGCCAGAGGCCACCTTTGCGCAGGTAGACATTAACTGTCTGTGTTTCCAGATGTACCCAAATAAGATAATCGGTTTTGCTTTTATATCCTTTCGCGTTGACAAACTGGTCTTTTTGTCTGTTGGTGAGATCTGTCTCTTTTGTATAATTTTTTTGCGATACAGACAGTGATGAGAGACTAACCCATCCGCGTGTTCCGCTATCTGTTAAAATCTGATTGGAATAGCCGGATTTACTGTTGAGAACTTGGCAAGCTGTGCCGCCTTTTACAGTACCAATCCGGTTTTTCAGCATAACGTCGCTGTACAGCGATGTATCATATCTAACCGTTGCTTCTACCTTGACGGGCTTTACGATGCTTAATATATCGCTTTCCTGAGCGGCTTTTTGCTGCAGGTACGCGTCTTCACTCTCGGCGTCAATGACGGTTATATTACGATGTACGGTGTGTAATTCCTTATCCTTTACATAGAGCATGAAGCTGACCTTTACGGCACCTAACTTATACCAGTCTTCCGGAACATTCCAATTTAGTGTAGAGGTTTTTCCGTCTGTGAGCACAAAGCTTTCGTTTGAAAAGCCGGGGATGGGCTTATGATCGAACATCCACACAGCACCGCAAAGGGCGGGTTCGCCGGTGTAGGCAATGGATACGGTGACGGAATATGCGTTTTTCAGGTATACTTTTTCCGGGCAGGAAACAATCGTAACGGTTACATCTTCTGCCTGCGGAAGCGGTGCGACAGCTTCCGGTGATGGAGAGGGTTCTATCGGAATATCAGGAGATTCATCGTCTGCCTCATTTTCTGTCGGTGCGGTGACGATGGCTTCTGCCGGACTCTCTGTTTCCGGCTTTTCCGGCAAAGCTTCTTCCGTCTTTTCAATCGATATTTCGGGCACTATGATTTGCTCTCTATCTTCTACAGCGCTGATGGGCAAAGAAGAGAAGAGCATTACCATAAGGAGCGCCCAGGATACACACAGTTTTTTCATTTTAATTAGCCTCTTTTCTGCAAAACAATTACTAAGCTTTATCTTACCACAAACAGGGAAAGATTCCAAGATATTTTTTCCTTTTTTTTCAATAATTATTTAAGAAAATCAGGCGTTTATGTGTTGTGTAAGGACTCCTGTCATCCATCTACAATCAAACGACTGTAATTTGTGTTTTTTATATAAAAGTATTTACAAACGGGGTCAGTTAGTGTATAATTAAATCGAGAAAAATTCTTTATTAGTTTCGTCACCCCCCCTTTCATATAGTACCATGAACCGTGCCGATGTTGTCGCCAAAGCAACGTCGGTATTGTTTTTTTTAAGAAAAGGGCCTTAGAAAAACGTGTACACCACACAAGGTGTTAAAACGGAAGAAATTCGTCGTTTGACGTACCTATGTCCGCCATTGGGCAACCAGAGAAGGCCTATATCAGGCTTTCTCTACTCAGTTTGTCCAATCTACATTATTTTTCGTACAACCTTAAAGAGCTGCGGCAAAATGAAATTCATTTTGCCGCAGCTCTTTTCTTTATATCTTTCAGTTATCAATTAAGCGATATTCCGTTCCGAGCTCTGAAAATTCTGCTTTGCCATTCGTAGATTCGGTGATGTTTTTTTGAAGCGACTCTTTTTTATCTTCCGGTACAAAGGTGTACATGGCTACATTTTCACCGAAGTCAATCTGTTCTGCTTTGATTCCTTCCTGTTCCAAAAGGTATTGCAATTTGCCATACAAATCATAGCTGACGGTAATCTCAAGTTCCGTTCCGTAGGTCATGGTGGCAATGTGCGCGGCATCAATGCCGAGCTTAGCCGTTTTGGAATAGGCACGCACAAGACCGCCGGCGCCCAGTAAGGTACCACCAAAGTAACGAGTCACCACGACAGCTACATCGGTCAAATTTTCCTGCTTGATCACTTCCATAACCGGCATACCGGCTGTACCGCCCGGTTCACCGTCATCGGAAAAGCGGGCAATATTATTTTCGCGCACAACATAGGCATATACATTGTGTGACGCATCAGAAAATTCTTTCTTCATTTCAGCGATGAGTGCAAGCGCTTCTTCTTCTGCGGTGACCGGACGCACGGTAGCGATGAAGCGGGATTTTTTTTCAATCATCTCAGCCCTGGCGGCACACCTTACAGTTTTGTAATCTTTATCCATGGATGTTTTCCTTTCGGTTGGAGTTATTCGGTTGTATACTGTTTATAGGTTTGGTATTCCCTGGCGTTTAGCATAACGGTGATTTTGGTGCCGTCTGCTTCATAGGTTTCTTCTAAAACAGGAACATTTTCGTGCAGGGCAGAAAGTACGCTGCCGTCAGCATAGGGAATTTTCAGCGTTACAGCCTGTTTTTTGTCGGGTGCAACATCAGAGATGGCCGCACACAGTTCATCTAAATGTGCGCCGGTTTTGGCACTGATACGAACGATTTTCTCAAATTTTCCGCTCGCCATGGGAATGTCAATGTCGTCAGGCGTAGCATCGCATTTATTGATGGCCAAAATCACCGGTTTAGCACCGGCGCCCAGTTCCTCTAAAATGCTGTTAACCACAGCAATCTGCGCTGCGCATTCAGGATTTGCGCCGTCCGCCACATGCAGGATAACATCCGCTAAGGAGATTTCCTCTAATGTGGACTTAAAGGCCTCAATTAAATGGTGGGGCAATTTGCGGATAAAGCCAACGGTATCGACCAGCATAATGCGGCGGCCGTCTTCTAAGGAAAGACCGCGCACGGTAGGGTCGAGCGTGGCAAAAAGCTTATCCTCAGACAAAACATCGGCACCGGTTAAAATGTTGAGCAGGGTCGACTTTCCGGCGTTGGTATAACCGGCTAAAGCAACGGTTACGGCCTGTTCCTTTTTGCGCCCAACACGAAGCAGGTCACGATGCTTCTTCACCTCAGAAAGTTCTTCCTGCAGGTGATGAATGCGACGGCGGATGTGGCGTCTGTCCGTTTCCAGTCGGGTTTCACCGGGACCGCGCGTTCCGATACCGGCGCCCAGACGAGATAATTGCGTACCGATGCCTGTCAGACGGGGGAGCATATATTTAAGCTGTGCAAGCTCTACCTGTATTTTACCCTCACGGCTTAGGGCGTGGCGGGCAAAAATATCCAAAATCAACATACTGCGGTCAATCACGCGGATGCCTAATTCTTTTTCCAGATTTTTAATCTGAATGGGAGAAAGTTCACTGTCAAAAATCACAAGCGTAGCGTCTAAAGACTGGCATGCCATGCGTAGCTCTTCTAACTTACCCTCGCCTAAGTAGGTGGCGTTTTCCGGAGACGGACGGTTTTGCACCAGGGTGCCCACCGTTTCGGCGCCGGCTGTTTCGGCAAGTCTTGCCAGTTCTTCTATGGATTCTTCGGTTGTATCCTTAAGCGGGTCGCCACTACCGGTGTGTACACCGGCTAAAATGGCCCGTTCCTGTTCCTGTTTTGTTTCAATAGGCGTCATAAGCGTTCCTTTCTTACAATATAATCAATCTATGGCGGCATGCATACCGGCCAGATAGCCGGTAGAAAATGCAATTTGCAAATTATAGCCGCCGGTATAGGCGTCAAGATCTAACACTTCGCCTGCAAAGTATAAACCCCTCATAAGTTTGGATTCCATTGTTTTGGGAGAAATTTCATTGACCTGTACGCCGCCGGCCGTGATGATGGCCTCGGCAATAGGTCTTGCTTTTTTGACGGTTACGGTCAACGCCTTTAAAAGCGTGACAAGCTTGCTTCTTTCCTCCTTCGTGATTTCATTCACCTTTTTATGGAGTGAAATGCCGGAGAGACGGGCCACAATCGGAATCAGTTTTTTAGGCAAGAGGGCATCTAAACTGTTGATGTAGTCTTTGTTGATTTGCTGTGCAAAATCGCGCAGAATTCTTGCGTCTAATTGTTCTTCTGTTAAGCCGGGTTTTAAATCGATGATTAAACGATAGGTCTCTTTGCCGTAATCACGCAGATGGGCACTTGCTGAAAGAACCAAAGGGCCGGAAAGACCAAAATGCGTAAACAAAAGTTCGCCTGTTTCCCGGTAAAGCACCTTGTCATGATTGTTTACGGCTTTTAATGCAACGTTTTTTAATGATAATCCCATCACTTCGCGTGGCCAGGTTTCCACCGTTTCCAAAGGCACCAGCGAGGGCTTTGGTGTTATGATGTTGTGGCCTACGCTTTTGGCAAAGCGATAGCCGTCTCCGTCAGAGCCTGTTTGGGGATAACTCATACCGCCGGTTGCAATGATGACGGCGCGCGCCTTCAGCACGCTTCCGTCAATAAGCTTGACGCCGGTCGCCTGCCCATCCTGAAAACAGAGTGATTGCACCTTGCTGTGCAGGCGAATGACATCGCTACCGACATAGTCAGAAAGCGCACGGATAATGTCGGAGGATTTGTCGCTTTCGGGAAATACCCGTCCGCCGCGTTCTGTTTTGGTTTTCACGCCATGCTCCTCCAATAAAGAGAGCAGGCTCTCGTTATCAAAGGCAGAGAAGGCACTGTAGAGAAAGCGACTATTGGTGGGAATCTGTTTAAAAAAATCGTCAATCGGCGCCGCGTTGGTCACATTGCAACGCCCTTTGCCCGTAATAAACAGTTTTTTGCCGGTTTTTTCATTTTTCTCAAGAAGCAGCACCTTTGCGCCGTAATAACGGGCAGTTCCGGCTGCCATCATGCCGGCGGGACCGCCGCCAACCACAATTACATCATAATCCATTCTATCACTCTTTTTCGGTTTTGTTTTCTTACCTAATTAGTATAACAGAGCAAGTGGAATTTATCAATATTAAGAAATTCAAAGAAAACGAAAGAAAACAAAAGAAAATAACAGAAATAGAGATATAATTTAAAAAAATAAAGTCACATAATATTTGCCAAAAATAGAAATATTGAGTAATATATACAGGTAGATTAGCACTCGACGGCGAAGAGTGCTAACAAATTGTTAAAAATTTACTTAACATAATAAGGAGGACTCATTATGAACATCAAACCGTTAGGTGACAGAGTGGTTATTAAGATGGTAGAAGTTGAAGAAACCACCAAAAGCGGCATTATTCTGACCAGTGGCGCAAAAGAAAAGCCCCAGATGGCAGAAATCGTGGCTGTTGGCCCCGGTGGCATGGTAGACGGCAAAGAAGTTAAAATGGAACTGAAGGTTGGCGATAAGGTAATCACCAGCAAATATGCAGGCACAGAAATTAAATTCGATGACGTTGAATACACCATTTTAAAGCAGAGCGATGTACTCGCAATTGTAGAGTAATTAAAGGAGGTTTATTTTCATGGCAAAGGATATTAAATTCGGCGAAGACGCCAGAAAAGCACTGGAAGCCGGCGTAAACAAGCTGGCTAATACCGTAAAAGTTACAATGGGTCCCAAGGGCAGAAATGTCGTTTTGGATAAGAAATTCGGCGCTCCCTTAATCACCAATGACGGTGTGACCATTGCAAAGGAAATTGAACTGGAAGATCCCTTTGAAAATATGGGTGCGCAGCTTGTTAAAGAAGTTGCAACCAAAACAAACGATGTGGCCGGTGACGGTACAACAACTGCAACTCTTTTGGCACAGGCTTTGATTCGTGAAGGTCTTAAGAACGTGGCAGCAGGTGCTAATCCCATGATTTTAAGAAAGGGTATTGCACAGGCCGTTGATACAGCTGTTGATTTTGTTGTAAAATCCAGCGCTAAGGTAAACGGTAAAGAAGATATCGCCCGCGTTGCTGCTATTTCTGCAGCTGATGACAAAGTAGGCGAACTGATTGCTGATGCTATGGATAAAGTCTCTAACGACGGCGTTATCACCGTTGAAGAATCCAAAACAGCAGAAACCTATTCTGAAGTTGTGGAAGGTATGCAGTTTGACAGAGGCTACATCTCTCCCTACATGGTAACTGACACAGAGAAGATGGAAGCAGTTTTAGACGATGCCTACATCTTAATCACCGATAAGAAGATCACCAATATTCAGGAAATTCTGCCTTGCTTGGAGCAGATCGTTCAGCAGGGTAAAAAGCTCGTGATCATTGCTGAAGATGTAGAAGGCGATGCACTGGCTACGTTGCTTGTAAACAAACTGCGCGGCACCTTTACCTGTATCGCTGTAAAAGCTCCCGGCTTTGGCGACAGAAGAAAGGAAATGCTCAAAGATATCGCCATCTTAACAGGTGGTGAAGTGATTTCTGAAGAATTGGGTCTTGACTTAAAAGAAACCACCATCGACCAGCTCGGTACCGCCCGTCAGATTAAGATTCAGAAGGAAACCACCATCATTGTTGACGGCGCCGGCGATGCTGATGCTATCAGAAGTCGTATCAATCAGATTAAAGCACAGATTGAAGAAACCACCTCTGATTTTGACAGAGAAAAGCTGCAGGAACGCCTGGCAAAACTTGCCGGTGGTGTTGCTGTTATCAAGGTTGGTGCTGCAACTGAAACCGAAATGAAGGAAAAGAAACTGCGTATTGAAGATGCTTTGGCTGCAACTCGTGCAGCTGTTGAAGAAGGCATCGTAGCCGGCGGTGGCTCCTCCTTCATTAATGCCATCAAGGCTGTTGAAGCTCTGCATGAAACCCTGACAGGTGACGAAAAAACAGGTGCAGCTATCGTGCTGAAAGCTCTGGAAGAGCCCGTTAAGCAGATTGCAGCAAATGCCGGTGTAGAAGGCTCTGTCATTGTTGAAAAGCTCAAAAACAGCGACGATAAGATGGGTTACAATGCGCTGACAGGTGAATATTGTGACATGCTCAAAGCCGGTATCGTAGACCCCACAAAGGTGACTCGTTCTGCTTTGGAAAATGCAGCAAGTATCGCATCTATGGTTCTGACAACCGAAAGTGTTGTAGCCAATAAGCCCGAGCCTGAAGCACCGATGCCCGCAGGTGGCGGTATGCCCGGTGGCGGAATGGGATTCTAAGATAAATAATCAAAAATCCGTAACACGCTTGCGTGTTACGGATTTTTTTGTGTAACGAAAACCACCAGCGGGTGGTTATTTATCTCTATTCCGTTGCCGTTGTGGCATCTGCCGGCATGGCATCTTTTAAAGTTCGGAACACATACCCTTCATTGTGCAGATATTCAATAATAGCGGGTAGTGCATCAACCGTTGTCTGCTTGGTCGCCGCATCGTGCATTAAAATAACGGCGTTTGTGGTGCCTTTCGTAGTGCTTTTGATTTTTTTCAGCTGTGTTTCGACGGACACATTATGGCCTTCAGCATCGCCGTTTAAAGCGTTCCAATCAAGGAAAACATAGCCGATTTCGGATAGTGCCTCCTTTTGCGGGTCTTTACTTTTTTCAAAGGAGCCGCCGGGAAAACGAAAAACCTTAACATAACCGGTTTCGCCGACCGTGTCAACGATAATCTGCTCTGTTTTTTGGATATCGGCTTTTATGAAATCTGTGCCGTCATAGAGCGATGCGTAATCGTGAGAGTAGGAATGATTGGCTAAAATGTGGCCTTCATCCACGGCGCGTTTGGCAAGTTCCGGATTGTTTGCAACATTTTTGCCAAGGACAAAAAAGCTGGCCTTTACGTCATAGGCCTTCAGCACATCTAAAATCTGCGGTGTGATATTGGCAGTTGGTCCGTCATCAAAGGTGAGATAGGCGATTTTTTCATCGTGCTGGTTATAGATGCTGATGAATTCGGCCGGATACTCCGAGGTGCGCACGGTAAAATCCGGTGGCGGAGTGGGTCTTGGTGTTGCCGTCGGTACAGGCATTTCAAGGGCTTCGTATGCAGAGCCGAGGATGGTATCATCATACGACGGCGTTGCGTTTAATATACATTTGATACCCAACACAACAAGTACAATAATCAGTATTAAAATGCCAGTTCTTGTCAAAAATTTTTTTGTATCAATCCGCTTTTTTCTGCGCGACGCGTGCTGTTTATTCATACAAATATCCCCCTTGAAGATGCAGCTTGTCTTCTCTTATTTATGATTATAGCAAAAACCTGTTACAATTTTATTAAAAAAAGTTTTATTTTTAAAAATTTTGCATACACTAAATCAAAACAAAAATTATGGAGGAGAGATTATGCAAAAAGCTGTGCTTGCGCTGCTTTTAGCCGTGTTTGTGCTGTCAGGCTGTACGGCGGCAGAGGATCCTTTTGCAAAGGAAATATCACTGAAGCCGGTGCAACAGGCATCACTATGTATGGCATCGGTTGAACCGGCCTATAGCTCTTATGCAAACGAACTGTATGGATGGGGATTTAAAAAGAATGTGAACGCACCGCCGGATATTCCCGAATCTATCCAACAGATGATACATACATACAGCGGTATATATATGAGTGATACGCCCCGCTCTTTATATCTGACCTTTGATGAGGGCTACGAAAACGGATATACAGAAAAAATTTTAGATGTGTTAAAGGAAAATAATGTGCCGGCTGCCTTCTTTGTGACAGGACCATATTTAGAGAAGGAAGAGGCACTTGTGCGGCGCATGGTTAATGAAGGGCACATCGTGGGCAATCACACGGTGCATCATCCCAGCTTACCGCAGGTGGAAAGCACAGAAAAGGTAAAAGAAGAGATCCTGGGTTTGCAGACATTATGCAAGGAAAAATATGGTGTAGATATGAAATTTTTCCGGCCGCCCCGCGGCGAGTATTCGGAACGAACGCTCAAAATAACCGAGGATTTGGGCTATACAAGCGTTTTTTGGAGCTTCGCTTATAAAGATTGGGATGTCAAGGCGCAAAAGGGCACAGAGTATGCTTATGAGCAAATTATGAAGGGTGTTCATGATGGCGCCGTTTTACTATTGCATGCGGTTTCAAAAGATAATGCAGAGGTCCTCGACCGTGTGATTAAAGAGCTAAAAAGCAAGGGCTATCGCTTCAAATCGTTGGAAGACTTTTCATAATAATATGGCGCTGATGCCAAAATAGTCCGCGGATAAAGGTGTGCCATCGGGTCAATCTAATGGTACAGAAATCAAAAGCGGAGCGTAATGTTATGGAACAAAGGTTAAAACTCACCGACAGAATTAAAATTTTTTCGCTGCTTGTGGTGACGGTCATCGCCGGAACAATTTTAGATTGTCAGCTTTGTTATCCCAAAGCCATTACATTATTTGAAGGGGAACAGCTTAAAGACGCCAAAATATCTGCTTTTTCTTTGGAGAAAACGGTGTCGGAGGCAGGTGTTTTGCACGAAGACGGCAGACTTAAAAAGGATAGCTATAATCATGCAATAGAACTGCAATCGGGTGGAGAATACCAGACCTCGGTTAAGCTTTTTGGTGTTGTGCCGGTCCGCACGGTTGCAGTTCATGTGGAGCCGGCCACCGAGCTTGTACCAGGCGGTCGCACGGTGGGTATTAAAATTTTTACAGAGGGCATTCTTTGCGTCGGAACGCAGGCCGTTCAAGCCGAAAACGGAAGACCTTACGATGTGGCACGGCAAGAGGATATCCGTGAGGGCGACATTTTCTTGCGTGCTCAAGGTGAGGCATTAAAAGAGACAGAACAGCTTGCAAGGTTGCTTGCCGAGAGCCGGGGTGAGCCGATACAGTTTCTTATCCGTCGGAACGGTCGGGAATTGCAAAAGGAGGTTTCTCCCATTAAAACCGGGGAAGGGTATAAATTGGGATTCTGGATGCGGGACAGCACCGCCGGCGTTGGAACACTGAGTTATTCTGACCCGGAAAGCGGCGCTTTCGGCGCCTTGGGTCACGCCATTACCGATGCGGATACAGGCGCTTTGATGCCAGTTTCAGAGGGCAGCTTGTTGCGAGCCGATATTGTTGGCATCACAAAGGGAAAAGTGGGGGAGCCGGGAGAATTAAAAGCTGTTTTTAATATGCAGGAAGAACTGTTGGGCGTCATTCATCAAAATACGCCACAGGGCGTCTTCGGCACGCTGAATCACCGGGACGAGGCAGAAAAACGGTGTCTGGTGGCTTCGGGTAACCAGGTCCGGCAGGGGAAAGCTACCATCCTTTGCAATATTGAAGGGGAGAAAACAGAGGAATTTCAAATCGAAATTCAAAAGACATCGCGCTATCATCTGGATGCCCATAAGGATATGGTCATTCGCGTAACGGATGAACGGTTACTTGAAAAAACAGGCGGAATTGTGCAAGGCATGTCAGGTTCACCCATCCTGCAAAATGGTAAAATTGTGGGAGCTGTGACACACGTATTTGTGAATGATCCAACAAGAGGTTATGGGATATTTATTGAGAATATGCTGGCAGAAGCGGAAAAAATCAGGTAAACTAAATGAGATTACCACAAGTTGAGTTTTAAATACTCAATTTGCGGTAATCTCTTCTTACTCTCTAATTCTATTTAATGTGAATTGTTTTTCTTATCTAATATTTACATTAATCATATTTACTCCGTTTTTGCTGCTATAGTAGTATGGAAGCTTTATCGGTTGGATCAAAATGATCTGTCCTTGATATGTGCAAGCCTGTTTCCATAATAAAATCTTTTGGAAGTGAAAGTGGGGAATATCCTGTAACCTTTTTAAATACACGATTGAAATTTCGTATAGTTGAAAACCCACATTTTAGAGAAATGGATGTCATGGTAGCATTGTTATCACGAAGTAGCATAATAGCGTTTTCAATTTTTATGATATTCAGATATTCTGAAAAATTCATTCCGGTAAGCTTTTTGAACACTTTTGAAAAGTGCGATGAGCTGTATCCGGAATACTGTACAGCATCTTCAAAAGTGATGAATGAAAACTCATCATTGATTTTGGTAATAAGATTTTTGTACAAACTCACTTTGTCTTCGCACTTTGCGATTTGGCAATTGCGAAAAATATCGATAAATAAACCTCTTGCGTGATTTTCAAGCGCCTCACGGTAGAACTGTCTTTTTTGAGAGAGTTCTTTTTTTATATAATGAAAATGCACTTCTATGGGAATGTTTTTTGGAAGCTTTGGAGATGCAACTGTATATTTACTCGTTATCTCCGCGGCGAGAGTTTCGTCGAAAATAGCAATATCTACCAGTGTATCAGGCTCACAGGTGATATAATGTAATTCTTCGCTCCGACAAAAAAAACAGTCATCTTTGACAGCATCAAAACAAAAATCGCCAATTTTGATTTTGGCTTTACCCTTAACGATTCTTATAATTTCACATTCGAAATGCCAATGTAGTATATTAGTAAGATTTCTATATCTGCCAAGCCATATTTTTTCTCCGCTGAGGAAGTGTCTTCTTTCGTAATTTCCCAACATAGTTCCATAACACCCCTTTTCCTGTGATTAATCATATCATATATATCAATATTTGTCCATACTAAAACATTAGATTTCTTGCCCGAGTTGGTTAAGAAAGATATAATTTGATCAAAAGAGGTAGTTTCGGTGAAAACATACCTTGGAATTGAACTTGGTTCTTCCAGAATTAAAGCAGTTATAACGCTTATTTAAAAAAATATAATCTTCTGCTTAATGTCGAAAAGACAGCAGTAGAAAACATTTGAGGTGAAATGCTATGAAATACAACTTTTGGTTTGTGGTCGGGTCCCAGCTTCTGTATGGCGATGATGTTTTAAAGACCGTTGAAACAAGAGCAAAGGAAATGGTAGAAAAACTGTCTGAAAAGCTTCCATATCCTTTGCTATACAAAGTAGTTGCAAAGACAAATCAGGAAATTGCTGATATTGTAAAGAAAGCCAATTATGATGATAGCTGTGCGGGCATCATTACTTGGTGTCATACTTTTAGCCCCTCCAAAATGTGGATTAACGGCTTCGTAAATCTTCAAAAACCATACTGCCATTTTGCAACGCAATACAATAAAGAAATTCCAAACGATGAGATTGATATGGACTTTATGAATTTAAATCAGGCGGCACATGGTGACCGTGAACACGGATTTATCGCAGCACGTTTACGTATGCCCAGAAAAGTTATTGCAGGTTATTGGCAGGATACAAGAACACATAAGCGTATTGGTGACTGGATGAAAGCAGCTGTCGGTGTCGCGGTTTCAAAAAATATGAAGGTCATGCGTTTTGGTGACAATATGCGTGAAGTGGCAGTTACCGAAGGCGATAAAGTGGAAGTGCAGACCAAACTTGGCTGGCAGGTTAATACTTGGGCGGTTGGCGACTTGGTAAAAGAAATTAATGCTGTTTCCGAACAGGAAGTTGACGAACTGATGGCGATTTATCAATCCAAATATGATATCGCTACCGATAACATTACCGCAATACGATATCAGGCCCGAGAAGAAATTGCAATCAAGAAGATGCTTGACAAAGAAGATTGCAAAGCATTTTCAAATACGTTTCAGGATTTGTATGGTATGGAACAACTCCCCGGACTTGCAAGTCAACATTTAATGTCACAAGGGTATGGATATGGTGGAGAGGGCGACTGGAAGGTTGCCGCGATGACCGCCATTATGAAAGCGATGGGAGAAAACGGCAACGGTGCATCTGCTTTTATGGAAGATTATACATACCATCTTGTTGAGGGGCAAGAATATTCACTGGGAGCGCATATGCTGGAGGTATGCCCGAGTCTTGCATCTTCTGATACAAAACCAAGGATTGAAATACATCATCTTGGGATTGGGATGAATGAAAAAGATCCTGCACGTCTGGTTTTTGAGGGGAAAGAATGCAACGCTATTGTTGTCAGTCTCATCGATGTGGGCGGAAGGTTGCGTCTTATATGTCAAGATATTGTTTGTGTTAAACCTATTATGCCTATGCCTAAATTGCCGGTTGCCCGTGTGATGTGGAGAGCTATGCCAAATCTTACGGACGGTGTGGAGTGCTGGATTACAGCAGGCGGCGCACATCATACTGTGCTGTCCTACGATGTATCGGCGGAACAAATGAAAGATTGGGCAAGAATGATGGATATTGAATTTGTCCATATAACCAAAGATACATCGGTTGAGACTTTGGAACAGGAATTGTTGGTTAATGATTTAATATGGAAATTAAAATAAATTAAAATAAGAAGAAAGTTATGGAAAAATATTTAATTAATCCAAATCAGAAACTTGGAACGATCAATAAAAACATTTACGGTCATTTCAGTGAGCACCTTGGTAGATGCATTTACGAAGGAATTTATGTTGGAGAGGATTCAGATATTCCAAATGTAAACGGTATGCGTTGCGATGTGGTAAATGCCTTAAAAGACATTAAAATTCCTGTTCTTCGTTGGCCGGGTGGTTGTTTTGCTGATGAATACCACTGGAAAGATGGTATTGGTCCAAAGGAAAACCGCAAAAAAATGATTAATACCCATTGGGGCGGCGTCGTGGAAGATAATTCTTTTGGTACTCGCGAATTTTTTGAGCTTTGCAGTCAGCTTGGTTGTGACGCTTATATAAGCGGAAATGTAGGTTCAGGCACCGTGCAGGAAATGAGCGAATGGGTAGAATATATGACGTTTGATGGGGTATCCCCGATGGCACAGCTGAGAAAAGAGAACGGCAATGAACAGCCTTGGAACGTGGCGTTCTTTGGTGTAGGCAATGAAAACTGGGGATGTGGCGGTAATATGACTCCGGATTATTATGCCGATTTATATGCTCGTTACGCTACTTATGTAAGAAACTACGACAAAAGCAAGCCAATTTACAAAATTGCTTGCGGACCAAGCAACTTCAATTACAACTGGACCGAAACACTTATGAAAAAAGCAACGCCATATATGAGTGGTCTTTCGCTCCATTATTACACGGTTGACTGGGAAAATATGTACTCTTCGACCGGATTTACAAAAGAAGAATATGACGAAGTTCTTGAGAAATCGTACAGAATGGAAGAGCTCGTTACACGTCATGGCGAAATCATGAATCGTTATGATCCTGAAAAGCGCATTGGTATGATAGTTGACGAATGGGGTACGTGGTATGAAGTGGAACCCGGTACAAATCCCGGATTTTTGTATCAGCAAAATACCATGCGTGATGCTATTGTTGCAGCACTTACTCTTAACATATTCAACAAACACTGTGACAGGGTTCAAATGGCGAATATCGCTCAGATGGTAAATGTACTTCAGGCAGTGATACTTACTGAAGGTGAGCAGATGCTTTTAACACCCACCTACCATGTTTTCAAAATGTATAAAGAGCATCAGGAGCAAACTCTGCTTGGATCATATATAACCACATCTAATGTTGAAGGTAGAAAACTGCCTAAACTTATTGAATCCGCATCTGTTAGCGAGGATGGAACCATTATTTCCACAATCGTTAATACCTCTGCCGATGAAGCAATTGAAATTGCCTGTCAGATTGCAGATTTCAGCCCAAATCTGATAACTGCCGAAATCTTAACAGGCAATATAGATGCACACAACACCTTTGAAAATAAAAATGCAGTAGGAACCGCGGTATTTACTGATTTTGAAAAAACTTCAGACGGCTTTAAGGCAATGCTTCCGCCTTGCAGTGTAGTAAAGTTTGTTATTCAATAATTATGAATACATGTAAAAGATGCTTGCTGTATGAGAGTGCACAGACAGATGTTCTTGAAAGCATTCAGGAGCATATAAACAAAATTCCTCATAACCAGAAGGCAAACGATTCACTTTACGAAAGCAGGCTGAATTTTTGCAAGTGTTGTGATCATCTTCTTTCTGGCACTTGTTTGAAATGTGGCTGTTATGTTGAATTAAGAGCAGCCTTTTTGGACGCAAGATGTCCGGATTCCAAAGATAGAAAATGGTAGATGGAAAAACGGTATTTCACTATTTTATGTATTGAAATAAATTCAGCAAAAAGGGAGTTTTTTAAAATGCTTGAACAATTAAAACAACAGGTTTTACAAGCTAATTTGAGATTGGTTAAGCATAATCTTGTAACTTTTACTTGGGGAAATGTATCGGGTATAGACAGGGAAAAGGATCTTGTTGTTATAAAGCCAAGTGGTGTAGAATATAGTGCCTTGACCTGCGACGATATGGTAGTTGTCGACTTGGATGGGAATATTGTAGAGGGAAAATGGAAGAGTTCTTCTGATACTCCTACACACCTGGCGTTATATAAAGCGTTCCCTAATATTGGTGGGATTGTTCATACGCACTCCCGTTGGGCAACGGTTTGGGCACAGGCAGGAAGAGGGATTCCTGCTTACGGCACAACTCATGGTGACTATTTTTATGGCGAAATTCCCTGTACCAGAAAAATGACTGTTCAAGAGATAAATGGGGAGTACGAACTTGAAACAGGGAATGTAATTATAGAATGTTTCAATGGTAAATCAGCAAAAGATATTCCCGGAGTTTTGGTTAATTCTCATGGACCATTCTCTTGGGGAACCGATTCTGATAATGCTGTTCATAATGCAGTTGTGTTGGAAGAGCTTGCCTTTATGGCATTTCATACCGAGATGTTATATCCCCAAATTCAGGTTATGCAACAGGAATTATTGGATAAACACTATTTGCGCAAACACGGAAAAAATGCCTATTACGGACAAAAATGATTTTAAGAAGCAGACATTAAGCACAGTTCAATCAAAACGGATTATAACATATTATTTTTCACAGACTCAGCAGACAAAATATTGTTGAGGAAGAAACCGATCACAAGAAATTAAAAGAAATAATCCCAAAGGTAAACATTGAGATTGAATTTGAGTTATAGTCTGAATTTTCAAAAAATTGTTGTCCTATATTGCCGACACTCGTGTCGGGTTCGTCCATCTTGCAAAATGGCCGAATTGTAGGAACTGTGACACATGTTTTTGTGAATGACCCAAGTGTCAAAAATAAAATTTTATCTATAAGCAAATTAAGGCAGGATGAAAGTCCTGTCTTTTTTTGTAACAAAAATCACATGATTTTTATTACAAAAGTGTGGCTCTCCAATTATAAAGTAACAGAGGCCCGATTATATATAACACATAAAAATTTGAAGAAGAATTATGATTTCCGTCAGGATTTCCTTCTTTTTCCCTCATTATTATCTTCAAATTCAAACCTATTTCCTTCAAAATTTCAAAAATAATGAAAAATGCTGTCCGCTATTGACATCACTCGTGTTAGGTTCACCGATACGTCAAAACGGCCGAATTGTGGGAGCTATGACACACGTTTTCATAAAATCTTATATGGTTTTATTTCTGTAAATACTATACAAATCAAAAATACCATATTTATTTTTCTAAAAATAGATGTTATACTTATAGTAAACTAAGAGAAGGAGTGGTGTTTCGGCAGGAAGTATTCTTGGCCGGATAAGGGGCATGACATCGGTGTTTGGGATGATCAGTTTGAAGCAGCGAGAAATAGGTTTGGAAAGGGTATGCTCGGCGTAGGCGGCATGGATATGATGGCGCTTAGAGAAGATAAAGCCTCAGTTGATGCTGAAATAGAAAGACTAAAACGCCTTGTTGCGCTTGGCGGATGTCTTCCCTGCCCAGACCACAGACTTATGCCCGGAGCAAAATTTGAGCTTGTACAATACTATGCCGAGGAAATAAAGAAAATTCTTTAATTGTCAAGCTGTGCAGAGGAGAGATGGAATTGAGTGACGAATTCAGAGAGTGTCCCATAACCTGTGAAACAAGATGCGTCGATGAGGATTACTGTCCAGATATAAATCCCGGGCACACCATTCGCAACGGTTTTGTAGAGATAAATCTTGTTGTATCGGGAAGTGGCATTCACCAGATTATGAATGAAGCAGACGAATTCTGTCCGGGAGATATACATATTATAGGCGGCGGTGTTTCTCACTCATATTATGCTATAGGCTGTGAGGATAAACCGGTGATATATACACTGTCCTTCGAGCCATCTGCTTTTCTTGACCATAGCTTATGGGATATAGAAAGTGAAAGATATTGCCTTGGTGTTTTCAGAGACACATTTCCGATTTCTGCTTCTGTCCTGAACACAACCATGACAGAAGAATTCAAAAATCTTTTTAAAGAAATATCAGACGAAATCAGCGAAAAACCTCCGGAATGGCAGACGGTTGTCGGAGCAAATCTCACCATCCTTCTTGCAAAGCTCGGAAGGTATATGGATATGGCAGATACCGTTAAGGTAGAATACGCCAAAACCAGAATGACAGTTTTCAATGCAAAGCGGCTGATTGAAGAAAACTGTCACGACAATGCAATGACTCTTGTATCCCTGGCCTCGTCGCTATATGTAAGTCCTTCATATTTAAGCAGGATTTTTGCAAAAGCAACAGGTGAAACCTTTTCCAATTATGTACGCAATATCAGGATAGAAAGAGCATGTAAATTACTTAAAACCACTAATTTAACAAACAGGGAAATTGTAAATCAATGCGGACTGAAGGACATACCATCCTTTTACCGCATCTTCAAAGCTCTTATGGGTATGACGCCCTATCAATATAAAATGTCACAAAAAATATATCAAGGAGAGAGTGTTATGAGTATACTTGTAGAAATTTCAGAAAACCTTCAGAAAGGTAAGGCAAAAATTGTAAAGGAGCTTGTTCAGAGTTCACTGGACAATGGATTGCCGGCTGTTCAAATTCTGAATGACGGACTCCTTTCGGGAATGAGTGTTATTGGCGAGAAATTCAAAAACGGCGAGGTTTATGTTCCTGAGGTTCTGGTTGCCGCACGAGCAATGAACCAAGGAATGGAACTGCTGAAACCCTTCCTTGTTGAGGACGGAGTTCAGTCAAAGGGAAAGGTTTGTATCGGTACGGTTCAGGGTGATTTGCACGACATCGGAAAAAACATTGTCAAAATGATGATGGAAGGAAAAGGCCTTGAGGTTATCGACCTCGGTGTCGATGTTGCACCGGAAAGCTTTGTTCAGGCGGCAATAGAAAATGAATGTGCAGTTATCTGCTGTTCCGCCCTGCTCACAACCACTATGGGGGTTATGGCAGAGGTAGTAAAAGCCAGCGAAACTGCAGGTATCAGAGATAAAGTCAAAATCATGGTTGGAGGAGCACCCGTTACAGATGGATTCTGCCGTGAAATCGGTGCAGATACATATACACCTGATGCCGCAAGTGCTGCCGATGCAGCGGTTGAGCATTGCAGTAGCCTATGAATATAATAGAATATTTAACCAATCCCCTGGTTTTTCAGTATAAGGAGATACTATCAGAGGAAATTCCGTTTTCCAAAGCTGTGGTGGATATGTGTAAAGCAAATCAGTGCGGAAAATACGGCACCTGCTGGACCTGTCCGCCGGGAGCAGGTGAACTGGAAGAAATCGAAGCAAAAATAAAGAGTTACAAAAATGCTTTGGTTTTCTCCTGCAAATATGATCTTGAGGATTGTTTTGACTTTGAGGGTATGACCGCAGGACATCACGAGACAAGAAAGGTTCTTGACGAAATCATACAGAAGCTGAAAAAAGATAATATCAGCTTTCTTGCTCTTGGATGCGAGGGTTGCAATCTATGTGAAAAATGCACCTATCCCAACTCACCCTGCCGATTTCCTGACAAGGCAATTGTTTCTGTGGAAGCCTGCGGTATCAATGTTGTGGAGCTGGCAAAAAAAATCGGTATAAACTACAACAACGGTCCGCAAACAGTAACATATTTTTGCATAATATTATTTTAATTCAAGGTGATAACAATGAAAAATAAAGTAAAAGCACTTCTTGCCAATAAGGATAAAACAGTACCGATTCTTTCCTTCCCTTCGGTACAACTGCTGGGAATCAGCGTCAACGAACTGATTTCATCATCCCAGACTCAGGCAGAGGCAATGGCAGCCATATGCAAAAGATGCGCTGTTGGTGCATCGCTTAACATGATGGATTTGTCGGTGGAGGCAGAGGCCTTCGGGGCAGGAATACGTTTTTTTGAAGATGAGATTCCCACTGTCGAAAGTGGCTGTATTGACGATATTTCGGATGCGGTAAACATCGCTGTACCTAAGGTGGGAGATGCCCGGACAGGAATATATATAGACGGTGTAAAACAGGCAAAGGAATTAATAACCGACCGTCCTGTTTTCTGCGGAATTATCGGTCCTTATTCTCTTGCCGGCAGGCTTTTTGATATGAGCGAACTGATGATGGAGTGCTATGAAAGTCCCGAGGATGTCAAAATCCTTCTTTCAAAGACAACCGAGTTTCTTATTTCATATGTCAAAGCATTCAAGGCTGTGGGAGCAGACGGCGTCATAATGGCAGAGCCTGCGGCAGGACTTCTTTCTCCTGCTTTGGCAGAGGAATTTTCAATGCCATATGTCAAAAAAATATTTGATGAGATAGCTGACGATGATTTCATTATCTGCTATCACAACTGCGGCAATTCTGTACAGGATATGTTTGATTTGGTAGCAGAACTTGGAGCAGATATCGTTCATTTAGGCAATGCCGTAGACATGAAAAAAGCATTTGAAAATCTGCCCTCAGATATGGTGGTTATGGGCAATATAGACCCTGTTTTGTTCAAAAGTGCCACTCCGGAAGAAATTAGGGCGGAGGTATGCCGTGTGTATAACGAATACTCCCGGTACGAGAACTTTATGATTTCATCAGGATGTGATATTCCTGCTGAATCTAAATGGGAAAATATTGATGCGTATTTTGAGATGGTGAAAGAGCTTTATGCATAGGGTTATTTTAAATAATAAAGAATTTTTGGTATCTGACGGTACGGTTTTGTCAGAAGTTTTAACAGAGCAGGGGTTCTATGTTGACCATCCCTGTGGCAGAATGGGCAAATGTGGCAAATGCACAGTGCTTGTAAACGGCAAGGAAGAACTGTCGTGCCTATATAAGGTAAAAGGAGATATTGAGGTTTCCTTTTTAAGCAAAGGCGATACATTCAGTTTCTCCGGAGCACAGACCACAGGAATTCTGTCAGATAATACATGCTTTGCTCTTGACATCGGCTCAACAACCCTTGCCCTGGCACTTGTTTCCCGGGATTCGGGTGATATCATCGATGTCAAAACCTGCGATAACCCGCAAAAAGCATTTGGTGCCGATGTTATATCAAGGATTGACTACTGCATAAAAAATGGCATAACAGATCTTAACAGCTCCCTTTGCGTTGCAATCAATTCCCTGATTTCCCAATTCGGGGCAACCGGTGCAAAAAAGCTTTATGCTTCCGGCAATACCACGATGCTTCACACATTTTTCGATGTTGACTGCTCATCTATGGGCATAGCACCCTATACCCCTGTTTTTTTGGAATCAAAAATCGCAAATGCCTCTTCTCTTGGAATAAACGGTGTTGAAACTGTGGTTTCTCTTCCGTCGATAGCGTCCTTTGTTGGGGCGGATATTGTGGCAGGACTCAATCTTGTGAATATGCAAAAGGCAGAAAAACACAGCCTTCTTATAGACCTCGGCACCAATGCAGAGATAGCACTGTTTTCGCGGGACTCTGTTCTGTGCACAGCGGCGGCTGCAGGCCCTTGCTTTGAGGGGGCAAATATCTCCTGCGGTATGGGCGCAACCCCCGGAGCAGTATATGCATATTCCCCGGACGGAGCAAAAACCATAGCCGATGCAAAACCAAAAGGAATCTGCGGTACTGGGCTTATAGATGTTATCGCACACCTTCTCAGAACAGAAACAATAGACGAAACCGGCTTTATGGAGGATGAGGTATTTGAAGTCGCAACCACAGTTATCCTTACTCAGCATGACATACGACAGTATCAGCTTGCAAAATCCGCAGTATATTCTGCGACATTGACCCTTATGAAGATAAAAAATATCGGCTTTGGTGATATCGAAAATGTGTATATATCAGGTGGTTTCTCTGCAGAAATCAATATAAACAACGCTGTAATTACCGGTCTTTTGCCTGCAGAATTCCGGGATAAATGTATCCCGCTCAACAATTCGAGCCTTCTCGGAACTGCTAAATATGCAACAGAAAGCAATAACCTTTCACATATTATAAACAATGCCGAGTACATCGACCTGTCATCAAACTCTGATTTTTCGGAATTGTTTGTTGAGAATATGATGTTTAATTGAACAAAATTACCTGTTAGTCTTGTTTTGAAAATTAACAAATTTTGTTGTCCCCGCCTATTGACAACACTCGTGTCAGGGTCACCGATACTTCAAAATGGTCGAATTGTGGGGGCTGTGACGCACGTTTCTGTCAATGACTCGACGCGTACGTATGGGATATTTATTGAGAATATACTTGCCGGGGCGGAAGGCGCAAACTAAAAAAGAGGCTGTAGCACATTTAGCTACAGCCTCTTTTTTAGCGAGAACAGGGAAACCCACTTTGAGATAATAACCGGCGAAGCTGATTGAGGGAACTTTAGATAGAAAAAAATGAAATTTTTTGTTTAGGGATGAAGTAACAATGTGTTTTTGCCTGTAAAAACGACATTTTTTCACAAAAAAAAACAGTCGAAAAGTGCTTATGTACCATGGGATACATAAGCACTTTTTAGCTTAATTTTTTGTCCTAAAAGTGTAAAAAAGATAAAAATAATTGAAGAAATTTCTTTTTTTTTGATATAATAAAACTGTCAAATTTCACAAAAATATGTTCGGTTTGTTGTTATAAAAAGAGAAAAAATGTGTTTTGATTTGTTCTGAAAAATATAATTTTTTAAAAATAAAAATTATATTTTTCTATAAGTAAAAGAGATTTCTTGTGGGAGGTGGGTGAGATTTTATTGTGCATTGTGCACAAAAAAGATTAAAATTTTTTTAAATTGTGGAAAAGGAGGAAAAAAAGAGCAGTTTTGTTATAGAATACACAAAAATTTTTTTTATAAAAAGCAGTTTTGTTGTATTATGTATAAAGATAAATCATGTATAATAGAATCAGAGGTGAAACTATGTTTATTATTGACAAAAAAGAACTAGCAAAATATACAGCCGAGCATCGTGTATGGCAGGGAATTCCGGGCATTGAAGTGACCTCGAAAGGTCGCATCTATGCAACCTTTTATTCCGGCGGCATCAAAGAAGAATTAGATAACTATGTTATGCTTGTTCGCTCGGACGACGGAGTTCATTTTTCTGACCCGATTGCTGTGGCATATAAGTCGGGCCACCGCTGCTTTGACCCGTGCCTATGGATTGACCCTTTAGGTCGCTTATGGTTTACCTGGTCAATGATTCCTATGCATGGTACATATGCTGTCATTTGTGATGACCCGGATGCAGAGGAACTCAGCTGGAGTGATGTTATCTTTGTGGGTCATGATGTTATGATGAACAAGCCAACCGTTCTTTCTACAGGTGAATGGTTATTCCCCATCGCAGTATGGAATGACGGTGTACGTGTTTTAGGTACAGAGTATGACACCAAGGAGACGGAAAAAGGATCCTTTGTTTACAAAACAATTGATAACGGCAAAACCTTTGAAAAATTGGGTGGTGCCGACATTGAGAACCGTTCCTTTGATGAACATATGGTGCTGGAGTATAATGACGGTCGACTGGCTGTGTTTGTTCGCACCAACTACGGTATTGGCGTCTCCTATTCGTTCGATAGCGGACGCACCTGGACAAAGGGTAAAGACAGTGGCTTAGGCGGTCCTTCTTCCCGCTTCTTTATCAGGCGCCTTCCTTCCGGTCGCGTTCTACTTGTCAATCATGACAATTCCAAAGTCAGAAACAACCTGACGGCATATCTCTCAGAAGATGAGGGCAAGACATGGAAATACAGACTTTTGCTTGACGAAAGAGAAAATGTGTCCTATCCCGATGGTGCCGTTGGCCCCGATGGTTATCTGTACATTACCTATGACTGCGACAGAGGCGTTTTGAAAAAATCCATAGAAGAAGCCTATGCCTGTGCCAGAGAAATTCTGTATGCCAAGATTACTGAAGAGGATATCATGGCCGGCAAGATAGTAAGTCCTGATAGCAAACTGAGATGCATTATCTCTAAACTGGGTAAGTATTCAGAGGAACACGAAAATCCCTTCCACGAAACAGAGAAGTTCACGGATACTGAACTGGCGGCATATTTAATCAAAGAGCATCCAGACCATATCATGGACAAAATCTTGGAACACTATTCCATCAACTGTGTGAATATGCACAAGCTGGAAAGCAAAAAGTTTGACGACCTGGCCGAAGCCATCGACAAAGAGTCCGGCAACAAAATGCAAAAGGTAACTGAGATGATCACGCTGGTTCGTTCTGTCTCAGAACTCAAGAAGGATTCTTTCCCGATTGTGGAAATTGTAAAAAAAATCATCATGGAAAATAAGGATGCTGATTTGTCGGTGAAGGAAATCGCACAAAAGGCGGAAGTCAGCGAATACTACATGATGCATCAGTTCAAAAAGGCAACCGGCACGACGATTACCGAATACAAACGGGCACTAAAGCTTGCCAATGCCAAACGATTGCTGATTAATACAAACAAGTCTATTACAGAGATTGCGCAGGAATGCGGCTTTGCTAATTCCAGCTATTTCTCTAAAATGTTCCAGCAGAGCGAACACGTTTTACCTTCTGATTACAGAAAACTGTTAAGAAACAATACAACAGAGATATAAGAGTAAAGGAGAATGATTATGTTTTACAGTCAAGTTTGTGAATCCATCGAGGAAGAAAAAATCATCGTTATTGTAAGAAACGTAGAAAAAGAAAAATTAATTCCGCTTGTACAGGCAATGTATGATGGTGGCATCCGCCTTTTGGAAGTAACCTTTGATGCAACAGGCAAAGTAAGCGATGAGCAAACCGCAGCCAATATCAAAATGCTGGTTGACCATTTTGGCAACACCATGCACATTGGTGCCGGAACAGTTCTTTCTACCAAACAGGTAGAACTTACACATCAGGCAGGCGGACGCTTCATCATTTCCCCGAATACCAATGCTGAGGTTATTGCCCTAACAAGAAAGCTCGGCATGGTATCTATGCCCGGCGCTGTAACACCGACAGAGATTCAACAAGCACATGAGTTGGGCGCCACTTTTGTAAAACTGTTCCCAGCAGGCGATTTGGGCCCCGGTTATGTCAAGGCAGTAAAAGCACCGCTTTCACATATTAAGTTAACAGCTGTTGGCGGCATCCATGATGGCAACATGCCGGATTATATTAAAGCCGGTGCTGCAGGATTTGGTGTTGGCGCAAACATCGTTGATAAAAAGCTCTTAGAAGCAGAAGATTACGACGGCATTCGCGAACTGGCAAAGCGTTATGTAGCGGTAATTAAATAAACCAAAAGAAATGGAAAATATTTCGTGTTTACATAAAAACCTGAGAGCGCTTATAATGAAAGAGAGAGGGATGAAGTGATGGAAACTTCAACAAAAGTAGCAAAACAAGTAAAAAACAAAAGTCGCAGCAGTTTGGAAATGCGTAAGAGCATGCAGCTTATTGTTCTTGCAATTCCGGGCATGATTTGGTTTTTGGTCTTCTGTTACTTCCCGATGGTGGGAACAGTCATTGCGTTTAAAGACTATAAACCGAAGCAGGGCATGTGGGGCAGTAAATGGGTAGGTTTAGAAAACTTCAAGTTCCTGTTCTCCTCCAACGATGCCGGCCGTCTGGTGTTCAACACCATTTTCTACAACTTCCTGTCCATCTTCCTGGTGGCAGCTGTATCAGTAGCAATTGCCATCTTAATGGACCTGGTAGAAAAGAGAATATACTTAAAAACATACCAGACGATGTTGTTCTTGCCCCGATTCATTTCATGGGTTGTAGTTGGTTACATGAGCATCATTCTCTTCCATTATGAATATGGCTTAATGAACCAAATTGTAGTTGCCCTTGGCGGAGAGAACATCTCCTGGTTCTTAACACCGAAATATTGGCGTTTCATTATTCCAGCCTTTAGTATTTGGAAAACGATGGGTTACACGTCGTTGATTTATTATGGTACAATCATGGGTATTGATACACAGATTTTTGAATCGGCCGAAATTGATGGCGCGACCACCTTTGGCAAAATCTGGCACATTACCTTACCGCTCTTAAAATCAACGATCATCATCATGTCGCTCATGTCTGTCGGCAGCATCATGCGTGCTGACTTCGGTCTGTTCTACTACGTTCCGAACAACAGTGGTGCGCTGTATGCTGTAACCGACGTATTGGATACATACATCTACCGTGCACTTCGTGGTGCAGGCGATATGTCAAGCTCAGCAGCAGCCAGCTTCTTCCAGTCTGTTGTGGGCTTAATCATGGTTGTATCCTGTAACGCAATTGTGAAAAAGATTGACGATGAGTCATCACTGTTCTAAGGAGGGTAAGCAAGATGAAACATTCCAATATATTTGTTAAGGGTTCTGTACATTTGGTACTCATTATTTTATCACTTATGTGCTTGTTACCCTTTATTATGATTCTTTCCGTTTCACTGACAAGTGAAGCAGGCATCCAGGCAAACGGTTACGGTTTAATCCCGAGCCAGTGGAGTCTGGAAGCCTACAAGTATATATTCAGAAATCCGACCGAGGTTATCTCGGCATACACAACAACCATTTTCGTAACAGTTGTTGGTACGATTTCCAGTACGGTTATCATGTCGATGATGGCCTATCCTTTAGCCCGTCAGGACTTTAAACTGAAGAACGCGCTTTCGTTCTTTGTATATTTCACGATGTTGTTCTCCGGCGGTCTGGTTCCTTCCTATATTTTGGTAACTAAATATTTAGGTTTGAAGGATAACGTGTTGGCGCTGATTCTTCCAATTTTAATAAGCGGTTGGAACACGATGCTGCTTCGTATGTTTATTGCGAGTATCCCGATGTCATTGATTGAAGCGGCTAACCTTGAAGGCGCCAGCGAGTTCAGAATCTTCTTTACGATTGTCTTCCCGCTTGCCAAGGTTGGTATCGTAACAGTAGCGCTGTTCCAGGTGCTTGCATTCTGGAATGACTGGTATCAAGCAATGCTTTACATCGACCATGGTAACATGACCACCCTGCAGTACATGCTGTACCGCGTTATGAACAAGGTAAACCTTGCTAAAGAGTATGGTGGCATGATGACAACGCAAGAAAAACTGCCGAATGAAAACCTTCGTATGGCACTCTGTGTTGTGGCAGCCGGACCTACACTTGTTGTGTTCCCCTTCTTCCAGAAGTATTTTTCAAAGGGTATCACCGTTGGCGGCGTTAAGGGCTGATGGAAAGCATTAGATTGTAAAATTCCATTTTTAACAAAGGCCTAGGCCTTTGTTGTATGGGTACCCATACAACAAGAATGTGGTTGCTTAGTTATGGTGTATATATAATAGGTAGAAACTCATAGATAAAAGAGAAAAAAGAGGAAGGTAAGCATAAAAATATTTTCTAAAAAACTTCCATCTTATACATTTGCTTTTTATGCTTCGGCATCTTAAAAGAGTATACATTTTAAACATAATTTAAAGGAGGAAACAAACATGAAAAAGAAACTCGCATTACTGCTTGCGCTGGTTATGGCACTGGGTGTTTTAGCCGGTTGCGGCGGCAAAGCAAACGACGGTGAAGCTCACCTGATTTGGTATGCCCGCATCAACAAAGAGCCCGATAGCGCTGAAGTGTTCCAGAAGGTCAGCGACATGGCTCAAGAAAAGATTGGTATCTCTGTTGACATCATCGCGCTTGAAGACTACGACGGAAAAATGCCCGTTATTCAGGCCAGCGGTGAGGATTACGACATTGTGTATACCTCGAGCGTTGTAAACAATATTTACAAAAACGTAGCAAACGGCAACCTGCTTGCCCTTGACGATTTGCTGGACGAAACACCTGCTTTAAAAGCGGTGTTTAGTGACGAAATCTGGGATGGTGCCAGAATTAACGGCAAGATTTACGGCGTTCCCAATCAGCAGATTTTTGCCCGTGGCCCGGGATACTTAATTCCGACTCAAAACATCAAGCTGATGGGCATCGATTTATCAACCAATCCCTACAAGAGCTTAGAAGATTACGAAAGCTACTTTAAAGCCATTAAAGAAAAAACAGGTTCTTATGGCTACCTGCCGCACACCTGGGCAGGTGACGGCCCGCAGGCTTATGGCTTTGAACAGTTAATCGGTTCCGGTATGCCCGGCGTTATCCGTTATAAGAGCGGTAACCTTGAAGTTATCAACCAGTATGAATCACAGGAATATCTTGACCACCTGAATCTGCGTCGTCGTTGGGTGGTAGAAGGCTTGACTCAGCCGATGGAAGTTAGCGTTGATGATATTACTAAGTATACCAGACCCGAAAATGAAATTATGCCATGGCTTCACTTTTTAAACACCTGTGCACCAGGTTCAGAAGGTACCATTAAAGGTAATTACAATGTTGACATGACATTTTCTACCAAAACTGAAGGTCTGGTTTCAAGCTATAGCTTAGTATCCACCATGGCAGCTATCAACTCTGATTCCCGTTATCCGGTTGAATCTATTAAGTTCATCGAACTTTTAAATACCGATAAAGATATTTACAGAACCTTGACCTATGGTTTTGAAGGTGTACATTACACCAAGACCGGTGAAAACAGCATTGAAAAATCAACCGACAATTCTTACACCCAGCCTGCATGGGCCATTGGTAACACCTTTAACGGCTTTACCCTGCCCGGTCAGGATGCAGATGTGTTTGAACAGACAAAAGCTGTTAATGATGCAGCATTCCGCAGCCCGATTTTAGGTTTTGCTGTTGACCAGGAACCCATCAAACTGCAGATGGCAAACTGCAGCGCAGTTCTGTCTGAATTCGGTGGTATGGAACTGGGTATCGTTGATCCTGAGGTTGACTATCCCAGAATGATTGAAAAGCTCAAGGTTGCAGGCGTTGACGAACTGATCGCTAACTTAAATGAACAGCTCAAGGCATGGCTCGCAACAAATAAGTAAGAAATAAATAGAGGCTCCCTCTAAGCGAGGCGTGAACGGCGGAATTGTAGGGGGCATTCACGAATGCCCCGAAATGCGGGCGATTCATGAATCGCCCCTACAATATCAAAATATATTAGGAAGAATTTCCTAAACAATAAAGAACAAAAAAGAGAAAAGGAGAAAAATAACATGAAAAAGTTTATGTCCTTACTCCTTGGCGTGCTGCTTGTTATGAGTCTTGTGCCCATGACAGTCGGTGCAACGGCTGACAGCTGGAACAGCTTCGTTTATTATCAAGACGGTCCTGTTTTCAGTGTTGAAGCAACAGAATATGTAGGTAGCGGCAACTATACCTTCTATGCTGCAGCCTACGACAAAGACGGCAGACTGCTTGCAGTCGACAGCAATCCCACAGCCGTTCGAGACGGCAAACTCGTGGGTGAAGCAGACTTAGAACCCGGTAACACAGAAGCTAATGTAAACATTGCTTCCGTTAAAACTATGGTTTGGGACGGCATGAAGCCGATTGTGGAAAATGGTAACTTTACCATTACTGCACCCACCGCAGTTGCCGGTGAAGAAACTTATGCAATGACCAATGGTTTTTATGAAGCAATTGCGGCAACGGATGACTATGCATATTGTTTTTATCTTGGGGATGGAACAAATGAGGATTACAGCTATAGAAACATCTCGGATGCCCAAGGCACAGGTTATGACAACGTTTTAACAACAGGTATCGGTTTTAACGGCATTCAGACTTACTCCAGAATGGATTTTGTTAAGCTTAGTGCCGCTTCTGAGATTGACCGTGTTGTTACCTGGACTTATGACGATCCTCAGTCACATCCGGTTCCAAGACAAACAGGTACAGAATATTATTTAGTAAACTTAGACGCTGAATTAAAGAGCACATCAACACCAAGCGACATTAAAGCTGTTTGGGATGGCATGGCTACCGATGCTGCGTCTGCTAACTATTACTATTTAGGCACCTTGGCATCTGAGGCAAGATTTGTTACCGATGATGATGCAAGAACTGTGATGGATGTTAACAGCGCAAACGCTTATCAGTATTTGGCAACCAAAAAGGATAATAGAGAAAATATCAGCGGTCAGACATATGAACTGCAGGCTTACAAAAAGGTTAAGGCACAGGATATTATTGATGCATTTACAGCAAATGCAGAATATAATGGCCTGACCTATTATCAGGACGGTCCTGCATTCAGTGTTGAAGCATTTGAATTTACAACCAATGTAGACACCGTGAAGCTGGTTGCAACCGCTTATGATGCCGAAGGTGCTAAACTGGCAGAAGTAAGCAGCGACCCCATCGCCGTAACAGCCGGCGAAGAAATGACGCTTTCTGAAAGCGTTACCTTTGAAGAAAACGGCGCCGAAGCTAATATCAACATTGCAAGCGTTGAAGTGAAGGTAACCGACGCTTTAGGCGGCACCGTGCTTGAAGGTGCAATCTTTGATGTAGAACCGCAGAGCATTAGCGAAGACGGGGTATACAATAACTTTACCAATGGCTTTTATAAACCGGCAGTTGACGGAACAGTTGTGTTTAAAGATGGTGTCGTAAAAAGACCCTTCTGGGATAACCACGCAACAAACTATTCCGGTGCCAATACAGACGGTGTTGAGGAAGGTATTTTTGACCATAATTTGACGACCGGTTCGCAGAACTCCGGTTATCCTTGCGGCAATACTGGCACAACGCCCAGAAGAGTACACTACGTTATTAAACTGAATACGCCGGTTGTTGTTGACCGTGTGGTTGCATATACCAGTTATTCAGGAATGAAATACTATCTGTCAAAACGCGGAGATTATACGAGTGCAGATTATATTGCCGAGTTTGACAAAAAGAACACAGACAATGTTTATTACCTGGGCAACAGGAATGAGGGCGGTATTACTACAGGTAATGATTCCTTGAGACGTATGATGTTTGAGGCAGACGGAGGAACTTACCAATATATAATTGCCGATATCATTGATGAGGGTGCAGGAAGCAGTCAACGAGATGTTTATAAATTATTTGATATCCAGCCCTATCAAAAA
The DNA here is from genome assembly GCA_015068555.1 of Oscillospiraceae bacterium. Taxonomy (GTDB): domain Bacteria; phylum Bacillota; class Clostridia; order UBA1381; family UBA9506; genus UMGS755. The sequence continues at coordinate 6,303 of SVKI01000008.1, read as the reverse complement.
GTTAAAGCTACAAAAGTTGTATCTGCCTTTAAGGCAACTGCAGAATATACCGGCCTGGTATATAGCCAGGATGGCCCTGTATTCAGCGTTGAAGCAGCCGAATTCAAAACCAACGGCAACAGCGTAAAACTGGTTGCAACGGCTTACAATAGCGCAGGTGCTGAGGTGGCAACTGCAGCAAGTGATGTTATCACCGTAATGCCGAATGTTGCAACAACCTTAAGAGCAAGTGCTGACTTTGAACCGGGTGAAACAGAAGCTGATGTAACCATTGCCTCTGTAAAAGTAAAGGCAACTACAGCAGATGGTGCAACCGTTCTGCTGCCCGAAAGCACCTTTACCGTAACACCGAACACAGTAGTTAACGGGGAAGCAACCGAGATTGCTGTCAATGGCTTCTATGAACCGGTAGATTATGCCGATAATGGTTTTTATGTATACTACAACTCCAATAGAGGTACAGGTTCAGAGGTTCATGGTTTTGAAACTAAATATGTAGGAGCTACTAGCAAAAACAGTTTTGATAATAACCTTACGACAGAAAGCGGTTTTGGTAATAACCGGGGTATTACCGGTTTTGCCGTGACGCCTTTAGCTGCTAAAGGTCATATTGATAAGGTTATGGTATGGATGAGCAAAGCCTATATGACCAATGTGGAATTCTATGTAACCAATCTTGACACGGCAAATGTAGCAGATGATGCAAGAGAAAGTCTTTACAACTCCTTCACGCCAGAAACAAAAACAGCCGATGTTCAGTATCTTGGTAAATATGGTTCCACTGCTACCTTCCGCACCTTCTCGCTTTCTGACTACTATGATTATACATATATTGTAGCTAAGTACAAAGCTAAGGAAACCGGCGGTTCTGTGGCTGAACTGCAGGGTTATGTAAAGGTACAGGATGAGAAGGTGGTTAAAGCTTATGCAACAAAGGCTACATGGGATTCTGTAACCTATAGCCAGAATGGTCCTGTGTTCAGTGTTGCTGCTGAAGGCTTTACAACCAACAACGAAAATCTGAGCTTTGTAGCTACGGCTTATAATGCTGATAATCAGCCTGTTGCAACCAAAACAGCGAAGAAGGCATTTGCAAACGGCGCGCTTGCTGCAAGTGTTGACTTTGAAGAATATGGTGAAGCAGACCTTTCTATCACAAAGGTTGTTGTAGCGGTTATGGATAATAACGATGAAGTTATAGTAGATAAGAAGACATTTGCTGTAACAGCAGATAAGGTAAGTGATGGTGCTGAGAACCCGACATACTATGCTTTAACAAATGGTTTTTACAAACCTATCACACCATCTGTAAGTGATTATGGAATTTACTTTGTTATGAATTATTCTGCTCAGGACACGATAGGTACCGGTTCAAAAATCAATTTCTGGTCTCATAGTAACTGCGTAACCTTATTTGATAGAAATATTAATGATAGCAACAGAACACCTTCCGGAAATAATTATAATACCACAGGTTTTGTTGGCGTCAACTTAGGTAGTGCTATGAAAATTGACCGTGTTGTTGTTTGGTCTAATCTGGCTTCCGGTAACGGTGCTCCGGTTTATGTGACAACACGCGACATTGCGGCAGAAGCAAAAGCTATTAAAGATGATACAACGAAGACAGATGCTGATGCACAAGCTTTATATGATGCATTTGCAGTAGATGTTAATACCACAGATACCAAATGCATTATGAGCTTGAGTGGCGGTGCTACACCACCGGCAGTAACAGGTAGAAATGTGGCAGATGTAAACTCTGATAACAATTATCAGTATGTTATGGTACAGTCCAAAAAAGGTTCCTATGGTATCGGTGCTACCGAAATCCATGCTTACCAAAAAGTAACCGAAACTCAGACTGTTGCTTCTAACAAATAATCAATCACAAACGATTTCATTAAGGGAGGGGACTTCCTCCCTTAATGAAACTATGAAGGACATCCCTTTTTACCCAAAGGGTACATGAGACAGAAGGTGCGCGCATGCGCGCTTTAAAAGGTTCCCCTTGCGGGAGGTTGAGTGGACAATTTGTAGGGGCGGATGCCTACATCCGCCCGCAGAATAACGGGACGATGAGGGCATCCGCCCCTACGATGCAAAGCGTTGCTTTGCGGGGACCCCGTTTAGAGGATTCCCCTCAAGGGGAAGCCTTGAAGTTATTGTCTCAATGGATTTGGGACAAGATTCCTTAGGAAAGGATGATATAACCATGAAAAAAAGAATTTTAGGACTCGTTCTGACCCTTCTGATGATTCTTTCGCTTTTGCCTGTTTCGGCAGTAGCAGAAGAGGCGTGGATGAGCTTTTATGTGAGCCCGTCAGGCAGCGATGATGCAGCCGGCACGCAAAGCGCTCCTTTTAAAACCATTCTCCGTGCGCAGGAAGAGGTTAGAAAATACAATCAGAACATGCAGGGTAACATCGCAGTGAACCTCATGCCCGGCCGTTATGAACTGACTGAGCAGCTTGATTTTAAACAGGCCGATTCCGGCTCCAACGGCTATGATGTTATCTGGCGTGCAACCGACCCCAATAACATGCCCATCATCTCCGGTGCTAAAGAAGTAAAGGGCACCTGGGTAGAGGGCGAAAACGGCATTTGGCACACCCAGGCAGAGGATATTGACTTTGCCAGAAGCATTTTTGTCAACGGCAAAAAGGCGATTCGTGCTAAGGCTTCTAAAAAGTCTATCGGCTTTGGTGAATACACCGTGAAGGAAAACTATGTGCACCCTATTTTGGGAGAGAAAGACACGGTTTATAAGGGTTTTTATGCCTCTAAGGATGAAATCGGCGTGTATGAAAACCCCGAAGATGTTGAACTTCATTCGACAATGATTTTCCGTACCGCCATGTTCCATGTAACAGATATATATCCGAATCCCGGTTCTCCGGAATCTGAGGTTATTGTGGAACTGGGCGATTACTGGAATGAATACAGACTGACCGGCAACGACCAGTGGATGCCGTATCGCGGTTTTGTTGTAGAAAATGCATATGAGCTGTTAGACACACCCGGCGAATTTTACTTTAACCGTAAAACCAAGCGCTTATCCTACATCCCCGAAGAGGGCCAGGATATGAACAATGCTGAGGTTTTAGTGCCTGTTTTAGAGCAGATTATGCATATCCACGGCGGAAACAGAGATAATAAGCTGACAAACATCAGGTTTGAAAATATTACCTTTGCCCACGGCACGAGCAATCAGTTCCAGACCAGTGACTCTGCCAGCGGTCAGGGTGACTTCCACTACCTGCAGGAAGCAACCGAAGGTACTTCTAAATTTGCCATTAATATGGAATGGTGTAATGAAGTAGACTTTAACTCCTGCGTGTTCTACGGTCTTGATGCGGCCGGTATCTACATGAAGTGGGGCGTTGAAAACTGCGAAATCGTCGGCAGCGTGTTTGCCGATTTGGGCGGCCACGGTATCATGGGCGGCTCCATTACGCAGGACACGAACCGTTCCGACTATACACCCACCGACGGACCGGCTGATGCAGCCTTTGGCGGTTCCTTCTTTACATCTTATGTGCTTGGCGGCACGGGTTATGCCCGTGACCAGATCAGCGTATTCCGTTCCGACTCTTCTAAAACAAAAGGCGGTGACGGCTGGTATTCCAATCCGCGCACTTCTGATGAAGAATACCAATGGGTCGTGATAGAAATGCTTTCTAAAGCCAAGCTTGAAAGCATTGAATATACCTTCCCTTCAAAAGCAACCGACGTGCAGAGAAGCAACTTTGCCATTCAGGTTTCTAACGACAGAAGCTTTAAAACCTATGAAACCGTTGCAACCATTGAAGGACCTTCTGATTACAGAGGCAAGGTAGATGTAGAAAGCGATGAAGCATGGCGCTATATCCGCTTTATCAAAACAGAGCTTGAGCCCTTTGCCTTAAGCGGCTGCTTTGCATGGAGCTATGATGTAATGCCGCAGGGCAATGAAGGTACTTGCCGTGATAACCTGATTCAAAACTGCTACTTTACCCGCGTGGGTCAGCAGAACTGGGTTGCTGTTCCCATCTTCTTAATGTATACGAGAGACTATAAGATTATCCACAACACCTTCCATGACGTACCGTACACCGGCGTCAGCATCGGTTGGGGTTGGTGGCATACCAATAACGATATCGCAGGCGGCAACGAAGTGTTATATAACCACTTTGACGATATTACAAAGTCTGCCAACGACGGTGGCTGCCTGTATATCTTCGGTAACCAGAACAACAGCACCAAGCGTAGCCAGATTCGCGGCAACTACTTCTCGAACGCAACATCCGGCTGGGGCTGTGCGCTGTACATGGACTCCGGTAACCAGGGTATCGATGTGTATGACAACGTAGCACTCAATACGCGTAACGTTATTGCACAGAACAACTCCACCGGTTACATCACCGTGAAGAACTTCTACACAGCAGATAACATGTATAGAAGCTGGAATCAGCTGGTGCAGGATGGCAGTGCCTTCGTGCCCAATCCGGAGAAATACTACAGAGAAAATAAAGATTACTTCGATATGGATGACCCGATTCAGTTTGTTTATTCTGATCCACCGGAAGAAGTAAGTCGTATCATTGCCAATGCCGGTATTGAGGATGAATGGCTCTGGATTTTAGATCGTGTTCCCGAAAAAAATGCGCAGAACACCATTTTAATTGGTCCTGATGCTATGGAAGCTGAGTTCGCACGTGGCCAGTACGGCATGAGAGCCGGTTATGGTCGTGAACTTGAGATAGAGACGGCACAGCATATTTTAAATAACGGTACTTTTGGCACATTGCCCTGGAACTTTAAAATGCAATCTAAGATTGACTTAGAGCATGCTATTCATACCTTAACAAATTATCCGACCCGTGTGAATGACCTGTCTATGGGTCACAGAACGAACCAGGAACTGCTGAAAGAGGCTATTGATGTAGCCTATAAAACGCTGATTCATCCTTCTTATGAGGAAATGATCAAATATTGTGAAGCGTTTGCTAATGAAGCCAAGGCACCGGCTTACTTACAGGCCGATATTGATGCCTTTGTCAAGGAAGTTGAAGCCATCAAGGCAAAGAACCCCGAATCCCGCGGCGACAAGGGCGCAGCAGCCAGAGAACTGGAAATCGCTTATAACAAGCTCTGGAACACCAATCGCATTCCGCAGCTTGTGGATGCAAATATCGAAAACGGTACCTCGAAGGTTGACCTTGCAAACAAAAAGGTGACTGTTTACATGCCCTTCGGCGTGAAGGCAGGGGAGAGAGAAATTCATTACATCGTAGGCCCCAATACCGAGATTGCGGTTGACCTTTCTAAGATTTCTGTTGTTGACAGCAAGGCCATTGTTCCGCTCAAGAACAGCAAAACAGGTCAGTATGCTTCCTGGGCGGTTGAGTTCGTAGAAAGCACAGAACAAGGCACAGCCGGCAGAATTTCCATTGATCCTGCTGACTGGACGGCCGGTAACATCAATAATCAGTATAGAAATGATGCCGGTCATATCACGCTTGACCCCTATTATCTGCCTTCTATGTATAAAAAACTGGTGGATAACAATATTTCCTTCTCCATGAGCGCCCAGCGTATGGACTTGGCCAATGGCTATAAAATTATCTTCGGCGCACAGACCTGTGAAGATTTGGATATTGAATCGTATTACGATAAAAATACCTGTTACATGCTCGAACTGAGAAATCAGGACCTGGCTCTTTACAAGATTAAGGGCGGTAACGAAGAATTACACAGCTATGTGTATGAATGCGGTTTCGAGTATGGCCAGTTTAATGATGTGGAAATTACCACAACCAATCACAACGGTTTAAACCGTATCACTGTTTCGTTAAATGGTGCTATTGTGATTGATACGCTGGTGGATGAACCCATCGGCCAGACAGGTTATTTTGGTATCTGGAATCTCAATGTTCCTGTTTTGATTAAATAACGATAACAATTCTATGTCCTTACAGGGCAAAATCCTTTGGAAAGGAGAATATAATCTATGAAAAAGATATTGTCTTTGGTACTCAGCGTGCTGATGCTTCTTTCTGTTTTACCAATGACAGCCGGTGCCGAAAGTGCCGATCAATGGGATTTAATCACCTTCAGGCAAGATGGTCCTGTTTTTTCGGTTAAGGCAGACGGCTTTATTGCCGGAGATTCGGCCTACAGCATTAAGGTTGTAGCATATGATGCAAATGATGATATTGTGACGGGTGAAACCGTTGCGGCAACCCTGACAAGTGATACATTGGAGGGCGCCGTTAACTTAGAGAAAAACGGCGAAGCTTCAAGCGACATTACCAAGGTTGTTGT
>SVKI01000007.1 GCA_015068555.1 Oscillospiraceae bacterium | reverse complement strand
TGCTATAAATTTTAGACTTTAAATGAAAATTGAGCTTGTTCTTTTTGCAAAACAAAAAGAGACAAGTCTTCGAAACCCTTGAAATATCAAGGTTTTCTTGACTTGTCCCTATTATAGCACAATGATAAAATGAGTAAACGATTTAGATGCCATCAGTATTGGCGATATACTCGCTCACGCTCGTGCGATATATTTTCACTTCGTTCAAACGCGATATAACTCCGCTTTGCTCCGTTGCTATATGATATAAATTCCTTTTCTCATTTTTGACATATCTCGCCTACGGCGAGGATATTCAAAAATATATCGCATCTTTAGATATATCGCGTACGCAGTATATATCGCAAATTCCGTCAGGAATTTATATCGCTGATTTCATCTCCGATGAAATCATTATATAGTATAGCATCTTTTTTTTCAATCAAATCCACCATATTGTAACAGAATTTTAAATTAAGCAACAAATTTTGGCATAATGATTACAGTCTTTTTTCATCCCGCGGCAGAACAGACATGTGCTTTTTATAGGTGCGAGAAAAATAAGAAAGGTTAAAAAAGCCGCATGCTTCTGCCACCTCTGCAACGGTTTGGCTTGTGGTTTGTAATAAGTTTTTAGCATAGGAACACCGCAGATAATTTAAATATTGCACCACAGAACATCCCACCGTTTCTTTAAACAGGTGCGCAAGATAGTATTTATTAAACCCAACACACTCTGCCACCTGTTCTAAGGATATTTGTTCCCTGTAATGCTTCTGCAAATACCTGAGTACTTCTTTAGCTGTGCTAAGTTTTCTGTCTGGTGCTGTATCCGACAAAGCGGCGGTAAAGGTTACACATTCTCTCTTCATGAGAACCAATAAAGAGACAACCAACGACCTGACCTGTGCCTCGTAATAGTCACTTTTTTTCTGAATTTCGTCGGCAATTTGCAAATATAACTCTAACGCTTTAGGCGCATCAATCACCCGTTTAAAAACGTTTTTTTCTACATCGATACCGAATGTCTCCAAAAACTGTTTATCAATAATCAGGCAGTAAAATGAAACCGCGCCTTCCGGCAAAACAGTGTGAATATGATTCGAATTGACAACAGCAATCTGCCCCGCTTTTACAGGAAGCGAAACCTGATCGCTCGTCACTTGCGCGCTTCCCTCTAAAATATATAACAGTTCTATATTCTCGTGCCAATGACTAAAAAACGAATCCCCTTCAAGATGGTTAAAATGAAAAATGACAGGAAAATCAGGATCTATCAATCCTGCATGTGACTCGTAACGATACATAGACTCACCCACAAAAGCAATATTGTGTTAAATTCAAGCAATATCAATGCTTTACATTTACGCCTTATTATTATACAATATGTGCATGATAAAAACAAGTAAAATATTAGAAAGGAAGCTTTACATGTATCGTTTTCCTATTGGAATTATCATTGACTGCTTTAAAGAAGATTTTGGTTCTGCCCTAAAAAAATGTACCCAAATCGGTGCCAAAGGCATCCAGATGTATGCCACCTATGGCGAGCATTCCCCACGAAATCTAAACGCTGTTAAGAGAAAAGAACTGCTTGACATGGTTAAATCAAACGGCCTGTGCTTTTCCGCCATCTGTGGTGACCTTGGTCAAGGGTTTACTGATCCCGCCAAAAACCCGACCTTGATTGAAGATTCTAAAAGAATCATCGACCTTGCCAAGGATTTAGAAACCAATATTGTAACAACACACATCGGTGTTGTTCCGGCTGATAAAAACCATGACCGTTATAAAGTGATGCAGGAAGCCTGCTTTGAGCTTGCCAATTACGCTGACAGCATTGATGCTCATTTTGCCGTTGAGACAGGACCTGAACGCGCCATTGTTTTGAAGGAATTTTTAGATACTTTAAATTCCCGCGGTGTTTCTGTTAACTTAGATCCCGCAAATTTGGTTATGGTCACAGGTGATGATCCTGTTCAGGCTGTTTACACGCTGAAGGATTACATCGTGCACACCCACGCAAAAGACGGCGTTAAGTTGTTAGATAAAGATCCCGAAATCATTTATGGCATGGTGGAAGAAGAAATCAAAACCGGAGCCGCCTTCCACGAAGAGCCTTTAGGACAGGGCCGGGTTGATTTTGATAACTACTTAAAAGCACTTTACGATATCGGTTATCGCGGATTCTTAACCATCGAGCGCGAGGTTGGCGAAGACGTAGCCGGTGACATTCGCACGGCCTACAACTTCCTGACAGACAAAATGGCAAATCTTTAATTTGATTCATAAAATATAAATAAAGCATATAAAAAGGGTCTTGCACTTGCAAGACCCTTTTAAAGTTCAATCATTAGTTGAAAATACGAACACCCAAAACGCCTTCAATCATATTGATAGCATTCTCAATTTCAGCATCCACTACACCATCAATATCCATGATAGTGTAAGCATTTTCACCCTTATTCTTATTCATCATGTTTAAGATGTTCAGATTCTTTTCTGCCATTAAGGATGAGAACTGGCTCAGCATGTTGGGAATATTTTTATGCAAAATTGTTACGCGGCCTTTACCTTCACGCGCCATAGAGCAAGCAGGGAAATTAACCGAGTTCACGATGTTACCGTTTTCCAAATAATCAACCAATTCGCAGGCCGCCATTTCAGCACAGTTATCTTCGGATTCCGGTGTTGATGCGCCCAAGTGCGGAATCGCAATGACATTTTCCATGGATAAAACCGCATCGCTCGGGAAGTCTGTTACATAGCAGGCAACCTTCTTTTCTTCAATTGCTGCAGCCAGGTGTGCCTCGTTAACCAAGCCGCCACGGGAGAAGTTTAAGATGCGAACGCCGTTTTTCATGAGCTTTAAGGTATCAGAACAAATCATGTTTTTGGTTGAATCGTTCTGTGGAACATGCAGGGTGATATAATCACTGTTAGCATAAATTTCGTTAATGTCTTTTGCTTTGTGTACTCTGTCAGAAAGATGCCATGCCGCATCAATCGTCAGATACGGGTCATAACCAATAACATCCATGCCAAGCTGCAAAGCGGCATTTGCTACCATAACACCGATGGCACCTAAGCCGATAACGCCCAATCTTTTACCTTTGATTTCAGGGCCAACAAACTGCCCCTTGCCCTTTTCAACCAGTTTGGGAACGTCTGCGCCCTTGCCATGCAGGGTTTTAGCCCATTCAATACCGCCGGTGATGTTTCTTCCGGCTAAGAACAAACCGGCAATTACCAGTTCTTTTACTGCATTAGCATTTGCACCCGGTGTGTTAAACACAACGATACCCTTTTCTGTGCAAACATCAATGGGAATGTTGTTAACGCCTGCGCCGGCTCTTGCAACAGCCTTTAAGGATGCGGGCAGTTCCATATCGTGCATGGAAAAGCTGCGCAAAATGATACCATCCGGGTTGTCGCAGCTGTCAGAAACACTATAGGCTGCAGAATCAAAACGATTTAGTCCCAGCGGAGAGATTTTATTAAGAGTTAAAATGTTAAACATTGTGTTCCCTCTTTTCTTAATTATTCTTTTCAAATTCCTTCATGAAGGCAACCAGTTTCTCAACGCCTTCTGTCGGCATTGCATTGTAGATGCTGGCACGCATACCACCAACAGAACGATGACCCTTTAAGTTAACAAAGCCTGCTTCTGCAGCTTCTTTGCAGAACTTTTTATCCAAATCAGCATCGCCTGTCACAAAGCATACATTCATCATAGAGCGGGATCTTTTTTCTGCTGTTGCCTTAAACAGTTTAGAAGAATCAAGGAAATCATAAAGAAGAGCTGCCTTCTTTTCGTTTCTTTCCTTCATGGCAGTAAGACCGCCATTTTTAAGCGCCCACTTATACACAAGACCGGCTACATAGATAGCGTAGCAAGGCGGTGTATTATACATAGAATCGTTATCTGCCATAATTTTGTAGTCAAGCATTGTCGGAATATCTTCGCGGGCATTGCCTAAAAGATCTTCACGGATGATGACAACTGTCAGACCTGCAGGTGCCATGTTCTTTTGTGCACCGGCATAAATCACACCAAACTTGGTTACATCAACAGGTTCGCTGGTGATGCAGGAAGACATGTCAGCAACCAAAACCTTATCCCCAACATTGGGAACTTCGGGGAATTTTGTACCGAAAATGGTGTTATTGTAGCAGATGTGAACATAATCAGCATCTTCACTTACCATATCAGGCGTAATCTCCGGAATGTAAGAGAAGGTTTTATCTTCTGAAGATGCAATGCACACTGCTTCGCCATATTTTTTAGCTTCTTTATAAGCCTTGCCGGAAAACTGACCGGAAATAACATAATCAGCCTTGCCGTTCTTCATTAAATTAAGAGGAATCGCTGCAAACTGGGTTGAGGCACCGCCCTGTAAGAAAAGAACCTTATAGTTATCAGGAATATTCATCAGTTCTCTGAAATCAGCCTCGGTTTCTTTGATAATGGCATCATAAACAGGTGAACGATGGCTCATTTCCATGACGGACATGCCGGAACCTTTGTAATCTGTCATTTCTGCTGCAGCCTGCTCAAGCACTTCCATAGGAAGCATCGAAGGACCGGCTGAAAAGTTATACACTCTACCCATTGTTATTACCTCCGTAATATTTGAATTTATTTCTATAACAAAAATAATATACATTATATTATATCGCAACAACACTGCTCCGTCAACAAAAATCTGCGATTTTTTATGAAATACGGCCATTTTTTTCATCATTTTTTCAATTCCATGCATTTTATTTTTAGCAGACACAAAAAAATTTCAAAATCCCCTTCCATTTTCATTTGTATTGTGATATAATGACAAAGATGGGTTTTACCCTCAAACGCCATCATTGCCGAAAATATAGTTTTGCAATTGGTGGTAACAAAGCAAAATGCTTAACAACTGCAAGGAGGTGTGTCAAATGGCTTATATAATCAATGATGAATGCATCAGCTGTGGTGCTTGCGAATCTGAATGTCCCGTTTCCTGCATCAGCGCTGGTGATGCAGCTTATGTAATCGATGCTGATACCTGTATTGAATGTGGTAACTGCGCAAATGTTTGCCCCGTAGGTGCTCCTCAGGCAGAATAATTGCATGATATCGGTACATGTAAGGCTGATAAAAACGCCCCGCCTACTAATAGGCGGGGCGTTTTTCCATATTTTGTGCCTTGCTTTTTCACAAATGATTACGATACAATAGATACAGAGTGAAAAAACAAGTGAGGCTATTTATGAAAACAAAACATCCTTTTACCAAGATAAAAACTCATTGGACAACGGCCATCATTATTAAAGGCGGCTGTCTGCTGGCTCTTTTACTGCTCCTATATGGCTTTACTACCGAGCGCGGGTCGTATATGGCCATTGCCATCTGCCAAACGTCCGTTTATTTGTTTGCCGTCTCGGTTATCGGAGGGTTGTTGTTAGATGTGATCGCCATCAAAAAAGGGATGAAAGAGAAATAACTCTTTCATCCCTTTTTTATACTTTAGTTCATGATGGTTTTATGCTTCCAATGAGTCTGTAGCCAAAGCCGTAGCTAAACAAATCGCCGATTCTATATCTTGTTTGTGTACCATTTCACCCGGCGAATGAATATAGCGCGTCGGGATGGATATACAGCCTGAAGGCACACCACCACAGGTGGTATGAATCGCCCCTGCATCTGTACCACCTCTGTCAAGCACCTCAAGCTGATACGGGATGTTATCTCTTTGGCAAATCTCTTTCATCTTATTTTTGATAAGTGGATGCGCTAAAAAAGAACTGTCTTTAATTTTAATGGCTACACCCTTCCCCATTTCCACAGCCATCTTACCTGTTGAGGGAATATCACCTGTTTTGGTTACATCAATCGCCACAGCATAATCCGGGCAAACTGTGGATGCAACTGCTTTAGCACCACGAAGGCCCAGCTCTTCTGCCGCTGTGAAAACAAAATATAAATCATGATGATTCTCTTTGAGTCGGCGGATGGTTTCTATCATAATCAGGCATCCGACCCTGTCGTCCAATGCTTTTGAAACAACCGTATCTCCCTGCATGATAAACGAGCCAATAAAGCCGGCAGATTCACCTAATGAAACCGTAGCTTCTGCCTCTTCCTCCGAGCTTGCACCAATGTCAACATACATGTTTTGCACCGTCAGATTTTTCGTTATATCTTCCAGTTTCCCATCCGGTACTAAAACACCGGTTGCACCGCCTGTAAACTGCACGCGTTGGTAGAGCGCCGCATGCGGAGAAATACCGCCCAAAGCCGAAACATACACACCACCTTCTTTGGAAAAGGCGGTGACAATCAGGCCGATTTCATCCGTATGGGCACAAAACATCAGTTTTTTGCCGTCACCTTTTTTGTGCGCTATCAGATTCCCCATAGAATCCACCTGAATCTCATCCACATAGTCTTGTATAGCCGCGCGAATCACATCATGCAGCCTGTTTTCACACCCGGATGGTGCTGTTATCTCACACAGATTTTTAAGCAATGTAAACATGCTGAACCTCCTTCATTAAGCACTGTATCAAATCAAGCATTGCCTGATAATCCGAACGTGCAATCACGCTGGATGGCGAATGTATATAACGCGCAGGCACCGAGAGCGATACTGTTTTAATACCACCTGCTGCCAGATGCAAAGCACCTGCATCATTACCCCCGGTGGCCGTCTGCTTAAACTGAATGGGGATGTCATTTGTTTTTGCAAGGTCATATACTGCCTGTACTAACGACCGATTATAACAGGTAGAACCGTCAATAAAGGAAAGAGCCACACCCTTGGCAAGACGCGTTGAGACCATCCGTTCCTTCGTTTCCGGCAGGTCAGAACAGGTGGTGCCTTCCACCACAACCACAAAATCGGGCGCTACATGTTTACCGCAGACCTTAGCGCCGCGCAAGCCGACCTCTTCCTGCACGGTAAAGGCAAAGCAGACATCCCAGGCGCAATCCGTTTTAGCGGCCTCGATTAAAGCCGCACAACCGGCACGATCATCCAGTGCTTTGGCCTTAATCAAACCATCTCCAAACTCGCGATACGCGCTGTCAAACACAATATAATCTCCGACCTTAACCTTTTTCTCTGCCTCTTTTTTATTTTTAGCTCCAATATCAATGTATAAATCCTTGATCTTCGGCATTTGCTTGCGTTCTTCTGCCGAAAGCAGATGAATGGCCCGTCTGCCAATCACGCCGGGGTGCGCTTGTTTACCGACGCATACGCGTTTTGAAATTAAAACGCGCGGATCAATTCCGCCAACTGTTTTAAATGTGACAAAGCCCTCCTCCGTGATGCGGGAAGCAATCAGGCCAACTTCGTCCATATGGGCACAAAGCATCAGCGTTTTGCCGCAATTGGCATATCCTTTTTTAAAAGCTAAAAGATTGCCCATTTTATCTGTTTCAACGCGGTCACAATAAGGGGCTATCTGCTCTTTAATAAAGCACCGGACAGCACCCTCATCTCCTGAAACGCCGGGCAACGCCGTTAATCTTGAAAGGTACATGAAAGCACCTCCAAATCTAATTTTTTTAAGGTTTCGCACAGCAACCGACCCACCGCCTCAACATCGTTAAAATGCAAGGTTTCGACAGTCGTGTGCATATAGCGCAAGGGAATAGAAAGTAACAGAACAGGTACGCCTTCGGCCGCTATCTGCACGGCCCAGGCATCCGTGCCTGTATCGCCACCGTCTGCATCCGGATGATGCGCGATGTTTTCATCTTCTGCCGTTTTGAGTGCAAGCGATGAAAGGTACGGATGGATATTGGGGCCGAAACTAATAACTGCCCCGCTTCCTAACTTAAATATGCTGTCTTTACCGGCATCTGGCGTATCGCCGTGGCACACATCCACAACAAAAGCAGAGTCTGGTGCAAGCTTTTCCGTCACCATCGTAGCACCGCGTAAACCCGGCTCTTCCTGCACGGCCGCTACCACATAGAGGTCAAAAGGCAGAGCCACACCTTGCAATTGTTCTAAACAAATCAAAATAGAAATAATTCCTGCACGGTCATCAAATCCACGACCGGATAAAACCTTTTGGGTCAGCTTTTTAGGTTCTTCGGCAAAATAAACCATATCACCAACCGAAACCTTTTCACGCACTACATCACCGGGATATCCGATATCAATGACCATTTCATCCATATTAGCTGCTGTTTGTTTACCGCTTTGCAAATGAGGCGGCTTGGCACCAATCACGCCAAACAACTCTTCCGTGCCACACACCATCACTTCTGCTCCGGGCAGCACGGCACTATCCACGCCGCCGATGGGCTGAAACGATAAAAAGCCTTCCTCGCTGATGGCAGAAACCATCAGACCAATCACATCTATATGCGCCTCCAGCATAACACGGCCGGGGTTTTCCGACCGACTTTTGATCACGCCAATCACATTCCCCATGGCATCCGTACCCACCTCGTCGCAATAGGCTGCAAACAGCTTGGCAATCGGCTCTGTGACCGAATATTCAAAGCCGGAAATGCCCCCTAAGGCAGACAGGGCCATTAGCTTTTTTTTCATAACTGATTCACCAACTCTTTAAACAAATTTCCACGTACTTCAAAATTGGGAAACATATCAAAACTTGTGCTGGCGTTCGATAAAAGCACCACATCACCTGCTGTTGCCAAAGAACGTGCTCGCCGCACGGCCGCTTCATAGGTCTCTTCATAATAAGCCGGCACATCAGGCGCATCTTTTGCCGCCACCTCCCCAATAGTTTTGGACGTTGCGCCAATTAACACAAGCGCCTTCACGTGTTTTTTAATAGCAGGACCCAGGTCATCATAGCGTATGCCCTTATCTTTGCCGCCCGCTATCAACACAACAGGTTCAGCAAACACATTAAGCGTATTGATGGTACGATTGGGCGAGGAATCGATCGAGCTATTATAGTAACGCACGCCACCAAGCTCGCGCACAAACTCAATGCGATGTGCCACACCGCCAAATTCCCGCGCACATGTCCGAATGACTTCTTTTGAAACAAGCGGATAAACAGCGGCAATGGCTGCCATATAATTTTCCACATTATGCATGCCGGGCACTTTGATTTCATCAATATCCAAAACGGCCTCGTCTCCCACCATAATCGTTTTGCCGTCTTTTAAATATACATCTGCTTTCTTCTGCCGTGAAAAACCACGCACCAAAGACCTTGATTCTTTTGCAAACGAAGCCGTCACATCATTATCCATGTTCAGAACCACCGTATCGCACACATTTTGGTACAAAAACAGGTTTTTCTTTGCATCTATATATTCCTGATAGTCTTTGTGATAATCCAGGTGATTTGGCGTAATATTGGTGACAACCGCCGTTTGCGGACTATGCTTCATGGTTTGCAGCTGAAAGCTTGAAAGCTCTAAAACAACTCTGTCTTGCGCCTGAATGGAATCAATCACCGGCAAAAGCGGTGCTCCAATATTGCCGCCCACATGGGTGGTAAAGCCTGCCATGGAAAGCAGTTTATAAATCAGCGTTGTGGTCGTGGTTTTTCCGTCACTGCCTGTAACAGCAACCACAGGTGCCGGACAAAGCTCCATAAACACGTCCATCTCTGTCGTCACATGGGCGCCGCGTTTTCTTGCCTGCAACAGTTCCAGAACATCAGGTCTCAGCCCCGGCGTTTTAAAAATTACCTCACCGTCAAGATTGGATAGATACCCTTCTCCCAAATGTAAATGTACACCTTTTTTGAGCAAATCTTGCGCTGTCTCGCCCAGTTCGACTTCTGTTTTTTTGTCACACGCAGTCACTTCCGCCCCGCAAGCAACCAGGTAATCAATCAACGGCAGATGACTGATGCCGATGCCCACAACACAGATTTTTTTTTGTTTAAGACTGTTTTTCCACGCCTCAAGTTTTTGATTCACTATTAACTCCTCTTTTCCTATTGATGCCACTTGCATAAAAACGGGCGGCAAAATTGCTTCGCCGCCCCGCAGTTTACAGGCTTAAAATTTTTGCCATTTTCATAATTTCTTCAGGCATTTGCTTTTTCATCGAAAGGCCTTCTAAAATATCATAATCAACAATCTCGTTGTTCTTAATAGCAACCGTTCTGTTGCCTATTCCGTTTTTCAAAAGCTTCACAGCGTGAATACCCATGCGGCTTGCCAGCATTCGGTCGTTAACCGTCGGGCTGCCGCCGCGCTGTATGTGACCCAAAATCGTTGCACGGGTTTCAACACCTGTTGCTTTTTCAATCCGCTCTGCAAGCTCCACAGAGCCGCCCACGCCTTCTGCTACAACGATGAGGTTATTTTCCTTGCCTCTTTTTTTACCGTCCATAATGGGTTTGATGATATCCTGTTCAAAGTCAAAGGGCATTTCGGGAATGATCGCCGCTTCAGCACCGCAGGCAATGGCCACATAAGCCGCTATATAACCGGCACCGCGACCCATTACTTCAAACACCGAGCAACGCTCATGCGATTGCGCTGTATCTCTGATTTTATCCAGCGCATCTTTAACGGTCTCAAGTGCCGTGTCAAAACCAATAGTTAGTTCTGTGCAAGCAATATCATTATCAATAGTAGCCGGAATGCCAATCGTAGGTAAACCCATTAAAGATAAATCACGCGCACCTCTGAAGGAGCCGTCACCACCAATCACGACGATGCCTTCAAGGCCCGCCTTGCGCGCCATTTCTACGCCTTTTCTAACGCCGGCCTCCTCTCGAAATTCAGCACAGCGGGAAGATTGCAAAATCGTACCGCCACGGTGCAGAATGTCTGACACGCTACGCGCATCCATCTCCTGAAACAGACCGTTTAAAAGACCCATATAGCCCTTGCGGATAGCCAGAACCTCTATATCGTTTGAAAGCGCCATTCTCACGACAGAACGAATTGCTGCGTTCATGCCCGGTGCATCGCCGCCACTAGTTAATACGCCAATTTTTTTCATATTATTTCCTCATCTTTCTGCTCACTGCATATAGGCCTTACCTGTGAGCCGGATAAAACCCTTTGTATTTTAGTCTTACAATGCCTTTGCGATGATAACGCCATGGGCCTCATCAAGCTCAGCCTCCGGCACCATAATTTCATAACAACCAAACTGTTCGCTTTCGCTTTGATTCATACTTTTAATCTTAACAGGCAGCCCTGCCTCCTGCAACAGTTGTTTAATTTTTTCCGCCTGCTCCTTACTTTGCGTGATATATACCACCATCCACATACAAGGTGCCTCCTTTTCTCCTGTCACATTTTGTACATTAGTTTACCATATGCTCTTTTAGAGTTTTGCATGCTTCAGTTATATCATAAGCATGCCCTTCTCCTTCATAATCAATGGCATATATGTGCTTCCCAACGGGCACAAAATGAAGTTTTTTGTATAATAAAACCGGCTTGATTCCGGCATATTGCTCAAAATAACGACGAACCAGGGACTCCTCCTTTAAAAAGGCAAAAGCCAGTTCCTTCAGTCCTTCTATGCGTGGCATAAAACTTAAGGAATCCCTATGCTTTAGAGCATAATCGTAAATCAGTCGTTCATCCATGATAGAATCTGCAAATTTTTGCTGTGCAAAATGATGCAAACCTTCAAACAAAGACTTCTGACTTAGGGTTCCCTGATTGTTTGAAAAATACTGCGCCAGTTCGTCAAAAAAATAGAATTCTTTCTCTTTATAATATGTATCTAACATATAGGGAACAGAGGTCAAAAATGCACCGCTGTTATAAAACCGTTCCAGCATGTCTTCTGCTGCTTTAAGGCGCAACAGTTCTGCATAACTCATCGCATCGCTATGTATCACCTCATAGGGTGCGAACGAGGCGAAGGCACTGCCCTCTGCCGCAAGAGCGGAGCCTTTTAATTTTTTTAAAAATCCCAATTGCAAATTATGCGGCTTTAATTTCATCAGTTCATGAAATGAATACACGAAAGCTTTAAAACTTTCACCGGGCAAGCCGGCAATCAAATCAAGATGCAAATGGATATTGTCATTCTTTTTAAGAGCTTGCACAACCCGGCAAAGCTTTTCGTGCGACGGCACACGGTTAACCTTTTGTAAAGTGGCCGGATTCACGCTCTGCACACCGATTTCCAGCTGAAACATACCTTTGGGAGCCGTTTGCAAACTTTCGATTAATGCTTCCGTCATGCTTTCAGCACGGATTTCAAAGTGATAGGTTGTGTTGCCACCCATTTTTTTAATCATTTCAATGATTAAAAGAGCACGGTTTGGGTCTGCGTTAAAGGTTCGGTCAACCAATTTAACAAGTGGCACTTCATGGCGTGCAAAAAATCGCACTGCTCGCTCTACCTTCTCGAGAGGCAGAAATCGCAAGCTGCCTGCTGAACCGGATAAGCAAAACGCACAACGGTAAGGACAGCCGCGTGATGTTTCAAAATACACAATGCGGTGACGCAGCGCCTCCATATCTTCGTCTGCATAAGGAAATGGCAAGCACGATAAATTTGCCTCCCCTGCCTCTATTTTGCTTTTTATAACACTTTCGCCGGTCCGGTAATATAAACCCGGCACCTGCGAAAAATCACCGTTTTCTATTGCATCGGCAAGCGGCGTGATTGAAACCTCACCTTCGCCGGTTATAACGCCGTCAAGATAAGGGTAACTTTCAAGACTCTCTACAGGGTCAAAGCTCACCTCGGGGCCGCCTACCAAAAGACGCAAGCCCGCATCGGCTTTTTTTAAAATCTCACAAATTTTTAAAACATGATTGATGTTCCAGATATAACACGAAAACAAAAAGGTGCGGCAACCGCTTTGATAGAGACTTGCAGCAATGGATTCTTCCCTGTCTGAGATGGAATATTCGCAAAAGCGAAACCTTTTTTCTGCTTTAGCCAGGTAACGAATCGCAAGATTACTGTGAATATACTTTGCATTGATGCCTACCAAAAGCACTGCCATACCCTTCCTTTCTTAAAAATCTTGTGTGCGTGTATACAAGAAAACGCAGCGGAACAGGCTACCCCGTACCGCCGCGTTTTTTCATTTAATAACCTACGGCGTGAGACTTCTCGTCGCCTGTTTTTACCAGAGATTCAGTTCGTTCATGGCATCTTTTCTGGAAAGGTTAATTCTGCCCTGACGGTCAATTTCGATAACCTTAACCATAATCTCATCGCCAACCTGTACTTCATCTTCTACCTTTTCTACGCGCTTGTTGGCAAGCTTGGAAATGTGAACCATACCATCTTTGCCGGGCAGGAATTCTACAAACGCACCAAAAGGCAGAATGTTTACAACCTTACCTTTGTAGATAGAGCCGATTTCGATATTGCCGGTTAAGCCCTTGATGATTTCGATGGTCTTCATTGCCATTGCTTCATCAGAGGTTGCAATGTATACCTTACCGTCATCCTCGATATCGATTTTAACGCCGGTTTCAGCAATAATCTTCTGAATGGTTTTACCACCGGAGCCGATCACGTCTCTGATTTTATCAGTATCAATTGTCATGGTGTAAATCTTCGGCGCATACTGAGAAAGAGATTCTCTCGGCGCATCAATGGTCTTTAACAGCACTTCATCAATAATGTGGAAGCGGGCGTTTTTAGTCTGTGCCAAAGCCTGCTTAATGATCTGCGGTGTTAAGCCGTCAATCTTAATATCCATCTGGATAGCGGTGATACCTTCTTTGGTACCGGCCACTTTAAAGTCCATATCGCCATAGAAGTCTTCAAGGCCCTGGATGTCAACCATGGTAATGAAGCGTTCGCCTTCTGTTACCAGACCAACAGAGATACCGGCAACAGGCGCCTTAATGGGAACACCTGCATCCATCAGTGCCAGTGTGCTTGCACAGGTGCTGGCCTGAGAGGTACTGCCGTTAGAGCTGAGCACTTCAGAAACCAGACGAATAGCATAGGGGAATTCCTCTTCAGAAGGCAGTACAGGCTCAAGAGCACGTTCTGCCAACGCACCGTGACCGATTTCACGACGTCCCGGTCCTCTGGAAGGACGGGTTTCACCAACGGAATAGGAGGGGAAGTTATAATGATGCATGTAGCGCTTCTGGTCATCCAAATCAATGCCGTCTAAAGCCTGTGCATCACCCATGGCACCTAAAGTAGCCACGGTTAAAACCTGTGTCTGGCCACGTTTGAACATACCGGAACCGTGTGTTCTGGGCAGAATGCCAACTTCAGCAGAAAGAGGACGGATATCGGTGATACCACGGCCGTCTACGCGCTTACCTTCATCTAAAATCCAACGACGAACAATCTGCTTCTGCAGTTTTTCCATAGCTTCAACGATCGCTGCGCCATGCTCTTCTTCGTTGTACTTATCTGCATAGTGTTCATAGAGTTCAGCATATACAACCTTGAGGTTTTGCTCACGGATGTTTTTATCATCCGTATCTAAAGCAACCTTTAACTTGTCTTCTGCAAATGCTTTAATATCAGCAAATAATGCTTCATCTACCACATGGGGTTCATAGCTGAACTTGGGCTTGCCTACTTCTGCCTGAATGCCGGCAATGAAGTCGCAAATCTTTTTGATTTCTTCATGTGCAAGCTGAATGCCTTCAAAAACAACATCTTCAGAAACTTCCTTGGCACCGGCTTCGATCATAACAACCTTTTCTTTAGTGCCTGCAACAGTCATGTTAAGCAAGCTCTTTTCACGCTGTTCGCTGGTGGGGTTGATGACATGCTTACCGTCAACATAGCCTACAACAACGCCGCCGATGGGGCCCGCAAAAGGAATGTCTGAAATGCTGATGGCACAGGAAGTACCAATCATAGCGGTGATTTCAGGTGAGTTATCCTGCTCAACGGATAAAACCGTGTTCACAACGCCAACATCATTGCGCAGATCCTTTGGGAACAAAGGACGAATCGGTCTGTCAATTACACGGGAAGCCAGGATTGCTTTTTCGGTAGGTCTGCCTTCGCGCTTAATGAAGCCGCCGGGGATTTTACCAACCGCATACAGCTTTTCTTCAAAATCAACGCTTAAGGGGAAGAAGTCAATACCGTCTCTGGGTTTTGCAGATGCAGTTGCCGTTGATAAAATAACAGTATCGCCATAGCGAACCATAACAGCACCGCCGGCCAGCTCTGCATACTTGCCGGTCTCGATAACCAGCGGACGACCCGCCAGTTCCATTTGATAGCTTTTAAACATAATAAGCCTCCATAAAATTATAGTATAGATACGCTTAAAAGCAAGAGATAAGAAACAAAACGCAAAACAAAACCGTTACCGCTTTGCGGCTTGTTTCTTACATCTTATCTTTCAAGCTTATCCAAGATATATTATATCATATATCCTCTATAAAATAAATAGAAATCAATCATTAAATTATAAACAATTATTAACCTGTTTTCGTCTCTGCTTTTTGTGCACTTTGCCCGTCTGCTCTTTCTCCGCTCTGCAATTAATTTGGCAACCATTTAACCACAAAAATTGACGCAGGACGACAAACTCCCTCAAATGTAAAAAAACTCTTAAAAAAATCACATACATTTTTTGACACTTTTCGGCGAATCTGTGTCGCCTTTTGTTCTTTTTTTACGCTATAGCGTGCTGTTTTTGAAACAATTTTACAAACTTCCAAAAATATACATTTATTTCCAATTTATAGCTTGCAATTTGTTAAACAATGGTGATATAATAGCCACATCAACAGAGAATTGTAAAAAAATGGTATTTAATTTTGTTAAGGAGGATTTCACATATGGAAAAAATCACTGTGGCAATAATTGAGGACAACAAAGAGCTTTCTCAGGGCTTACGAAAAGAAATAGACGAAAGCGAGGATATGGAAACCGTCGGCGTCGCGCATAACGGCTATGACGGTTTGGATATAATAGAAAACGAATTGCCCGATGTCGTTGTACTGGATGTTGTGATGCCGAAAATGGACGGCATAGAGCTTTTGGAACAGTTGCAAAAAAAGAATCTTTCCAAAAAGCCGGAAATTATAATTGTATCTGCTATCAATCACGATAATGTCACACGAAAGACGCTGCAACTGGGCGCGCAATACTATTTAATAAAGCCTTTGCCGGATCATGAAATTGTTTTAAAAAGAATCCGACAGGCTATGCAGCAAAAACCCGCCGCGTTTGGGGTTGATTTACTGGCAAAGAAAGAGGATATCTTCTCGCTGACTAAAGATAATGTCCCGGATTCCAAAAGTGTAAATGAAGATAATTTAGAAGCCATTATCACTGGCGTTATCCATGAAATCGGCGTTCCGGCACACATTAAAGGCTATAACTACCTACGCGAAGCAATAACGCTCTGCATCCGTGATAAAGAATTTATCAATTCCATCACCAAAATGTTATATCCCACGGTGGCCCGCAACTACCAGACAACCTCCTCCCGGGTGGAGCGGGCCATCCGCCACGCAATCGAGGTGGCCTGGAATCGCGGAAGAGAAGAAATTCTAAACAGCATTTTCGGATACACAATTGATACCAATAAGGGCAAGCCCACCAACGGCGAATTTATAGCCATGATTTCTGATTCTATCCGTCTGAAATTAAAAAACACCGCTAATTTTTAGAATTAATATGTTTGTTAACGCTGTTGACCCCTGCAAATTCAATAGCGTTTGCAATAAAAAAAGGCACTGTTTTATGCCCCCCAAAAACAGTGCCTTATCTTTTTATTTTTCTGAAGATATCGGCGTCAGATGCTATTTCTTCAGGTAAACTGTCATCCTGGCTAATCCACTTCCCTACATTCACAATGCGATATTCATCCTTCGTGTCACGCACAATCACTTCTTTAATACCAGCATTGATAATCAGACGTTTGCACATAGCACAGCTGGATGTACCCGACATCAGCTCGCCGGTTTTCGCATCACGGCAAGCAAGATATAAAGTAGAGCCGATCATGTCGCGGCGGGATGCACTGATGATGCAGTTTGCTTCCGCATGCACAGAGCGGCAAAGCTCATAACGCTCACCGGATGGAATCTGTAATTTTTCACGCAAGCAAACACCAAGATCAATACAGTTTTTACGACCGCGCGGTGCGCCCGTGTAACCGGTGGAAATAATTTCATCATTTTTAACCAAAATAGCACCATAGTTCCGGCGTAGGCATGTGCCCCGCTCCGATACGGTTTGTGCAATGTCCAGGTAATAGTTGATTTTATCTCTTCTTTGCATGATGTTGCCCCCTTAGTTATTTATTTTTCCAAGGCATGAATCTTATCTAAGCGATTCTGATGGCGTCCGCCTTCAAATTCAGCATTCATAAATGCATCTAAAATGTTCTTGGCAAGATCAGGACCCAGTACGCGTCCGCCCATGGCAATCACATTGGCATTGTTATGCTGTTTTGCTTTTTCTGCTGCGTATTCTGTGTTTAACAGGGCGCAACGAATCCCATCAATTTTATTTGCCGCAATGGAAATGCCAATGCCCGTGCCGCAAAGCAAAATACCAAATTCTGCTTCACCTTCTTTTACCTTTTCACACACCTTCTGTGCGATATCCGGATAGTCTACACTGCTTCCGTCATAGGTTCCGCAGTCAATAACCTCTTTACCTTTCGCCTTTAAGTGTTCAGATAAAACTGCCTTTAACTCAAATGCACCGTGGTCACTACCAATAATAATCATGTCATTTCCTCCCAGATTTTATTTCTTATTTTTTTCATTATATTCTCGTTCGGCTTGTGATACCCGCAAATATACAGGCGCCGCCTGTTCGTACGAACAGGTGATGCCCTGCGCGGCCAGTTTATAACCAAGTTCTGCCACTGCTCCACCCCGAATCACATGCAGAGCACAAGATGTGGGAATGGCATTTTCTCCCAAACTTTCTACAAAGACCTCACGATTCATCAAGGCGCCGTTACCAACCAGCATACATGAATCAGGCTCTAAAGCATTTTTAAGTTCGTGAATCTTCATCACACAGGGTTCTATAATCGGCTCATCATCACTATCATAGGCCGCGCAGAACAATTCATCCACTCGTGCATGAACAGCAGCCACGCGGATGCCTTCATAACCCCGCAGATTTTCAGCTAAAGCGGCAAGACTTGAAACCTCGACAACCGGTTTATTCCAGCTTTGCGCAAAGCCCTTGATGGTTGCAACGCCAATTCGTACGCCGGTAAAAGAGCCCGGCCCTACGCCGCAGGCATATACATCAATATCTGCAAAATCCAATCCGGTTTCTGCCAGCATATTTTCTACCATGGGAAGCAACTTAACCGAATGGTTTTTCCCATTATTTAAGGTGTGCTCACATAAAAGCACGCCGTCAGCCACAATTGCTGCAGCTGCCGCGTCAGATGACGCATCAATTCCTAACACAATCATGCTGTTTGCTCCTCAACAGTGATTCGCCTCGTATTATCTCCCTCACGCATAATATATATCTCTATGCGTTCATCAGGAAGTGCCGTTTCTGCTCGTTCCGGCCATTCAATCAGAGCGATACCGTTTCCATTGACAAAATCTAAAAATCCAATTTCATACAGTTCATCTTCCTCTTCTATGCGATACAAATCAAAGTGGTAAAGCATACCGAGGCTGGATTCATATTCATTTACAAGTGTAAACGTAGGACTGCTTACATGCTCCTCTATGCCCAAAGCGGCACAAAGGCCTTTGGCAAACACAGTTTTACCTACGCCCAAATCACCACGCAGACAAACCGTTTGACCGCGCTTTAGCGTTTTGGCTAATTCTTCTGCTATCTTGCGGGTTTCTTCTTCACCCGATGTTATATATGTTTTCTTCATCATAACCGCCCTATCATCACGCCTCAGAACCTGTTTCGGCCGGGGCATTTGTTGCCACCGGTGCCTGTGTGGGGACAATTGTCGGAGTCTGGGTCGGCGCCTTCGTTGGTGCAGCAGTCGGTGCTTTTGTAGGCGTCGCCGTTGGTGACGAAGTCGGCTTGACTGTTGGCTTCGCAGTTGCCTGGTCTTTACCCTTGTTTTCGCCGGCAGCATTTCGATAGGTCTCCAACCTGTCTTCCAGTTCCTGAATTCTTTCTTCCTTTTCAATCACCATTTTTTCCAGTTCTTCATAGCTGGGCTTTGGTGTAGGCTCGATACCAATATCGTTAGGAGCCTGATTTAGCTGCAATAAATACGTTGTGACAAAAAAGGAAAGCATAAAAAGCGCAAAAAGCACTAAAACAACACCCAAAGCAATGAGTGCCTTTTTAGTTGCAGATGATTTAGGTTTTTGTTTGCCGGATGTATTTCTACTCATAGTCTGCCTCCGTTACTGATAATAAGTTGATTTTATTCTACCATAAATCAAAACCAAAGTAAAGCCTATTTTTACGCATCCAGTAGCCCCGCATCAAGCAAAGCCTTGTAAAACGGTTTCATCGCCGATGGCAGTGCCACTTCTTCCTTTAGTTCCTTTGCCGTAAACCAGGTGTAAGACTCATTTTTTTCGCAATTGACCACTACAAAACTTTTCATATCCCAAACAAGATGTGTAAACACATGGCGGCTTTTAACAAAAGAAGAAGGTTTTTGCAGAATCCCTTTTTCTTCCAGATAGGCCTCTGCATCTTTAGCCGTGAGGTTTTTCTCCACCGAAGGAAATTCCCACATGCCGGCAAGCGGCCCCGTTTCATTTCGCTTAACAAGTGCCACTTTATTCCCTGCAAGCATAAGGAATACCGTCCGTTTTATCTTTTTTTTCTCAATCTGCACATTCCGCACAGGCAAAGACTCTGTTTGATTTCCGGCATAGGCAAGACAGATAGAGCGTAATGGGCAAATATCGCACTTAGGCTTTCCCGGAATGCAAACGAGAGCACCCAATTCCATAATAGCTTGGGTTAAATCACCTGCATCTTTTGCCTGTCCATATACCCGGCGAAGCTCCTCTTCCACTCTCTTTTTTGTTTTGGGAAGCATGATATCTTCATCATTTGCACAGAGTCTTGATGCCACGCGCAGCACATTGCCATCAACCGCCGGCGTCGGCAGGTTCATCGCAATAGAAGCAATGGCACCTGCCGTATAACTTCCAATTCCCGGTAATTTTTCCAGCAGTTTTACGTCTTCAGGAAATCTACCTCCATACTCTGCCACAATAATTGCAGCTGCTTTCTGCATGTTTTTTACACGGCTATAGTACCCAAGCCCTTCCCATAGCTTCAAAAGTTTTTCTTCCGGCTCCCGAGCCAGATCAAACACTGTAGGTAGTGCTTCCAGAAATCTTTCGTAATATGGCAGAGCCGCTTCTACCCGCGTTTGCTGGAGCATAATTTCTGATACCCAAACGCGGTAAGGGTCCCTGTTTTTACGCCAGGGTAAATCACGCTTATTTTTTTCGTACCAAGAACAAAGCGGCGAAATCATCGCCGCTAAAATATCTGTATGTTTCATATATAACCTGCCTTCACCATAAAAAGCATGGGCACAAAAACCCACTACCAGGACAAGATTAAATACCTTCTTTTTTGATACCTATATCCGTTCTATAGTGTGCTTTATCAAAGTGTATCTTAGAAACACCCTGATAGGCCAGTTTAATTGCCTCATCTAAGGTTTTGCTCACTGCTGTAACGCCCAGAACGCGACCACCGGCTGTCAGCAGGCTGTCTCCCTCGCGCCTTGTTCCGGCATGGAACACCGTGATATCACCCACAGCTTCTGCATCAGAAATACCGGAAATCGGCAAGCCGCTTTCATATTTTTTAGGATAGCCGCCGGAAGCCATAACCACGCAAACGGCTGCGTTATCTTCCCACTCAACCGTAATCTCTTCCAGTCTTTCTTCTGCAACTGCAAGGAAGATTTCAAGCAAGTCGGTTTTCAGGCGAGGCAACACAACCTGTGTTTCAGGGTCACCAAAACGTGCATTATATTCAATCACTTTAACGCCTTGCTTGGTCATAATCAGGCCGAAATATAAAACGCCCTTAAACGGTCTGCCTTCTTTTTTCATAGCCTCTACGGTCGGCAAAAAGATATTTTGCATGCATTCTTCGTGAATGGCTGCAGAATACAAGCGACTGGGAGAAAACGTGCCCATTCCGCCTGTGTTTAGGCCTTCGTCATTATCATAAGCACGTTTGTGGTCTTGCGCGCTCACCATGGGATAGAGGGTTTTTCCGTCTGTAAAGGCTAAAACGGAAACCTCCTGACCGGTTAAAAATTCTTCTACAACAACACGGCTACCCGCATCGCCGAACACCTTATCGCACATAATATCACGCACAGCTTCTTCTGCCTCAGCATAATCTGCTGCAATGATAACGCCTTTGCCCAGCGCCAGGCCTTCTGCCTTGATAACCGTGGGAAAGCTGACTGTTTTTAAGTAATCAAGCGCTTTTTCGCTGTCATCAAAAACCTCATAAGCCGCTGTAGGTATACCATATTTTTTCATTAAATCCTTACTGAAGACCTTGCTGCCTTCGATAATCGCTGCATTCTGTCTGGGACCAAAGGCCTTTAAGCCTTCTTCTTCCAAACGGTCTACCATGCCAAGCATCAAAGGATCATCCGGTGCAACCACAGTCAGGTCAATTTTTTCTTCTTTGGCAAAGCGCACAACGCCCTCAACATCTGTTGCCTTAATGTTCACACAGGTTGCAAGTTCCGCTATGCCACCGTTTCCCGGTGCGGCATAAAGTTCGGGCTTTAACGGGCTTTGTGCCAGTTTCCAGATAATTGTATGCTCACGGCCTCCGCCGCCAACAACCAAAACCTTCATGAATCTTCCTCCTCTTAGTGTTTAAAGTGGCGCATTCCAACAAAGACCATAGCAATACCATGTTTATCACAGGCATCGATAGACTCCTGGTCTTTTTTAGAACCTCCGGGCTGAATAATGGCTTTGATACCGGCCTTTGCAGCCTCTTCTACTGTATCAGGGAAGGGGAAGAACGCATCAGATGCCAGCGCTGCACCCTGAGCACGTTCACCGGCATAATCAAAGGCAATGCGAGCCGCCATAACGCGATTTGTCTGGCCAGGGCCCACGCCGATTGACATGTTGTCTTTTGCAACTGCAATGGCATTGGATTTTGTATGTTTTACAACTTTCCATGCAAATTTCAAATCGCGAATCTGCTCTTCTGTGGGCTGTGCCTTTGTCACAACCTGCCAATTTTCCTCATCATAGAGCTCTGTGTCACGCTGTTGTACCAGCAGGCCGCCCATAACCTTCTTCATATCAAAATCGTTGATATCTGCTTTTTTAGCAATATCAGGCAGTTCAAGCAATCGAATGTTTTGCTTTTGTGTTAAAATGTCAAGCGCTTCTTTAGAGAAAGAAGGTGCCACGATAATCTCAAGGAAAATTTTACTCATCATTTCAGCTGTGGGGCCATCAATCTCGCGGTTAGCCGCAATGATACCGCCAAAGATGGATACCGGATCACCCTCGTATGCTTTTTGATACGCCTCGAAAATGGTGCTGCCGGTGCCTACACCGCAAGGATTAGCATGCTTACAGGCCACGACGGTCGGCTCGGTGAATTCCTTCACCAGATCAAGCGCGCCGTTAGCGTCGTTAATGTTGTTATAAGAAAGTTCTTTACCGTGCAGCTGTTTCGCAGCAGAAAGAGTACCTGCGCAAGCGCCCACTTCCTTATAGAAAACAGCCTGCTGATGCGGATTTTCGCCATATCGCATATCCTGCACCTTTTCAAAGGTCAAAGAAAGATTGTTGGGGAACAGTTCTTTGCCGATGGTCTTTCTTAAATATGTAGAAATCAAGGTATCATAAGCGGCCGTGTGTTCAAACACTTTGTATGCCAGGTAAAACTTAGTTTCTTTGGCAACGGCGCCATTTGCTTTATATTCAGCAATGACTGTTTCATAGTCAGCCGGGTCAACAACCACAGCCACATCCTGATAGTTTTTAGCAGCGGCACGAATCATGGTCGGACCACCGATATCGATATTCTCAATGGCATCTTCTAAGGTGACGCCTTCTTTTTGAATGGTCTGCTTGAAAGGATAGAGGTTAATTGCCACAACATCGATGGTATCAACACCCAGTTCCTGAAGCTGTGCCATATGTTCTTCGTTTGACCGCATCGCTAAAATGCCTGCGTGAATTTTAGGATGCAGGGTTTTTACGCGTCCATCTAAGCATTCGGGGAAACCTGTGATTTCCGAAACACCTGTTACTTCAATACCTGCTTCTGCCAAAACGCGTTTGGTTCCGCCGGTTGAAACAATTTCAAAGCCCAGGGCCTTGAGTTCTTTTGCAAATTCTACGATTCCGCTTTTATCTGATACACTAAGCAATGCTCTTTTAGCCATGTATAATCCATCCCTTCAATATTTTTATTGTAAAATAGTAACCCGTCTTCCGTCGCGCTTTAATTTATCTGCACACAAAAGCTCTGTTGCTTGCGGCAGGATAATATGCTCTGCTTGTTCCATCACACGCTTTTGCAGAACTTCCGGCGTGTCGCCTTCTAAAATGTCAACAGCCTTTTGCATGATGATGGCGCCGCCATCTGTAATTTCATTTACAAAATGTACTGTGGCACCTGTCACCTTAACCCCATACGCCAGAGCGCGTTCGTGAACATGTAAGCCATAAAAACCATCTCCGCAAAAGGCAGGAATCAAGGAAGGATGCACATTGATGATTCTGTCTTCATAAGCGCGGGTAAAGCTGTCACTTAAAACAAGCATAAAGCCAGCTAGCACCAAAACATCAATATCACGATTGTGCAATTCCTGCAATAAAGT
Organism: Oscillospiraceae bacterium; assembly: GCA_015068555.1. Taxonomy (GTDB): domain Bacteria; phylum Bacillota; class Clostridia; order UBA1381; family UBA9506; genus UMGS755. Next base: position 36,502 of record SVKI01000007.1, on the reverse strand, counting down.
TTCTTCATACACTTCCCGGCTGCCAAAGGTTTTTCTGTCCACACAGATGGCTTCAACGCCGGCTTCCTCTGCCCGTTTCATAGCATAAGCTCCGGCTTTACTGGATACAACCAAAGCAATTGTGCCGCTTTTTAATATGCCGGCTTTTTCTGCATCCAACAACGCCTGCAAATTGGTTCCGCCACCGGAAACTAAAACACCGATTCTTTTCTTCAATTTGCTCTTCCTTTCACATTTAGCAGAGAACTACGCCCTCGCTGCCCTCTTTAATTTCGCCGATGATATAAGCTGATTCACCCATAGCCTTAAGGTGACTCACGACGCCGTCTGCCTTTTCCTTATCAACTGCAACCACCAGACCGATACCCATGTTAAAGGTGTTATATAAGTCTCTTTCTGTCAAGTTGGCAGTTTCTGCCATTAAGCTAAAGATAGCAGGCTTATCAAAGGAATCTTTTGTAACATAAGCGGTTAAGCCTTCCGGCAACATGCGCGGAATATTTTCATAAAAGCCACCGCCGGTGATGTGAGAAACGGCGTTAATGCCGAAGTTTTCAATCACAGAAAGCAGCGCCTTTACATAAATTTTGGTGGGCATCAGCAACGTTTCGCCCAAGGATTTATCTAATCCGCAGGGTACCTGCATCAGGCGCTCTTTTGCATCAGCAGCATCCAGATTAAATATCTTACGAACCAGAGAATAACCGTTACTATGTACACCGGATGAACCGATACCCACCAGCACATCGCCAATCTTTGCTTTGGTGCCGTCTACGATTTTATCCTTGTCTACAACACCTACGCAGAAACCTGCCAAATCGTATTCATCCACTTCGTAAAAACCGGGCATTTCAGCGGTTTCGCCGCCGATTAAAGCAGCACCTGCTTGCAAACATCCGTCTGCTACACCCTTTACGATTTCTGCAATACGTGTCGGAACATTCTTACCCACTGCAAGGTAATCAAGGAAAAACAGAGGTTTTGCGCCGGAACATGCGATATCATTGGCACACATTGCCACACAGTCCTGGCCAATGGTATCATGCTTATCCATCAAAAATGCCAAACGCAGTTTGGTGCCGACACCGTCGGTTCCGGATACTAAAACCGGATTTTTCATACCCGTACCCAGTTCAAACAAACCACCAAAACCACCCAGACCGCTTAAAACACCGGGGGTAAAGGTTTTATTCACATGTTCTTTCATCAGTTTAACCGCTTCGTAACCGGCCTCAACGTCAACGCCGGCTGCTTTATAGGCTGTACTCATTTTTTGCCCTCCTTAGTATGCTCAAATTCTTTTCTATCTACAACCAGGGGTACCTCCATGGGATACTCTCCGGAAAAACAAGCCTGGCAATAATCACAGTTCAGCGACTTAGTTGCCTCTTTCAGGCCATTTAAACTCAAAAATCCCAAACTATCGGCTCCGATTTTTTGCCTGATTTCTTCTACGCTGTATTTAACAGCCATCAAACAATCGCGGGAAGGAATATCGGTACCAAAGTAGCACGGCCACAAAAACGGTGGTGAGCTGACGCGCATATGTACTTCTTTTGCACCCGCTTCTTTAAGCGCCTTTATGATATTGGCACAGGTTGTACCACGCACGATGGAGTCGTCCACCATAACAACACGCTTACCGCGCACACTGTTCTTTAATACATTCAGCTTAATGTTCACAGCCGCCTCTCGTTGCGCCTGCGTAGGCAAGATAAAGGTTCGGCCTATATATTTATTCTTAATAAATCCTTTGCCGTAAGGAAGGCCGGATTCTTCGGCATAGCCAATTGCAGCACACAGGCCGGAATCAGGCACGCCAAAAACCAAATCGGCATCCACCGGGAACTCTTTTGCCAGTTCATGACCCATCGCCTTTCTTACATCGTATACACTGGCGCCGTGCATAAAACTGTCAGGTCTTGCGTTATACACATATTCAAAAACGCAGATTTTTGCTTTATCGAGAGCTTTTTCATGGCGAATGGAATGCAAGCCTTCCTTATCAATCCAAACCACCTCACCCGGCTCAACGTCACGGATATATTCAGCACCGATATTGTCAAACACGCAGCTTTCAGAAGACAGAACATACGAGTTTTCGAGTTTACCAATCGACAGCGGACGAAGACCGTGAGGGTCTCTTGCGCCCAGCAATTTACGGGGACTCATCATAACAATGGAGTATGCTCCCTGCATATAATCCATCATATTCAGCAAAGCCCGCTCAACGGAATGTGTTATAATGCGCTCCTGCGCTATCTTGTACATCATCACTTCGCTGTCTAAGGTTGTATGAAAGATAGCACCGTTTTTTTGAAATTCATCACGCAATTCGCCGGAATTGATTAAGTTGCCATTGTGGGCCAGAGCAAGAGTACCCTTTACATATTTGTAAACCAAGGGCTGTGCGTTTTCTCTGATGTTACCGCCCTTCGTTGTGTCACGCACGTGACCAACTGAAATGGTGCCCGGCAATTTTTTCAAAATATCATCATTAAACACATCAGGAACCAAACCTACATCCTTATGGCAATGAAATTCGCCGTCATCGTTAACCGCAATACCGGCGCTTTCCTGACCTCTGTGTTGCAGCCCATAAAGACCGTAATACGTTAGTCTTGCTACATCAAATCCATCATTATCGTAAAAACCGAAAACTCCACATTCTTCTTTCAGTTTTTCATCAATCACAATATCATAGTTTTTATTCATACTGTACTCTCCCTGTTCGGCAAATTCAATCTTTCCATTTTAGGCTGGTTAAAACCCAACGCGGCTGACTATGTCAGCCGCGTTTATGATATTATCTCTGCACGCGGCCGGAACCGTCGCCCTTCATAAGGCTCAAAACTTCCTGCGTGCTCACAATATTAAAGTCACCATGAATGCTGTGTTTTAAGCATGATGCTGCCACGGCAAATTCGATACAATCCTGCATGCTGTAGTTATCCAGCATAGCATGAATCAGACCGCCGCCAAAAGAGTCGCCTCCGCCCATTCTGTCAACAATATTAATGTGATATTTTTTAGATTTGTAGAAATCTTTACCGTCATATAACATAGCGGACCAGTTATTAACAGAGGCAGAGATGCTTTCACGCAGAGTAATTGCCACGTGCGTAAAGCCAAACTTCTCAGCCAGCTGCTTTGCAACATCACGGTAGCCTGCATCAGAGAGCTCACCGGATGTGATGTCTGTTTCAGATGCACGAATGCCAAATACCTTTTCTGCATCCTCTTCGTTTGCAATACAAACATCAACATATTCCATCAAGCCACTCATAACCTGACCGGCCTTTTCGCTTGTCCACAATTTTTTTCTGAAGTTTAAATCGCAGCTAACAGTGAGACCTAACTTTTTAGCGGCTTTCAATGCTTCTAAGCAGCGGTCTGCAGCAGCATCGGAAAGAGCCGGTGTAATACCGGTGAAGTGAAACCATTCTGCGCCGTCAAAAATCTTTTCCCAATCAAAATCCTTTGCTTCTGCTGTAGCAATGGAAGAATGTGCACGGTCGTAGGTAACTGTTGAGGCACGCTGTGCTGCACCCTTTTCTACAAAATAAATTCCCAGACGTTCGCCACCACGAGCAATGTTTTTGGTTTCCAAACCGTATTTTCTAAGTTCGGCAATACACCAGTTTCCCACCAGGTTATCAGGCAGCTTGGTTACATAGTGTGCCTCATGACCGTAAACAGCCAAAGAAGCGGCCACATTTGCTTCACCGCCACCAAAGGTAGCATCAAAGCCTGTTGCTTGCATGATTCTCTGATGATTATAAGTTTGTAATCTTAACATAATTTCACCAAAAGTTACAACCTTTGCCATAATAAATCCTCCTCATTTTTCACTTGGCTTTTTTATTAATTTTTAATCTTCTTCTTCGTATTGTAACAGTGCATAATATCTTCCTTCCCGACTTTTTCCTGAGCGGAAGAGTTTATAATATTATAGCACAAAAAACTACAAAATATATTGTATCACAAGATTTTCCTTTGGTCAAGAAATGATGCATAAAACTTTTAAATTCGTTTAAATTAAACAAATTATATGGAGTTTTCTCTTGAGCTTTGCAAAAAACATCCTGTAAAAACATTTTTTTATGATAATTAGCCACTTACGGGGCATACTAAAACAAAAGGAGTTGTTAACATGCGAAAGTTTGGTTTACGAGATAAAATCGGATATATGTTCGGTGATATAGGAAATGATTTTTTCTTTATTTTTGTCAGTTCGTTTCTCATGGTTTTTTATACAAAAGTACTGGGCATCCCGGGTGAAACAGTGGGGACTCTTTTTTTAGTTGCCAGATTCGTTGATGCCATCACAGACGTAACAATGGGACGCATTGTAGATGCCGCAAAACCGGCTCGCGATGGTCGATTCAGACCTTGGATCCGTCGCATGGCACTCCCCGTTGTTGTTGCCGGGGTACTTATGTTTATCCCTGCAGCGTCAGGGTTATCTTACGGACTTAAACTGGTTTATATCTATGTAACCTACCTGCTTTGGGGTAGCGTATTTTATACCTCCATTAACATTCCCTATGGCTCCATGGCTTCTGCCATAACTGATGACCCCATCGGACGCACCTCCCTTTCCACCTTTCGTTCTATTGGTGCCGCTATCAGCGGTGTCCTCATTGGCTCCGGCGTTCCCTTAATGATTTACACATACGATGCAAACGGCAATCAAATTTTAATGGGAGAACGTTTTTTACCCATTGCCGTTTGTTTTGCGGTTTTGGCGCTGCTTTGCTATGGCCTTTGCTATTTTTATACAACCGAGCGAATCGCTGTGCATAACGAGCGCAAAAAGACAAACCTTATCACCGCCCTACGAGGTATCGCCAAAAACAGGGCTCTTGTATCCATCATTGCCGCCGCAATTGTACTGTTACTCTCCCTACTGCTTTCTTCTTCTATGAACATGTTTTTATTTATGGATTATTTCAAAAGCAGAGAGGCTATGAGTGTCGCCGGATTATTGCAAACGGCGTGTACGCTTGTGTTAGCGCCTTTTGCAACCAAAATAACAGAAAAAATTGGGAAAAAAGAGGCTTCCGTCATTGCCGTTTTTTCTTCGGCAATCGTCTTTTTCCTTCTCTACCTGTGGCGCATTCGTAATCCCTGGATTTTTTGTGCATTACTGTTTTTAGGCAATTTAGGCTCCGGTTTATTTAACCTTTTGATTTGGGCATTTATCACTGATGTAATCGACTATCAGGAAGTGCGTACAGGCGCCCGTGAAGACGGTACCATTTATGCCTTTTATTCCTTCGCCCGCAAAATCGGCCAGGCCTTAGCAGGCGGTTTAGGCGGCTACGCACTGTCCTTGGTTGGATATGTGTCATCAACCGAAAACATCGTGCAAAGCACCGAGGTTACAGAGCGCATTTATAGCGTTTCAACCCTTGTACCCGCTATTTGCTATTTCCTGGTTGCTATTATTTTACTGTTTGCCTATCCGCTTACACGTGAAATGGTGAACCGGAATCAAGCCATTCTCAAAGGTGATTCTCCTGATTAAACCGTAGTTTTACATGTTAAACAATCTAATTTTATAGAAAGGAGCTTTCCTATGCTCTATCCTCAGTCTACCGAATCCCGCACTTTGATTGACTTATCAGGCATCTGGAACATTCGCCTGGCAGACGAAGATGCGCCTGACGACAACCTGATGGGCAAACCTCTCGAACAGCCGTTACCCATCTCAGTTCCGGCCTCTTATAATGACCAATACCCCGGCGAAGCCTTTCGCGACCACTATGGTTGGGTGCTGTATCAACGCACGCTCTCGTTGCCGGCTCTTCTTTTTTCCGAACGCATTGTGCTTCGGTTTGGGGCTGTGACCCACCACGCAAAGGTATATATAAACGGCACCTTAATCACGACACACAGAGGAGGATTTCTGCCTTTTGAGGCTGAAATAACGGAATATGTTTCTCCGGGTGACAACCTGCTTACCGTGGCCGTTGACAACAAAATAGATTACTCCACCCTGCCCGTCGGCAGCGAGCAAGGCGGAAACATGTTAACAGGCCTTATCCCCGATATGCCGGGCGTAACACCTAAAAAACAGAATTATCCCAATTTCGATTTCTTTAACTACAGCGGCATTAACAGGCCCGTAAAAATCTATACAACACCTCACCAATATATCCGTGATATCACCTTAGTGCCCACTGTTTCCGGTAATGACGCCTGCGTATCCTATTGTGTTGAAACTGTCGGCGAAGGTGAGGTTTCCCTTTGTGTTCGGGATGAAAATGGAGAAATTGTTGCAAATGCAAAAGGGCATAAAGGCTCTTTTACCATTCAGAATGTAACCTTATGGGAACCGCTATCTGCTTATTTATACACCGCCGAGGTACATTTCGGGCAGGATCAGTATAAAGAACCGTTCGGCGTTCGAACCGTTTGCGTTCAGGGCACACAGTTTTTAATCAATGGAAAGCCCTTTTATTTTAAGGGGTTTGGCAAGCACGAGGACGCACCCTTCCACGGTCGCGGACTCAATGAAACACTTAACGTAAAAGACCTGGGCCTGATGCATTGGATAGGCGCGAACTCCTTCCGCACCAGCCACTATCCTTATTCAGAAGAGATGATGCGGCTTTGCGACCGCGAAGGTATTGTTGTGATTGATGAAACACCCGCCGTCGGCGTGAATTTAAACTTTGGCGCTGCCGCCGGCGGAACACCTAAAGACACGTATAAAGAACTGCGCGTAGCAGAGCATCACAAAGAAGTAATTGAGCAGATGATTCAGCGTGATAAAAACCATGCCTGCGTGGTTATGTGGTCGATTGCCAACGAGTCAGATACCACCACTTATCCCGACAGCGCTCTTAACTACTTCAAGCCTCTTTACGAACTGGCACACGCCTGTGACCCACAAAACAGGCCGGTGACCATCGTGGGTGTTCAAAACGATTATACCAAGGATAAAACCCTTCCCATCACCGATGTGATTTGTTTAAACCGCTATTATGGCTGGTATGTATACGGCGGTGATTTAAAGGCAGCAGGCGATTCTCTTCAGGTTGAGCTTGATTATTGGCAAAAGCTCGGCAAACCTTTAATGTTTACTGAATACGGTGCCGATACAGTAGCCGGATTGCACACAATAACACCATCCATGTTCAGCGAAGAATACCAGATGGCCTTTTACAAGATGGTTCACTCCGTCGCTGACTGTTACGACTTTTTTATTGGTGAACAGGTATGGAATTTTGCAGATTTTGCAACCGTTCAAGGCACCATGCGCGTTGACGGAAACAAAAAAGGTATTTTCACGCGAGACAGACGACCCAAACTTGCCGCCCACTATCTCCGCCATCGCTGGCATCAGATTCCAGATTTTAATTATAAAAAATAATATAAGGCGCTATGACTGTTGCCATAGCGCCTCAGCGTGTCGAGAAACCTCGACACGCTGAGTAGAGTTTGAAAAAGGTAGGTATATTTGACGAACAAAAATGCGTCGGCGTACAATGGTACGGTAGAGTTTGTGTTCGTTAAAAGCAAGAAACAGAGCGGTTTCCTCGACAGAAACCGCTCTGTTATGACTAAAAACGAATTATTTTTTTGTTAGTTCCATTTTTGTTTTTTTCTTATACTTCTTGCGGTAGACCTGCCTTTTTCGACAGTCTGAGGCGCTATGACTGTTGTCATAGCGCCTTATATTATTTCAGAAATCATTCAACCTCAACAATTTTAATTTTATCAGCACTATAGCCTGTCGTGCTCATGACTGCATCCTGCAGAACAGCTGCGTCAATTTCATTGAGTCCGTTACTTTTAACAGCGATGCTGACCAAATTTTCGCCCATAAACACGATAGCATCGCTGAAGCCTTTTGCCTTTACAAGATTCTCAACCGCCGTCTCCTGCTCGGTGTAGTGTACCAGACGGTAGAGTTCTTCTTCTGCCTGTTTTTTAGCTTCTTTATCTGTCGTCTGCGTTTCAAGCAACGAGCGAAGCATATCAATGGATTCACTGCGTTTTGTGTCGCGCTCTAATTTTGCCTGTACAAAATAGGCGTTATAATCCATCTTTTCCTCCTGTAATGATGCATCTTCTTTTTGTACATCCGCGCTTACCATTTGCGCTTCCCCTATTTTTTTGGTTACCTCATTGTAGACCTCTGCTACTTCCGGATCAATGACCCTTTGCTGAAAATTCCAGTTCAGATACCCTGCTGCACCAACCAGAATCAGCAGAACTGTAACCGTTATCTGTTTCTTTCGCAAAACCAGCATCCTGCTTTTCTTAACCTCTCCACTTTTTGATACTCGGTTCATTTTCCATTGTTTTATCATGTTGATCTCCTCCTTATTCATGTTATCCCCGTTCCAAAACCTCTACCCTATGTTTCGGAACGTCTAAAACCGCGCAAACTGCACTCACAACCTGCATGCGAACAGAGGGATTCTGAACGCCTTTAGCGATAACCAAAACACCTGATATACGCGGCATAACCCACTTCATTTCCACAGGAGATTGTCCGCCCCCGGCGTCATTCTTCAGAGCCAGACTACCGCTTGATTGCTGATTCTTTTCTAACAAGCCACCATCGGTTTTGTTGCGGGAATCGTCGCTTTCATTTTGCGCGTAATAGGTTTCTCCGCTGTCTGACAAGGTAATCATAGCCCGGACATGGCTCACGCCCTGTACCTCAGATAAAATTGCTTCCAACTCAGTTTTTAACTGTTTGGTATACGCTTCATTTTGATGTATTCCGCTCTGTTTTACCTTTGTTTCTTCTTTATCTCCGGCGGCAAAAAAATCGGGCAACAGCATCAGACACATCCCTACCATAACTATGATAATCAACCACTTATTATGCATAATTTGTCCAATCATTTTTCTATATTGTTCTTTCACGATTGAATACATGCCTCCTCAATCCCATACCTTGTTGCTACATAGCCGGCCATCTCTCCATCATAGGGCACAAGATGTACAGCCCGCACACCCATGATTTGTCCCTCTTCGTTTAAAAGGCAAGAAACCCGACAGGCAACCGTTTGATTAAACCGCTCGTGTAAATCATCGGCAATATAAAGTGCTAAATTTTTTTCAAAGCATTCTGCCACATAAGGTTTTACAATTACCTGACTCTCCTCTGTAACCGGTAAGGCAGGGTCAAAGATGTCTACATGTTGTGGCAACATCGTAATAGGTTTTAGTACAACCAGCATCACAATCAGGCCGATGATTGTGTTCACATATTTTTTATGATTTCCTGCCGGCAATATATGATCTAATAAAAGGGTCAGAAACGAAACTGTTATAATCCCTGTTGCATATTGATTTAAAAACTTCACCATATCACCCCTTACAACAGCAGGCATAGCATAGCTACACTAATGACAAACATCACACACACCATAACTAAAATCGCAAGAACCAAGGCAATATTCCCTGAAAGGTCTACAAAAAAAGCAATGATTCTCTTATCCGTTGCCGGTTCTGCAACACCGGCTGCAAAGCGATATAAAACAGAAACCGCCAATATTTTTAAAACCGGTGCGGCACATAAGCTAACCGCCGCCACAGCACCACTGACGCCCACCACACGTCGAATCACACGGACACTGTTCACAACCGAGGAGGTTGTTTCTGCCAATACACTACCCACAAGCGGCACGAAGTTACAAAGGGCATATTTCACAGTGCGACCTGCAAGACCTGTTGCACCTGCATTTAGGCCACGAACGCTTAGAATTCCCACAAAGACCGTGAGTAAAATCCCAATACCCCACTTAACCCCTTGACGTGCAAATTCTATCAGGCGGCCAACGTGAAAACGATGACTCAAGGCATTGATCACAGAAAGAGCCGTAACGACTAAAACAAGTGGCAAAAACACCCCCTTACAAAGATATGTAAAGCTTTGCATGGAAACAAACAGGGCCGGGTAAAAGCTCACCGCTATAGCCGGATTGTCCACTGTAATACTTCCTACCACAGGCATTAGACTTTGCATAAAAAGAAGCAGTGAATCTATCGTTTTATCAGCCAGACCAACAACATCAGAAACAATGGTTGCAGACAGGCCGGCTATCACCGAAAGACAAACCAAAAAACCGATTTCTGTCGTATTCTCTTCAGGCATATTTTGTTGCAAATTACAAAGCACACCCGATAATACACTTAAAATCAACATTTTGATGAGAAGTCCGGTATTTGTTTTAATTTCTGAAGCAAGCAGATCAAGGCCCTTTTGTAAAACAGACGAAAACGAAAATGTCCATTCTCCTTCCGTCATCTGCTCCACTGTTCCAACAAAATCAAAACCGGAGGCATCCACCGTTTTCAGTTTATCCATGGTATCTTCAAGCACGATGGTAAGTGGATCCTCCTCCGCACTCACCATTCCGGTTAAAAAGAAGATTGCCACAAGGCAAAACACCACAACACAAATCTTTCTCATTGTCTCCTCCTTCGTTAACCCGGCAAAATGCCTAACAGCAAATTTAAAACCGCCAGCAAAATAGGCAAGCCGGTTGCTACCGTGACAATTTTTCCTGCCAGTTCTATTTTGCGTGCGACAGCATTCTGGCCCGCATCCCGGCATATCTCACTCGCAAATTGCGCCACATATGTCATGCCGATAATGCGGATAATGATTGTAATATATTCTTCGTTGACTGAAAGCCGTTCAGCAAGAAGATTAACTACATCAATCACGGAAGAAAGCTGTGCCAAAACCGAAGTGAAAATAACGGTCGCTGTTACCATGCCCACACAAACTCCCAGCACCGGCTTATGTTCTTTAATCAGGAGAGATAGAAGTGCACCGGTCATACCAAGACCAATCATCTGTAAAAGATTCATCATAACATCCCGCTTTTCTACAGGTTAAAAATCGTTTTTATGGTTTGGAACAGGTAACTGATTTCCTCCAGCATCATCAGCAGTACAACGATAAGTCCGGCCAGGGTTGTCATAGTGGCCTGTTCTTCTCTTCCGGAACGAATTAGAACCTGGTTCAGAACACTCACAACAATGCCGATTGCTGCAATCTTAAAAATTAAGTCCACACCCATATGTATCTCCTTCTTCTCTATGGCTATAAGCATAATAAAGCCAGACTGATACCGGTCAAAAAAGCCAAAGACACGGTTGTTTTCTGCTTTTTCTCCAGGTTTTCTCCTTCCCCTTTGATAAGCTCTGCAAGGGTTTGTGTCGCCTGTGTCAGCCTTTCTGTCTCACCACCAACATCCGTCGTGCCAAGCCGTCTTCCCACCGAGGCAACTATTTCGAAGGCTTGGCAGGGGCCCCCATACCTATTCTCATACAGACGGATGGCCCTTTCCCATGCCATAGGACAGTTTGCACCCGTGCTAAGCTCATCGCAAATACATAGTAAAAAATCCTTTGCTGGCACGTGCGTTTCCTTTTTCATGCTATGTAACAAAACAGGAAGCGTTTCTACCTGAAACGAAAGTCTGCGACACAACATAATCAAAAACGCCTGTATATCTTTTTCGGCCTGCAATCTTTTTTGAGATTCTAATCTGTTTCGAATCCCAACAAGCGTACATCCCAACACAACCAACAATGCGCCAAACACCGTAAGCATAGTCTCACCCCGTCTTTTCTATTGCCACAACAGCCGGGACGCCGTTTTGTCTCCCCAGGGTAACGGATTGCTCAAAACAATCAAGGAGTCGGGGGTTCCTTTTCCGGATGGATTCCTGTCCTTCCCCATGCACGCTTGCAAGTAAACGGCAGCCCGCATGCTGCACCTGTTTAACCGCCTCTACATCTGCTTCCGTTCCGATTTCATCCACAACAATGAGCTGCGGAGACAAGGAGCGCACAGCCAACATCATACCCACTGTTTTGGGGAACCTGTCCAGCACGTCCGTCTGCGGCCCTACATCAAACTGCGGTATACCCTCATGCATAGCCGCTATCTCTGATCGTTCGTCGACGACTGTCACCTTCATACGCTTCGAAAAAATTCGAACTAAGTCCCGCAAAAATGTTGTCTTTCCGCATTGCGGCGGTGCAATAATTAGATTATTATGTAAACCACCGGGCGTGAGCATCCGTTCTGCCAGTGCTTCTGCACAGCCTGTATAACTTTGCGCAACTCTGACATTGAGCCCTGAAATCTCTGATATATTACATATTTTCCCATCTTTTAAAACACACCTGCCCGCAAGCCCCACGCGATGACCGCCTTGCAGAGTAATAAATCCGTTGCAGATATCCTGCATATGTGCATACACTGAATCTTCTAAAAAAGAAGACAAAACTCTCTCTATTTCTTCGCCTTCTATAAGGGAACACGTTTCCTTTCTTTGACATATCCCGCCATCACGCGAAAGATAAAAGCATTGATTCTGATAATACAACTGTATGGGTTGTCCCCTGCGAAACCGTATTTCCTCCAAACCTTCAAAGGAAATGTCACGAAACATCTCTCTGGCAGAAGGAGGTAATTGCTTCATAATTGTTTTTTTACTTTTGTCCATATCGACACCTCTTGCTTTATTCTATGGACATCCCTGTAAAATTAGAACTAAAAAAAGCAAAAGACCGCATGCGCAGAATAGAAATTCTATCCTTACGCATGCGGCCCTTACCGCTTTAATTAGTCATTGCAGCAGCAGAAAATGAGGATTATAATCAGGATAATCCAGATGCAGCTGTTATTGTTGCCAAAGCCACCAAATAAACCTTTATCGCATCCCATAACTGTGTACCTCCTTTTTTTCGTTATGCTACATACTATGCATAACAAAGAAAGGTGGTGAGAGGTTTTGGGTAAGTTTTTATCGGTCGGCTAAAATATGTGCATGATTCACCTCTATGTTATTTTCCCCAGAGTTTGGCCGCATTATTGTAGAACAGGTCCTCGACTTCACTTTCATGCAAATCAGCAAGCTGACACAGTTGGCGCATTGCCATCAGGTTCTCAATGCCAACAAGCCAGTGTCTTAAAGATGTTTTTCCGGAAAAACGATCCAGATCATTTTGATAAATCCAATAAAAACCATCACCCAAGGAAATAGCTTTACCGCGCATCACGCTAACCGGGTAATCACTGCCCCACATGCAACGCTTAATACCGGCTTTTTTTATAATCTGCAGCATGGCAGGCGATTCGCATATAGCTGAAAAATCAAACCACACATTTTCAAGATCAGCAATTTTTTCTACTGACTCAATGCCTGTCCAGGCTGCAAAGGAGCGTGCTGCATGAGCCAAAATGAGCGTGGCGTCAGGATACTTTTTAGCCATGGTGCGAATGTAATGCAAATTATCTTCATCAGATAAAGCATGGTCACGCACCATATGCAGGGTGATACACATCTTTTTTTCGTTTGCTACCTGCCAGGCACCTTCCGGCAGGTATTCGCCAATAGAGGCATTCCAGGTAACCTCTCTGTCTGCCAAAAGGTGGTAACATTTAAAGCCGCGTATATTTGGGTGAACCAATCTTGCTGCTATTTGTTCAGCCGTTTCACCCGGGCGCACTAAAATTTCACCCACATTGGCGTTATCCTGTTTTAACTGTTCAAGCAAAAAAGCATCAGCCTTTTGCAGACTTTCTGAGTCCATGCTGCCCATCCTGCCTTCCGGAAAGGTAACGATATTGAGGCGCATGGTTTTTGGATTACACAACATAGGGAGCATGGCTTCTTTATAGCTTTCCAAATCGCCAATAATGCGCGATTCACAGCCATGGTCAGGTAAATGTTCTGTATCATACAGGTGTGCATGCGCATCGAAAATTTTATTCGGCAAAAAGCCTTCTAATATTTTAATAGCTTCTCTGTCAAACGGCTGATAATCAGCTTTATTATTCATGTTATAATGGCTCCTCTCTCATATTTTATACCATATATAACACATAATCCGTTGACTGTCAATGCAGAAAAACAAAATACCCATTTCTTTGCAAAAACATGTCCGTTTTAGAAATATATAGCTCCTTGCTTATTCCGCTCCGTACCACGAAAAACTGGGGACACTGTCTTCCTTCCATTCTGCCGTAAAATGACAAAAGGGGTAGGCTGAACAAGCTAAAAACATGCCGTTTGTGCCTTGTCTCTCAACCAAGCCGGCTCCGCATTTGGGGCAATGTAAGTTTTGCACCATATCCGTTTTAGAGAGAACCGCCATCTCTTCATGAGGCAAACTCCGTTCCGTATAGGGCTTACCAAAATCTTCAGGGACGGCAATGCGGTTTCTCGCCGTGCATAAAACCACATTTTCTTCCTGCAAATCAATACAATATTCGCAGTCCATGCAGTCAAGTTCTCTGATAGCGTAAGGCTTACCGCGATAAACGCGCACCTGTCTCGGGCAATCAGCCACGCGTCCCCGCTCGCCTTCATAGGTCACAGATAGAGAATCGGCCACCTCTAAAAAGCGTTTGTACACTCTATGGGCGTAGGCATTATAAAGCCAGGTTTTGCAGTGTACACCATGAACTAACTCAGAAGCAAAATTCTCCTTTTGCACATCTATATACACAGCCAAAGATGAATCGTTCCCGCCTATCAATCTCTCTTCTGTCGACTCTCCCGGATTGATAGCTACCATAAGTTGCTTACCACCACTTTCTAAAGCCAAAACATCATCTAAAACCAACACACTTTGCAACGGAATCCGTTTCGGTGGTGCAATTAATATGGGCGATTTATTTGAGTAAAACAGCAAATCCAGCTCAGGCACTACAAAGCTACCACTTGCTTCTAAAATATTTTTAGCCTGTTGAAGCATCCGACTCACTGTTATACCCCCTAACTAATTTCCTTGAATCATTGTTTGCAAATCATCAAGATTAATCACCGTTATACCAAGACTTTCTGCCTTCGTAAGCTTACTGCCGGCATCATGGCCGGCTATGACGTAATCCGTCTGTTTAGATACACTGCCTGCTACAGCGCCACCGTTTTGCTCAACCAAAGCCGTAATTTCATTTCTTGACATATCATCAAATTTGCCTGTGATAACAAACTTTTTACCGGCTAAAATATCCGTCTGTCCAACTGCTTCCCGATGTTCCATATTGACGCCGGAGACACGGAGTTTTTCAATCAAGGCCTGATTATGCGGATTTTGAAAATATTCATACACATAAACGGCCGTCTTTTCACCTATTTCATGAATCAACATCAGTTCTTCCACAGTGGCCGTTTGTAGCCGTTCCATGGTTTTAAACGCTTTTGCCAAAAGCATAGATGAACGCTGACCGTTTAAGCGAATGCCCAACGCAAACAGCAGGCGCGATAGATCTCTATCCTTCGCCTTATCAATTGCATCAATCAAATTTTGTGCCGACTTTTCTCCAAAGCGTTCTAATCCCGTTAATTGTTCCTTTGTAAGCACAAACAAATCGGCCGCTGATTGCAACAGCTCCGCATCCATCAGTTGTTCTACAATCGCCGGACCGAGGCCTTCAATATCCATAGCATCGCGAGAAGCAAAGTGCTCTAAATTTCGCTGCAACTGCGCCGGACAGTTACCACCGGTACAGCGATACACAGCCTCGCCTTCTGCGCGTTCAATCCGTTCTCCGCATTCAGGACAAAATTCAGGCATCACAAAGTCCCGTTCATTACCGCATCTTTCTTCTTTAGCCACCTCTGTTATTTCCGGAATAATATCACCAGCCTTGCGAACATAAACAAAATCGCCAATTTTAATATCTTTTTCGCGAATATAATCCAGATTATGAAGCGTTGCCCGCTGCACAGTAGACCCTGCCACAAAAACAGGCTCTAACACAGCATTGGGCGTCATAGCGCCTGTGCGACCCACCTGCAAAACGATATCAATCAGCTTGGTTTTTTTTGTTTCTGCCGGAAATTTATAGGCTATGGCCCATCTGGGACATTTACTGGTTGAACCCAGCTGTTCGCGCTGAGTAAGGCTGTCTATCTTCATTACAGCACCATCAATATCAAAAGATAAAGTTTCTCTTTCCCGACCGATTTCAAGCACACGGTTAAAGGCTTCTTCGGCGGAAGCAAACACGCGAAAATCAGGCACCACTTTAAAGCCTTGCTCGGCCAGATATAAAAGCCCTTCTCTGTGGGAGGTAAACGACCTGCCTTCGACTTTTTGAATATTAAAGATATAAATATCCAGGTGGCGTTTTGCCGCAACGGAAGAATCCAGTTGGCGTAAACTTCCCGCTGCTGCGTTACGGGGATTGGCAAACAGAGGCGCACCTTCTTTTTTGCGGGCTGAATTTAACTTTTCAAAATTTTGCTTGCCAATAAACACCTCGCCCCTTACCTCAAGATAAGGCAGACTATCTTTTAAACGAAGGGGAATAGCGCGAACGGTTTTTAAATTATCCGTTACATCTTCTCCCTTTTTTCCATCGCCACGTGTTGAGCCACGCACAAACTCACCGTTCACATATTCAAGAGAAACCGAGAGGCCGTCAATTTTATATTCAACGCAATAGCCGTAAGGCTCCCCTAAAGCCGCAGCAACACGCGCATCAAACTCCATCACTTCTTCTTTGCTGAAGGCATCGTTTAAGCTTTGCATGGGCACCTCGTGCTCCACCTCAGCAAAGCCTTCTGCAACGCTACCTCCCACGCGAACTGTCGGCGATGCAGGGTCGCGATACTCGGGGTATAATTCTTCTAACTTACGCAGTTCCCGCAGTGCCATGTCATATTCATAGTCTGATATAGTCGGCATGTCCAACACATAATACTGGTATGCATGGTGATTTAAAAATTCGGTTAACTCTTTAATTCTTTCGCGACTCATATGGGCCTCCTCTATAAAACAAGCGGCCCATCAGGCCGCCCATTTAATTGAATTATTTAATTCATGATTAATCGTGTTTGGGGTTCACAATATCGCGCCATGCCATATCTCCACGCTCTAAACCCAAAATCAAAACTTCCGCTGTTGCCACATTGGTTGCAACAGGGATGTTATGTACATCACATAAACGCAGTAACGCCGTTACATCAGGCTCATGAGCCTGCGCCGTCAAAGGATCTCGGAAGAACAGAACAAGGTCGATTTCGTTGTAGGCAATTCTGGCACCAATTTGCTGGTCACCACCCTGAGGGCCGGATAGAAAACGATGAATTTCCAAACCGGTTGCGTCACTGACAAGTCCGCCCGTTGTGCCTGTTGCGCACAAAACATGATTTTTTAAAATGCCCTTATATGCAATACAAAACTGAATCATCAGTTCCTTTTTTTTATCATGTGCAATCAATGCGATGTTCATTCTGCGCCTCCCTTTCCAAACATGCGCTCCATACTGTTTTACCAATAAAGTTACTATATATAGTATACCATGTTTTAGGTGTTCTGTCTATACTTTTTTTATTTTTTCTATATACTTTTATGCATTTTTTGCATCATTGCAAGAGTGTATTGTATGATTGTGTGGTAACCGTATCCTCAGCACCAAAAAAGTACTGCCAAAAAACATCACGCGCAATATAAGATGCATTACCGCCGGAGCCACCGTGCTCGACAACCACCGCCACCGCAATCTGCGGATTTTCATAAGGCGCATAGCCTACATAGATGCCGTTACTCGACCCTCTTGAAACCTGTGCACTACCTGTCTTGCCGCCGGTTTTAAAGGGAAAATCTGCAAAGGCTGCGCTCGCCGTGCCTTCTGAGGTAACAAGCTGCATACCGCCTAAAACCGCGTCTAAATTCTCTTTTCCGATGTCAATCTGATTTTTAATTTTAGATTCCTTCTGCAGAATGATTTCGCCTGTTACATTCGATTTCACGGCATTTAATAAACGCAATTCGTAATTCGTTCCGCCGTTTGCCAGCGTTGCCATATAATTTGCTATCTGAATTGGTGTGAACAGGTTATCAGATTGGCCAATCGCCGCCTGTAACACATCACCGGGATACCAGGGACGCCCGCTTTTTTCACGCAAGACAGGGCCTGCTACCTGACCCTTCTCTTCTTCTTCGCGCAGTTCAATCCCCGTATATTCTCCCAGGCCAAGCTTTTGAGCATAATCTTCAATAGTCTCAATACCCATTCTTTGACCCATTTCATAAAAATAGTAGTTGCAGGAATGCTGAATTGCCTGCGAAATATTAATGGTGCCGTGAGTGCTTTGGCTTGTTCTGTAAATGTTGCACATAAAGTCGTGCCCCAGGTAACGATATATACCCTCGGTTTTGATAAATTCATCGGCATTTGTGTGGCCTGATTCCAAAGCTGCAAGCGCTGTACAAAGCTTAAAAGTAGAGCCGGGCTCATAAAGGCCCGCCAGAGCACGGTTAACCATCGGCGGAACGGCTTCTTGCAACATGGCATTATAGTCTCTGTTAAACTGTGCCGGGTCATAGGTCGGATAAGAGGCAATGGCTAAAATTTCGCCATTGTTTAAATCCAGGGCCACAACAGCACCCGCGTTTGCGTCATGCCCGCTTCCCTCTTTGCTGCTCTCTGCAATTCTGTGAATGTTGCGCGCAAGTGATTCTTCTGCCGCCCATTGCAAATCCTTATCAATCGTCAGCATAACAGAGTTACCCGGAACCGGCTCACGGGAATATACAACCTCGGTTTCACCCTCGCGAATCTTTCTTTCTATACTGTTCGTTCCATCTTGTCCGCGCAGATACTCCTCAAAGACTTTTTCAGCGCCTTGTTTACCCAGGCTGTCATTCATGCCGTAGCCTTCATCTTTTAGCTTGCTGTATTCTTCCTGATTGATAATGCCGACTCTGCCTAAGATATGCGCAGCCAACGTTCCGCTCGTATATTCACGAATGGGCTCGTTATACACCGTCACACAAAAAAAGCTTTCTCTTTGTTCTTTAATTGCGGTGACAGTTTCGATATCCACATCGGTCGCAAATACATAGGGATTATTAGAGGAAAAGTTGCGTTTTTCCATTTCATAGCGAATGCCGGCAATTTTTCTTGCTTCTGCTTCTGAGTAAGCGTCACCGATTTCGTATTTATCTCTATATTTTTTAATAACCTCTTCGGCTGTTATATTCTCTTTATAATTCTTTTCTTTAATAAAGGCATTTTTTGCCTGCTCTTGTTCTTTCTGCGAACCTGTAAACGAAAAGCTAAAAGGCGCTTCCTTGCTGACGGGTAAGCCGTCATCGTAAGAAAGGCCCTTTTCTTCAAATAAACAGGCAATATTTAAAATAACACGATTCAATGCATCCTTATCATCGTTAATCTTGGCGATTGCTACCGTATGCCCGATTCGATTCGTCACAAGCGGTCGACCGTAACGGTCTAAAATTTCACCACGCGCCGCCTTAATGGGAATGTTGCGTGCCAAGCGGCTGTCAGAAATGGCCCGATAGTTTTCGCCCTCTATAATTTGCAGATAAAAGAGGCGACCAATCGCTGTTACAGCAAATAAAAAGACCAGAAAATAGAGAATTATGAAACGATTTTTCAGTTGTTTATCTTCCATTTTCCACTCCTCCTTTTTGCTGATGCTCAGTTACATTAAGTGGGTTCTCCACCGATTTTTTTGATAAGGGGATATAACGCCATGGTACATACAAAATTATAGGCTGCAATGGGAATAATCTTTAAAAAGATGGCATATAAAAAAGCACCCCGACCCCAAATGACGAAATAAAAAAGATATGTCAATAATTCGTATGGCAGCGATAAAACAAAAACAAACACCATCGATACAAACAGATTATTGTTGAATAGGTTACCGCTGACAGACAGGCATAGATACGCCGCAAGCGTACAAAGCAGGGCGTTGATACCAATGCTGCGCCCGCCTGTTAAATCTAAAATAACGCCGCATAAAACCGCGTAAATCAGCGCACTGTAATCTTCTTTAAGCAGGCTGTAACACACAACAAATATAAAAAGCAAATTCGGTATCACGTGAAACAGTTCAATGCCACGCAGCACCGTCGTTTGCACGGATGCAAGCAAACATATTAAAATAACCGTTAACACATGTCGCATGCCTGCTCTGCCCCTTTCTTTCCTGCCGTTTATCTTCCCATGCAAATCACCAATACTTCGCGAACACGTTCAAAATCAACGGCTGTATCAATCACCGCATATTGAGAATAGCCTAAAGAATCGCTCTTGATTTCTGCTACCGTTCCAATTAAAAGGCCTGCCGGATATACGCCGCCCAGGCCGGATGTCACCACCGCATCACCTAATACAAGGCTGCTGTTTTGCGTTACATAGCTGAGCTTGCATTTTCCGGAATTAGCCAGCGTCATATCGCCATCGGCTATAGCAAAATCCTGCGTGCGGCTGATCATCGCACCAACCGAGCTTTCGCTGTCAATAATCGCCTGTACCCTGGCCCAGTTAGAGCCAACTTCGATCACATGACCAACCAAACCCGTTCCCGATATAACCGGATCATTTTTCTGCACGCCGGAAGAGGTACCCACATCAATGGTAAATGAATAAAACCAATTGCCCGGGTCTTTGGCAATCACTTCACCGGCCACCATTGTATGCTCTGCTTGATTAGATTTAAGTTCAAGCAGCTGACGCAAACGTTCATTTTCCTGGCTGTGACTTTCCATATCCCGCACCTTGGCAGATAGCCTGTCAATTTCTTCTCGTAATTCAACATTTTCTTCTTGCATATTGCGCATATCACCCACAAAGCCAAAAAAACCGCCAATACTGTTTCCAATATAGGAAAAAGCGCTTTGCACAGGGCGCAACACAGAGCCGAACAGACTGCTTCCGGGGGAGGTATTACTGGACAAGGTTGCAAAAGAAATGCCCATGATCACAAAAATCACAATAACGGCAATTAACACAACCGTTCCTAATCGTTTATTTCTATTCATTCTCCTCCTCCTTTCGCATCGAGCTTATCCTAGCGCCATTTCTTTGCTTTGTTGCTCAAAATGCCCTGTCCTGCTTTTTCAAACGCCGACAAGGCAAGACCGGTTCCCAAAGCTACGCAATCCAGGGCGTTTTCTGCCACATACACGGGAATGCCTGTTTCATCTGCAATTAAAACATCCAAGCCGCGAATCATAGCACCGCCACCTGTCAGCATGATGCCGCGATTCATAACATCGGCCGCAAGTTCGGGCGGTGTTTTTTCAAGGGTGGTTTTGATGGCATCAATAATCGCAAAGATTGATTCAGATAAAGCACTTCTGATTTCTTTACTGGTCAGCGTAATCGTTCTGGGCAGACCCGAAATCAAATCACGACCCTTTACCTCGATGGTGCCCTCATCGGCATATTCATAAGCTGAGCCAATCGCAAACTTAATTTCTTCTGCCGTACGTTCACCAATCATTAAGTTATATTCTTTTTTAATATAATTCACAATGTCGTTATCCAGTTCGTCACCGGCAATGCGCAACGACTGGCTGGCAACAATACCGCCATAAGAAATAACAGCCACTTCACTGGTACCGCCGCCGATATCCACAACCATGCTACCGGTCGGCTCTGCAACGGGGAGACCTGCACCAATAGCTGCAGCCATTGGTTCTTCAATCAAATATGCATTCTTACCACCCGCCTGTATAACGGCCTCTTCAACAGCACGACGCTCTACCTCAGTAACGCCGTAAGGAATACAAACCACTACATTAGGCTTAAAAAATGCAGACTGATAGGCCTTTTTAATAAAATATTTCAGCATTGCCTGCGTGCTGTCAAAATCGGCAATAACACCATCTTTTAAAGGACGGATGGCAACCACATTGCCGGGCGTACGGCCAATCATTTCCTTGGCTTCATTACCCACCTTTAAAATCTTGCCTTCTGCCTTATTCACTGCCACAACAGAGGGCTCACGCAGAATGATGCCCTTTCCTTTTAAATACACCAAAGTATTTGCTGTTCCCAAATCAATACCGATATCTTTTACCAAAGCCATAATTAAACCTCCCAAGTTAATTCAAAATCAAATTCTGTTTGTAAAAGCTTGCCTAAAAGGCAAAGCGGCAACCCCACAACATTGTAGTAATCGCCCTCAATTTTTTCAATGAACAAGCCACCCAGGCCCTGCACCCCATATGCTCCGGCTTTATCACCAGGCTCACCGGTTTTAACATATGAGAGAATCTCTTGCTCCTGCAAATCTTTAAAGGTCACAAAGGTTTCTTCCGTCAGGCTGATGCTTTTGCCGTCTTTGCGGCGCAAAACCGTAACACCCGTCAGCACGCTGTGCGTTTTGCCGGAAAGCCGACTGAGCATCCTGACCGCATCTTGCTCATCCTTCGGCTTTGTGAGGATCTCATTTTCATACACCACAATGGTATCAGCCGCAATGATGAGCGCATCTTTTTCTGCCTTTTGGGCCACATCGGCCGCCTTTAAAAGCGAAAGCGTTTGCACGGCCAGTTTAGGATCCATGGCTTCCGGAATCGTTTCATCTGCTTGCGAAACCATAACTGTAAAATCTAAACCGATTTGCTTAAGTAGTTCCCGCCTTCTTGGTGAACCGGATGCCAAAACCACCGAGGTTTTATCCGGCAGATTGAGTGATAGCTGTTTCATATATGCGCTCCCATCCTACAAATTTGCAAAAGCCGTTAGGGTTCGTTTGGCTAAAATTCCCGTCAAAAGACCGGTAAAGGCCGAAACAAACGAAAGCGGTGGCAAATATAAAAAAACATATACATTTTGCAGGACTAAAATACTGACAAAAACCTGTCCTACATTGAAAAAAAACGCGCCAAGAATGCTCCTGCCAACAAGCCCGACACGCACCGGAAATACCTTTGCGCACAAGGCCATAGCAGCAACACTCAGTAGTGTTCCCATGCCGCTATACATAAAGGCCGTGACGCCGCCACCGAACAAAGCGCCTAAAAAACAGCGCAATAATCCGACTAGCAACGCACCCCCTGCACCAAGCCAGGAAAAAGCCAATAGCGTTGCCACATTGGCAACGCCCAACTTTCCGCCCGGCAAAAAAGACAGCACAGGCAGCAGACCCTCTAAGTAGCCAAGCACCAATCCCGCAGATACCAAAAAAGCGGAGGCGGTCATTTTGTGAATGGCTTTTTGTTTAATAGGCAAAACCGTCCACTTCCTTTTCTCCGCGGATATATGCCACCAAACGGTTTGGCAGACAAACCAGCATTTCTCCACTCTTTTGTATAGAACCGGCCTTCATTTCCAGACCATCAGGGCAGCTTGTTTCCGTTATGCTGAGACTGCCGTTTTTTATTTCTATCTTATTATACCCAAATTCCGTTCTAATTTCAAGTGTCTTTCCACTTTTTTCTTGCAAAGAATATTCCCCGTAAACTTTTCCGTTCACTTCCACAACAGCCACGCTTGGTTTAAACCCTGAAAGGAGAATACCCGAGGCAAAGATGGCACTGACCGAAAGCAAAAGAACCACCCAAAAAATAACCTTGTCTCCCTTTGTCATCCACTTATTTAGCATCGTCATCACCGTCTTACTGCATGCCGCGGTAATAATGACCGCGTGTAAAATCAAACTGCGGCGCCATAATCTCTGCACCCGCCATGGCCTCTTGGTATAATCTGATGATAGCACGGGTTGTTGCTTCATCTTCAACTGTGAATAAAAGGCGCAGGCTGTCAATACCCAAATCTGTAAGCTCCTGCAAGCGGTCTGCCATAAGGATTGGTTTTGCATTATACACTTCATTACCGCAATGCAAAGGAAGAATCGGTAATATCTCATTTTTTCTGTCGCGCAGGGCAAATTGAGCTTCCTCACAGCGACAACCCACGCTATTTCGAATCACACAGTTTTCCAATAGCATCAAGGGAATCCGACCATATGCAATCACTTCTAAGGTCGCTTTTGTTTGTTGACGTATGGCGCGGATGGCACCCATATTCAGTTCAGGCGATAGCACAAAATGACTCACGCCTTCATTTTGCAGCAGTTCCACCGTTTGGCTATTGGTTATATTCATACGGTGTCCGGCCGTCACGTCTTTCTGCCAACAGCTTGCAAGCTGGCCTATATTCTGCACACATGCGGCAGAAAATTCTACCTTCGGCCCCGCCTCGCATTCCCGCAATAGTGGTGGCATTTGCAGCACAGGCTCCTGAACCAGGTGACTGTATGACCACAGTTTTTCCGGCAGGTATATTCTTTCTATGCCCCGGCTGACGGCTGCCTGTAACTGCGCCAGGCTGTGCACCTGTGCGCAGAGCTTAACCCTGTGGTTTGTATGCGGCAGATTCTGACGACCAGCTACGGTTATGGGTGGCAGATTTCTTTTATAAGCGGATGTAATATTCTGCGATAACGCCTCAGCTGCCTGTCTGCGCAGCGCGTTGATTTCTTTAATAGGCACCGCCACATCCGGTGAAGCGGTGACCTCTGTATAGTCTGCATAAAAGGCCGTTTCACCCAGTTTTTCAAGCTGTTCTTTGAGTCTTTCCTTGGAGGTTGGAACGGTGTGTGCCTGTTCGCAAATCGCACCTGTTACAGAAACGGATTCGCCCTGTTTTGAAAGCATTGTCAGTGTGAGAGGTTCTCCGTTTTTTGCTACAAGATATTGGGAAACGGGCATTTTTTTCTCCCGTTTTGGCAAGTCCGGCAAAACTTGAGATATTTTTGTCTTTGTGCCGTCATCCATCATTTTTTTGTATGTGCAACCATCAAAATAGCCGTAACAAGAACCGCCCCTGGAGAAAAAACGGAGCATGGCATCAATCTCATCCTGCGAAACGCCTTCACAAAGAGCCTTTTTATAGACATGCGTCACCATAGCCACGTATTCAGGGCTTTTCATCCTGCCTTCAATTTTTAATGAGGCAACGCCCAGTTCCTTAAGTTCGGATACACGATCGGCCAGGCACAAATCCTTCGGGCACAAAAGCGTGTTTTTCTTCGTGACCGCCTTGCCGTTTTCCAGTAATTCATAAGGCAAACGGCACGGTTGCGCGCAGCTGCCCCTGTTGCCGCTTCTTCCGCCTAACATGCTGCTCATCAGGCATTGACCGGAATAGGACATGCACAAGGCACCATGCACAAAAACCTCCAGCTCGGTTTGTGTGTTTCTTTGTATCTCCGCAAGCTGTGCCTTAGACACCTCTCGTGCCAGAACCACACGCTCGACCCTCAGACGGGCAAGCGCATTCACACCGGCGCTGTTTGTCACCGTCATCTGCGTGCTGGCATGCACGGCAAAATCAGGCAGTTCCCGGCGCACTTTATAAAGCAGACCCAAATCCTGTATAATCAAAGCATCTACGCCTATGGCATAGGCATGCCGAATCCACTTCATGGCTTCCTCCAGTTCGTGCTCCTTCATCAGCGTGTTGCAGCAAAGATAAAGGCGCACGCCGCGCAAATGGCAAAAATCTACTGCCTGTTCCAATTCCTCTTTAGAAAAATTTTGCGCATACTTTCTTGCACTAAAGGCTGAGCCGCCGACATACACAGCGTCTGCGCCATAGTGAACAGCCATTTTTAAGGCTTCAAAACTACCGGCCGGCGATAAAATTTCCATGCTCAGTCCTCCTCATTTTTTTGCAAAAAATTTTTAAGTATTGTCTCCCGTCCGCACCAGGAAAACGGATAGTTTTTATATGTTTTTTTAAACTGCCGATTGCTCATGGCAGAAAGCTCAGATGCCTTAAGCTCCTCTAAAGGTTCAATACAAAACTCCTCCACCGTTGTTGCCGGTAGATGTTGGTTGTGCGGGCAAACCTTTTGACAGACATCACAGCCATATACACTCTCCTGCTTCTCTACCAATTCTTTTTGCTTTTCTGTCAGCGTTTTGATTTGCGTTAGATATGAAATACACGTCTCACAATCAAAGCCGAAATTTGAGGACAAGGCCTGACCCGGGCAGTTTTTTATACACGCATCACAACCCATACATTGACTGGACAGCGGCGCATCCGCATCCAGAGCAACATCTGTTATTACAGAACCGATAAAAAAATAGGAACCAAGGGTTGGATGTATCAACAAATTATTTTTTCCAAAAAAACCAAGTCCGGCCCGGTATGCAAGCATCCTATCCATCAAAGGACTTGTATCGCAAGCGGTTTTACAGGCAGCGCCAGGCACGCTTTTATGTATAAACGCCGATAAAGCATCCAGGTATTTTTGCACAACCTTATGATAATCCGGCAATCCGGCATAGCACGAAAGATTGCCGGAAGATGTATGCCCGGTGTAATACGAAAAAGCGCATACCACAACGCTTTTAGCCGTGGGCAGAAAAAGCCGTGGGTTGGTGCGTTTTTCTGCATCCCGCTCTTCAAAGCTGCAGGCAGAAAAATGCTTTCTTCTCACGCTTAAAAAGCCGTAAAACCGTTCGTCTTTTGAAGCATCACAAATGCCCACATCAGAGATGCCTATGCTTTTGGCATATTCTTTTATATCGTTAGCCATTATCATCACACATTCACAACCCAAGCATACAAAATAAAAAGCGACCTGCGAAAAGCCACAGGCCGCATGCAATACTGCTCTCCGCTGCAATCAGCGTGTTTCAACATAAAATTTAACCAAAGCTTCTAACAACTCATCACGCTCAATCTTACGAATCAAGGCGCGTGCGTTGTTATGGCTTGTGATATAGGTCGGGTCACCCGACATGATGTACCCCACCATCTGACTGACGGGATGATAGCCCTTTTCCTTCAGTGCTTCATACACCGTTGTTACAATTGAACGGATATAATCCTCACGGTTGGCACCGAATTGATATTTTTGTGTTTCGTTAATGTCCACGCTCATCGCCGCCCTTCTGTTTAACTTACAATTAAAACTATATTTCTATTATAGCGCAAAACTGTTTTAGTTGCAAGTTTTTTTATTTTACATTTTTGTTACTTATTATTTGATTTTCACCGGTATGCCGGAAACCATCATATAGGCCTCGTCGGCACAGGCGGCAACCTTCGTATTCACACGGCAGGTAATGTCGCGCCTGATTTTGTTAAAGCGGTCAGTCGGCCGACTGCCCATACCAAGTTCATTAGTTAAAACAATAACAGGTGCCGGCACACTTTTAGCCGCCTTAATCACTTCTTTGACAGAAGCCAAAATAGATTTTTCAATCTGGAGTACCGTTGATAATGGTACGCTTTCCCACAGCGCATCATATTCGCCCAAAAGCTGCGTAACAAGCACAGAAGCACGGTCAAGCACAATGCCATCATAGGCAGCACCAAACTCCTCAATATGACGGCTGATGCCGTCATAGGCTTCTAATGTGTCCCATCCTGCCGGACGCAGTTCTCTGCGACAGCGCACGCGGGCCTTAACCTCTTCATCATCACCGGGCACAAGAGTGGCTATATACAAAATGCTGTCCCCTAAGTTTTCAGCCATAGCCTGCGCAAAATCACTTTTGCCACTTCGTTTTCCACCGGTTATTAAAATCAGTTTACCCATATGTACTCCCTCCTTATTTCAGGCTTTACGCCAAAATGACTTGTACGTGTGCAGCATATGAAATCGTATCGTTTATTCTATTGTTTTTGGTGGTTGTTTATTAATATATCAATGGTTTCTTCATTACTTTTCGTACGGGTTAAAACGCCAAGCAATTGTTCCGTTGTCTCCTGCACGGCATTATTGGCAAGGTCGCGCCGGACGGACCAGACAGCCTCCAACTCCTTCGGGGATTGCAAAAGTTCTTCTTTGCGCGTGCCTGATTTATTGATATCAATCGCGGGGAAAATGCGTTTTTCTGACAGTTTGCGGTCTAAATGGAGCTCCATATTGCCCGTTCCCTTAAATTCTTCGAAAATCACATCATCCATGCGGCTCCCTGTTTCAATCAAAGCCGTTGCCAAAATGGTTAAACTGCCGCCGTTTTCGATGTTTCGCGCCGCGCCGAAAAACTTTTTCGGTTTATACAAAGCACCCGGATCCAGGCCACCCGAAAGGGTTCTGCCCGATGGCGGCACCAAAAGATTATAGGCGCGTGCCAGGCGCGTGATAGAATCTAACAAAACGACCACATCTTTTCGTTGTTCCACAAGGCGTTGTGCACGTTCCAACACAATTTCGGCCACCTTTGCGTGATGCTCGGGCGGTTGATCAAAGGTGGAATACACCACATCACCGCGGATGGAACGCTTCATATCCGTCACTTCTTCCGGCCGTTCATCAATCAATAAAACGATGAGTGTCACCTCGGGGTGATTCTCTTCGATACTGTTTGCAATGTGCTTTAATAAGGTGGTTTTGCCGGCTTTGGGCGGTGCCACAAGCAGACCGCGCTGACCCTTACCAATCGGCGCAACCAGGTCAACCAGCCGCATGGAAACATTCTTGGGCTCATGCTCAAGGTGCAATCTTTCATTGGGAAACACCGGCGTTAAATATTCAAACGGACGGCGCCTGATGGCTTTATCCGGCGTGTCGTCATTAACATGCTGCACATAAATCAGCGCCGGGAACTTTTCACCTTCACGCGGGGCACGACAGATGCCTGTAACCTTATCCCCTGTTTTTAAATTAAATCGACGAATCTGAACAGGTGAAACATACACATCCTTCGGGGTTGATAAGTAGTTTTCTCCACGCAAAAATCCGTATCCTTCGCCAAGCACCTCTAAAATTCCGCCAGCTAAGTTATCGTCTTTTTGTAAAAGAAGTCCGTTTGCTTCGCTTTTGCCTTCCTTTTCCTTCTGCTCTGAAAGGGCATCACTTTGTGTTTCTTCTGCTTTTTTTTCACTGCTTTCTGCGGAATGTTTTTGAATCGCTTCAATCAATTCCAGCTTTTTTAATTTGGCAATGTTTTTAATGCCGAATTCTTTGGCGATTTGCTTTAATTCATCCAGTTTACTGTTTTGTAAATTCAAATGATATGCCTCCTGTAAATAGGTCCTGCTGTAGGGAATGATATAACACTCAGAATAAAAAATGCGAGTAAGGATTAACTCAATCTATAAAAATACAAGTTAAAAAACAAAAAGGGAGTTGTAACTTTCTTACTTATATTGTATCATAACCGCTATGAATGTACAATATTAAAATGTCACAAAAATTCCTATCTCGCCTCATTCAACAAGCACGAGAATCCGGAATTTTAAACCTGTTTTTTTGTCCTGTTTTGTCAAGTGTGACAGAATTGTTAATTTGCTGATATTTATTTTAGAAATAACTTTACCAATTCCCTGTTTTGTGGTATACTATAAGGTGAAGTGCCTTTTACTTGAAAGGAATGAATCAAAGCATGAAAAAAATTTTAGAAAAAATTATAGGTAAATATAGCGATCGTGAGCTGAAACGGATTCGTCCGCTTGCCGACCGGGTCATGAGCCTCGAAGATGAATTTTCTGCTCTTTCCGATGCTGAACTCAAAGGTAAAACGCAGGATTTTAAAGCCCGCCTTGCTGCAGGCGAAACCCTTGACGACCTTTTGCCCGAGGCCTTTGCCACCGTGCGTGAGGCCGCATGGCGTGTGTTGGGTATGAAGCATTTTTATGTGCAGATTTTAGGTGGTATCGTGCTCCATCAGGGCCGTATTGCTGAAATGAAGACCGGCGAAGGCAAAACTCTGGTTTCTACCCTGCCGGCTTACCTTAACGCATTAGAAGGAAAAGGTGTGCACATTGTTACCGTCAATGATTATCTGGCCAAGCGTGACAGCGAATGGATGGGAAAAGTATTTAAGTTTTTAGGTCTCTCCGTCGGCTTAATCATTCACGATATTGCACCACAAGACAGACGTGCAAACTATGAAGCCGATATCACCTACGGCACCAATAACGAATTTGGTTTTGACTATCTGCGTGATAACATGGTGATTTATAAAGACCAGATGGTGCAACGCGGTCAGCATTATGCTATCGTCGACGAAGTGGACTCCATCTTAATCGATGAAGCCAGAACCCCGCTGATTATTTCGGGTGTTGGCGACAAGTCAACCGAGCTTTACCATATAGTCGACCGTTTTGTCCGTGGCCTCTCCTGTCATCGTGTGGTCGAGTCAGACAATAAACAGCTTGATGATAACATTGAAGCCGATTACATTGTCGATGAAAAGGCGCACAATGCCACCTTAACCAAACGAGGTATTGCCAAGGCTGAAAAAGCCTTTCATTTAGAAAACTACTCTGACCCTGAAAACATGACCCTGCAGCATCACATCAACCAGGCCATTCGCGCCCATGGCGTGATGCACCTGGATAAAGACTATGTGAATAAAGACGGTGAAATCATCATCGTGGATGAATTCACCGGCCGTTTGATGCACGGTCGCCGCTACTCTGACGGTCTGCACCAGGCCATTGAAGCCAAAGAGGGCGTGAAGGTTGAACGTGAAAGCAAAACCCTTGCTACCATCACCTTTCAGAACTATTTCCGTCTGTATAAAAAGCTCTCCGGTATGACGGGTACGGCGCAGACAGAAGAAGTAGAATTTCAGGATATTTACAAGCTAGATGTTATCGAAATTCCCACCAATCGCGAAATGATTCGAAAAGACCTGCCCGATACAGTCTACAAAAACGAACGTGGAAAATTAAATGCCGTTGTGGAACAGGTTGTAGAATGTCACGAAAAAAATCAGCCTGTTTTGGTGGGTACCATTACCATTGAAAAATCAGAGCTTTTATCGGCTATGTTAAAACGCCGTGGCATCAAGCACGAGGTGCTCAATGCCAAGCATCACGAAAAAGAGGCAGAAATTGTGGCCCAGGCCGGCAAACCCGGTGCTGTTACAATCGCCACCAACATGGCAGGCCGCGGTACAGATATTATGCTGGGCGGTAATGCTGAAT
The DNA here is from genome assembly GCA_015068555.1 of Oscillospiraceae bacterium. Taxonomy (GTDB): domain Bacteria; phylum Bacillota; class Clostridia; order UBA1381; family UBA9506; genus UMGS755. The sequence continues at coordinate 5,835 of SVKI01000007.1, read as the reverse complement.
TTATGGCAAAGCATGAAATGAAGCGCCGTGGCTACGAGGAAGATATGATTTCCGAGGCCACAGGCTTTGCCGATACCGATAACGAAGAAATCATCGAAGCACGCCGCTTATATGCCGAATTATACGAGCAATATAAGGCACAGATTACACCCGAGGCAGAAAAGGTACGTGCTGCCGGTGGCCTGTTTATCATCGGTACCGAGCGTCACGAATCCCGTCGTATTGATAACCAGCTGCGCGGTCGTGCCGGCCGTCAGGGTGACCCCGGTTATTCCCGCTTCTTTGTTTCCTTAGAAGATGATTTAATGCGTCTTTTTGGTTCTGATCGCATGAGCACCATGGCAAACGCTTTAGGCCTGGAGGAGGATCAGCCCATCGAGCATAAATGGCTTTCCGGTGCGATTGAAAACGCGCAAAAACGCGTTGAGGGTCGCAACTTCCAGATTCGTAAGCATGTGCTGCAGTATGACGATGTGATGAACCAACAGCGCGAACTGATTTACAGCCAGCGTCAGACCGTGTTAGACGGCAACAACGTGAAAGACAGCATCTTAAACATGCTGCGCGATTTAATCTGCGAGGCCGTCGACCGCTTTACCGGCAGCAGCGAAGCCGCTGATGAATGGAACCTTGCAGGCCTGATGGAATATTTAGAATCCATTTACCTCCCTGCCGGTATGGTTACATTTACGCGCGATGAACTGGAGTATCTAGATAAAGAAGAACTCCGCGAAAAGCTGTATAACGCAGGCCTTGCTTTATATGAAGCAAAAGAGGCTGAGTTTTCACCTGAAAATATGCGCGAATTAGAACGCGTCATCTTGCTGAAAACAGTGGATAACAAGTGGATGGACCACATAGACGATATGGACCAGCTCAGAAACGGCATCAGTCTGCGCGCCTATGCCCAGCGCGACCCTGTGATTGAATTTAAATTCGAGGGCCTTAACATGTTTGACGAAATGATTGCCGCCATTCGCGAAGATACGGTTAAATACCTGTTCCGTGCCCGCCTGGAGGCTCCACCCGAGCGTAAAATGGCGGCAGAGCCTGTGCACGCAGGATTAGCCGGCGAAACAGAGAAAAAACCCGTTCAAAGCAAAAATGAAAAGACCGGACGCAACGACCCCTGCCCCTGCGGCTCCGGCAAAAAATACAAAAAATGCTGTGGCGCGAATGAAGAATAATCGCCATTTGTAAAACACCATGGAAGGATTGAAATCATGATAGAATTTGACCAGTACCGACTCGACCTGATTGCAATGGAAAAGGAAATTGTTGAACTGAAAGAATCTCTTGAAATTGCAAAAAGCGAACAGGAAATTGAGGAGCTTGAAAAAAAATCATCTGATGCCGATTTTTGGAACGATATGGAGGCCTCTCAGAAAACCCTGCAAACGTTAAAACAATTAAAAGGTAAGGTAGAACGCTACACCACGCTGTATACCAACTGGGAAGATGCATTAACCCTTTGTGAATTAGCCATTGAAGAAGGCGACGAATCGCTTTTAGAAGAGCTTTCCGCAAGCTTTACCGCCGTCTCTGAAGAGATAGAAACGCTCCGGTTAGAAACTCTTCTCTCTGGCAAGTATGATGCTAATAACGCCATTATCTCCATCCACCCCGGTGCCGGTGGTACCGAGGCGCAGGATTGGGCTGAAATGCTCTTGCGTATGTATCAACACTGGGGTGAACGCCGTGGATTCACTGTAGAGACACTTGACTATTTGGCCGGTGACGAAGCCGGCGTAAAAAGCGTAACCATTCAGTTCACCGGCGAAAACGCCTATGGCTATGCTAAGGCTGAAAAGGGCGTGCACCGCTTGGTGCGCATTTCTCCCTTTGATGCCGCCGGTCGCCGTCATACATCTTTTGTTTCTGTAGATGTTATGCCGGAAATCAGCGATGATATTGATGTGCAAATTAACCCCGACGATTTAAAAATTGACACCTTCCGTTCCGGCGGTGCCGGCGGACAGCACGTTAATAAAACCGACTCTGCCATCCGCATCACACATATCCCGACCGGTGTTGTGGTTGCCTGCCAGAATGAGCGTTCACAGCACCAGAACAAGGATACGGCCATGAAGATGTTAAAAGCTAAATTGGTAGAAATGGCAGAACGAGCACACAAAGAAAAAATTGAGGACCTAAAGGGCGATATGAAAGACATTGCCTGGGGCAGCCAGATTCGTTCCTATGTGTTCCATCCCTACAGCATGGTAAAAGACCATCGCACCGATTGTGAAACCGGTAACATCGGCGCTGTGATGGATGGAGACTTAGATCCGTTTATCAACGCCTACTTAAAAGCTGCCAGTCTCGGCACTTTAAATTTAAAATAGGCATAACCCATACAGGCTCCACATATGATATAGTAACAGGAGGACAGGCCAATGCTTAAAAAACTTTTGTTTTTATCACTCACCGTGGCACTTTTCTTAAGTTCTGCCACAACCATACAAGCAAACCCCCAAAATGTATCAGATTTTACCGACATAACCGAGCATCATAGCTGGGCACAAGAAGCCATTGGCGCTTTGTGTGATGAAGGGATTATCAACGGTGTCGACGGTCAGCATTTCGCCCCTGACGAAACCGTAACTAAAGAGCAGTTTGCCAAAATGCTCTCGCTCGCTCTTTCCATCGAGCCCGGCGAAATCAGCGAGCAAAGCTTTGACGATGTGCCGACTGACCGCTGGTCTTTTGACTACATTGAAGCAGTTAAAGAGCACTTCCCCACCGAAAGCGGAAACAAGTTTATGCCGGAAAAAGGCTTTATACGCCAGGAAGTTGCCGCTACCATTATAAACGGCATGGGCCTTTCGGCATCATCCAACCTTCTAAATGCCGCTGTTTTAGATGATTGCTTCGTAGATGCAGATGATGTGAAGGATTCCATCAGAACGCAGGTGACGATTGCCGTAGAACGCGGTATTTTGCGCGGGGATAAAGGCTACATAAGACCCGACGAACCGGTGACACGTGCCGAGGCTGCTGTGTTTATCCACAGAATGATGCTGATTCGCCAAGGCAAGGGTGAGCTTATTTTTGTTACCAATACACCTATTGTTGCCGAGTCACAGGTGAGCTTAGAGCGTGCTAAAGAATGGGCAAAAGAACGCGGTGCCCATCAGCGCTTCATTGACATTGCCGATATTTATTGGAAATATGGTGAAATCACCGGCATACGCCCTGAGGTATTATATGCACAGGCTGCAAAAGAAACCGGCTACGGCAAATACGGTGGCCGGGTCGTGCCTGAGCAGAATAACTGGGCCGGTATTAAAACAGCTACAGCAACCGGTGATAAAACCGAAGACCATGAAACCTTTGAAACGCCTGATGACGGTGTGCGCGCACACTTTAACCATATGTCAGCCTATTTAGGCTTAGAACCTGTCGGCGAACCACACGGACGCTATCACGTTGCATGTCGAACAGCCTGGGCCGGTACCGTTACAACAGTTGAAGAGCTTGGTAACAAGTGGGCACCGGAACACACCTATGGCTACAGCATGGTTGTGCGTTATATTAATCCCATGATGGGTAATTGACAGTTAGAAATCTCCCACGGTGCTAATATGCGGAATGTTCTTAAGGATACAAAACCCCTTGATTTCATAGAAATCAAGGGGTTTTTCAGGCTCCCTTGTGTAATACCCCTTCGGGGCACGCGAGGGAGTTGTCAAATCTTTGATTTGACTGAGGGATTGTAGTTGACAACCCTTCCGTCAAAACCTATGGTTTTGCCACCTTCCCTTACACAGGGAAGGCTATATCTCTATCCTTAAAGACACTCGGCATATACCGTGGGAGGTTTTTTAATCGGTGTTTTTGAAATTATTCAGCAGATAACAGTTGACAATTTATAAAAAACTTGATATAATAGTTAAGTACGATTTGTACAGGGGCCATTAGCTCAGTTGGTTAGAGCCCCCGGCTCATAACCGGATGGTCCGCGGTTCGAGTCCGTGATGGCCCACCAAAAGTCGACAAGATTCATTTGAATCTTGTCGATTTTACTTATTACCTATTCACTCTTCACTATTTCCCCAAAATCGCCTTTGTCGATTTTGAAGTAATAGTGAATAAGAAGAGGTTAAGGTAGCTTTGCTTTCGTAACGCTTATTTTTAAATGCACCATTATCATTTGCCTGTGTCACCAAAACAGAAATTCATAGTCAGTACATGTCAATAGTAACATGTATTTTGAGCACATTTTGAGTAAGATCAAAATGTGCTTTTTATATTTTGGGAAAGTGCAGGTAAAAAATGACAAAATTAGGTATTTATGAATTAAGTTAAGGCAAGTGTCGTTTTGTAAAGAAAAATCATACAGTGTAAAACGACCCTATATGCCAGAGTATAGTTTTATATAGGAGGTTTTATAGTGAATTGAATAAATTTTTTTAAAAACAAAAATGATTGTGAAAATGACTGCAATAATGACAGTCATCAGCCGAAAGATTGCTATAAGGACAATAAAAAATTGCTTTGGAGATTTTTTCAACTTCTGCTTTGATTGTGTATTTAAGAGTAAATCTTTTTTCAAATGTTCCTTTTAATAGTTTTTGCTCTATCATTTATCTAGTCTTCCTGTGTTTTATTGGTCTGATTGGTGAATGAAACGAACGCCAACAGGTTTGACCTGTTGAGGTTCATTCATCAATCTTTTAATGGTATGCTTTTGGGGTAGTAATTTATAATTTGAAAATTTCGGAGGATAAAAAAAGACCGCACAAGCCTTTTTGTGCAGTCAAATAATTAAATATATAATGTTTTCATTTGAAATTATTAAAATAATAATTATTTAGTTGATTTCTACATCATCAACAGAGTTTTCAAGTATTATATTGATCAGTTCATTTCTGGAGCGATTGCTTTTCTGTGATAAATCATCTATTTTCTGTAAAGTACCTTCTTTGATACGGACAGAAATTACTTTGTAGCCGTCATCGCCCTTTTTATTTATCTTTATAACTGTTTTAGCCATTATATTCACTCCTTAATATAATTATATTATCTATATATTCGAAAAAATATATTATAAACATGTTATAAATGTATTCATTTTGTATTGACTAAAATACAGCTATGTGATACAATAAAAGAAAAATTATGAAATGAGGTCATAAATTATGCTTAAAGAAAAATTAAAAGGTTTCGTTGTCGGTGTTGTGCTTACATCTCTTGTGGTCGGCACAATTCCTACAATGGCAGAAAAGGTAACAAAATCAGCAGAATTGCTTTATAACAACATCAAAGTTGTTATTGACGGCAAACAGGCAGATTTAAAAGACGCACAGGGCAACACTGTTGAGCCCTTCATCATTGACGGCACAACATATCTGCCTGTTCGTGCAGTATCAAACGCACTTAATAAGGCGGTTTCTTGGGACGGAGCAACACAAACAGTTTATATTGGCGAAAACAAAGAGATTGAACAACCATCTGTGTGGTTAAAAGATTTGGAAACATTCATAAATGATGTATCTACTTATAAAGATGTTAATGGCTATGAAACCTCAGAAGTGGCTAATGATGGAAGTGTTTATAAAAATCAGATAACTTTGGATAGAGGAGATGTCACTTATTTGTTAAATGGTGATTATACGCACTTTAAAGGAACATATTTCTTAACAAAAGAAAATAAAGATCGTATTGAATGTGCTTCAAGAATACAGGTTTTTGGTGATGATAAATTATTATATACTTCCCCCTCCGTTATGGGTGGCACAACACCAATAGATTTTGATGTTAATGTTAAAGGTGTTTATAAATTAAGAATCGTTTTGCAGGGTGCTGCATATCTTGACAGATATGATAGCGAAA
>SVKI01000006.1 GCA_015068555.1 Oscillospiraceae bacterium | reverse complement strand
AGGATCACGAGCTTTTGACTTGCGGTCCTGACGGGCATAGCCAAAATAAGGCATAACAGCCGTGATGCGGCCGGCAGATGCACGTTTTAATGCATCAATCATAATTAAAAGCTCCATTAAGTGGTCATTCACCGGATTGCAGGTGGATTGTACCACAAATACATCAGAGCCTCTGACGGTTTCATAAATGTTAACAGCAATTTCTCCGTCGCTGAACATGGTAACCTCGGAGTCACCTACACCGAGACCGAGGCACTGTGCAATCTGCTGTGCTAACTCGGGCGCTGCATTACAGGTGAAAATTTTTACATCTTTGCCGTGACTAATCATTTGTATATATTCCCCTTCCATCATAAAAGCGGATAGCCGCTCATTATTTACGTTTCCAATTTGTTTTAACCACTTGCCTTGCACGTGCAATAGCCAGCGTGTTGGCAGGTACATCTTCTGTTATGGTTGAGCCGGCTGCTGTAAAGGCATTGGCTCCCACAGTGACGGGTGCTACGAGATTTGTGTTACAACCGATAAAGGCATGATCTTCAATCACGGTGCGGTATTTGTTTTTACCATCATAATTTACAACAACGGTGCCGCAACCAAAATTGATTTTTTCGCCCACATCGGCATCGCCGACATAGGTTAAATGAGAGAGCTTTGTGCCATTACCAATATTGGAATTTTTGATTTCAACAAAATCACCCAGTTTAACACCCTCGCCAACCTTGCAATGGGGGCGTACATAGGCAAAGGGTCCGACTGTGGTTTTCGCGCCAATTTCGCTTTCTAAAATAACAGATTGGCGGATTTTAACCTCATCGCCGATAACAGCGTTTTCGATTTCTGTGTTAAATCCGATTTCAACATTTTTGCCGATGATGGTATTACCCGTAATGTGTACATTAGGAGCAATACGTGTGCCGGCTCCAATGGTTACTTCGGCATCAATAAAAGCACTGTCAGGGTCTTGAAAAATAACTCCGTTTTGCTTATGTTTTTCAATAATGTCCAGGCGTTCCTGCGTCATAAAATCTCTCCTTTTTGGATTTATATAGTGTTTTGCATAAAGGCATTTACAGTTTTTTTCAAGCGAATATCCTCGCCGATAAACTGCAGTGCCTGATAACTGCCTAAAATCCGGCTGATGACACGGTCAGAATAGCGGTCAGCCAGCTCTTTCATATTGAGATTGGTGTTAATAATCGTTTTTTTGTTAGCGATCAGGCGGGAATTTAAAACGTCAAATAAAGCTGCATTGGTATAAGCGGTTGAAAACTCGGCGCCTAAATCATCTAAAATTAAAAGGTCGCTGTCATATAAACGCTCGGTTTGCAGCTTGAGTTCGCTTAAGTCACTCGCGCGTTTGAATTTATAATCCTCCAAAAGGGAGACGATCTGATAGGTGGTTTCGTAGATGACAGAATAACCCTTTTTAATCAATTCCTTGGCAATGCAGGTGGATAAAAAGGTTTTACCCAGGCCGGGCGCTCCCCAGAAGAGCAGATTTTTGTCTGTCCTGTCAAAGTTTACGATGAAATCCTGACAGCTTCTTATGATATATTCTATGTTATCATAAGGGGAAATACCCGTTTCGGCATCGACTTCTTTAGAATATACGGAATAGTCAAAGGTTTTAAAGCTTTGGTTCCGCAACTGTTGAGATAAATTGGATTTTTCAAAGGCCTTCATCACAAGGCGGCGCTTATAGCATTCGCAGGAAGTGTTACCGAGAACGCCAGTGTCCTGACATTTTTCGCACATATAGCGCATGGAGAGCTCATCTTCTGCAAAACCGTTTGCAAGCAAGAGCTCTTTGCGGCGGTTGTGCAGATCCTTTTGTTGGGCTCGAAGTTCAGCAATCTGCGTTTTGATGTTGGCGGGATTTGCAATGGCCAGGGAGACAATGGAAAGGCCGGCAGACTGGATTTCGTTATCAATCTGCTCGATTTGGGGTATGGCGCGGTAGACGGCAGAACGACGGGCCGATAAATCTTCTTCGTTGTGCCTTCTTATCTCGGCATATTCATGTTCAACCAAGGTATATAAACTGCGCTCATATGCCATTTGCTTCCTTCCTCTCTGCGGTATGCTTTACTGCTTGTAATGCTTGCTTTTGCAAAGCATCAAAATCATAACGGGCATCGCCTTTATTGCTCTTTTGTTTGGTTTGTCTGGCGACAATTTGTTCCGATGTGGTAACCTGTTCTTTTGACCAGGATTCTAAAATTTTATTCATATAGGCAAAGGAGAGACGGCCGGTTTGATTCACGGTTTTTTCATAAGCCAACTTCACCATGTCAAGCGGCATGGAAAGTTCGTTTTGCCATTTGTTGATATAATCAAGCTCGCGCGTTGTTAAGCGCCGCTCGTTAATACCGGCGATAGCACGAACGCGACCGGCATAGCTTACAAATTCTTCTCGTTTTTGTATGTAGTTCTTTGCTTTTTCAACCGTATCAATACCGGCGGAGGACCATTTACAAGCCTCTTTTTCGATATATTTCATGGTGCGTTTGCCCTTTGATACATAGTATTCTACCATAACCACGATGACGGCAATGGGTAATCCGTAGTAATCGTGGAAGGAGTAGAGAAGCTCTGTATCCGCAGAACTTAAGGTTTTGCCGAGCATCTGGCTGACGATTTTATACATCTGACTCATACGCGGATTTTCACGCAGGCGTTTGCTGATTTCTGCAGCCTTATAGCTGGGCCTGAAAGGCACAGGCGTTTGCGGACAGAGAGTATCAAAGCAAAACTCAACATCAAAATCCGTATCATCAACGCTTGTAAAGCCATGAATTTTTATCAGGCCGCGGGAACTGTAAAACAAAAAGGCGTTCACCACATCAATGGTGCTGATTTTAAGAGCCTCTGCAATCGCGTCATTGGTTATGTTGAGGTGACCGCTCTGCAGTTGACGCAATGTATAAATATACACGGCAAGATACACAGAGGGGACACCTTCTGAAAGCATATCTGCAACAGCACCGGGAACCATAAAAAGGCCGGCGCCTCCGGGCATTTTTACATCGACAATCATGGCAGAACAGTAACTCCCTTTATCGTTATTTTTATGTACGAAACCTTCCTCTTTTTTTATGATAAAAAGCGTGGCGAAAGGTTCTGATATTTTTAAACAGACGAATTCAAACCTATTATAACATAGTTCTGTCAAAAAAGCAAAGGTCAAATCGAATTTTAGCAAAAAAAAATAAGAATTTTCTTGCTGGTGCAAAAATGTTTGGTTACATGTTATCATGACGGAAATAAAAAATACCACGTCAGCGCTATGGCAGTAACGTGGTATCTTTTAAACCTTGCAACAGCAAGGATAAAAACAAAAGAATTTTGTTTTACTTTCTGAGGCCTAACTTTTCAACGATTGCACGGTATCTTTCAATATCAACCTTTGTCAGGTAATTTAAAAGACCTCTGCGCTGACCAACCATTTTAAGCAGACCGCGTCTTGAATGATGGTCTTTTTTGTAGAGCTTTAAGTGCTCGTTTAAGTGGTTGATTCTTTCAGTTAAGATAGCGATTTGCACTTCCGGAGAACCTGTATCGGTGTCGTGCAGTTTGTACTTTGCGATGATTTCCTGTTTTACTTCGGGTCTCATAATGACTCCTCCTAAAAATAATAATTTCTCCGTTTGCTGAGCCAGGGCCGGTAACGAGTCGTCGCCGCAAGCCCGGCAAAGGAACAATGTGTATTTTAGCATATTTTGCCGTGTTTGTAAAGTATTTTTTCATGTTGTGCAAAATTACATGCAAAAAGATGTATGCGAAGAAAAAGAAAATGCGCAGATGACTCTGCGCCGTGCATAATAGCAGTCTTCTTTTGGCATGTCAGACAATGTCCAGCTTGCTGTCAACTACGGTTATTTCGATGGATTTGGTTAATAAATCAGCGTAGCTGAAAGACACGGTCCGTTCGGTGGTGGCAAATTCCGAGATACTGTCAAGTGTTACTACAAAAATAGAGGGATATGTTTCTTTGATAACACCGTGCCGGACGATTACACGTTTTCTTCCTTTTTTTGCGGATAAACGAATCCGCTTACCGATATTTTGTGTCAGCAGGGTTTTTACCCGCTGAATATCAGATTTTTCAATCACCGCCATATCCTCCTGTAAACCTTCTTATAATATATAATAGCACACAAATAATTTTTTGTCAAGTATTGGAATATTTTTGTTAAAAATTCCATTTTTGTGGCGATTTGTTTCATGCATAATTCGTATGATTGGCGGAAAAACATGTAAGAGACGGAATAGGGGAATTGTAAATTCTTTATAAATATTGAACAGATTAGGAAAAAATAAGAAAAAAAGGTTGACAATCGGGCGTTTATTCGCTATAATCTACAGTTAGGGGAGTGGGTGCTGTGATTTTTGATGTACAAGAGATTTTAAAAGTTGACGGCGCACGTGTCTGTCTGGAAGGAAAGCTGGATCCTCCGGCTGATAGCGGTGATGTTCATTTTCATGATGATGCCGCATTTTCCGGTACACTTACCAATGTGGGCGGTGTTTTAGAATTTGAAGCAGAAGCAAAAGGTAGCTTTAGCGTTCCTTGTGCACGTTGTGTTACCATGACAGTGCAGAGCTTTTCGGTTTCAGTTTTTGAGACCATCGCTGATGATTCGGCCGAGGTGAGTGATAAAGATGCAATCATTCCTTTAACCGGGACCACAATTGACCTGAATGAAATTGTGTGGCCGGAAATTCTGCTCAGTTTGCAAGCACGCTATTTGTGCAAGGCTGACTGCAAGGGCCTATGCGCAATGTGTGGTGCAGATTTGAACGAAACAACCTGTAATTGTTGCGAGGATGATATAGATCCGCGCCTGGCAGGTCTTAAGAACTTATTGCAATAACAAGAAATGAGTAAATTATGGCCGGCAGTGAAACTGTTGTGCCTGATTAATAGGAGGTGTAGCAAATGGCAGTACCTAAGAGAAAGACCTCGAAAGCAAGACGTGATAAGAGAAGAGCCAATTGGAAACTGGCGGTTCCGGGCATCGTTACATGTCCTCGCTGTGGCGAATTTATTATGCCCCACAGAGTCTGCAAGGCTTGTGGATATTACAAGGGCAAAGAAGTTATCGCCAAAGCTGAATAATTCGATTTTGCTTGCGGATAGAGAAGGCGGCTCGTCTTCTCTATTTTTATAATTATGGAAGTTTAAAAAGAACAGGGGGGCCATCCTTGCGTAAAAAGGCGATTATAGCTGAAGTGATCAGTGGCAGTATTGCAGATGAACTGGGTCTTGAGCAGGGTGATGTAGTATGCCGTGTAAACGGCAAAAAAATTGCAGATTTTTTAGATTATCAGTTCTTGACAGCCTCGGCTGAAATTCTGTTGACGGTTGAAAAAAAGAATGGCGACCTGATTGAATATGAAATTGAAAATGAGGATATGGAAGATTTGGGCATAACCTTTTCTTCATATTTATTCGATGAAGCAAAAAGTTGCTCTAATCGTTGCATTTTTTGCTTTATTGACCAGTTGCCGCCAAATATGAGGCAGTCTTTATATTTTAAGGATGATGATTCAAGACTTTCATTTTTATACGGTAATTATGTAACTATGACGAATATGTTACCAAAAGATGTGCAAAGACTGATTGACTATCATGTTTCGCCGGTGAACATTTCGGTTCATACCACGAACCCCAAATTACGCGAGAAAATGCTGAAGAACAGGCATGCAGGCCGACTGCTTGACTATATGCGTATGTTAGAGACAGGTGGCATAACCATGAACATGCAAATTGTGTTATGCAAGCATGTCAATGATGGTGCTGAACTTGACAGAACGCTTCAGGACCTTGCTTCTTTTCATCCGGCTGCGGCAAGTGTTTCGGTGGTGCCGGTAGGCTTGACCCGTTACCGGGAAGACTTATATCCTTTAGAGGCCTTTACCCAAGAAGACGCTTTGCAGGTGGTGCGGCAAGTGGAGGCGTATCAGCAAAAATTTGTAGAGGAGCTTGGCACACGATTTGTGTATTTAAGTGACGAATTTTACCTGTTGGCCGGACTGCCACTGCCGCCGTATGAGGCCTATGAAGATTTTCCGCAAATTGAAAACGGCGTTGGGATGGAAGCTAATTTTCAGGAAGAATTCAGGCAGGCCTTAGAAGAAAAGCCTGTGCAGAAATATTTTGGGAAAACGCTGATTGCAACAGGTAAGCTGGCACAGCCGTTTATTTGTGATTTGCTTACCCTGGCAAAACAGCAATACCCTGATTTGCAGGCAGAAGTGCTGGGCGTGGAAAACACCTTGTTTGGTGAGCACGTGACAGTTGCAGGCCTGATTGGCGGACGCGACTTGATAGAGCAGGCAAAGGCCTTTTCCTGTGACAGAATGTTAATACCTGATGCGATGTTAAAAGCAGATGAAGATATATTTTTAGATGATATCACCCTGTGTGAAGCAGAACACGCTTTAGGGGTTCCGGTTGTGCAAACGGCAAACGATGGATTTGTTTTTTTGCATACACTGTTAGAAGGATGAATGCAAATGACCGGGCAGACCGAATGGTTTGCAGAAGGGAGTTTAACCATGAAAAAACCGGTAGTTGCCATAGTGGGCAGACCAAATGTGGGAAAATCTACCTTATTTAATAAAATTGTTGGAGCGCGCGTTTCGATTGTGGATGACTCGCCGGGCGTAACCCGTGATCGCATCTATATGGATGCAGAGTGGTGCGGGCGGGAATTCTTCCTGATTGATACAGGCGGCATTGAAGCCGGTGACGATGTGATTCTGACCGGTATGAGAAAACAGGCAGAGTTAGCTATATCTCAGGCGGATGTACTGTTATTGATGACGAATGTGCATGACGGACTGGTTGCGGCAGATGCCGACGTGGCAGCAATGTTGCAGAAATCCGGCAAACCTGTGCTTTTGGTGGTGAACAAGGTGGATAACATTGGTCAGCCACCGATGGAGTTATATGAATTTTATAATTTGGGTCTTGGTGATCCAATGCCTGTTTCGTCCATTCACGGTCTGGGTGTTGGTGACTTGCTGGATGAAGTGATTCGCCTGTTCCCTGAGCCGGGCGATGAAGAGGCAGAGGAAGATGATGCTTTAAAGGTGGCCTTAGTGGGAAAACCGAACGTGGGTAAGTCTTCGCTCATTAATACCCTTTTGGGTGAGGAACGCGTGATTGTCAGCAATATTGCCGGCACAACGCGTGACGCGATTGATGCAAAAGTGACCCGTAATGATCGTGATTATATTTTTATTGACACGGCGGGTATGCGCCGCAAGAGCCGCGTGGAGCAGGGCGTTGAGCAATATAGCGTGATTCGCTCTTTAGGTGCTGTAGACAGGGCGGATGTTTGCGTGATTATGATTGATGCTGAAGAAGGCGTTACCGAGCAAGACAGTAAAATTGCAGGATATGCGCATGAGCAGGGCAAAGCTTGCGTGATTGCAGTGAATAAATGGGATTTGATTGAAAAAGACGGAAAGACGATGGATGCTTTTCGTAAAAAAGTGATAGAAGGCCTTGCCTTTATGCAATACGCACCGATTGTGTTCATATCGGCTAAAACAGGTCAGCGTCTTGACCGCCTGTTTGAACTGGTCAATTATGTGCGTGAGCAGAATACCATGCGGATTCGGACAGGTGCCTTAAACGATGTGCTCAATGAGGCAACCATGCGCGTACAACCACCGTCTGACAAAGGTAAGCGCTTGAAGATTTACTACATGACGCAGGCGTCAACGGCGCCGCCGACCTTTGTTTTGTTTGTGAACAGAAGAGAATTAGCACATTTTTCTTATGTGCGATACCTGGAAAATCAGATTCGAGGGGTGTTTGGTTTAGAAGGAACGCCGGTTCGTTTTGTTATACGTGAACGCGGTGATGAAACCAAAGATTAAAAGAGATTGTATGAGGTGATTATGGTGCAAAACGCAATACTGTTTGCTTTTTTAGCGGCGTGTTTAATTGGTGGATATTTACTGGGTAGCCTAAATGCTTCTATCATTATTGGAAAAATTTTAGGCGTAGATATTCGAAAAGAAGGAAGCAAAAATGCAGGTATGACAAATGCATTGCGCGTTTTGGGCAAAAAAACGGCGGCTACAGTTTTTTTGTTTGACTTGTTAAAATCTGTTGTTGCTGTTTTATTAGCTAAGACAGTAGCACGCTTTTTAGATCCAACCGCAACTGATATGAGCCTATATGCGCAGTATCTGGCCGGGTTTGGAGCGGTTTTAGGTCATAATTTCCCGGTATATTTCGGTTTTCGGGGCGGCAAGGGGATATTAGCCTCCTGGGGACTGATTATGGTGCTTGATTATCGCATTGCAATCTTGCTTTTGATCGTGTTTGCCTTGGTGGTTGGTGTAACGCGTTATGTTTCGCTTGCTTCGATTACCAGTGCTATTTTGTATCCCTTATTTGTGATTGTGTTTAACATTAAGCCGGATGAACCGACAGTACCCTATTACATTGCATTGTCGCTTGTTATTTCTGCTTTGGCGGTATATCGCCATAGAGCTAATATCACCCGTCTGAGAACGGGTACGGAGTCGAAACTGGGGGCAAAAGCCAATAAAAAGGAGTAGAGAGTTTATGAAAAAAATAGCTGTCATCGGATCAGGCGGTTGGGGAACAGCCATTGCCTCGCTTTTAGCCGGAAACGGTCACGATGTGACCCTTTGGTCATATTTTAAAGAGGAATCAGAGGCGCTTTTTAAAGATAAAGAAAATAAGCGCTTTTTGCCCGGCGTATCGCTGCCGGACAATATTTGTTATACCTCGTCGTTAGAACAGGCGGCACAGGGGGCGGAAGTTATTTTTATGGTAACGCCTTCTCAGGCAATTAAAAAGACAGCACAGGCACTTTCTGCTTATGTGGCAGAGGGAACCGTGATTGTGAATGCTTCTAAAGGTTTAGAGCAAGAAACACAAAAAAGGCTCTCAGAAGTGATTGATGAAGCCATTCCGCAGGCTAAACTCGCCGTTATGTCTGGTCCTTCTCATGCAGAAGAGGTAGGCAGAAAACTGCCGACCACGAATGTGATTGCATCAGAACACGCTGAGATTTTGCCTATGCTGCAGGATATACTCATGTGTGATACATTCCGCGTTTATACGGGGAATGATATGGTTGGTGTTGAACTGGGTGGTGCACTTAAAAATGTGATTGCGCTTTGTGCGGGTATTGCTGACGGAATCGGATTGGGTGATAACGCGAAAGCGGCGTTAATGACGCGTGGCATGGCAGAAATTGCACGTTTAGGCGTGGCAATGGGTGCAAAACTTGCCACCTTCAGCGGTCTTTCCGGCATGGGGGATTTGATTGTAACCTGTACCAGCATGCATTCGCGCAATCGTCGCGCAGGTATTTTAATTGGTCAGGGGAAGAGCCCGGAGGAGGCCATTGAAGAGGTTAAAATGGTTGTGGAGGGCTTTTATACCACGAAAGCAGCGTATCTTTTAGCCAAGCGTTTAGGTGTGGAAATGCCTATTGTGGAGCAGGCTTACGGTGTCTTGTTTGAACATCAGGATCCTAAAACAGCGGTGATGAAGCTGATGGTGCGTGACAAGAAGAATGAGAGTGAGCGGGAAGTAATTGGCGGCGTTTTATGAGATATGTCGCATGATGAGGTGAAGAGGCATGTTTAAAGGCTTTTTTAACAGAAAGGGAAAAAATAAAACCGAAGAGGCTGTTAAAGACCTGTTGGAAACAGTAGGAAAATTAGAAGAAAATGACGGCGGAGAAGAGATGAGTACGGAAGAGCCTTCCGCAGAGATTGAAGAAGCTTTTGTGCCGGAGGAAGCCGTGAGCACAGAAGAAGAGCAGCCGGTACAAGAAGAACCAGAAGCTGACAATGAAGAGGAAGAGGAAACAAGTAAAAAAGGCTTTTTTGCACGCCTTCGTGAGGGTTTGGGAAAAACCAGAACAGCTATCTCTGATAAAGTGGATGCGGTATTGATATCCCTGGGCAAAATTGATGAAGATTTATACGAAGAACTGGAAGAAGCCCTTGTTATGTCGGATATTGGTGCCGAGACATCTTCCTACATAATTGAAGAATTAAAAGCGCGCGCGAAGGCAAGAGGCCTTTCTCAGGCACAGGAACTAAAGGCTGTTTTGCGTGAGATTGTAACGGAGATTTTATCAGCGCAGGATACAGAACTGCACATAGACACAAAGCCGGCCGTGGTTTTGGTGATTGGTGTTAACGGCGTTGGTAAAACAACCTCTATTGGTAAACTGGCGCATTATTATAAAACGCAGGGTAAGCAAGTTGTGCTTGCGGCCGGGGATACCTTCCGTGCAGCAGCGATTGATCAGCTTGAAATCTGGGCCGAGCGAGCCGGTGTTGACATTGTAAAGCACAGAGAAGGCGCAGACCCTTCTGCTGTTGTGTATGACAGCATTCAGGCGGCAAAAGCAAGAGGAGCAGACCTTGTGATTTGTGACACAGCCGGTCGTTTGCATAATAAAAAGAACTTAATGGAAGAATTAAAAAAGACCGGTCGTGTGGTGGAAAGAGAAACCGGCGAAACTTCTTTAGAAGTGCTGCTGGTGCTGGATGCTTCGACAGGTCAGAATGCGCTTGTGCAGGCTCGTGAATTTTCCCGCGCGGCAGGCATTACCGGTGTTATTTTAACTAAATTAGACGGCACGGCTAAAGGTGGCGTTATACTTGCCCTCTCTCGTGAGCAGGGTATTGGTGTTAAATTTATCGGTGTGGGTGAGCAGATGGATGATTTGCGTCCGTTTGACCCCGCAGTTTTTGCACAAGCGTTATTTCCCGAACAGGAACAATAGTGGCAGGAGGATACAATGAACGGTTTTTCAGACTTTGGTTTTAAAGGATTTGACTCGGAAAACGGTGATTTTAAAGAAACTTTTCGGGGGCTAAAAAAGCCGCGGTTTAAAAAAGGATTTTGGATAGGTGCACTGGTTTTACTTGTTCTCCTTTCTTTTCTATTCTCGCTGTATGGTTTTTTAATGGAATATTGGCAGATTGCAGAAATCGGTGAGCAGTATACGTCGATTTATATTAAGAATCTGGTTGCTCGTGTTGCTACGCAGGCGCTTGGGTTTGTTGTGATTTTTGCCATGACGGCGTTTACGCTCTTTTTGATTAAGCGAAATGCCTTTGATAAAAATACAGCGCAGCCCATTTTGAGAAAGAAATGGCCGTACTGGTTGTTGAGCACTTTGATTTCTCTTACCTTTAGTGGTGTTGCAGGCGGAACCATGTATCAAAAGCTGTTGCTTGCTTTAGGGCGAGAGAATTTCAATATAACAGACCCTTTATTTATGCAAGACATAGGCTACTATATCTTTCAGCGGCCTTTCTTAATGAGTCTTGTGGGCGGATTCAAAACCTTGCTGATTCTGTTAGCGGCTGTTTCGGCTATTGTGTATTTTATTGTGTTTGTCAAAAACGGTCATAGAAGCTTAAAAGAGGTCATCAGTTCAGAAAAAGGTGCTATTTTTCATGTTGTGCTGATGGCGATAGTGTATTTTCTGCTTTCAATGCTGACCTATAAGTTTTCGGCGGAGAACGTGTTATACTCCTCTTTTGGCGCGCAGAATGAAGTGTTTGGTGCGGGGTATGTAGAAGCAGGCATCTGGCGACGTTACTATGGTTTTGCACCGTATCTGGTGCTGGTGAGCGTTGTTTTTGCGGTTTTCTTTTTATATAGAAAGAAATATCTTTTCTCCCTGTGTGCTTTGGCTTTGGTGCCGGTTTGCTTTGTTGTTCTTTCGCTTGCTTCTGTGTTGGTAGATGGCTTGGTGGTAAGCCCGAATGAGCGAAATTTGCAAAGCCCGTATATCACCTATAATATGGAGGCAACCAGGGAGGCCTACGGTCTGGACTGGGTAACAGAAACAGAGTTTGACCCGGATTATGAAGTGAATCAGAGCGTTTTAACAGAGGATGATACCTGGCTGGCAGGTACGAGAATTGCAGACTATGGCGCAACCCTGACAGGTTATAATCAACTGCAGTTCTTGCGGAAATATTATACATTTAATGATGTTGATGTAGCGCCCTATAAGCTGAATGACGAGCTGAATGTAGTCTTTTTGGCGGCGCGGGAAATGAATAAAGAAAATTTGGATGAGGCGGCACAATCTTATGCCAATCGGGTGTTCCGTTATACCCATGGCTTTGGTGCTGTGGCAAGCCCTGTAAATAAGGTAACAGCCGAAGGGCAACCGGAGTTCTTGATTCGTGATATTCCGCCTGTTTCTGCGGAGGGGATGCCTGAAATAACCCAACCACGCATTTACTATGGTGAGCTCACCAACGATTATGTAATTGTTGGCGGCAAAAGCAAGGAATTAGATTACTCGGCAGGTTTAGAGGATGTAGAAGTTGTTTACGATGGTGATGGCGGTATCGAGATGAACCTGTTTAAGCGGGCTATGTTTGCCCTGTATTATCGGGATTATCGGATGTTGTTTTCTGGCAATGTGGATGACAATAGTCGCATTTTAATCAATCGTAATGTAACGAATCGTGTTAACCGTGTGGCTCCGTTTTTCAATTACGATGCAGATCCTTATCTGCTTATTTCAGATGATGGCGAGCTCTATTGGGTATTGAACGGATATACCTCGTCTTCTCGGTATCCATACGCGCAACCCTATCACGGCATCAACTACCTGCGGAACTCTGTTATGGCAACGGTGAATGCCTATAGCGGTGAAGTTACGTTTTATCTGACGGATGAAAGTGACCCCATAGCACGAGCCTATCGTAACATCTATCCGAACTTGTTTTCTAAAGAGGAAATTCCGCAGGCTTTAGCCTCTCATATTCGTGTTCCGGAATATATGTTCAAGGTGCAGGCTGAGATGTATCAGCGTTACCATGTGAAAGATGCGGGACAGTTTTATGACAGAGCGGATGTTTGGGACATCGCCAGAGAAAAATACAATGAAAATGAAATTGCAATGGAACCCTATTACAACATCATGGAGGTTGACGGAGAAAACGAAATGGTACTGATGCTTCCGTTTGTTGTACAGGGAAAGCATAATATGGTAGGACTTTTGGTGCAGCGAAACTCGGAAGACCATTACGGCGAATTAAAGCTCTATCGCTTCCCCAAAAACGAAACCGTTTACGGCCCGCTTCAGATGGAAAACCGAATTGATAATGATCCGGATATATCCCGCGAAATGACGCTGTGGGGACAGGGTGGTTCTACCGTGATTCGCGGTAATATGTTAGTGGTTCCGTTCAGAAACTCTCTTTTATATGTAGAACCGATTTACATCACGGCGCAAAATGAAGCCTCTTTGCCGGAGTTGAAAAGAATCGTGGTTGGATTTGGTGATGCTATCGCCATGGAACCGACATTGGAGGAGGCTTTGCGAACGGTTTTTGCTACGGGATCCAATGTGCCGCAGGCAAATGAGGAACAGCAGAATGTGCCGGGCATAACGGAGGGTGAATTGGAAAACCTTTCCGATGTGATTCAAGGTGTGCTGGAGAAATATGACGGATTTAAGGCAGCTGCGGCGGCAAATGATTGGAAGGCCATGGGCGAAAAGCTCGATGTGCTGGACGGAGAAATGGAAAAACTCCGCGAAAAAAACAGGCAATAGCCACAACCGAACGAATGTAATTTTGATTAACGGAAAAAAATGCTTGTTTTTTCGTGAATTATGTATTATAATTATAAGGCGAATGTGCAAGAAAAAGGAGCGGTCCTCTGCTTGCATGACAGGTAAGAACGCTTGGCACAGAGAGGAGGCAAACAAATGGATGCTATTAAGGCGCTGACACAAGATCAGCTCAGAACCGACCTACCCGAACTCGAAATCGGTAGCACTGTTAAGGTTCATGTAAAGGTTAAAGAAGGTAACAGAGAAAGAATCCAGGTTTTTGAAGGTACTATTATTAAGGTACAAAACGGTGGGATTCAGAAGACCTTTACCGTTAGACGTATCTCTTACGGTACCGGCGTAGAAAGAACATTCCCTGTTCATTCTCCCAAAATCGCTAAGATTGAGGTTGTTAGACTGGGTAAGGTCAGAAGAGCAAGACTCTTCTATTTAAGAGACAGAGTCGGCAAGGCCGCTAAGGTCAAAGAGAAATTAAGATAAGGTTGTCTTATCGCAGGGGGAAGTTGCAAGGAAGCCGCGTGCTTTTTTGTTGCTCCCTCTTTGTTTTTATGTGAGAAAGAAGGAGATTATCATGGATAAGAGACATGATTATAATCCGTTTGAGGAATATGAGCCTACCACTAAGGCTTCGGCAGAAGAAATCCCGCAGGAGCACTATGTAATTGCTGAAACAATTGTGGAAGAAGCAACAGAAAAAACAAGTTGGCTACAAGAGGTGTACGAATGGACGCAGGCGATTGCCGTTGCCGTGGTGCTTGCTCTTATCATTAATCAGTTTGTTTTTGCTATGGTGCAGGTAGAGGGAACCTCTATGGTGCCCACCTTACAGGATAAGGAACGACTGGTGATTACCAAGCTTTTTTATAAGCCAAAAGCAAAGGATATTGTGGTGGTTAAATCGCATGCTTTGGGTAAGCACATTATCAAGCGTGTGATTGCCGTTCCGGGCGATGTAATCGATTTAGATGCACAGACAGGCGATGTGATGGTTAATGGAGAAGTGCAAAACGAGCCTTATATTAAAGAAAAGCTTCGCGGTATCGGCACAAAAAATCAGTATCCTTTAGAGATTCCGGAAGGGTATGTGTTCGTGATGGGGGATAACCGCAACAACTCGCAAGACAGCCGTAATCTTGGTCTGATTGCTTTTGAGGATGTTGTGGGTCGGGCCTCTTTGCGTATTTTGCCGCTTTCCAGATTTGGTACTTTGTATAAAGAATTAGATGACTGATATAGAACTGTAACAGGCAGGTGCATAGGCATGAACATTCAGTGGTTTCCCGGACATATGGCCAAAACCCGTCGGCTGATACAGGAAAATATTAAAATGGTGGATTTGGTGGTTGAGCTGATTGATGCCCGGGCACCAGTTTCTTCGATGAATCCTGAACTGGGCACCTTATGTGGAGCAAAGCCGAGACTTTTAATTTTAAATAAATCTGACCTGGCCAGCAGCGAGGAAAATGAGCGCTGGCTTGCGTATTATAAGCAGCAAGGCAGAACGGCAATGCTGTTTGACAGCGTGCATCAAAAAAATGCAAAAGCCGTGACGGATGCAGTTAAAGCTATGCTATCTGAGCAGTTTGCCAGACAACAAGAGCGCGGCATGAAAAACAGAGCGCCAAAGCTGATGATTGTGGGTATACCCAATGTGGGTAAATCTTCTTTTATCAACCGTATGGCAGGCCGTGCAGCGGCGATTAGCGGTGACAGACCGGGCGTGACAAAGGGAAAGCAATGGATACATCTTGCAAGCGGCCTTGAGTTATTAGACACCCCCGGTGTTCTCTGGCCTAAGTTTGAAGATGAAACCGTTGGCTTACATCTTGCCTTTACCGGTGCGATTAAGGATGAAATTATGGATGTGGAAACGCTGGCGGCAAAACTTTTGGAATGCCTTTTAGAGCGTTGTCCGGAGGGCGTTGTCAGTCGTTATAAGCTATCAACCACCAGCTTTGAAAATGGATTTGAAGCCTTAGAGGCAGTTGCCAGAAAAAGAGGCTTCATCATTTCGGGCGGAGAAGTGGATATATACCGCGCGGCTCATATTGTGCTTGATGAATTTCGTAGCACAAAAATCGGCCGCATCACATTGGAATCGCCGGAAGGAGCAGAGCAGAATGAACCGTGCTGAATTTGACAATCAGTACCGCGTGAATGGTGTACAGCATGTAGCCGGCGTGGATGAAGCGGGCAGAGGCCCTTTAGCGGGGGCTGTTTTTGCAGCGGCTGTTATCCTGCCGCCGGATTTTTACATGGAAGAAATTAATGATTCCAAGGCACTGACGGAGAAGAAAAGAGAAGCACTGTTTCCCATCATTCAACAAGAGGCGCTGGCCTTCTGCATTAGCCGTGTAGAGGCGGATGTGATTGATGAAATTAATATCTTAAACGCCACCATGCGGGCTATGAGAGAAGCGGTTAACGGCTTATCGATTGTGCCTGACTTACTGCTGGTAGACGGTAACATTGCCCGTGATTTGCCGGAGCCAAACTTATGCGTGAAAAAAGGAGATGCTAAAAGCCAAACGATTGCAGCAGCCTCTATTTTGGCAAAGGTGGCCCGAGACAGATATTGTAAAGAAGAATTGGCAGTTGCTTTTCCCGATTACGGATTTGAAAAGCACAAAGGCTATGGTAGCAAGGCCCATTGCGAGTTGATTCGCAAAATCGGCCCGTGCCCGGTACATCGCAGGAGCTTTTTAACCAAGATTCTGCAAAACGGTGAGGCGCTGTGAGGGCGATAGACATCGGCAAGCGGGGGGAACAGGCGGTTTGTCGATATCTGAAGAAAAACGGATACAAAATTATAGAGAAGAATTATCGCAAAAAATATGGTGAAATTGATATAGTTGCTAAAGAAAACGACGTTCTTTGTTTTGTTGAAGTGAAAACGAGAAAGCATACAGATTTTGGCTTGCCCTGCGAATATGTGACAAAAAGTAAGCAGCAAAAAATCGTACGCACTGCATATACATATATACAGGAAAAACAATATGACTGTGCAATCCGCTTTGATGTGGCGGAGGTCTTGCACGACGGACAAAAGATACAGGCGCTGCGGTATCTTCCCCATGCGTTTACGATATCCTGAATCCGTGGGAGGACCTTTGTGAATAAAAAAGATTTGCGGGTGATTGATGCGCACTGCGATACGCTTTATGAACTGGATGTACAAAAAACGTCTTTATATACAAATGACTTGCATGTTTCCCTTGAGCGTTTGCTGGAATATGGCGGGTATGTGCAGGTTTTTGCCACCTGGGTGGATGATACACCGGAGAATCCTATGCAGAGGTGCATGCATCTGATTGATGTTTTTTATGACGAATTAAGGCAAAATGAAAAGCATCTGCAGCTTGTGCTATCTGCTAAAGACTTGCGAGACTCTTTGTATAGCGGCAAGGTGGGGGCTTTGCTTTCTGTAGAGAATGGGCGGGTGCTTGAACACTCTATTCACAATCTTTATGCGCTATATGCGCGCGGCGTCAGAGCAATGACTTTGACGTGGAATGGTATAAATGAAATTGCCTGCGGGGCTTCTTGCCAGGAGGACACAGGTCTTTCGGCTTTTGGTAGGGAAGTGGTGCAGGAAATGAATCGTTTGGGTATGCTTGTTGATGTTTCGCATCTTTCAATTAAAAGTTTTTGGGATGTGATTGCACAGAGCACATTGCCTGTTATGGCATCACACTCAAATGCTTATTCGGTGGCAATGCATGAGCGTAATCTGAGTGACAGGCAGATTCAGGCGATGATTCAAACCAATGGCTTTATAGGTTTGACGATTTATCCCTTATTTTTGGCAGGGTGCAAACAGGCATCCATGCGTGATTTTTTTAAACATTGCGATTATATGTTGGCAATGGGAGCAGAAAACAACATTGGTTTAGGTTCTGACTTTGACGGTATTTCAGTTTTGCCTGAGGGGATGACATCGGCGTGTGATTATGAATGCCTGTGTTACAAAATGAAAGAACATGGCTATACAGAAACATTGATTAAAAAGATAACACATGAAAATTTTTTGCGTTATGCTGATCAGGTATTAAAAGGTTAAAAAACCGTAAGGTTTATCAATACAACAGGTAAAAATCAGAATGGAGTGAAAGAGTATGTATGTATCAAAAAAAGCAAGTAACATTCAGGCTTCCACAACCCTGGCAATCGACTCTAAATTTAAGGCGATGAAGGCCGAGGGCTTGGATGTAGTAGGATTCGGTGCGGGTGAACCGGACTTTGAAACACCGGATTATATTAAAAAGGCAGCAATTGAGGCCATCCAAAACGGTATGACAAGATACACACCGGCTGCCGGTACATTAGAACTCAGAAAAGCAGTTTGCGAAAAACTCAGCCGCGAGAACGGCCTTTCCTATGAACCTGCTCAAATTGTGGTAAGTAACGGTGCAAAGCACTCTTTGGTTAACACATTTATGGCTATTTTAAACCCCGGTGATGAAGTGTTGATTCCGGCACCTTTCTGGGTAAGCTATCCGGAAATGATTAAAATTGCTGACGGTGTTCCGGTGATTATGCAGACGTCTGAAACGGATAACTTTAAAGTAACAGCGGAAGAACTGAAGAAAGCCATCACACCCAAGACCCGTGCGGTTGTTTTAAATAGTCCTTCCAACCCGACCGGTATGGTATATACAGAGGACGAATTAAAAGCCATTGCCGATGTGATTGTTGAGCATGATTTATATGTGATTTCCGATGAAATTTATGAGCACCTCATTTATGAAGGTAAGCACGTGAGCATTGCTTCTTTTGGTGACGAAATTAAAAAGCGCACCATTATTATTAACGGTGTTTCCAAAACCTATGCAATGACGGGTTGGCGTATCGGCTATGCAGCAGCTTGCCCTGAAGTAGCAAAGGTTATGGCAAATCTGCAATCGCATGCAACTTCCAATCCGAACTCTATTGCACAGGCAGCGACTGTTGCGGCACTTTCCGGTGGCGAAGAAGAAATTGCCGTTATGAAAAAAGCCTTTGCAGAGCGCAGAGATTACATGGTAGAGAGAATTAACGCCATTCCCGGTGTTTCCTGCAAAAAGCCAAATGGTGCCTTTTATGTACTGATGAATATCAGCGGTGTTAAGGGCAGAACCATTGGTGGTAAACGTATCGAGACTTCCGATGATTTTGCTGAGGCATTTTTGAATGTGGCAAAAGTTGCGGTTGTTCCTTGCAGTGGTTTTGGTAATGATGATTTTGTTCGTTGGTCATATGCTACTTCGATGGAGAATATATGCGAGGGTATGAACAGACTGGAAGCTTTTTTGGCTGAATAAATAAAAAGGGAAGGTGCTTAGAGCACCTTTCAGCGTGTCGAGAAACCTCGACACGCTGAGTAGAGTTTGAAAAAGGTAGGAATATTTGACGAACACAAATTCGTCGGCGTACAATGGTACGGTAGAGTTTGTGTTCGTTAAAAGCAAGAAACAGAGCGGTTTCCTCGACAGGAACCGCTCTGTTATGACTAAAAACGAATTATTTTTTTGTTAGTTCCATTTTCGTTTTTTTTCTTATACTTCTTGCGGTAGACCTGCCTTTTTCGACAGTCTGGAAGGTGCTTAGAGCACCTTTCTTTTTTTGTGCAGTCATTTTGCATAAAAATGCAAAATTAACTTGCCAAACATTAGAACTTATAGTATAATTAAAATATCGTGTCTACTAAATAAGGAGGATTATTAAATGAAAAGAGTAATTTCTATTGTACTTGCACTGGTTATGATGCTGGCTTTGGCAGCATGTAACGGCGCAGGCGGCACAAAAATGACAATGGGTACAGGCGGTACTTCTGGTACATATTATGGTTATGGCGGTGTGCTCGGTCAGTACATCACAAACAATGCAGGCGTAAATGTTACTGTTGTTTCTACGGATGGTTCTAAGGCTAACATCCAGGGCATTCAGGCAGGCAACTATCAGTTGGGTACTGTTCAGTCTGATGTTATGGCATATGCCTGGGAAGGTACCCGTTCCTTTGAAGCAGAAGGTAAAATTGATTCCTTCCGTACCGTTGCCGGTTTATATGCTGAAGCGGTTCAGCTGGTAACTATGGATTCTGCAATCAAAACTGTAGCAGACTTAAAGGGTAAAGCTGTTTCTATCGGTGCGCCCGGTTCCGGTGTTTACTTCAATGCAATTGACGTATTGACTGCTGCCGGCTTAACGGAGAACGATATTAAAGCACAGTATCAGTCTTTTGCTGATAGCGCTGATGCTTTAAAAGACGGCAAAATTGATGCTGCGTTTATCGTTGCAGGTGCTCCGACACCGGCTATCACAGAGCTGTGCACCACCAATCAGGCATACTTAGTGCCCATCGATGGTGCTGTTGCTGAAACGCTGATGGCATCTTGCCCCTTCTATACAATTCATACAATCCCTGCCGGTACCTACGCAGGTCAGACAGAGGATGTAAATACAGTAACTGTTAAGGCTACCCTGATTGTTAATGCTGCAGCCAGCGAAGATGATGTATATAAACTGACTGCTGCAATTTTTGACAATGCTGAGGCTATTACAGCAGAAAATGCTAAGGGAGCAGAACTCAGCATTGAAAATGCAACCAGCGGTATGATTGTTCCTTTCCATGCAGGTGCAGCAAAATACTTTGCTGAAAAAGGTGTAACAGTGGCCGTTGACTAATTTCTAAAACACGATGAGAAACGGTTGCGATATGGTGTCGCAACCGTTTTATCATATTCCAAGGAGGTTTCTTAATGATTTTCGGTAAGAAGAAGGCTACTGTACCAACAGAGCCTATGGACCTGGATGCAGTTATGAAAAAATTTGACCGTGAGTCAAATACCCGAATTTGGGAAGGCAAGGCAAGGGTTTTGGTGAATTGTCTCCTGGCAATTTTTTCTTTGTTTTGCATTTATGTAACGCTGTTTGCGAGCTGGCTTGAAGAACTTCGCCTCACGACATTCGTAGCGTTTATTATTTTACTTGGCTACCTTGTTTTTCCGGCTAAAAAAGGCGTGCAAAAAACGAACTATATGCCATGGTATGATGTTGTGCTTATGCTTTGTGGTACAGGTGCGTTCTGCTATTATGCATGTAATGCTGTTTCTATCATTCAGCAGGGTAGTAATTTTACCTGGTATCAAATTATAATTGGCATTATGGGCATTATTTCTCTGATTGAAGTCTGTAGACGAAGCGTAGGCTTGCCAATCGTTATTGTTGCATGTTGCTTTATTTTATATGCGCTCTTTGGTGGTTTGTCGAATCCAACGCTCTGGGGGAAACTAAACTACATTGTGCACTATTTGTTCTATGGAAAAGAAGGTATTTTATCAACGCCTATTAATGTATGCTCTAAATTCATTGTGGTGTTTATCATCTTTGGTGCCTTTTTGGAACGTACCGGTATTGCTGACTTCTTTATCCAAATTTCCAACTCAATTGTTGGTGGCTTTTCCGGCGGACCGGCCAAGGTTGCGGTTGTGGCAAGTGCGCTGGAGGGTATGGTATCAGGTTCGTCGGTTGCTAATACGGTTGGTTCCGGTTCTGTAACCATTCCTTTGATGAAGAAGACGGGTTATAAACCCGAATTTGCTGCTGCAGCAGAAGCTTCTGCTTCAACAGGCGGCCAAATTATGCCACCGATTATGGGCGCAGCAGCCTTTTTGATGGCAGATTATGTGGGTGTTCCGTACAGTAACATCGTTGTTCGTGCTATTTTGCCGGCAATTTTATACTTTGCAGGTATTTTTATTGCAGTACATCTGGAAGCTAAAAAAGAAGGCCTTCGCGGTTTGACAAAAGAGGAATTGCCCCGACTGCTACCTCTTTTAAAGAAAACCTATTTACTGTTGCCTCTCATTATCCTTATCTACCTGGTTGGTACCAGTCAGCGTTCTATCCAGTATGCGGCAGCTATTGCAATTGTAGTGGCCATTGTGGTGAGCTTGTTTAACAAAGAAAACCGTATCACGCCCAAAAAGGTGTGGGAAGCATTAGCTGCGGGCGGTCAAGGCATGATTACAGTTGCGGCGGCTTGTGGTGTGGCAGGTATCATCGCCGGAACCATCACGATGACAGGCCTTGCCAATATTATGATTAACGGCATTGTGGCGCTTGCAGGCAATCAGGTTATCATTGCTCTGTTTTTAACCATGCTTTGCTGTATCGTTTTGGGTATGGGTGTGCCGACTACAGCAAACTACTGCATCATGGCGGCAACCTGTGCACCAATTTTGGTTCGTATGGGAGTGCCGAACATTGCGGCTCATTTCTTCGTGTTCTATTTTGGTATTGTGGCAGACCTTACACCGCCGGTTGCGCTTGCAGCCTATGCAGGAGCGGCAATAGGTCAGGCAAATCCAATGAAAACGGCCTTTACAGCGACAAAGCTTGCCATTGGTGCCTTTATCGTTCCGTATGTGTTTGCACTTAACCCGGCGATGTTGTTTATTGATACAAGTGTCTGGGAAGTTATAACCATCAGCGTCACCTCGATTATTGGTATCTTTGCTGTATCAGCGTCGCTTGAGGGTTATTTATTCCATCACATGCCCTGGTATCAGAGAATCATCAGCCTTGCCGGTGGACTTTTGCTGATTTATCCCGGCTGGGTGACAGATGTTATCGGCGTGGTTTTGGTTGCTTTAATGATTATGATGCAGATTTTGACTAAAGAAAAGAATAAAGTTGTGCAGACTCTGTAAAGAATATGAGCATAAAGAGCCATTGTTTCCTGTGGGAAATAATGGCTCTTTATGTATAATAAGTATTATAGAAGAGTATGTTTTATAAAATGAAAAAAGCTACAGGTATTAACCTGTAGCTTTTACATTTTCATCATTATGCGCCGACTTTGTTCAGCATGAGAGCCAACCGCGACTTTCTTCTGGAGGCGGTATTCTTCTTCATGATACCCTTGCTGACAGCCTGGTCAATTTTCTTAACAGCCAGATTGAAAGCGGGTTCTGCAACGGCTTTATCGCCAGTGGCAGCCGCAGCTTCGAACTTTTTAATATATGTTTTTACGGCAGATTTAATCATCTGATTACGGAGTGTTTTGGTCTTAATGACTTTAACTCTTTTTTTAGCGGATTTAATGTTAGGCAATGCTTTCACCTCCATGCCCTTTTAATGACTTCTACTATTCTACCACAAGAAATAGAAAAATGCAACAGTTTTTTTCAAAAAAATAAAAAAATTATGAATTTTTACAAAAAGTGTTGTTTTGCTCCGGAATTGTTGTGGATTTAAATACAAACAGACAGCGCAAGAATGCGGTAGCAGAAGGAATTGGGAAGGATACATGGTTATAAGATTAAATAGCTGTTTTTATTGTATTGTGCAAAAACACGAAAAACGAAAATATATATTGACGGTTTCATAAAAAAATGATATAATGAGAAAGAATTATTTTAATGGATGAAAAAATTGAAAAGGGGACGGATATGCAAAAGGAAATTTTGCTCCTTGGGAAAAAAATTAATGTGGAAAAATCCCCGGTCGTGCTCTCCTATCAGCCGGACGAAAACTGGCAGGAAGTGTGGCGTGATACGGCCGGATGCTGGACGTATGAAAATGGCTATTTGATAGGAACGGAGCCGGCTAACAAGGGAGGCATTTTGCTCAGTCGCGAGCGTTTTGAAAAAGATGTGATGTTTTCCTTTACCATGGCCAGTGTTTTGCCGGCCACAAGGGATTTAAATGCCGTGTACTGTGTAACCTGGGATGAGGAGAATAACTATCTGAAAAAAGGTTACATTTCCGGCTTAAACGGCTGGTATGAAAGCAAGAGTGGTATTGAACGATTCCCTGAGGATGAGCTTCGTTGTTTAACATCCTTATATCACTACGAACCCGGTACCGAAGTGAGAATTACCACGGGTGCAGTTCAGGGACATAACTTTTTGATTGTTGATGACGTTCTGATTCAGGAGGTCGTTGATAATATGGATCCCATTGTAGGTGGCTATGTTGGTTTTTCTCCCTATTCAACCAAGCTGAAAGTCAAGGATATTGAAGTGCGTGAGGTTTGCTGGGAGGAAAGAGAGCAGAGCTATCTGCCAGAGTTTTAAGAACAAATCATCATATATGAAAAGGAGATATGAAAATGGGTAAAGCAACAGACTTTCGTTACAACACAGGTGCAACACGTGTGCCCTGGGCAGCAGTAGGTGAAAATTACAATGTTCACGATTTAATGGAAATCATCCGCTTTTTAATGCAGGGTGAAGGTAAGGAATACGACGATGCATTAGAAGCTGTTTGGCAGCAGGTTAAAAAGCTGGATAGCCTGGCAACGCCGCCGGGCAAACTTTCTTTGGGCAGCAAGGTTGAAGAGGCGGAAGCTGCTTGTAATGAATACCTGGGTACAACAACTTCTACTTTTGTAACCAATGCAACAGCCGGTTTTGAAATTGCTTATAAATATGCAAACTTAAAACCCGGCGATGAAGTTATCGTTCCGGCTATCACATTTGTGGCTACTATGGCGTATCCCTTGGCCGTTGGTGCAAAACTTGTGTTTGCCGATGTTGACCCGAAAACTATTAACATGGATCCTGCCGATGTAGCAAGAAAGATTACGGATAAAACCAAGATGATTGTGCCCGTGCATATCGGTGGTTATCCTGTAGATTTAGATCCCATCATGGAGCTGGCTAAAAAGCACAATATTCTGGTGCTCGAAGATGCTGCTCACGCATTTGGTGCAATGTATAAAGGTAAGAAGATTGGTACCATTGGTGACTTTGCGGCATTCTCCATGCATGAAGTTAAAAACATTACCTCCTTCGGTGAAGGCGGCATTTTAACGACTAATGTCCCTGACTTTGGCAGCGAATTAAAGCGTGCTCGTTTCTTAGGTCTTGACTTTAGCTGCCCGATTAAGGATTGGCTTTATAACATCACACCGATTCAGGGTAAAGAAGCTCCCTTTGTTCCCGGTAACGCTTCTACAACCGAAATCCAGGGCCTTGGTCTGACTCTGCAGGTTGCTCGTAACGAAGAGATTATTGAAATTAGAAGAAAGGCTGCAGCTTACCTTTCTAATAGATTTAAAGAAAACGATGCCATCATCCCGCAGGATTTGGGTAATGAAGACATTAAGCCGACCTTCCACTTATATCTGTTACAGATTGACCCTGCCAAAGCCGGTGGCGATGTACAGGTTCTGAAAAAGAAGCTGGAAGCTAAAGGCGTTACCCAGATTGCTCACTTTGGTCCTTTGTATCGCTTCCAAATTGTAAAAGATATGGGTTATGATGCTGATGAAATTGCGAAAACCTGCCCCAATTGCGAAGAAGTATTCTATAAGAGATTTACTCATCTGCCCCTGTACGGCCTGAGCGATGAACAGCTTGCATATATGGCTGATGCTGTTTTAGAGGCTGTTGATGAGATGCAGAGAGGTGTATAATTCATGAAACAAATCAAATGGGGTGTTATCGGCTGTGGTGGTATCGCTTACAGACGTACCATCCCCGGAATGATGCTTGCTGAAAACAGCGAACTCGTTGCCGTTATGG
This sequence comes from Oscillospiraceae bacterium, assembly GCA_015068555.1. Taxonomy (GTDB): domain Bacteria; phylum Bacillota; class Clostridia; order UBA1381; family UBA9506; genus UMGS755. Next base: position 40,582 of record SVKI01000006.1, on the reverse strand, counting down.
ACACTAATTTTGAGGCCGCTCAAAAGGTGAAAAAAGAATTTGGCGCACAGTATGCATTTGCAACGGTTGAAGAAGTGCTCGCGCTGAATGAAATCGATGCGGTTTACATTGCGACTCCTGTTTTTTGCCATAAAGAGCAAGCGATGGCTGCTGCAAAGGCAAAAAAGCATATTCTGCTTGAAAAGCCCATGGGTCTTTCCCTGTCAGAATCTAAAGAAATAGCTGATTTTTGCAAAGCACAGGGCGTGAAATTGGGTGTTGGACTGATGATGCGTTTCTCTTCTTATCATCAAAAAATGAGAGAACTCATTGCAAACGGCGTTATTGGTGATGTTGTTTCTATGCGTGGTCAGCTCACTTGCTGGTATCCTGAAATACCGGGTAACTGGCGTCAGGATAAGGCTTGCTCAGGCGGTGGCGCTTTGATGGATATGGGTATTCACTGTATCGATTTGTTGCAATATATCAGTGGAACGAAGGCGAAAACAGTGACATGTTTTGCGCAGAATCAGACCTTTAATTATTCAGCAGATGACTCGGCTGCTCTGCTTATGAAGATGGATAGCGGTGCAACCGCCTATGTGGATGCGAACTTTAACATTCCGGATAATGCAGCTCAATGCCGTTTGGAATTTTACGGGACCTGTGGCAGTATTTTAGCGGAAGGCACAATCGGCCAGGTAGAAGCAGGTAAAATAGAATTAACGGTTTCAGATGCAGCAGCTTGTTACAATGCGCAACAAAACAGAGAGAGTGTCAATGATACGCGAACAGTTGAAGTGGTGACGGGCAACATGTATGAGAAAGAAATTTCAGCATTTGCCAATGCCATTTTAGAGGATACAGAGCCGGTGATTACCGCAGAAGATGGTCTTTTTGTGCAAAAGATTGTAGAAACAGCATATCTTGCATCTGAAGAGGGCGTCTGCAAAAAAGTTTGATAGCTTAGAAAGGTGGATAACAATGGCAGAAACAAAAAAGGTTAAACTTGGTTGTATTGGTCTAGGCCCCAGAGGTGCGGGTCTGTATAAAATGGCTACACTTTTAAATAATGTGGAGCTTTATGCGGTTTGTGATAAAAGTGATGAAGCACTTGCTAAATTCAAGCACACCATGGAAGTGGAAAAGAATGTGCAGGGTATTCAGTATTTCAACAATATTGAAGATTTTTTGAAGTCGGATGTGGAAGCTGTTATCGTGGCGACACATGTTTCTACGCACAGCGACATTTCCATTCAGTGTATGGAAGCCGGCAAGCACGTTTTGTGCGAAATTCCCAACATTTCTTCTTTTGAAGAAGCAACCAAGTTGGGTAAAGCTGTTAAAGCACATCCTAATCTCAAATTCATGGTGGCAGAAAACTGCTGTTTCTGGGCGTTTATCAATTCATGGAAGACGATGTATGAAGAAGGTCTGCTGGGTGATGTTGTCTATGCAGAATCTGACTACATTCATCCCCACGAAGGTGAATTTGACCGTAATCCGGATGGCAGCATTAAAATGACCTGGCGTTCATATCTGACCTCCATTCATTATTTGACACATAACTTAGGTCCCCTGCTTTACATTCTGGATGACACCTGTGATGAAATCAGCGGTTTTATTCCGGGCTTTAATCCCATTGAAGAAGCACATCCTGCACCGCCCAATGGTGTTATTATGGTAAAAACCAAGAAGGGTACTTTGATTAAAATCTTTATCGGCTTCGGTGTGCATCACACATGCCGTCATAACTTTGAGATGTATGGTTCTAAAGGTTCTTTGGAATACCGTCGCAGAAAGGAAACACAGGAACCCGGTTCCTTGGGTTACTTTAAGAGCATTCCCAACACAAAGGGTGAAGTGGTTATCCCGGCGTTTGATGGCTATCCCGGTGCATCAGAAGAAGGACACGGTGGAGCTGATCCTAAGATGATGCAGGCATTTGTAGACTGTATCATAAATGATACCAAGCCGCCCCTTGATATTGAATTTGGTATTAACATTGCATTGCCCGGTTTAATTGGTGAGGAATCCTTTAAAAATGGTGGCAAGACCATTAAAATGCCCAGTGTTGAAGATTTAATTAAATAATAAACAACTTAACCACACGGGGTAAGACCCTGTGTGGTTAAGTATTAGGAGAAGAAAATATGGCTTATATTATGGAAGAAATGACCGTCCGTGAGATGGAAGAGGTCATTAAAAAAACTAAGACTGTTATTATTCCGGTCGGATTACCGGAACAGCACGGTTTTCATCTGCCCTTAGGCACCGATATTTTCAACGCGGTGATTCCGCCCCGCTTGGCAGGAGACAGATTGAACGCGGTTGTGGCGCCTTCTGTGAACTATTGCTTTTCGGGTGGCGAATTGATGGGCACGGTCAATGTCAGTCCCAACACCTTCGGCCTTTACATGTCTGAAATTTGCTCTGAATTTATTCGCATGGGCTTTAAAAACATCGTGATTCTGTTAGGTCACGGCGGTTCGGAAAATACGGATGCCCTACGCAGTACCTTGCAGATGCTTTTACGCCGTGATAAAGAAAAAACGAAAGATGTTGCCATAGCTATGATGGATGTGCAGGAACTGTCTCAGATTGGTATGCAGGCAGTCGAGGAGCATGACTATCATGCAGGCTTGATTGAAACCTCCAATATGCTATATTGGAAGCCGGAAATGGTGCGCGATGAAATTGTTTTGGATGAAGAAGAAATTGCAAAGAATCTGCGTACAGACCCTGACTGGTATGCAGTAAGTTCTAAAGCGTTTGACCATCCTTTTGTTATAGAATCAGTGCACCAGCGTGAGGAAATCAAAGTTGGTGTTATGGGATATCCGGAACGCGCAACGCGTGAACTGGGTGAAAAGGTTAGTCAGGAAATTGTTGATAATTTAGTGAAACTGGTTGATGATTTGGAAGCAAGATTACACGCATAACATGAGAGAAAGAGGCTGTGGCAATTTGTCACAGCCTCTTTTTGTATTGACATTTGTTTATTTGCAACATCTATCATAATTAAACAGCTTGTTCCATATATTGTTACTAGCAAAAGAAAGGGGACAAGAATATGGAACAGGTTTACAGGCGGCGCGGTGAGTATGCAAAGGTACACAGACAACGATCTGAAGAGTCGGGGCGCCTACACTATGCGCCCACTAAACGAATAGCGGTTTGTATTATTTTGCTGGCCGGTGCATTGGTCGTTAGATTCTCGGGTGCGGAGAGTCTGCTTCCGGCCAAGGATGCCATTACGCGAATTTTGCAGGAGCATACAGATTTTGCCGGCGTGCCCGGGAAGGTTAAGGAATTTTTAGCTAAAGGTACGGAGCAAAAAAGTTTGCCGGAGGAACTGGGGAGCAAAGAGGTGCTGATGAACATGAAGGTGCCGACCGAGGCGGTTGTGTCTTCTCCGTTCGGGCTACGGCAAGACCCACAAAGCGGAGAAGAAAAGTTTCATTACGGTGTGGATTTGGCAGCGGCAGAGGGCACAGATATCTTTGCAGCAGCTCCCGGGCAGGTGGTGGAGTGTGGTTTTAGCGACAGCTATGGAAACTATTTGCTTTTACAACACAGTGAAAGTATCTTTACGCTGTATGCCCATTGCAGTGAGCTTTTGACAGGGCAGGATGAAACCGTTGAACAGGGAGAAAAAATTGCCTTGATGGGGAGCACGGGCAATGTTACAGGTCCGCATTTACATTTTGAAATCAGAGATGGCGATACATGGCTTGATCCGGCAGAATTTATGCGCCTAAAAAAGGATAGTGTGAATGGTTAGAATAACAAAATTTTTATACATACATTGGAGTGTTTTTTTGCTACTTTTCTTCACCTGGCTGACAGGTGGCATGTATACCTTGCTGATGGCCTATGCTGTGGTTTTTATTCATGAAGTATTTCATGTGCTGGCTGCACTGCTTGTCCGTGAACGCATTGGCAGTATTTTGATTTTGCCCTTTGGTATGACGCTGCGTCTTGCGTCGGCAATGGTGCGGGAAACAGATAAAGAAATAGTGATTGCAGCGGCGGGTCCGCTTTCTAACGGAATTATGTTAGTGTTATTGGGTGCGTTGTTTCCCACGTACGGATTTGATAACCCGGCACTTTTGTTTTTTGCGTTTATTAATGCGCTAACCTTATTTTTAAACTTGTTGCCTTGCTTACCCCTTGACGGTGGGAGAATCGTGAAGGCAATATTGGTGCGACGAATTGGTTGTTTTGCCGCTTCTGCCGTGATGAAACGCATCAGCCGCCTGATAACCGTTTTACTTTTCGTGGGCGGTATCTTTCTTTTAATTCTCACAAAAATGAATATAAGTTTGTTGCTGGTTGCCGGTTTTTTGGCGTTTCATATAAGTGAGGAGGAACGGCAAAATGAGATTCATCTAATGCGCGAGGTGCTGCATAGTAAGGAAAAGCTGATTCGAAAAGGGCTAATGCGCACCCGAACAGTTTGTGTACTTGAAACAACGCAGGTGGGTGATGTTTTTAAACTGTTTAGCTATGACTGTTTCTACATTATATATATTGTGGACGCGCAACAATCCGTTTTAAGCGTCGTGACAGAAACAGAGGTGGTCGAAGTTGTTATGCAATATGGCTGGGGGATAACTTTATCGAAAGTTCCTTTAGTGCGAAAAGCAGGAGCAGGTAGCATCCCGAGAAAAGCGCTATGCACAGGCAAAGCGTTGGGGCATGGGTAAAATTTAAATTCATTTGCATCTGTATGCCGTGTACCAAGAGGAAGGACACACAGGCAGAAAGAGCAGGGGTCATAATGTCTCTGATAACAGAGAGGGAAAAGTTCGTGATGGATATCAGCCTGTTCATGCTCAAAAACGCATTTAACAGCTCGGTTATAAAGATAATAGCCACGTAGCTGTTAATACCAAAACGAGGCAGCAAAAGGTAAATCAGCGCAACACTTAACAGAGAATCGAAAATGTTATAGCGCATGGAGCTGACCTGTTGGTTTAAGCCCTTGAGCATGGAATCGGTGACGCTATCCATATACATAACAATGCATAGGGGCGCTAAAAAGCGAATGAATAAAGAGGCGTCCGTGCTTTTATAAAGAACGATACCGAGAGGGTCAGCAAAGGCAAAAAAAACGGTACATGCTCCGATAGAAAAAAGAAGCGCTGTTCGAAACACCTTGCCTACCACGCGGTCAATGCCCGTTTGACTATGGCGCGTTTGGAGTTCGGTGAGTTCGGGCACCAATAGACCTGAAAAGGCCGTGACAATGGCAGAAGGAAACAAAAGGACCGGCATGACCATACCATGCACAACCCCATATTGTGCCAGTGAAGCAGAGGCAGAGGCGCCAAACTTTTTGAGACCAACAGGGATGAGGATGTGCTCTAAACTCACAAGGCCGGAGCGGAGGTAGGCACTAATAGCCACAGGTAGAGAAACATAGAGAAAACGGATGGCAACAGAGTTTACCGAAAGAGATTTAGCCGTAAAGCGTCGCACATCAATGCGGTATAAGATGCAGATGAGCGAGCAGGAGGCGATTTCGGCAAAACTTCCACCTGCAACCAAGGCAAAGCAGGCAAAGGCGATGCCACGGTCGATAAAAAGATGTAGCCCGTAAACGGTTGCAAGCACCTTGATGAGCAATTCAAAAACCTGCACAAAGGCATTTTTTGAAACGCGCCGCACGGCTAAAAAATAACCGCTCAAAACAGAGGAAATGGCAATGAAGGGCAGGCTGATTGCCAGGGCATATAAAGAACGCACGGTACGTACATCGCTCAGCCAGCCGCTTCCAATATATGGCGCAAAGGCGGCTAATAGTATAAAGGAAAGGATGCCGAAAAAGAGAGCATATAAAAGTGCAAAGGCAACAGTTTTGCGAATTCCTGCCGGTGAATGGGAGGAGAGTTCCTCAGCAGTAAGGCGCGTTGTCGCAAGACCGGCACCTGAGGTTGCGACGGTTGTTACAAGCATGTAAACAGACATGATAAGACCATATAGACCTATCCCCTCAGCGCCAATGCGTTTAGTAACATAGACGTTAAAAGCGACGGAAGCACCGCGCAAAAAAACGGATGTGCAGGCAAGAAGCAGGCCGTTTTTAATAAATTGTTTTGCTGTACTCATGAAATCACCTCGGCAGATTATATGAAGCTGAGATAAAAAACATGTATTTTTATATAGGAAGTAGACAAAAATTAAATATATCATAAGTTTTTTTGTTGATTTTAACAAAACCTTAAAAATCTTTTTAGTTAAAATGACAAAAACAAAATTTTTGCAAAATCTTTACAAAAATTAGTTGACAATTGATTTTATTTATAGTACAATGAATACATAATTATGATACACTATAAAAAATATGAAAAAGTGGGTGTGATTATGAAAAAAGGGTTCAAAATTTTGGCGGCAACCGTAGCTGCAATGTTGCTTTTAAGCGCAGGCATGAGTGCTATGGCTGCAACGTACAACACAGTTACTGAATATGCGGTTGTGGGTACTACTGAAACCGTTACGGTAACAACAACAGTTTCCGGTCTGGGTGCAGACGAAGAAGTTGCATATTTAGTATATGCCGACAAAGATGATGCTGGAGATGTAGATGATGCTGAAATCATTTATATTGACCAGATCAATTCAGCAGAAGTAAACAACGAAGGCGATTTAGTATTCGGCTTTAGTGCTGATTACAGCGTGCTGAAGAACGGTACTGCAGAAGTAAAGGTTGGCGCACAGTCCAGCGCTGTTACAGCAGGCGCAGTTTCCAATGTAGTTGTTGAAAATAAAACCATCAACTTCAGCGCTGTAAATGGTACTGTTTATGTTGATTCTGATGATGAAACTTCAACGACCACTAAGCTTGATGAAATCACCTTCTACCTGATTCCTAATGCAGGCTATCACGGTGGCGTAACTGTAGCAAAGAATAAAGTGGATGTTGCAACTGATGTGATTGCTTACACTTATACAGCTGAAGGACTTGAAGATGGTGATACCTTTGTATTTACCTTCAATGAAGTTGCTGAAGACGCAGATCCGGTTGCTAATATCGCAACATCTTCTGTTGCAAAAGAAGGTTACACTCCTAACAAATTCGAAACAAATACTTCTGATACTAACAAGAGACAGTTCACACTGTTTGGTACAGCTACCAACTCCGCTGACTTCGGTATCTTAGTATCTGACGCAACATTCGCCGCTCCTAGAACAAAAGCTGAGCTGGAAGCTTTAACAGGCGTTATCAAAATCAAAGCTGCCGGTGCTAACGGTGCCGGTAAGTTCGCAATCAGTGCTTACGAAGTTAAGACTGGTGAAAACTTTACAACTGCTTTAAAGGGCGATGATGAAAGTAAGATTTATGCTTGCGTATATGCTGTAAACGGTGATAATGTTGCTACATCTGCTGTAGCTGCATATGCACTGGATGCTCAGTAAGTAAAAGAGATTTGATAATAATTAGGAGGGAATACCGTGAAGAAGTACATTAAACCCGAATTAACAGTTCGCGAAATCCGCGTTTCTGAAAATCTGGCTGCTAAAATTGACCTCTGGGATGATGCTGTTTGGACACAATTTGACATGCTGTCAATAGCAAGCTCTCCCGCTTCAACTTCTCTGGACCCCGTTGAAGTAGAGGCATAATGATAATAGCTAATGAAGGGCGTACCTAAAAGGTACGCCCTTTTTTGTATAACGAAAACCACGCTAAGTCTGCGTGGTTCCAAAAAGGTTAACCGATGAACCCAAAATCATAGTAAAATGATGTAAAAACTTTAATGTGTAATATGTATGGCAAGTTTGGCCAAAACCTCCTTTCTTGCTCAGCCTCCCCTGTGCAAGGGGAGGCTGAGCAAGCGTAGCTTGGTGGAGGGGTTGTAGAAAATGCGCTACATTTTCGTAGTAGATGCCCTGCCGGGCTGGCCTACTTTTGTGAGACAATACCCCTTCGGGGCACGCGAAGTAGCAAAAACGCGGGACATGAGGTAGGGACTTCTGCGTTGCAGAAGTCCCTACCTCAGTTCTTCTTTCTGCAGGTGGAACGCAAGTGACAACTGAGAAAGAAGTTCTACTATACATTTTTTAGGAAGTTCTTTTGCAGGTGTATCCACCTGACAAAAGAACGACTGGATTAAGTGCATTCTGTCGGCGTCCTAGACTTGACACAATGCCTTACTCCATGTCTCCCCCGCACCCCTTGAAGCGACCGGGGCTCTGCCCCTGGACCCCTCCGCATAGCGGCGCAATACACACAACCCATTTATGGGTTGTAAGTAACAGTTGCATGGCTGGCAGGCCAATATAAAACGCACTTGTGCGTCGCCAGTAGCATTAGGGCTATGCCAAAAAATGACCCCCCGTTATACGGGGGGATATTTATTGTTTGGTGCCTTTAGGCGTGGAAATCCCCCCTGCTTTTACCGGTGGTCATGACTGAGTATGGATGTTGTTAAAAAAGCGAACTCTATTGTTTCTGTACCCGTATGAAAAATTAAGATGTGTATGAGTAAAAAGTTAAGCAACCTTTAGGAACAGAGTCGTGCGTTTCTTGGTGCGTGGCTCTGCTTTTGAGTGGGCAACACGCTTTTTGTATATTGCGGGATATAATATGGAAACAAAGAAAAAGGCATGTTGCGTGTTTAGACGCAGGCGGATAAAGGGAAAAGAGGCATTAAAGGAGAGGCTTGCGGAGGTTATTGAAAATAAGGAGGAATGAAACATGAAGAAACTGATTTATATTATAGAGATAGCCGTGTTAGTATTATTTATGGTTTTGGGTTCTTTATATGTGATTGACCATAGAAAAACGGATAGCAATGAACCCGATGTATTTTCGACTTGTGACAAGAAATATTCCCCTCCGCCGGAAGTATTGGAGATACCTTCGGAAACTGCAATAGAAAATGTGAAGAAAAAACTTGAAAAAAAGAGTATTGAAACAATTACAAACCTTGATAATCCAAAAATCGAAGAAGTAATATTTGATGCACAGCCATCCATATATCTTTTTGATGATAAAGTTAATATTGTTGGAAAAAACCTATATAAAATTACTTTTAATACAACACAGGATGGGTTGTTAGGACCTATGGTTTTTTATGTTGATAAATTTAACGGCAATTTAATAGGAGCAGACTATAGAGGATAATCTAAAGAAACAGAGATTAATGCCAACCTACAGCCTTTTTGGAGTGTTGGCATATAAAATCGATATGCTTGCCTAACAGGGCCCTTTAATAAAACGAGATGAGAATCCACCTGTATGCCTCGCCGATAGCCTCTTTGGCCAACGGCCTATGTTGCATCTTAACCACTGTATTATATAAAATGGCCTTCTTTTTGCAGGTGTGGTAGGGAAGATTGAAAAAGCCCCTTGATATCAATCGTATCAAGGGGCTTTTGTCGTGACAAAAATAATTCTCAACTATAAACGAGTGGCGTTACTTATTTTGAAATAGTGATTTTAGCTCGTAGCTTACATCGTTTCCGTTAACGGTAACAAGATAGTAGCGTATATCATACATGCTTGTATAGGATGGTTTCAGACTTATATTTTCCGTGATGCCGGCGGTTGTGATGTAGCGCACACCGTCTTCCATAACGGATTCGTTCTTGTCTCCACCGGAGAACACATAGACAGCGTTGCATTTTTGTGATGCCTCTGTCAGCATTCTTTTAAAGAATTTGATTTCTGTGTTAGATGCGGATATATCTGCGTTGTTTAAAAAGAGGAAAAGATTGCCGCCCTGAGAGGCGTTTAGTTCATCAAAAAGCTTTTGAAACTGCGCAGAATCACAGCTAAAAATGGTCTTATCTGCGGCGTTGTTTACCGTGATAAAGGTGTTGTTGCCTGTTTTGGAAATGCTGAATTTTTCTGCTGTTTTCAGACTATCATTTAGCGCAGACAAGGCAGCTGTGGCAACCTGATTGCCGACAAAGTAATTCAGTTTACTTTCATTTTTCATAGCATTGACAACGCCGTTTGTGAGATATAAATCAAATAAAACAACGGGTTTTCTGGTGTTGCCGAAAACGGTGAAGGTAAGTGCATTATCTGTTTGTTCGCCTTTCTTTTGTGCAGGGTCTGGCAGGTAGATGTTTTGCGGCAAGGTGGCCGGCTCGGCATCGCCAACTGTGACAACTGCATTTGCGGTGAGTTCACCGCGACTTGCCTTAATGACAGAGGAGCCTGTCTTGATGGCCTGCACGGTGCCCTGTGCATAACTTACAACGGAAGGACTCACAACAGTTACGGTTAGATCTTCAGCGTTTAGGGCGGCTTTATATCCCTTTTCATCATATCCAATGAATTGTAATTGCTTTTTTGTGCCGGCAGAAAGGTTTATATGAGTTTCTAACAGGCTGATGCGATGAGGTCGCTCCAGTACCTCCAGGGTGATGATATCACGGTAGCCGCCAGATTCTCCTTCTACTATCAATTTACCTGATTTGCGCGGTTTTATCTGATTCCCGCTGATTGTGGCATCGCCTTCTAAGACGGTAAAGCGAGCAGAGCCTTCATCGAGGGCACCCATCACGCGGCCGTATTGGTCGATGCCTTGTAAAGATAAGGTGCGGTTCGTACCGATAAATACGCGGCTATCGTCACTATTAAGCTGGACGGCCGCGAGAACAGGCTCATCGGGAACATCGGCCATTATACCGATGGAATTGGTCACGGGGCGCTTGTAGCCGTCGGACGGCTGATTGGCAACCACTTGCTGACCGGCATACTGCATGGAGAGGAGTGTAGAGCCGCCACCGTCTAAATTCATGGCGTTATAGCAGCCAAGCTCGCTCATTAAATAGCCAAGCTGCGTCATCGTCATCCCCTTGGCATCGGTACGGCGCCCGTCTACGGCAACTAAAGTGATGATTTTTCCGCTTTTATCAATGCCGACAGCGGAGCGGGGATGATAGCCGCTGATGGTGTGAGAAAAAGCAGCGGGCACCTGGCCGTCCACTAAAATCATGCCGCCACCGCCGACAGCGGTTTCAATATTGTTAAAATCGGGTGCGGTTGTGATATCAATGGTAACTGCATCGCCGATGTTTAGTTCATTATCCAAAAATGAATTCATCGTCATATTGGTGGCAAGGACATAGCCGTTTTGCGGGATCTCCGCAGGGCCATGGTCCCAACGCTTGTCTATCACAATGCCATCTTCTACAATAATTTCGATAACATCGTTGCCTGAGCCGGGGGTTGTTTTGCCCCAATCGGGCGTGTACATGACAATGCCACGCAAATCGTCATACTTATTAATCACGACGATATGATCCTCAGCACCACTGGGGGCAACGACCTTAAATTCATAGGAGAAGGGGCTAAAGTAAAGTGTATCTTCGTTTTTAGGCAGGAATAACGCATTCATTTTTTCATACGCTGCAGGGGAGGTGCGCAAAACACCATCGGTTATTTCAAGGCCAATGGCAGAGCCGCGGCCGCTTTCGTTACGCTTTGCAGAGAAAAAATCAGCATTGATTGCTGCTACAGCACCGGCAGCTTCGGCCATGGCATGCGTGTTTTGCAAATAACTTTGGCCTTCGCTGCTTTTTAGAACATGGAAGCTTAAATGAGGCTCGTTTAAATCGGCCTGTACCACATAAATGTCTTGCCAACCGTTTTCTGCAAGACGCTCAATGTGCTGATAGGTTACGCCATTGATTAAAAGCTTTGTTTCTGTCTCAGAGAGAGTCGAGGCAAAGGTCGGTAGACTGCAGAGTAGCATCCATGCGGAAAGGATGCAGGGGATTATTCGTTTCATGGTAGACTCCTTTTATAGGGTTTTCACAATTCGTTTCAGGTAATTTGAAAATTCCTGATTCAGGTCAGGACGCTTTAATGCAAACTCAACCGTGGCTTCTAAATAGCCTTGTTTTGAACCGACATCGTAGCGACGGCCGATAAAGTCATAGGCATACATGTCTTCTTTTTGTGCCAGCATCTTAAGGGCATCGGTCAGCTGGATTTCGCCGCCGGCGCCGGGTGTTGTTTCTTCCAAGCAACGGAAGATGTCGGGCGTGATGATATAGCGACCTAAAACTGCCACGTTAGACGGTGCTGTGCCGGGTGCCGGCTTTTCGACCATGTCATGAACGCGGTAGAGACGGTCGCCTACTTTGTCGCCGGAGATGATACCATACTTGGAAGTTTCGCTATCGGGCACGGTTTGTACGCCTAAAACGCTGGTGCCGCAGTTGTTATACTGGTCAATCATCTGTGCAAGACATGGTGTTTCAGAATCAACAACATCATCGCCTAACAAGACGGCAAAGGGTTCGTTTTCTGAAAAGAATTTAGCGCAGTAAATCGCATGACCTAAGCCTTTAGCTTCTTTTTGGCGAACATAGTGGATGTTTGCCAAGTTGGAAATTTTTTGCAAGGTGCTTAGGTAATCGAGCTTGCCGCTTTTTTCAAGCTCTGTTTCAAGCTCGTAGGATTTATCGAAATGGTCTTCGATGGCGCGTTTGGTTCGGCCGGTGATGATTAAAATGTCTTCAATGCCGGAGGCAGCTGCCTCTTCGACAATATATTGCAGGGTAGGCTGATCGACAATGGGCACCATTTCCTTGGGAATAGCTTTTGTTGCGGGCAGGAAGCGCGTTCCTAAGCCGGCTGCCGGGATGACTGCCTTTCTGATTTTCATTTGATTTCCTCCTTATGATTACTTCGCAAGGCGCCAATCTGGCAAGGCTGTGCGAAGTGCGGTGAATAAACGCTGTTTAACACCATGGTTTTCGTGTTCTAATTGAGTTAATAGTTGCTTGATATAGGCTCGTTTTGTGTTGCCGTCAGCAGGACACAGATTCTTTACAATGGGAAGCTGTGTTTGCGCAGCAAATTTTTTTATATCGGCTTCGGGCACATAAATAAAAGGGCGAAGCAGGGTGACGGCCATTCTGTCTAAATAAGTAACCGGAGAAAAGCAAGAGATTCTGCCTTCGTAAATCTGGCTGAGCATAAAGGTTTCGATCACATCATCAAAGTGATGGCCTAACATGACCTTGGTCAGACCGCGCTCCAGTGCGGCTGAATTTAATGCCCCCCGGCGCAGGTTGGCGCAAAGAGAACAGGGACTTTTTTCCTTTCGCCAATCAAAAACAATTTGTTTGATTTCTGTTTTCACAAGGTGAAAGGGAACATCTAACGCTTCGCAAAAATCTTGCAAAGGGGAGAAATCCATGCCCTCATTACCCATGTCAAGCGTGATAGCCTCTAAATGGAAGGAGTTTGGATAAAAGCGTTGCAGGGATTTTGCGACAGCAAGTACAGCAAGTGAATCTTTTCCGCCGGAAAGTCCCACGGCAATGCGGTCGCCTTCTTGAATCATGCCGTAGTCATCTACGGCGCGGCGCATTTTACTTAATAAATGTTGCATTTGGTTCATCCTTCTACTGATCGATTTCGTTTTGATAAATCGTCTTGGCTATACAATCGACCAAGCCGTCAGCGAGCTTGAGAGAAAAGGCTTCTCCAGCCTCTAACTGTGTGACGCTTTTGATGTGCGTTCCATCGGTTTTAGCCGGATAGGCGTATCCTCGGGTAAAATTGGAAAGTGGACTCAGCGTTTGTAATTTGCTTGCGGCAAGCCCCAAACGTTGTGCTCTTTGGTTCATGATATCATACAGTGCATCCTGAGACTGCTTTTGCAGCCGGTCCACGGTGATGCGAAGGTCTGAGATTGAACCGGGAAAATTGTAAAAAGCAGCTGAGCCAGCGAGTTTGGTTAGCTCATTTTGGGCCGCGAAAAGCCGATATTCTATCCGGTTTTGTGCCTTTGCATAGAGTGACCGGACCGTATTTTGCAAATCCTGGACGTTTGGCACGGCAAGCTCTGCAGCGGCAGAAGGCGTGGGAGCTCTTAAATCTGCGACAAAGTCTGCAATGGTGAAGTCGGTTTCATGGCCGACAGCAGAGATAACAGGGATTTTGGAATCATAGATGGCGCGTGCTACTACTTCTTCATTAAAAGCCCAAAGATCCTCAATGGAGCCACCGCCACGCCCTGCGATGATGACATCGCCGATGTTTTTTTCATTTAAGAAGCGGATGGCTTCGGCAATGGACCGGGCAGCGCCTTCGCCTTGCACCGGAACGGGAAAAAGCTTCACAGCAGCAAGGGGATACCGTCTTTTTAAAACATGGATGATGTCGCGTACGGCGGCGCCGGATGCGGCTGTGACAACGCTGACCACATCAGGAAAGAGCGGAATGCTCTTTTTGTGTGTGGGGTCAAACAAGCCGTCTTTTTCTAATTTCTCCTTTAAACGAAGAAAAGCCTGATAGAGAGCTCCCTCTCCATCGGGAGTCAAGCTTTCAATGTATAGCTGGTATGTGCCACCCGGCTCATAGACTGAAATCCGGCCTGTTGCGGCAACCTTCATTCCGTCTTCGGGGATGAAACGCAAACTTTGCGCCGCCGTGCGAAACATGACGGCACGAAGTGTTGAGGTTTCATCCTTGAGTGTGATATACAGGTGACCGGAAGGATGGTGCTTGAAATTAGAAATTTCGCCCTGTATACAAATATTTTTTAAATAGCCGTTATGCTCAATAACGCGTTTGATATAGTGGTTGAGTTGTGAAACACTAACGGTTAAGAGTTCTTGTTCCATAGCTGCTCCTTAAGCCTTGCAGGTTTTAGCAACTGAGCCGAGAACGCCGTTTACAAAAGCAGAGGCTTTCTCACCCTCGTAATCCTTGGCGAGCTGCACGGCTTCGTTAATGGCAATGCTTGTGGGGATTTCGCTGTTATACAAAAGCTCGCTAATGCCGATTCTGAGTGCGGCCAGGCTCACCTTAGATAGACGATTAAGGCTCCAACCTTTGGCGTGCTCTGTGATAGCAGAATCGATTTCAGAAAGATTTGCAAGGGTTGTGCTGACAAGGTTTTCTAAATAATCCTTTTGGTTTTCCAGCTCTCCACGGTAGTGGTAGTAGAGCTCAAGCAGTTCCTCGGCAGGTAATTTTTGAAACTCGTATTCAAAGATGATGATGAATCCGCCCTCCCGGGCTTCTTTTCTGGTCATAGAAACACTCCTGTTTTGTATTTTCATGTGTCTTGATTTTTAATTTATAAAATATAACCCAGGGCTTCGGTTATGTTTTTTGCAGAAAGCACCTTTAAGCCCTGAGGAATATGCAAATTTTTGGCATTTGACATTGGAATCAAACAGGTTTTAAAGCCTAATTTGACGGCCTCGGAGAGGCGACGCTCAATCTGATTGACGGCTCTTAACTCGCCGGTCAGGCCGATTTCGCCAATGGCAATCAGCTCTGTATCAAGCGGCTTGTTACGAAAGGCTGAGGCGATGGCGAGGGCTGTTGCTAAATCTACGGCAGGCTCGTCCAAACGAATGCCACCCACTATGTTTATGTAGGCATCCTGATTTTGCAGGTTCAGGCCTACGCGTTTTTCCAGCACGGCGATAATCAAATTGACGCGGTTATAGTCGATTCCGGTCGCCATGCGGCGCGGGGTGCCAAAGCCTGACGGGGAGACAAGGGCCTGTATTTCAGCCAAGACCGGTCTTGTGCCTTCAATGGTGCAGACAACGGCAGAGCCGGAGGCTGAATCGGGACGGCCTTCAAGCAACATTTTAGAGGGATTTTCCACCTCTAAAAGGCCATGGTCTGTCATTTCGAAAACACCGATTTCGTTTGTGGAACCAAACCTGTTTTTAACGGCGCGCAAGACTCTGTAGCTGTGGTTACGCTCACCTTCAAAATAAAGCACACAATCTACCATGTGTTCAAGCACTTTTGGGCCTGCCAAGGCGCCGTCTTTTGTAACATGACCCACAATGAATACGGCCGTGTTTGTTTCTTTAGCGTAGCGCATCAGCATCATGGTTGATTCACGCACCTGGCTCACGCTACCGGGTGCAGAGGTGATCTCCGGGTGGTACATGGTCTGGATGGAGTCGATGATTAAAACATCGGGTTTAACTTGTTCTAAAGTGCCGGCAATCACCGTTATATCGGTTTCAGAGAGGACGAAAAAAGAAGGGGATTCAGAACAAAGTCTATCTGCCCGCATTTTTAGCTGTTTTTCTGATTCCTCGCCTGACACATAAAACAGGGTGGCGCTTTTTTCAAGGTTTGCCGCAAGTTGCAGGAGGAGCGTAGATTTACCAATGCCCGGGTCGCCGCCGACAAGCACTAAAGAGCCGCGAACGGTGCCACCGCCTAACACTCTGTCAAGTTCGGTGATGCCACAATTGATACGACTGTAGTCTGTGACATCAACGGCACTTAAGGGTTGTGGAACTCTGGTGCTTGCTGTGATGGTGGCTGCTTTTTTTTCACCGCGGACGAGAGCCTCTTCTAAGGAGTTCCAGCCGTCACAGGCAGGGCATTTGCCCATCCATTTAGCTGTTTCATATCCGCAGAGATGGCAAACATATTTTGTTCTTTGCTTCAAGTATAATCAACTCACTTTTTATACCGCAGGAGAAGCGGCAGGTGATTCTTCTGATTCAGGCACGGAAATGGGTGCGCCGGACGGGTTAGCGGACGGCGTTTGTGTAGGAGCAGAATTGTCACCCGGTGGTGTGCCTTCTTCGGGTGCGATGACAGGATTTCCCATAGCATCAACGGCCTGTGTGCCGATGAGTTCAATGCGGTCCGTTGGTACATATGTGCTTTTGGTTAATAACTCATTTTTTACAACAACGCCATTTTCTTTGGTGATTTTATATGTATTGTATGTGCTACCGTTCGAACCCTTTTGCTCTACCTTGACGGTTCCGGCAGGAATATCGGGACTTTCCGTCTGAATCACCTTGCAGGGGATGGTGCTTGTGTTTTGCGTGCTGATTTCAATGGTCTTGTTCGGATTTTCCTTCACACCGTAAATAGCAACCACATTTTTTCCACCGGAGGCGCTGGCAACAATTTTAATGGGCGCCTTTGTGTTGTTGGAGAATTTGAAATCAATACTACCATAAGAAACGGTGGCATCACGACCCAGGGGCACATAGGAAACAGGCAGAGAATGGTTGGTGCGATATACGATTTTTAAATCTGCCAGTACGACCGTGTTAAAAAGCGTGGAAGATACCTGACAGATACCGCCGCCAACGCCAGGTTCTACTTTGTTACCTACATATACATTTGCCGTGCGGAAGCCTCGGTCTACCGTACGGGGGCCGAGTGTATCATTATAGGAGAAAACATCGCCCGGTGCCAGTACAACCTCATTGATTTTTTCGCAGGCTAAGGCCACATTATGCGAACGGGAGACATCGCCTGCGTTATAATTTGTGGTATAGCGGGCAAGCATGTCGGGAAACAGTTCATTTTTTACCTGCTCAACAGTGATTTCAGCCGGCGTTACCACAACGGGAATACGGATTTTATCGCCAATTGTTTCGTTTAAGATTTGCTGAGCCTCTGCCTTATTGAGCACAACGCCGTCTTTTTCTTCTGTGATAATGAGTTTTTGATTTTCAATTTTATATGTAGCATTGACCGGTTCGCCGCAATATTCTTCACAGAGGGCATCAATGTTCGGTTCTTTGGGGAGAATTTGTTCCGGTTCTATCACCAAAAGGTTATTTGGTGCGGTGAGTGCATGTGTTTTGAAATAGGTAATAGCCTTATCAATGATGATACGTTTACCGGGTTTGCCACGTGTGATAATCATTTCGTTGTTATCGATGGCAACCTGCATTTCTACCTCCGGGATGTCTACAAAAGATGCAAGTTCTCCAATCAATGTTTCTAAGGCTGTATCGTCGCAAGCCAGTATAGGCGGCACGGTGTGGCCGTTTTTCTTGATGTTATTAACCTCGACTATACGCCTGAAAATGTTGCCGCTGCGGCCGACAGAATAGACGTTTTCAACAGTTGCTTCCAAATCTATGGCGCTTGCAAGAGCGGATAAAGAGATTTCTTTTTGGTAACTCTCACTTTGTATGGTGATTGTTTTTGATAAGGCATTCTGATAGCGCACGCTGACTGCTTCGCGTGCCTCTGTTAAGGTCATGTTGCTGACATTCACATCACCGATGTGAAGACCGGGATATAAAGTGTCACGATCTAACCCTAATGCATGAATTAAAATAAAGCACAAAAGGCCCAGGAAAATCGCAATGACAACGCCTGAAATGATCCATATATTTTTATTCTTGCTGTTTTTAATCTTTTCCATTAACATCATATCACTCCCATACTCATATTATAAAGGTTTTTTGTGATTTTGTAAATGATTTTATCTTAAAAATGTCGTTTTTTTACGATTTTGATTGTTTTTTCAAATGCTTCTTTTAAAGACCGGTGCGGAAGGGAAAAAATTGAAGAAATATGAGCTATAAAAGAGGTAGAAAAAAGAACAAAACCGATTAGGCGGTTTTGTTCTTTTGGATAGGATTTAACGGTTTAATAGCCAGGTGGCAAGGTTCAGATAGCCGGCGTACGTAATCCACAACCACAGAGGGAGAAGCAAGATACCTGCCGTGTGTTTGATACGATAGAATTTTGCGGCTGTGATACCGGTAATAAGCCAGTAAAAAACCAGCACCCAAAAGGCTAAAAACAACATTTTATATCTGAAAAATACCAGCGGCCAAATAAAATTGAGAACAAGGGATAAAGTGTAAAAAAGCAAGGCATCACGCACATTGGCTTTGGAAATACCGCGGCGGTAAACCAGGTATGAGGCAATCCCCATCAGAATATAAAGAATCGTCCAAACAATTGGGAAAATCACCGGCGGCGGTGACAAGGGAGGCTTTGTTAGGGCCGCATAATACATTTGCGTATCTGCTGTTAAGAAGGAGGATAAACCGCCAATGAGCAGAGGTATGGCTATAAAAACTACCGCGGTTAAAAGATTTTTCAAGCGAATTGTCTGAAAGGAAATATTCATGTATAACACTCCGTTTCTGCCAACATAGGCGGTAACTGTCACCGGGCTTTCCGGCATTACTACACTATGCAGGCAGAAAGCATTATATGCTTAGGGTGACAGAAGTTATCTGAACCACGATTTTCAATGGTTAATTTTCGCTTCTGCCACGTTAAAATACTCGGTAATCCGTCAAGGATTACCTGCGTTTTTGCCTTGCATAAGCATAAAATTCCCTCTTTGAAAATTCCTCGATCTTAAACGGATGAAATTTCGCTGTTTAAGGCGCGGTTCAGATATCTCCTGTCACCCTAACGAAGCGGAATCATAAGCTCCTGGCCGATGGACAAAGCAGAGGAGTTGAGATCGTTTTCATACATCACTTTATCAATAAACAGGCGGAGATCCATATCCTCAGGTTTATACTCAGCACATAGATCCCAAAGTGTATCACCGGAATCGACGGTTACGGTTACCTCGTTTTTTCCATCATCAGCTAAAGGGGCTAACGAACAGGAAAAAAGCAGAAGTAAAACGGTGAGCAGGGTATAGAGCTTCATGCGCTGACTCTTTGCTCGCTTAGCGTAGGATATTCTTCTGGTTTTTCTGATTAACATCATATACATCACTCCTAAAGAGAACTAATGTTCGTAAATTCATTTTAACAGAACAAATGTACGATGTCAATCCTAAAAATAGAAAAAATTAAAATACAACTAAAAAGATGTAAGTGGAATTTGTGAGCCTTTTTTAATTGCTCATTGTTTTAAAGTATGTTACAATATAATATGTATAATGGGGTATAATTTGTAAACTGAATATAATAAAGAGAGTGTTGCATATGAACAGAAATAAAACGAGAGCTGTTAAGGTTGGAAATACAGGAATTGGCGGGGCGCATAAAATTGCCGTGCAATCCATGTTGTGCACGCCAAATGGCGATATGGAAGCGGCACTTCGGCAAACAACCGCCCTGGCAAAGGCAGGTTGTGACCTGGTGCGTTTGGCCGTGATTAATGATGATAGCCTGCGTGTTGTGGAGCAACTGAAAAAGAAGGTGGATGTTCCGCTTGTGGCAGATATTCAATTTGATTATCGGTTGGCACTTTCATCGATTGATGCCGGTATTGATAAAATCCGTTTAAATCCGGGAAATATTGGTAACCAAGAGCGCGTGCGTATGGTTGTGGAAAAGGCAAAATATAACAGCATTCCTATTCGTGTTGGTGTTAATGCCGGTTCGGTTTCCCAATCATTGTTAAAGCAATACGGTGCGCCTTGTGCAGAGGCATTGGTGGAAGAAGCGTTGGGTCAGGTAAGATTGTTAGAAGACTGCGATTTTCATGATATTGTTATTTCTTTGAAGGCATCCTCTGTACCGATGATGATAGATAGCTATCGACTGATGTCGCAGAAGGTGGATTATCCGTTGCATCTGGGTGTTACGGAAGCAGGCACTATTTATAGCGGTACCGTGAAATCGGCCGTTGGAATCGGCGCGCTTTTATCTGAAGGCATTGGAGACACCATTCGAGTGTCTCTGACGGCAGACCCTGTGGAAGAAATTAAGGCGGCAAACGAGATTCTTTCTGCACTTGAATTAAAAAAAGATAGTGCTAAGCTTGTTTCTTGTCCGACGTGTGCGCGGTGTACAGTCGATTTAATCAGTATTGCCAATCGTGTGACAGAACGGCTTTCGGAGATAAAAAAACCGGTTAAAATTGCCGTTATGGGTTGCGTGGTAAACGGACCGGGCGAAGCAAGAGATGCGGATATCGGCATAACAGGAGCCAAAGGAGAAGGCCTGATTTTTAAACAGGGCACGGTGATACGCCGTGTACCGGAAGAAGAAATTGTTACGGCTTTATTTGAAGAATTGGATGCAATGGGTGCTTTAGCATAAATGAATATTTGGAGCGAGAGTCATGAGTACAAAGGCAGAGAATTTGTTATTTCTGCTTGCCGGTGAAGAACTTGCCGGGAAATTGGAAGGGGCAGAAGTTACAAAACTGAAGATATATAAAGAAGAACGAAAAGCGGATATTGTGCTATCCTGTCAAAGCGTGGTAGAGCAAAATCTGTTGGATTTACTGCGCGAAAAGGTGAAGGATAAATTCGGCCTTTTAGAGATTTCGCTCAGTGTTACATATAAACAAGCGGCTGTTTCGGCTGAAAACATTATGTTAGTTTATCCTGAATTGGTACGGGAGGTATGCGAAAAATTTCCTGCATGTAAGGGAATTTTGCTGGGCAGCAGTGCTGCTTTAGAAGATGAAAAACTGCTGATTACCCTGCAGTTTGGTGGCGAACAAACCCTGGAAGAAAGTGGTGTAAAAGCGTATTTTGAGAAACTTTTGCGTGAGGTATACAAGCTTTCGTGTCAGGTTGTATTTAAAAAAGAAAATATCTCAACGGATTCTGTTTTTGAAAAGCTCGAAAATGAGCGTGCAAAACTGATTCATGAGGCCTCTCAAACGGCTATGACGGTCGAAAAACAAAAGCCGGAAAAAAGAGAGAAGCCGGAAACGCCGGAGGATGTTTTGCTTGGTAAGCCGTTTGGTGGGGTATTAACGCCGATTTCTGAAATTGATGAAAACAGCGGCAAGGTGATTGTTGAGGGGCGGGTCATTGCGTTTGAAACCAGAGAACTGAAGAATAAAAAAACGCTTTTAGAGTTGTATGTAGCAGATGACAGTAGCTGTATCATTTGTAAATCGTTTTTGAAAGAAGAAGAGTATAACGAACTTAAGGGAAGCCTTAAAAAGTTGGGTGCTGTGCGCGTTGCGGGAAGGGCACAATATGATACCTTTGCCAGAGAAGTCACCGTTACCTTTGACAATATGATGAAGGCTTCTGTCAGTGTGCGTCCGGATAAGGCAGAGGAAAAAAGGGTGGAGTTGCATGCACATACTTCTATGTCGGCAGAGGATGCACTGGCAAAGCCGTCAAAACTGATTGGAAGAGCGGCTGCCTGGGGACATAAGGCGATTGCCATCACAGACCATGGCGTTGTGCAGGCATACCCTGAAGCTTTTGATGCGGGAAAGGATAAAGGCATTAAGATTATTTATGGTATGGAAGCTTATTTAGAGGCTGATCAGGCTTCTTATGTTTACAATGCCAAGGACATGCCCCTTTCCGGCGAATTTGTTGTGTTCGATATTGAAACAACCAGTCTCTCTGCCCGCTATGGCGAGGTGATTGAAATTGCCGGGGTCAAGGTGAAAGACGGACGCGTGACGGAGCAGTTTTCTAAATTTGTGAAGCCCGGTCGCGAGATTCCGTATCACATCACAGAACTAACCCATATCACCAATGAGATGGTGGCTGATGCTGAGCCGATTGAAGCTGTTTTACCGGCCTTTTTAGAGTTTTGCCAAGGCTGTGTGTTGGTGGCACACAATGCAGGCTTTGATGTGGGTTACATCAAAAAGAAAGCAGAAGAATTAAGTCTTCCCTTTGATTTTTGCTATATTGATACGCTGATGCTGAGCAGGCGTTTATTATCAGCACTTAAAACCCATAAATTAAATCGCGTGGCCAAACATCTGGGCTTTGTGTTTGAAGGGCATCATCGTGCCATTAACGATGCAGAGGTAACTGCCCGCATCTTTCTGCACTTCCTTGAACTTTTGGAAGGATTGGATATTCAGAATGTGTTGCAGATTAATGAGCGTTTGGCGGGTGAAAGCAACCAGCGCTATACAGATACCTACCATGCCATTATTCTGGTGAAAAACATGGTTGGTTTAAAGAATTTATATAAGCTTGTATCAGAGTCGCATATAGATAATTTTTATAAGCGGCCGAGAATATCGAAGCATATGTTTGATGCACACAGAGAGGGCTTGCTTTTAGGCAGTGCCTGCGAAGCGGGAGAACTGTATCAAAAGATTCTCAGAGGTGCAACAGAGCAGGAAATTGCCGAAATTGCTTCGTATTATGATTATCTGGAAATTCAGCCGCTGGGCAACAATGAATTTATGGTGCGCAATCACATGGTATCCGGCAAAGAAGAATTAGAAGATATGAATAAGACCATCGTTGAGCTGGGCGACAAACTGGGTAAACGCGTTGTGGCGGCTTGCGATGTGCACTTTTTAGACCCGGATGATGCGATTTACCGGGAGGTTTTACAGACGGCAAAAGGTTATGATGATGCCAATCAGCAGGCGCCTTTATACCTGCGCACAACGGATGAAATGCTCTGTGAGTTTACCTACTTACCACAGGAAAAGGCATATGAAATTGTGGTGACTAATACCAACTTAATAGCGGATGAAATTGAGGAGATACGACCGATTCCAAAAGAAACCTATCCGCCGGAGATGCCCGGCGCGACCGAGGAATTGACAGAGCTTTCCTACGGTAAGGCGCATGAACTGTATGGTGAAACCCTGCCGGAACTGGTTGAAAAACGCATGGAGAAAGAACTGGTTCCCATCACAAAATACGGTTTTTCGGTTATGTATATGATTGCGCAGAAGCTGGTAACGAAATCCCTGTCAGATGGTTATCTGGTAGGTTCGAGAGGGTCTGTAGGGTCTTCATTCATTGCGTTTTTATCCGGCATCACGGAAATTAATTCGTTGCCTCCGCACTATTTGTGTCCGTCCTGTAAGAATGTAGAATTCATTCAGGATGGTAGCTATAGCATGGGGGCGGACATGCCGGACAAGGATTGCCCTGTTTGCGGCGCCAAATACAAAAAGGACGGATATGATATACCCTTTGAAACCTTTTTGGGTTTTGACGGTGATAAAGAGCCGGATATTGACCTTAACTTTTCGGGTGAATATCAAAGTGTGGCACATAAATATACAGAAACGCTGTTTGGCGAGGGTAATGTATTCCGTGCGGGCACGATTGGCACGCTTGCTGAAAACACAGCAATGGGCTATGTGAAAAAATATGCAGAAGAAAATGGACTCGCCCTGACTAAAGCGCAAATGAAGCGATTATCCTTGGGCCTTGAAGGTGTGAAGCGTACGACAGGTCAGCATCCGGGCGGTGTAATGATTGTGCCGCGTGCCAATGAGGTGTACGAATTTACACCGATTCAGCATCCGGCAGATAAGTCGGACAGCGGTGTTATCACCACGCATTTTGACTATCATTCCATCAGCGGCCGATTGCTGAAACTGGATATTCTGGGCCATGATGACCCCAGTATGATTCGTATGCTGGAGGACTTAACCGGCCTCAATGCCCGTACGATTCCTATTGATGATAAGCCGACCATGAGTCTTTTTACAAGTACGGAGGCTTTGGGCGTTACGCCGGAGGACATCGGTAGTGAGGTGGGCACGTTTGCGGTGCCGGAATTTGGTACTAAATTTGTACGCCAGATGCTACTGGATACCAAACCCACCACCTTCAGTGAACTGATTCGTATTTCAGGTCTTTCCCACGGGACGGATGTGTGGACCAATAATGCACAGGATCTGGTGCGGGCAGGTACGGCTACCTTGCCGGAGGTTATCTGTACCCGTGACGACATTATGCTGTATTTGCTACAGCATGATTTGCCGCCTCTCACTTCTTTTAAAATTATGGAAAAAGTCCGTAAGGGTAAGGGCCTTGCGCCGGAGGATGAAGAGCTGATGCGGGAAAAGAAGGTTCCCGAATGGTATATCACATCTTGTAAGACCATTAAATATATGTTCCCCAAGGCGCATGCGGCGGCGTATGTGACTATGGCGTTTCGCATTGCTTATTTTAAGGTGCATTATCCTGTTTCGTTCTATATTGCCTATTACACCGTGCGTGCAACGGATTTTGATGCAGAGCGTATGTTGGGAGGAAAAGAGCGAGTGATGGCCGCTATGAAGGAAATTGAAACGAATCCCGATGCGACGGCAAAGGAAAAAAATGTGTTGACGATTTTAGAGGTTTGTAATGAGATGTATGCACGCGGCATTCGCTTTTTGCCGGTGGATTTATATGCTTCTCATCACACCAAATTCGTGGAAGAAAACGGTGCCATCAGGCCGCCGCTTAACACCATTGCCGGTGTTTCGGATGCTGTGGCAGAATCCATTTGTTTGGCACGTGAAGAAGGCCCCTTCTTATCGATTGAGGACTTTAAGCGCCGCGCACAAATCGGTAACTCGATTGTGGAAAAACTGCAGGAGTTCCGTGTGCTTGAAGATATTCCGGAGACCAATCAGGTGAGCTTATTTGATTTATAAACTAAAATTTTGCTGCTTAAGAAAAAGGAGAAGGACAAGTGAAGCGCAGTTTATTTCTTTGTGCGTTGTCGCTGCTTACAGGCGTTTACTGCATGGCATTTTTGCCGGCGTATCTGCCGATAGCGGGTGTTGTATTCTTAATTTTTCTGTTTTTAATCGGCTCTTATTTTACGGGCCGGTCTGTGCTCTTGTGCTTTATGGCGCTTTTGTTTTTGTTTGGCGCGCTTCATATGCAGACTGTGACAGATGTTACAGGTAAGCCCCTGTATACTTATTTAGATGAATATGTGCAGATAGAAGCCGATTGCCTTGAAGAGCCGGAGGATAAGGAAGGATATTCGGTGATAGTGGCAGAGGTGAAGAGTGTTTCCTTTTTAAATGAAACAGTCTCGCTGCGTGACAAAGTCAGGCTGACGGTGAAGAAGGGTGAACCGATTCCAAAATTCGGGGAACGGTTTTCAGCGATTTGTCTGCTTTCTTTGCCGGATGAAGCCATGAATGAAGGCGGTTTTGACTTTCGCAAGTATTTGCAAACAAAAAACATCTTTTTTACAGGGCATATTGAAAGCGGAACGCTTGCTATCAAGGGAAGTTTTAACTTTGGCTTGAGAGAATATGTATATGGAATTAATCTGCGGTGCAGGCAGATGTTGCAGGACAGATTTCCGGATCGGGCGGCCGGCATTTTGCACGCTGTGGCGCTGGGCGATACATCGGGCCTGTCGGCGGAGATGAAGGAAAGTCTTCGCGTGAGCGGATTGTCACATGTGACAACGGTTTCGGGTATGCACATTACAAGCCTTATGTCGCTTCTGTATGTTTTGATTTCTGTTTTTAAGAGAAATAAATATCGATACATTTGGCTGATGGGCACCCTGCTTTTGTGTTTTATGCTGTTTGTCGGTGCCGGGCCATCTGTGGTTCGTGCAACCATTATGTCGGCTATGATGTTTCTGGCGAGTCTGTGCAATCGCAAAGAAGATGGGTTAACCTCGCTTGGAGTGGCGGCAGCTATTTTGGTTTTATGGCATCCGCCTGTGGCGCTTGACACAGGGTTTATACTTTCCTTTGCCGCAACGGCAAGTATTTTGATTTATGCTAAGCCCTTAGAACAGAGATTGTTACGTCTGTTCCGCCTTAAAGGAAAGAAGGGTTGGTTTATTCGTTTGGCCCGGGGCGTGGTGAGCGTTTTTGCCGTAACGGTTAGTGCGCAACTGTTTATATTGCCACTTTCGTCTATCTTTTTTGGTACTTTTTCTGTTTGGTCTTTTATAACAAATATACTGGTATCTCCGCTGCTGATGGGCATGCTGATCGGCGGCCTTTTGGTCAGCGGCTTGGGGATGATTCACCCGCTTTTTGCAACCTTTGCCGCAGGCTTTTCCTATCCGTTTGTGAAGTGCTTTATCTTAATTGCGGAATTCTTTGGAACAAAGCTTATTGGGCTTCTTACAATAGGAACATTTTCGATTTTGGGTGTTTTGGTCTATGGCGTCATTCTGATTTTATTTTATATCGTGATAAAAAGACGGAATCGCAGGGTAACAATTGCCTTGGTGGCTTTGGTTTGTCTGACGGTCTTGGGTTTGTTTGGCGGACTTGCGCTTGACCAAAGAGCAGAAGTTACTTTTATCAATATGGGACAGGGTGATAGCAGCTTGATTGTGTTGCCTGGTAATACAACGGCGCTCATTGATGGCGGTGGCCTACCTTCTTATATGGGAGACTACGATGTGGGAGAACAGATTCTTCTTCCTTATTTAAAAAAGAAGGGAATTCGGCAGCTTACCTATGTGGTAGCCAGCCATCCGCATGAAGACCACATCGGTGGACTGGAGGATATCCTGGGCAGGATTTCTGTGAAAAACCTATTGATTCCGGAGGGATTTTGTGAAACAGAAGATGGGGAAAGGTTCGTTGCAATGGCACAACACCATGGAACAGAGATTTGCGTTTTAGAAGCAGGGGATATGGTAGAGCTTGGTGGCAGAGGCCAATTTGAAGTTCTTATGCCGGATACAGATTGGCTTAAACAGACGAAAAACGAGAATGATAAATCCCTGGTGTTGCGTTTTACCTATGGTGAAACGGCTGTGCTTTTTACAGGTGATATAGAAAAGGATGCAGAGGACTATCTGGTTAAGCATCATAGAACAGGCCTTGACAGTGATATTTTAAAAGTAGCACATCATGGTTCGGCAACTTCGTCTACTGCAAAGTTATTAGATTACGTCACGCCACGTTATGCTTTTATTCCCTGCGGAGAAAATAATTTTGGACATCCGGCGCAGGAGGTATTAGACAGGCTTTGTGAGTCGGATGTTAAAGTATACCGCGCCGATAAAGATAAAGATGTGACATTTATTATGGACAAAAAAGACATTATCAAAATCAAAACAGGAGGAGACCGGCATGAAGATTGATGAATTAAAACAAATTTTAAAAGGTCAAAAGCCGGCACCCCGGGTGTTTGTGCTTTGGGGAGAGGAAGCGCATTTAAAAAACTACTATAAAAAACAGTTAATAGATCTTTTATCACCCGATGTGATGGAAGATTTAAACATTTTCCGGTTTGACGGAAAGAATTATTCAGTATCTTTGGTGGATGAAGCAATAGAAGCTCTGCCTGTTATGAGTGATAAAAAATTGCTGTTATTTACCGACTCTTATATTTTTAAACCCGATGGCAGAACAGGTGCCAAAGCAGAATACAGAGACTATTGGACAAAACGGCTAACCGATATTCCAGACTATGTTTCGATCATCTTTGATGAATCTTCTGTGGATAAAAGAAGCGGGTTGCTTAAGCAGGTTGATAAAGAAGGCGCGTGTTTGGAATTTGCCTTCATGGGTGAAGAAGAAATGGTCGGGTGGACACAGAAACTGTTTGCCACAATGGGCAAAACAATCAGCTTGCAGGATGCACGTTATATCAATGAGATTACCCCGGCAGGCATGATGGCCGTGCGCAGAGAAGCCGAAAAACTATCAGCCTATGTGGGCGAACGTGAAGAGATTACAAGAACCGATATTGAGCGTTTGGTTATACCGACTATTGAAGGAAAAGTGTTTGATATGGTGGGCGCCATGCTATGTAAGAATACGGATGCGGCCTTACGCTTGCTGGATGACTTATTCAAAAGCAATACAGAGGTACATGCCATTTTACCGCCGCTGATTTATAATGCAGATAAGCTGATGCAGACCAAATTGCTCATGGGGGCGGGCGCCGATAAAAGTCAGATTATGTCAAAATTAAAAATCAGTCCGTTCCAGGCGAGTAAATATATGCGCGATTGTGCAAAATATTCGCAGAGCCAGCTGAAACACCTGGTGCAGAGATTGGCGGAGACGGATGGCTATCTAAAATCGCATTCTATGTCTAAGGATGTGCTCGTGAGTCTTCTTGTATCGGAGTTTTCCTGATACAATCATATAGTTGTATTTTGCGTGGACAAAAAAAATTCACAATTTATCGCTTGACAATTATCAGAAAAAGTGCTATTTTATTATTAGCACTCAAGCGAAACGAGTGCTAATAACGGGGTGGGCGTTATGGATATTAACGAGAGAAAAAAGAAAATTCTTCATTCCATCATCAATGAATACATTAAAAGTGCAGAGCCAATCGGATCGCGCCATGTGGCTAAGAGCCTTGATATGGGACTTTCCAGCGCCACGATCAGAAATGAAATGGCTGACCTTGAAGAAATGGGGTATTTAGAGCAACCGCACACTTCGGCCGGTCGTATTCCGTCTGATAAGGGGTATCGTTTATATGTTGATTCGCTGATGAACAGCGGCGAACTGACGGTGAATGATTTAACCATGTTGGGTAGTTTTCTGGAACTGAAAATGGGTCAGGTTGATAAAATCATCAAGAGAGCATCTGTTATTTTATCAGAGTTGACCAATTACACGGCCGTTTTAACCACGCCGGAGATGAAACGCGGTGCCATTAAAACCGTGGAACTCGTTCCCATTGATTCGGCTTCGGCGCTCATTATTTTAGTGACCAACGAAGGTGTGATGAAGAACAAGCGTGTGCTTCTTCCGGCCGGTGTGGATAATGAATTTTTATATGGTTTTTCTGCCTTGCTGCGCGAGAAGCTTTCCGGACTTACGTTAGATGAGATTTCGGCGGCGACCATCAGCGAAATCCGTCGGGCCATGCAGGCACACTTTGAGCTTTTGTTTCCCATTCTTGATTTTATTGCGGATATAATTGATGATGTCCGTGCTGAAACAGAAGTGTTTACAAGCGGTGCTACGAATATCTTTAACTATCCCGAATACAGAGATGTAGAACGTGCTAAGGAATTTTTAGAGTTTTTGGATGACAAAAGTTCTGTAGTCAGACTGTTTGAGTCGGATGGCACAGAAGGCGAAAAAGGTCAGGATGCCGGTGGTATCACCGTTAAAATCGGCCGTGAAAACGATTTGGATATCATGCGGAAATCGAGCCTTATTACGGCCAATTATTATATTGGAAACAAGGTTATGGGTAAGGTTGGCATCATTGGTCCTACCCGTATGGACTACTCGAAAACCATTACGAAAATCAAAGAAATTTCAGCCATATTAAACAGGTTGTTATACGAATTGTACATTGACGAAGAGTGATTCCGCATTGTGAAAGGACGGTAAAAAGTGAGTACTGAGAACGAGAACAAAGTTGCAGCAGAAGCAGAGGAAACAGTTGAAGAAGTGACTGCATCAAACAGCGAAGAGGAAAGTGAAAATCAGCAGCAAGAGCAGGATGCACTTCAAAAAAATTATGACGAGCTTTACGATAAGCATCTGCGTACACTGGCTGAATATGAAAATTATAAACGCCGCACGCAAAAGGAAAAGGATGAAACCTATCTGAACGCGCAGGCAGATGCAATTTTGAATTTGTTGCCGGTTCTGGACAACTTAGAGCGGGCAGCCGCCACAGAAGAGCAATCCCCCTTGGCCGAAGGCGTGCAAATGGTTTTAAAACAGCTTATTGAAACGCTGGAAAAAATGGGCGTTCATGAAATTGAAGCCGTGGGTAAAGCCTTTGACCCGAATCTGCATAATGCTGTGATGCACATTGACGATGAAAATTTTGAAGAAAATGTGGTCGTGGAGCAATTTATGAAGGGTTATGAAATGAAGGGAAGGGTTATCCGCCATTCTATGGTGAAGGTAGCAAACTAAGGCGTTTTGCCTTTTCATATAGCGACATTGTCGCATAACATTATACAGTAGATGTATTCGTACATTTTTAGGAGGTTTTTATTATGGCAAAGATTATTGGTATCGACTTAGGAACAACAAATTCTTGTGTAGCTGTTATTGAGGGTGGCGAACCCACCGTTATCCCCAACGCAGAAGGTGGCAGAACGACTCCTTCCGTTGTGGCTTTTTCAAAAGACGGTGAACGCTTGGTAGGTCAGGTGGCAAAGCGTCAGGCAATTACAAACCCCGACCGCACCATCAGCTCCATTAAGCGTGATATGGGTTCAAACCGCAAGGTAGACATTGACGAAAAGGCATATTCTCCCCAGGAGATTTCTGCAATGGTTTTGCAGAAGTTAAAGGCAGATGCCGAAGCTTATTTGGGTGAGCCCGTATCCCATGCGGTTATCACCGTACCGGCTTATTTTAATGACTCACAGAGACAGGCAACCAAAGACGCCGGTAAAATTGCAGGACTCGAAGTACAGCGTATTATCAACGAGCCTACTGCGGCTGCCCTTGCTTATGGTATGGATAAGGAAAATGACCAGAAGATTATGGTGTATGACCTAGGTGGCGGTACATTTGACGTTTCCATTCTGGAACTGGGCGACGGTATTTTTGAAGTGCTTGCAACAAGCGGTAACAACCGTTTGGGCGGTGACGACTTCGACCAGAGAGTGATTGACTATCTGGCAGAAGAATTCAAAAAGGAAAGCGGTATTGACTTAAAGGCAGATAAAATGGCTCTGCAGCGCCTTAAGGAAGCGGCTGAGAAAGCAAAAATTGAGCTTTCCGGCGTGACTACAACCAACATTAACCTGCCCTTTATCACAGCTGATGCAACCGGTCCGAAGCATTTAGATATGACTCTGACCCGTGCTAAATTTGACGAACTGACCGCAGACTTAGTAGAAGCAACCATGGAACCCACCAGAAATGCACTGCGTGATGCCGGCCTTTCTGCAGGCGAAATCGATAAAGTATTATTGGTTGGTGGTTCTTCCAGAATCCCCGCCGTGCAGGAAGCTGTTAAAAAGATTACAGGTAAAGAACCGCATAAGGGCATCAACCCCGATGAATGTGTAGCCATTGGTGCAGCCATTCAGGGCGCCGTATTATCCGGCGATGTAAGCGGTATTGTATTGCTTGACGTAACACCTCTTTCTTTGGGTCTTGAGACCCTGGGCGGCGTGTTTACAAAGCTGATTGAAAGAAACACCACCATCCCGACAAAGAAATCTCAGATTTTCTCAACTGCAGCAGACGGTCAGACCAGCGTGGAAGTACACGTTCTGCAGGGTGAACGCGAGATGGCGGCCTATAACAAAACATTGGGTAAATTCCACTTGGATAACATTCCTTCTGCACCCCGTGGCGTGCCGCAGATTGAGGTTACCTTTGACATTGATGCAAACGGTATTGTGCATGTTTCTGCAAAGGATTTAGGTACCGGCAACGAGCAGGAAATCACGATTACAGCAAGCACGAATCTTTCTGATGACGAAATTGATAAGGCTGTTAAAGAAGCTGAAAAATTTGCTGCAGAAGATAAGCAGAAGAAAGAAGAAATTGATGCGCGCAACAATGCAGACTCTTTGGTATATCAAAGTGAAAAATCTTTGAAAGACTTAGGAGACAAGATTGATGCGGCTGATAAATCGGCCATTGAAGCAGAAATTGAAAAGGTGAAGGAAGCTTTAAAGGGAACTGACACTGAGGCCATTAAAAAGGCTTCTGAAGCACTCTCTGCTAAGTTCTACGAGGTGAGCGCAAAGATTTATCAGGCAGCCAATCCGCAGGGAGCAGAAGGCGCGTCTCAGGATGCAGGCCAGGCACCTCCTGCAGGTGATGATACGGTAGTTGATACCGACTACGAAGTTGTAGATTAATAAGAAATTTTAAACAGTCAGGTGCGCTATCCGTTTAGGATAGCGCATTTGGCGGTTATTAAACAGTAAGGGTGACAGAGCATATGGCAGAAAAAAGAGATTATTATGAGGTGCTTGGCGTTAGTAAATCCGCCAGCGCTGATGAAATAAAAAAAGCCTTTCGTAAAAAGGCAAAGGAAAATCATCCCGATTTAAATCCTGATGATAAGGAAGCCGAAGCACGCTTTAAAGAGGTGAATGAGGCCTACGGTGTACTTTCGGATCCGGAGAAAAAGCAACGCTACGATCAATTCGGCCATGCAGGTGTGGATCCTAATTTTGGCGCTGGTGGCGGTGGTTTTGGCGGCTTTGACGGCTTTGATTTTGGAGACATTTTTGATGGCTTCTTCGGTGGCGGCTTTGGCGGCGGACGCGGTGCCCGCCGTAATGCACCGCAACGGGGTGCAGACCTGGAGTCAAGTGTTACCATCAGTTTTGAAGAAGCTGCTTTTGGATGTGAAAAAGAGATTCAGTTATATAGAGTTGAGTACTGCCCGGATTGTGATGGCAGCGGCGCTAAAGAGGGTAGTGAGGTTGTGACTTGTTCTGTTTGCGGTGGCAGCGGACAGGTACGCAGTACGCAGCGTACGATCTTGGGTAACATGTCAACTGTGACGACCTGTACCGCCTGCGGCGGCAAGGGTAAGACCATTAAGGACCCCTGTACCAAGTGTGCCGGCAAGGGTAAGGTCAGAAAATCAAGAACCATTAAGGTGAACATTCCTGCCGGTATTGACAGCGGTCAGAGCATTTCTCTTTCCGGCCAGGGTAATGTGGGCGATAAGGGTGCACCTTCCGGCAACTTGTACGTAGGCGTGACCGTGCGTCCGCATGAGATTTTTAAACGCAGCAATTTTGATGTGATGTGTGAAGTACCCATCACCTTTGTGCAGGCAGCGCTGGGTGCTGAGTTGGAGGTTCCCACTTTAGATGGCAAGGTGAAATATACCATTCCCGAGGGGACGCAAACCGGCACGGTGTTCCGCTTAAAAGGTAAGGGTATTCAGATGCTTCGCAGAAATGGTCGCGGTGACCAATATGTGAAGGTGAATGTGGAGGTGCCGACGCATCTTTCTGCTAAACAAAAGGATTTGTTGCGCGAATTTGAAGGCGGTTTAAAAAGCAACAATCATACAAAACAAAAAAGCTTCTTCGATAAAATGCGCGGGAAGGAATAAACGATGATTTTTATTGTGAGTGACAGCTTTGACCCATATTACAATCTGGCGGCCGAAGAGTTTTTGATGAAGGAACTGGCTGATGAGGTATTTATGCTGTGGCGCAATGATAACACCATTGTCATTGGACGAAATCAGAATACGTTGGCAGAGATTAATTACGACTATGTAAAGGAAGAAAACATCCGCGTTGTGCGTCGTATGACGGGTGGCGGAGCAGTGTATCACGATAAGGGAAACATCAATTTTACCTTCATAGTTAATTCGGCCGAGAACTTCAGCAATTATGAAGCATTTACTGCGCCTGTGATTGGTTTTTTGCGTTCGCTTGGCGTAGATGCCTCTTTAAAAGGCAGAAACGATTTGGTGATAGGTGACCAAAAAATTTCAGGCAATGCACAGTATTTACACAAGGGCAGAATGTTACACCACGGCACTTTGCTCTATGACGCTAGTCAAAATAAGCTGGAACAGGCGCTGAAGGTTTCGAAGCAAAAAATTAAGAGTAAGGGCATTCAATCGGTGAGAAGCCGTGTGACAAATATTGCCTCTCATATGGAAGTGAAAATGGCACCGGAAGTTTTTATGGAAGCACTGGCAGAATATGTGTTAAACCGGACGGAAAACTGCCAATTTGTTGACTTAAAACAATATGAATCGGATATTCTAAAATTGCGTAATGAAAAATACGCCACCTGGGAATGGAACTTTGGTTATTCGCCTAAATATGAATTTTGCCGAAAAAAACGGTTTCCCTTTGGTGAGGTGGAAGTGAACATTCAAACAGGTGATGAAGGTGTGATTCGGGGAATAAAAATTTATGGCGATTTCTTTTCTAAAAAGCCTGTGAATGAATTAGAGAACTTATTCTGCGGCGTGAAGCATGAGTCACATGCGGTTATGGAAAAGCTGAACAATGTGACTGTTTCTGACTACATTGCCGGCATGAGTGAAGAAGAATTTTTATCCGTATTATTTTAGGAGGATGTTATGTTTCAAAAAGAAAACGGCTGGAAAACAGTTGATGATGCATTAAAAGAAAAGATTTTTGCCTTTTCAGAAGGCTATAAACAGTATTTAGATGCCGGCAAAACAGAGAGACTGGCTTGTGCAGAAGCCCTACGATTGGCAAAAGAGCAGGGATTTACCAACCTGGAGGGAAAAGAGAGCCTTGCTTGCGGTGACAAGGTTTATTTTGTAAACCGTGACAAAAACCTGTTTTTGGCTGTGATTGGCGAAGAAGAGGTGGAGAAGGGTATTTCTTTTGTCATTTCACATATAGACAGTCCGCGCATGGATGTTAAGGCCAATCCCGTTTATTCTGACGGAGGTTTAACGCTCCTTAAAACCCATTATTATGGCGGTATTAAAAAGTATCAGTGGACAGCTGTTCCGCTGGCTATTCATGGTGTTGTAGTAAAGGTGGATGGAGAGCGCGTGCAAATCAGCGTGGGCGATGAGCCGGGCGACCCGGTTTTATATATTTCTGATCTTTTGATTCACCTGGCTACAGACCAGATGCAAAAGAAAGCAACAGAGGTCGTGACGGGAGAAGCGCTCAATGTGCTTGCCGGAAGCCTGCCGGAGAAAGAGAGCGAAAAGGACGCAGAAAAAGAAGCTCTGCTTGCCCTTTTACATGAAAAATATGGCATTACAGAAGAGGACTTTTTATCGGCTGAATTAGAAATTGTGCCGGCCTATCCTGCAAAAGATGTGGGATTTGACAGAAGCCTGGTAGGTGCTTACGGTCACGATGACAGAGTTTGTGCTTACACTTCTTTACAGGCGCTTTTTGACCTTAACCAGCCTAAGAAGACGGCCGTTTGCCTGTTGACAGA
This sequence comes from Oscillospiraceae bacterium, assembly GCA_015068555.1. Classification (GTDB taxonomy): domain Bacteria; phylum Bacillota; class Clostridia; order UBA1381; family UBA9506; genus UMGS755. Next base: position 5,421 of record SVKI01000006.1, on the reverse strand, counting down.
TAAAGAAGAAATCGGCAGCATGGGTAACACCGGTATGCGCTCGGCGTTTTTTGAATATGCCGTGGCTTTGCTGATTGAAAAGACCGTTGGTTCTTACAATGAACTGAAATTGAAACGAACCTTCCGGAATTCTTGTTGCCTCTCATCAGATGTGAATGCAGGATATGATCCCACATATCCTGAAGTGATGGACAAAATGAACGCTGCTTTTATGGGCAGAGGTGTGGTGCTGACCAAATACACAGGCTCCAGAGGAAAATCCGGTTCTTCGGATGCAAGTGCTGAATTCATGGGTAAAATCAGACGGTGCTTTGATACACATGGGGTAATGTGGCAAAGTGCAGAGTTGGGCAAGGTAGATTGCGGCGGTGGCGGAACCATTGCGCAATATGTTGCTAATCTTGATATGGAGGTTGTGGACTGTGGCGTGCCGCTACTTTCCATGCATGCGCCTTATGAGGTGGCATCAAAACTTGACATTTATATGGCCTATAAAGCATATTGTGCTTTTTATGAAGCGTAAAAAAAAGGGAAGCTGTTTAAACGGCTTCCCTTTTTATATAATTGTTATGCTTTTTCGCTAAAACGGGCGGAGAGCTTTTGTAGCGCCTTTTTTTCGATGCGGGATACATAGGAACGGGAAATGTTCATATTTTTTGCAATCTGGCGCTGGGTAATTGGTTTGCCGGCAAGACCGTAGCGCAGGCAGATGATTTCCTTTTCGCGTTCGTTTAACACTTCATCTATGTATTGATAGAGCTTTTTTTTGTCTATGTTAAGGTCAGCAAGTTCGGCAACATCAACATCTTCGGCTGTTAAAATATCCATAAAGGTAATTTCATTACCATCACTGTCGTGGCCCAGGCACTCGTTTAAAGAGATCTCATTTTGCAATTTCTTTCCGGAACGGATATACATTAAAATTTCGTTTTCAATACAGCGTGCAGCATAGGTTGCAAGTTTTGTTTTTTTGCTATCATTGTATGAGGAAATGCCTTTTATCAGACCAATGGTGCCGATTGAGATCAAGTCATCAGCCTCTGTTGAGGGAATTTGATTATATTTTTTGGCAACATGAGCCACCAAGCGCAGATTATGCTCGATGAGTTTATTTTTGGCATCTGTATCACCTTGCTGGGCTAGGGCTAAATATTCGCTTTCTTCCTTTGGAGAAAGGGGACGTGGGAAGGCATTCGTGTTATTGGAAACATACGAAAGCAAAAAGGCACCATAACGCAACAGATATACAAGAAAAAAAGCAATAGAAGAAAACATGCAGAACCACCTCCATATAATTGTTTTAATTATATGAGGGCAGGATGGTTTTTTTGCAAGTACAAAAATTAAAAACTTTAGAAGTTTACATATAAAAAAGCAGAACCTCAGTTCTGCTTTTTAACCACCAGATAATCATCTCCGTTACGCCAATAAGAACATGCAAAGTTTTTTTGCTGCATAAAACGGAGCATTTCATCTTCATCTAAATTAACAGCGCAATAATAGCAATCGGCCAATTCATCATATACATAATTGGCACAGGTTTCACACGATGTGGCAGACATATCCTCTTCAGCCTTTCCTTTTAAAACTGGTTTAATCATACACAATTTTTGTCCGTTTGTCAAGTTATCAAAATGCCCGGCTTTATATCCGGCGGGGAATTGACAAATAGATAAAAGGCATATATAATAGAAACGGAAGGTGTTACACTTTCGTTAATAAGAAAAATGAAATCGCAGAACGCCGTTAAAGGAGACGATTGCGTGGACATTCGCATAGACGAACGAAAAGAGAAGATTCTAGCTATGCTTAGCCGTGAGGGTAAGGTTAAGGTGAGCGAGCTTAGCAGGCTGTTTAATATTTCAGAAGTAACGGTTCGAATGGACCTTGCCGATTTGGAACAAAAGGGTTTGCTTTCACGCGTACACGGAGGTGCTGTCAGCTCGTATCGTCCCTATTATAATATGAGTATGAGTCAGCGATCGTCGGCCAATGAAACAGAGAAGAAGGCTATAGCAGCCTATATCCAAGGTGTGGTGCACGACAGTGACACCATTATGATGAATGCCGGAAGTACGACCCTGTTTGTGCTTAGAATGCTGGCGCAGCATAAAGATATAAAAATTGTGACCAATTCAATTGCCATTGCGTTGGAGGCTTCTAACAACCGGAACTTCCATGTGGTGCTGTTGGGAGGTTCGGTGAACACAAAATATCAGTTCACTTATGGACCTGATGCCTTAAGGCAGCTTTCAACCTATCATGCCGACAAGCTGATTATATCGGTAGACGGTGTGGATGCGCAGATGGGGTTTTCGACCTACTATCAGCAGGAGGCGGAAATTTGCCGGACCATGATGCAACGGGCAGATGTGCGCATGGTGGCGGCAGATTACACCAAGATGGGACGTGTGGCCTTTGCACAAATTGCATCGGTAGATTCGGTTGATGAGATTATTACCAATAAAAAAATTGACGCTGATACCGCAGACACATTGCAAAAAGCACAGGCACATTTGATTTATGCCGATTAGGAGACAAAAAAACAGGAGGATTGTAACATGAATTTATTAGGTATTGATGTTGGCACAACATCTATGAAGGCAGCTGTTTTCAGCCGCGAGGGAGAAGAACTTTCATCTGCAACGCTGGATTATACGCTGCGTCAGGATGGTAATATTGTTGAATTTGATACAGAATCTTACTGGAACTTATTGCAGGAGGCTGTGGATCAGGTGACAGACGGCCTGCAGGTTGATGCGATGAGTATTGATACGCAATGCGAAACCTTGATTTTAACCGATGATGACGGCACACCTGTTCGTGATGCCATTGTATGGCTTGATAACCGGGCTGAGGAGCAGGCAATGAAAATTGAAGCGCATTTTGGAGAACAGAGGGTTTATGAGGTGACGGGTCAGCCGGAAGTGACGGCAACCTGGCCTGCCTGTAAGCTTTTATGGGTGAAAGAAAACGAACCTGAGGTTTGGGCAAAAACCAAAAAGGTATTTTTGTTAGAAGATTATCTGCTTTATAAAATGACCGGTGAATTTGTAACGGAGAAGACATTGCAATCATCATCCTTATATCTGGACATTCATACAGGTGACTGGTGGGACGAGATGCTCGCATTCATCGGTGTTGACAAGAAGTTGCTTCCGACTCTTAAGGAAAGTGCTGAAACGGTGGGTACATATCGTGGAATGACCGTTGTTACCGGTGCTATGGATCAGGTGGCCGGCGCCATTGGTGCAGGCGTTGTTAGAAAAGGGATTATGAGTGAAATGACCGGTACGACCATGGTTTTGTTTGTACCGACAGATGAGGTGCCTGCTTATGACCCGAGTAGCAAAATTCCTCTGCACTACAATTATGACGGCGGCTATGTGCGCCTGCTATGGACGAGTACGGCCGGTATGAGCCTGAAGTGGTTTAAAAATAGTTTTTGTGAAGCAAACGATTTTAGGGAGTTAGATGATTTGGCAGCCAGTGTGCCGCCGGGATGTGACGGCCTTGTGATGTTGCCGCATTTATGCGGTTCGACCATGCCCAAATATAATCCGGACGCAAGAGGTGCTTTTTACGGAATCACTCTGCAACATACCCGGGCACATTTTGTACGCAGTATTTTAGAAGCTGTATCTTGCATGCTTAAGAGCAATTTAGACTATATTGGCATGGAGATTGATGAAATACGTATGATGGGCGGTGGCGCAAAAAGCCCCTTATGGTGTCAGATTAAAGCCGATATGACGGGTATTCGGTTGGTTACCCTGAAAAAGAGTGAAACAGCATGCCTGGGTTCTGCAATTTTAGCAGGCGTGGGTGTTGGTGCCTACAACTCGGTAGAGGAGGCCTGTAACCTTTTGGTTGAAACCGATCGGGTTTATGAGTCGCAGGGTGTAGATTACAGCGAAACATACCGGGCTTATCAGGAATTGGATGAAAAACTTCACGGATAATCAAAGGAGTCGCAACATGCGACTCCTTTTACCATATATAAAAGTGAGGCAAGAGACGTCAAAAGCTAAAGTTTATATTGACAAAAGATAGCATGGGTGGTATAATATAATGGGTGTGAAGGAGCATGTCAAGAATGCTTATGCTTTGCGTCGGCAGAATCCGCATGGATATCACCTGCCAAATGTTCGACAGGTTTTTAAAACTTGTCGGCTTTTTTATGTAAATTTTTATTAAAGGAAAGCTGGTTGTTTTATGAGTACTTTATTATCCATCTCTGTTGCCTTACTTGCAGGGCTTTTAATGACGCGCGTGTTTAAGCCGTTTAAATTGCCCTCTGTTACGGCTTATCTGATTGCCGGCGTGTTGATCGGCCCCTATTGCGTGGGAGCTTTGCACATCGACGGTTTGGGCTTTACATCGCACGAAGCGGTCAGCAAATTGGCTCTTGTTTCTGAGGTGGCACTTGGTTTTATTGCCTTTTCAATCGGAAGCGAATTTAAGCTTGAAGAATTAAAGAAAACAGGTAAACAGGCTTTGGTTATTGGCGTTGTGCAGGCTTTGGTAGCAACCCTTTTTGTGGACATTGCCCTTTATGTGGTACATATTCTGATGCCGGATAAATTATCAGTTGAGCAGGTCATTACTTTAGGTGCTATCGCAACGGCAACGGCGCCGGCGGCAACACTCATGGTCGTTCGTCAGTATAAGGCAAAAGGGCCTTTGACCAGTTTGTTACTTCCGATTGTTGCACTCGATGACGCTGTCGGTTTGATTGTGTTTGCTGTTTCTTTTGGTATTGCGAAAACTATGGTTGCAGGCAATCTGGATATGATTTCTATTATTGTGAATCCTTTAATGGAGATTATTTGCTCCCTGGCGTTGGGTGCGATTATGGGTTGGGTACTCACGCAGCTTGAAAAAATGTTTAACTCTAACACAAACCGCCTGAACATGACTATTACTTTCGTATTTTTAACGGTTGCTCTTTCTATGTTAGACTTTCACATAGGTCCTGTTCACATTAGCTTTTCCTCATTGCTTGTATGCATGATGCTGGGAACTGTATTTTGCAATATTTGTCCGCTTGCAGATGATTTGATGGAAAAGTCAGACAGATGGTACGCACCTCTCTCGGCGTTGTTCTTTGTCATCAGCGGTGCAGAGCTCGAACTGAATGTATTTGCTGATTTGGCCATCGTGGTGATTGGTCTTGTTTACATTGTGTTCCGTTGCTTGGGTAAATATTTTGGAACTTTCTTTAGCGCAAAGATGACGGATTGCAGTCCTTCCATCTGCAAATACCTGGGTATTACGCTGTTTCCGCAGGCCGGTGTTGCTCTTGGTATGTGTGCTATCGTGGCCGGTGAATTTGGAGAAGCCGGCAATCTGGTTCGAAACATCACTCTGTTTGCTGTTTTGATTTATGAATTGGTTGGTCCTTTGATGACGCGAGAAGCA
>SVKI01000031.1 GCA_015068555.1 Oscillospiraceae bacterium | reverse complement strand
GTAGCTAGTAGTAATTGCATGGCTGGCAGGCCAATAAAAAGCGCACTTGTGCGCAGCCAGTAAAGGGTAGGGCTATGCCCGAAAATGAAATACCACCCGTTATACGGGGGGATATTTATTATAAGGAAGTGCAAAGTTTATGGCGAAAAAATCAAATGAAGAAAAGCTTTCAGAGCAAAAAACCAATGTAATGCGGTTGATTGAGCAGGCAGGGATTTCGTATGATGCCCATTGTTATGCAGCAACGGAAGCCATCAGCGGTGTGGAGGTTGCGGCGGCTCTTTCACAGGATCCGCAGCAGGTGTTTAAAACCTTGGTAACGGTGGGAAAATCCGGTGAACATTATGTGTTTGTGATTCCGGTAGAAAACGAGTTGAATTTAAAGAAAGCTGCCAAGGCTGTGAACGAAAAATCCATTGAGATGATAAAATCGAAAGAACTTTTGCCCTTGACAGGGTATATTCACGGTGGGTGTTCTCCCATTGGGATGAAGAAGATGTTTGTTACGGTGGTTCATGAGACAGCTATTTTATTTGATACCATTCTCTTTAGTGCCGGTAAAATCGGCTATCAGATTGAAATGAATCCGGAAGATTTACAAAAAATGGTGCCGTTTCATTATGAAGATGTAGTTGATTGATTTGTTTTTACAGCATATTAATGCTTAAAGTTTTGTGCTAAAAAATCCATATTGTTATAGAAAATCTATGTACATATTTTTAAAAATATGTTATAGTCCTAACGGGGGTGGGAATATGGCACCAAATAAAAATAGTATTGATATGCTTCACGGATCCCTTTGGGGTAAGATTATAAAGTTCTCAATTTTCTATATGATGACAGCCTTTTTGCAGCATTTATATAGTGCGGCCGATGTCATTATAGTGGGTCGGTATGCCGGCGAAAAGGCTTTGGCCGGTGTGGGAACCTGTACGGTTTTGGTTAAATTATGGCTGAACTTTATTTTAGGCTTGTCGGCAGGCAGCACCATTGTAATGGGGCAGGCTATTGGCTCAGGGCAACGGGATAAAATCAGCAACGCAGCTCATACGGCCATAAGTGTTGCTATTTGCGGTGGTCTTTTGATTTCTTTTGTTTGCATTTTCTTTGCTAATCCACTATTGGGTTTAATCGATGTACCGGAAGATGTGTTTGATGAAGCAAAAGATTATCTGGTGGTGTCAGCTATGGGCTATATTCCATCGCTGATTTATAATTTCGGTGCCGGTCTTTTGCGGGCGAAGGGAGATACAAAGCGAGCTTTATACATTGTTACGGCATCGGGTTTGATTAATGTTTTACTAAATATGTTCTTTGTTTGCGTGTGTAAGATGACGGCTGCCGGTGTGGCTTTGGCAACAGTTCTTTCTCAGGTATTTACGGCTGTCTGCATTCTTTATATTCTCTGTCACGAGGAAGATGAAACAAGGCTTAATTTGCGAAAGATACGGATTCATAAAGAACCCTTTTTAAAAATGCTGCGTTTAGGCATACCGTCCGGCATACAAAGTTCGGTATATTCCCTGTCTAATATGGTGGTTCAATCCAGCGTTAACACCTTTGGCTCGGCGGCGATTGCCGGTGCGGCTGCTTCTACCAGCATAACAGACTTTTATAATGTTGTAGGCTCGGGAATGTATCAGTCAGCTATTGTGTTTACCAGTCAGAACTTTGGTGCTAAGAAGTTTGACAGAATCAAACAGACAGTTCGTGTTTGTTTTGCCTATGTTTTGCTTTTCTGGATTGTGGAAATTGCGATTACGCATTTCTTTGGTAAAACACTGATTAGTCTTTATGCACCCAATGATCCTGAGGTTATTGTTATGGGTCTGAAGAAGTTCCGGATTAACGGATATTTTTATGGCCTGGCAGGCATAATGAATGTTATGAGTGGGGCGCTAAGAGGTATGGGTGCATCATTTATGAATATGGTGACATCGATTGCCGGTGTTTGCGGTATTCGTATTCTTTGGGTTCTGACGGCCTTTCGTGCCATTGGTACCTTTGAATCTTTATATTGGTGCTATCCTCTTTCATGGTTGGGAACCTTTACTTTGCATTTTTGTATGTTTCTTGTATTGTTCCATAAGCATAAAAGGAAGAATGCTATTGAGGGACAGGGAATGTAAAAAGTCCAGATCGCTTCGCTATGGGCAAACTTCACCGCTCGCGGTATTTTCATACAGCGTCGGGTTCAGTTTGTCCATTCTGAATCTTTTTTTCCTATTCCCGCATAAAAGGAAATAGGCAAACCGCAAAACTACAAAAAATATCATAATTTATCGCAGGGACCAGCGTCCTCGACGGTCTGAAAAGTTTGTTGATGATTATAAAACAAAAACCCCTCCTATGAATTCATAGGAGGGGTTTTTAATCTATTTAATAGATATCTTATTTATTTTTCAGGTTGAACCAAGCAGACAGACCGGGATAGTAAGCAATGTCACCCAGTTCTTCTTCGATTCTGAGTAACTGATTGTATTTAGCAACACGGTCGGTTCTGGAAGGAGCACCGGTTTTGATCTGTCCGGAGTTTGTAGCAACGGCGATATCAGCAATGGTAGCATCCTCGGTTTCACCACTTCTGTGAGAAGTAACAGCGGTGTAACCTGCGCGGTTAGCCATTTCGATAGCTTCTAAAGTTTCGGTTAAGGTACCGATCTGGTTAACCTTGATTAAGATGGAGTTTGCAACGCCCAGTTCAATACCCTTCTTTAAACGTTCGGTATTGGTAACAAACAGGTCGTCACCAACCAGCTGAATCTTGTCACCCAGCTTGTCGGTTAAGATTTTCCAAGCATCCCAGTCTTCTTCAGCAACACCGTCTTCTAAGGAGATGATGGGGTACTTAGCAGCTAAATCTTCCCAGTATGCAACGATTTCGTCGCGGGTCATGAAGATATCGGTCTTCCAGAAGTAGTAACCGTCTTTACCGATCTTCTTAGCTTCTTCAAACATTTCTGTCGCAGCAGCGTCGATAGCAATTCTGAAGTCAGCACCGGGCTTGAAGCCTGCTTTTTCAACAGCTTCAACGATAACCTGGATAGCTTCTTCATCGCTCTTTAAGTTGGGAGCGAAACCGCCTTCGTCACCAACAGCGGTGCTGTAGCCTTTACCCTTTAATACGCTCTTTAAGTTATGGAATACTTCTGCACACCATCTTAAAGCTTCACGGAAAGAGGTAGCGCCAACAGGCATAATCATAAATTCCTGAATGTTAACGCTGTTGTCTGCGTGCTTACCACCGTTGATGATGTTCATCATGGGAACGGGGAAAGTTTTAGCATTGCAACCACCAATGTAGTTGTACAGGCTAACACCTAAGGATTCAGCAGCAGCTTTAGCGCAAGCTAAGGATACACCTAAGATAGCGTTTGCACCTAAACGACCCTTGTTGGGGGTACCGTCTAATGCGATCATAGCGCGGTCGATAGCAACCTGATCTAAAACGTTCATACCGATAACTGCTTCAGCGATTTCAGTATTTACATTTTCAACAGCCTGGCAAACACCTTTACCTAAGTATTTGCTCTTGTCGCCGTCACGCAGTTCAACAGCTTCAAATGCACCGGTAGAAGCACCAGAGGGAACAGAAGCACGACCAACATAGCCATCTTCAGTATAAACCTCAACTTCAACGGTCGGATTACCACGGGAATCCAGGATTTCTCTTGCCACTACATCGATAATTTCAATGTACTGTTTCATAGTGTAAATTCCTCCTATAAATATAAAATTATTAATTAAACAATCAGGCTCTTGCCTGTCATTTCACTGGGTTGGGGCAGACCTAAAATCTGCAGCATTGTGGGAGCGATATCAGCCAGGCAGCCGCCCTCACGAAGGGTTACTTCCTTGCCGGCTACCACAAAGGGAACAGGCAGGGTAGTGTGTGCCGTGAAGGCTTCACCGTTTTCGGGGTCTACCATCTGGTCAGCATTGCCGTGATCAGCGGTAACCAATGCGATGCCGCCTTTGGCGAGAACTTCGTCCACAACTTTGCCCATACAGGTGTCAACAGCTTCCACGGCGGAAACTGCGGCATCAAATACGCCGGTGTGACCAACCATGTCACAGTTGGCAAAGTTTAAAATGATGACATCGTATTTGTCAGAACGGATGCGGGCCAGGGCCTCTTCAGTTACTTCATATGCACTCATTTCAGGCTTTAAGTCATAGGTTGCAACCTTGGGGGATGCAATCAGGGCTCTGTCTTCCCCTTCAGAAACCGCTTCTACGCCACCGTTAAAGAAGAAGGTAACGTGAGCATATTTTTCTGTCTCGGCAATTCTCAGCTGCGTCAGGTTGTTTTTGGCTAAGTATTCACCTAACGTGTTTTCCAGTGTCTGGGGGCGGAATGCTACATCAACGTTGGGCATGGTTTTGTCATACTGCGTCATGCAAACGTAGTGCAGTTTCTGATATTCGCGGGCAAAACCGTCAAATTCAGGATCCACCAGAGTACGGGTGATTTCTCTTGCACGGTCGGGACGGAAGTTGGCAAATACAACGCTGTCACCTTCTGCAATCATACCAACAGGTGCATCGTTTTCAGTAACTACAACAGGAATTACAAATTCGTCGGTTACCTCTTTATCATAAGAGGCCTGCACAGCAGCCACTGCGTTGGGCAGACGTTCGCCGATCCCCGATGTCATAGCCATATATGCTTTTTCAACACGGTCCCAGCGGTTGTCGCGGTCCATAGCATAATAACGACCCATCACGGTAGCAATTTTACCGCAACCGATGGCGGTAAGCTCGTCCTGCAGTGCTGCTACGAAATCCTTACCGGATGAGGGGGGCACATCACGACCGTCTAAGAAGCAGTGAAGATATACTTTAGAAAGACCTTCCTGCTTAGCCAGTTTCACAATAGCATAAATATGGGAATTGTGGCTATGAACACCACCGTCAGAGAGCAGTCCCATAATGTGCAGGGAAGAATTCTTTTCTTTACAATTTTTAATAGCACCTAAAAGGGCTTCGTTTGTAAAGAAATCACCATCAGAGATAGATTTGGTGATACGGGTTAATTCCTGATATACAATGCGGCCGGCACCGATATTGGTGTGACCAACTTCGGAGTTGCCCATCTGTCCATCAGGCAGACCAACAGCCATACCGGAAGCATCCAGCGTGGTGTAGGCACTTTTAGCAAGCAAAGCATCCATACAAGGAGTTTTTGCTGCAGCTATAGCATTACCGTCGGTTACGGAGTTGACTCCGTAACCGTCTAAAATGCAAAGTAATAATGGTTGTTTCATTTTATTACGCTCCAAATTTAAAATTAGGAATTAGCAATCACAGAAAAATCTGCAGCCTTTAAGCTGGCGCCGCCAACTAAGCCGCCGTCAATGTTTTCCTGTGCAAACAGTTCAGCACTGTTCTTAGCATTTACGCTACCACCATACTGAATGGTGATGGCTTCGGCAGTTGCACAGTCATACAGCTCACAAACACAATCACGAATGGTTTTGCAAACTTCTTCAGCCTGCTCGGTGGTAGCGGTTTTACCGGTACCGATAGCCCAGATGGGTTCATAAGCAATAATGGTGTTTTTAGCCTGGTCGGCGGTTACGCCCTGGAGAGCAATTTTAACCTGCATACGAACCAGGTCAGCGGTAACACCCTGTTCACGCTGTTCTAAGCTTTCGCCTACACAGATGATGGGGGTTAAGCCTTTTTCAAAAGCTTTTAACACCTTTTTGTTAACAGTTTCATCGGTTTCAGCAAAGTACTGACGACGTTCGCTGTGACCTAAGATTACATACTTGATACCTAAATCCAGGAGCATATCGGCGCTGATTTCGCCGGTGAAAGCACCTTTATCTTCAAAGTACATATTCTGAGCACCCACTAAAATGTTGGTGCCTTTTGCAGCTTCAACTGCGGCGGGCAGGCAAACGGCAGTGGGGCAAACGATAACTTTATTTTTAGCATCCTTTACTAAAGGAGCCAGTTCACTGATTAAAGCCTTGGTTTCGGAAGGAGTCATATTCATCTTCCAGTTACCGGCTGCAACAATTTGTCTCATTTTAATTATCCTCCGTCTTTGGTTTGATTATTTCTTTTCCAGGCAAGCAACGCCGGGCAGTTCGATACCTTCTAAGAATTCAAGGCTGGCACCGCCGCCGGTGGAAATGTGGGTCATTCTATCAGCGAAGCCTAAGTTGGTTACAGCTGCAGCACTGTCGCCACCGCCGATGATGGTTACAGCGTCAGCTTCTGCAACAGCTTCTGCCACTGCGATGGTACCCTTTGCAAAGTTTTCAAATTCAAATACGCCCATAGGACCGTTCCAGATAACGGTTTTAGCATTTTTAATCACATCGGAGAAAGCTTTGATGGTTTCGGGACCGATGTCTAAACCCTGCCAACCGTCGGGAATTGCCATAGTGCTGCAAACCTGCTGATTAGCATCGTTAGAGAAGCCATCTGCAGCTACGTTATCGGTAGGAATCATCAGGTTAACACCTTTTTCTTTCGCGAGTGCCATAACTTCGCGAGCGTAATCCAAACGTTCTTCATCAACTAAAGAATCGCCGATGTTGCCGCCTAAAGCTTTGCTGAAGGTGTATGCCATACCGCCACCAATGATGATGGTATCAACCTTATTGAGCAAGTTGTTGATAACACCGATTTTATCTTTAACCTTTGCGCCACCCAAAATAGCAACGAAGGGTTTTTCGGCATTTTCTAAAGCGCCGCCCATGATGTCGATTTCTTTCTGAATCAGGTAACCGGCAACAGCAGGCAGATAATCAGCAACGCCTGCGGTGGAAGAATGTGCACGGTGTGCTGTACCGAATGCGTCGTTTACAAAGATTTCAGCAAGATCTGCCAATTTCTTGGAAAATTCGGGATCGTTTTTAGTTTCCTCAGCATGGAAACGAACATTTTCCAACAGAACAACTTCGCCGTCTGCCATAGCAGCGGTTAAAGCCTGAGCGCTTTCGCCAACAACGTCTTCTGCCATTTTAACGGTTTGTCCCAGATAATCAGACAGGCGTTTAGCAACGGGTGCCAAGCTGTATTTCATATTGAATTCGCCCTTGGGACGACCCATATGAGAGCAAAGAATAACCTTTGCACCTTCACCAACCAGGTATTTAATGGTCGGCAGAGCACCTACGATACGGTTGTCGTTAGTAATGTTTCCATTATCATCCATCGGCACGTTAAAATCGCAACGCACCAGAACCTTTTTGCCGCGTACGGCAATGTCCTCAACAGTCTTTAAACTCATATTATCACCTCATTAAAAATATATACTCTTATATTATAGTAGATTTTGTTAAAAGTTGCAAGTATAATTTTGATAAAATCTTGTCAAATTCATCATTTTATTTTTTAGATAATTTGGATAAAATATACCAAAACTAAAAAAACAGAAAAAAGAGCATGAAAAGCATATTTTTTGCGAAAAATTCAAAATCTATTCATAATCTTGCAACAAATTGGGTATATACTGTAAGTACCGGAAGAAATTCCGGGAGAGCTATCTCTCATTTTCATAATAATCCCCCAAAGCAGGGCAACGGCAACAAAGCTGTTGCCCTGTCTCCTTTTTTATGTAAAATAGAAACAAACCTTGCGAAAAGAGGCAAGGTTTGTTGCGAAAAATTGATTCAATGAATTATTCCGGATAAACGGTTTCTGTCTCAGGGAAAGCCTGTTCTAAAGCTGCAACCGTTTTATCCAGTTCGTCTGTTCGTACTAATACATCAATGGCGTTGCCGGTGGCTGTAACTAGCATTAACTCTGAGTCGATCTCTAAAATCGTATTGAAAAAACCGGCAGCGATGCCCGTTTCCTGGAGAAAACGGGAGCCTTTTAATGTGATTTTAGAATATCCGCCGTTGACTTCAATTCGCATATTGCCACATTGATTTTTGAGCTGTGCAATGGCTCGCAGTACCTTTGAAAAGTCAGAGCTGAAGGTTGAAAAGGAAAGAGTTGAACCGGTACGGCGGGAGGGGATGAAGCTGATTAAATCGATGCTGACACCGGTATTGGCCAAAACTTTGAATAACTGCGTAATATCATGTAAGTTAATCAGAGGACAGTCGGCATGAATGAGTACCACATCAAATTGCACAATGATTTCAATCTTGCTTGTGTTCATTGTTATTCCTCCGTGCTTTCTTCAAACATTTCATATTTCCGATAATACTCTTTTTCATTATCGTCACGGTAAACAGCTGAACGGTTTTTCTCCAGCAGTTTGGTGATGGCATACATATCAATCCAGATTTGGTTTGTGCCATCCTTTTGGGTTTCTTCATCAAAAATCAGTTGCATACCGTAATGAAGGTGGGGCGTGTTGATGTTGTTCACGTTTTCCTTTGAACTGTATCCCGTCATACCGAGATAACCAATCACATCGCCGGCAGTGATGATTTTACCTTCGTATATATCGTTATAAGGGTGGTCCTTTCGCAGGTGGGCATAATAGTAATACCGTTTTCTGTCAAAGCTGCGGATGCCGATACGCCAACCGCCATACTGATTCCAACCCACACATTCCACATAGCCGGATTCCACGGCGATAATGGGTGTGCCTACACTTCCCATTAAGTCGTGACCTAAATGCTTTCGTTTGTAACCGTATGAACGGGAATTACCGAAGTCATCAAAGTGACTGTAACTATATCCTTGAGCAATGGGGGAAAAGGCTTTGAGACCGTATTTTTTGGTTACAGTTTTTTCCGTGGGGTTATCCGGATGAGCAGACTCAATGGTATAGTTCCCCACAAAGCCGCTTAAAGCAGCGCTGTATGCTTCTTTAAAGTAAGAATATGTTTTTAAGGATGCGCCTAAGGCATCAATGGTTGTATTTTCTTTTTTTAGTGTTTCGGTCAGTTTTATCAAATCGCTTTTTTTAAAATGAGAAAAATCACCGCCGTATTTGGAAGCTAAATAGGCCAGCATATCAACCCAGTCGAGAGGTGTTTGACCTTCTTCGGTATGGGTGGCAATATCAATTTCCAAAGTAGCGGATAATGCTTCATAGGGGATGCCGAAATCGACCCATTTGATAAACTTTTTTTCTTCTTCGTCTTCTTTTGAGGCAGTATATATGGCAGTTGGAGCAGAAATGGCGAGGATTGCCAAAAGGACAGATGATATAATCATGAAAAGAGTTTTCTTTTTAACAACTTTTATGAACAAAATGAGCACCTCCGTCAATTATATATGAAGAAAAAGGGTATAAAATGAGTGCGTTTTGCCAAAGATAAAAAAGTATAAAAAAATGAAAAATATCTATTGACAAGTCATTATATTCTTGGTATAATAATATGCACTCACCTCGTAAGAAAAGAAGAGGGTTTTGAGTTTTTTCTGAAAAAAGTAAATAAAAAGTGTTGACATGTCGGTTTGGTTGTGTTATAATAGTTCAGGTCGGCGTGTGAATGACAAAAAGTTAATATAGATTTCAGCAATTAGTTTCTTAATTGTTGAAAGGTGTATTAACACCTAGATATGTACCTTGATAACTGAACAAAGCAAATCTTTTTAAATTTAAGTTTTTCCGTAAGGGAATACAATTTTAAAAGGAACTCATGTAATTCCGAGAACCAGGTCACAAAAAACTTTTCTCGAAACGAAATAATGTTTCGTTTCGAAAGAGGAGACACGGCGAAGTGTGCGAGAAGCTTATTAAAGAGCTTTGAGCGAATCGGAGCACGTGTGGACGAGACAAAAGGTCAAGCTAATAAGAGCACAGGGCGGATGCCTTGGCATCAGGAGCCGATGAAGGACGTGACAAGCTGCGATAAGCTACGGGGAACCGCAAATAGGTATTGATCCGTAGATTTCCGAATGGGGCAACCCGGCTGGGCAATACCCAGTCATCGTGCAGTGAATCCATAGCTGTACGAAGGTATACCCGCTGAACTGAAACATCTAAGTAGGCGGAGGAAGAGAAAGAAACATCGATTTTCTTAGTAGCGGCGAGCGAAAGGGAAAGAGGCCAAACCAGAGGTAGCAATACCTTTGGGGTTGCGGACTGCATAATTGATTCTGTTTTGTTAGCAGAATAGAGTTGGAAAGCTCAACCAAAGGGCGTAAAAGTCGCGTAAGCGAAAACGAAACAGACAAGGCAGTATCCAGAGTACCACGGGACACGAGTAACCCCGTGGGAAGCCGGGGGGCCCACCCCCCAAGCCTAAATACTACCTGATGACCGATAGCGTATAGTACCGTGAGGGAAAGGTGAAAAGAACCCCGGGAGGGGAGTGAAATAGAATCTGAAACCCTGTGTTTACAATCAGATAAAGCACTTTATATGTGCGATATCGTACTTTTTGTAGAACGGTCCGGCGAGTAATTGTAACAAGCGAGGTTAAGTTCTTCAGGAACGGAGCCGCAGGGAGACCGAGTGTTAATAGCGCGTATAGTTTGTTGTAATTTACCCGAAACCGGGTGATCTAGCCATGGACAGGTTGAAGCGAGAGTAAAATCTCGTGGAGGACCGAACCCACGTCTGTTGAAAAAGGCGGG